>CALMZP010000147.1 GCA_937870635.1 uncultured Acidobacteriota bacterium | reverse complement strand
CTCGACACAGTCTGGCATCTGAATCGATCGGAGAAGGCTCTGATGACGCTTCTCTTTTTGCGCGGACCGCAAACCGCGGGCGAGCTGCGCGGACGCAGCGACCGGCTTCAGCAATTCGACAGCGTCACCCAGGTCGAGGAATCGCTGCGCGACATGGCCGCGCACAGCGAGCCGCTCGTTCAGCGGCTGGCCCGCCGGCCCGGTCAGAAGGAAGAGCGCTGGGCGCACACGGTCGGCGGAGAGATCGCCGAGCCGGCACCGGTCGAGGCGCCAGTTGCGGCGGTGGGCGGCGGCGAGCCGTTGTCCACAAGGGTGGCGCGGCTGGAGGAGCGGATTGGTGAATTGGAACGGGTTCTGGCCGAGTTGCGAATGAAGCTGGGGGAGTAGCCAAAGGTTCATCCCGAGCGGAGCGAGGGATCTCCGGTACCACCGGCAGGATTTCTCCACACGAACGCCATTCACCATTCACCATTGACCATTCAACATTCACCATTCCCGTCTCTTGCAGCAGAGTACGGGAATGGTGAATGTTCAATGGTGAATGGTGAGTGGTGAATGGGGCTTCGAGCCCCGATCGTGCCGGTGCTTCCGGAGATCCCTCGCTTCGCTCGGGATGAAGTCACCCTCGCTTCGCTCGAGATGAAGTCACCCTCGCTTCGCTCGGGATGAATTCATTACTTCCTGGCGGCGTCCGTCCGGAACCTTGCGTACACGTAGATCGCCTGCGGTTTGTGGCCGTAGAGATGCTCGATGTCGTGCGTCTGCGTGTGGTAGTCGAGGTTCACGCCGACGCCGCCGCGATATGCGCCGGCCATGAAGTCGTAGAGATACCCGAATGCGAAGTGCGACGTGCGATCAACCTCGAGGTTACCGAGGAATCCGGAAGGACGGTCGACGGATTCGGCGCGGGCCATGAACGTGCCCCGGCCCACGCGAAACGTCGTCTCGAATGTTCCGGCCGCCAGTTCCTCTCCAAGGCGGCTCGTGCGCTTCGTGTAGATGGCGCTGAGGGAGGCGCGCTCGTTCGCAAGGGCGATCGACGCGGAGTCGACCTCGCGCTCATCGTCTCCCAGCTCGCCTCGTGAAACCTGCAGGGAGAGATTGCGCGTCGGCGTGATCGTCAGCCGCGCGGAGCGCGAGTCGATGTCGCCGTCGGGGATGTCCGAGTGCCTTCCCGTGGTCACCGCGTCGTGAAACACGCTGCCTTCGAGCGAGAGCCATCGCGATCCGTACCCGGCGGTGACGACGCTCGACGAGTCATAGAACGTCTCCTGCACGTCATACGAGTACGGCGCCTCGGCGAATTCTTCGGAGGAGAGACGCTGCGCGTAGGGGACGAAACCGAGAGCGGGCGTGCCGGCCGGTGCGGCATACAGATGCAGGAACGACGCGCTCGTCACGCGATACGCGAAGTGAACGGCGGCCTCGCCGATGAGATCGTGCGGACGCATCGAATCGAGGAGCGGCCCGCCGCTCTCTTCCGACACGAACTGCAGCATCTGGGGATACCCGTCTTCAGGAACGGTGTACGGCTCGAGGGAGATGCGTCCGCGCAACAGCAGCAGGCCGCGCGACCCGATCGCGCGCTGGGCGCCGGCCGCAAACCAGTTCGTCGAGAAGACTTCATTCCGCTGCTCCTCGGGGCCGACCTCGTAACTGTAGGTCGCGAAGGCGGCGCCTTCGTAGAACGTCGTCCAGGCGCCGCGCTCGAAGAGGTGCGGATGGTGCGGCGCGGGACCGGGGTTGGAAAGCGTCCCGGTCACGTTCTTCAGAAGGAATGTGCGGTTGAACGTGATTTCGTCCGAGGTCTGGGCAGACGCGGACATCGCAAAAAGAAAAAGGGCGGCGACAGCTCGTTTCATGTCGCCGCCCAGTGTGCAACATCCGTGTCTACTTCGCGAAGACCTCGTCCACCGGGACGATGGTCACGCTGGAAGGCTTGATATCCAGCTTGTAGGCGCCGATGACTTTGTCCTCTTCGGCCAGCTCCGGCTTCGGAGCGTCGTACTTGATCGACGAAAATTCGTCCTTCGCCAGGAGGTTTTTCAACCCGGCCGCGTCCTTCGTGATCACGACCACGTGCAGGTTCTTCGCCGAGAGGTGCTTTTTGATGGCCTTGTTCACGTCGTCGCGCGTCAGCTTCGCGTAGCGGCCGCGCATGGCTTCCGTGTACTCAGGCATGCCGTACCACCACGAGTCGAGCGCGTATCCGAGGCGCTGGTTCTGGTTGGCGGTCATGAGGTAGACGTTCTTCATCAGATAGTCGCGGGTGGTCTCGAACTGTTCCTGGGTAAGGCCGTTGTCGATGAGCTTCTGCAGCTCGTGGAGGGCGATGCGCATCGCCATCTGCGCATTCTCCGGCACCACGGGGCGGATCCAGATCTCGAAGATCTGGGAGCGACGGGCGATGTTCGGGCTGGGGAAGAACTGTGCGCCCGGGCGATTGAAGTACTCGATGTACGCGTAGTTGCCGTAGTTGAGACCGCGTACTTCGCGCAGCCGGTTGTACAGCTGACCCGACGAGGCGCGGTGCTCGCCGAGCCACGCTCGCGCGACGTTGAGCGCGGCGAAGTCGGGATGATTGCGCGTGACCGCGATCGGATGGCCCATGGAAATCGCGGTGGCGCGGGTCTCCTTCTGGACGATCTGAAGCTCGAGGCCGGACGGCTCATCGCCCTTGATCGCCGGAAGCGACGCGATTCCCGTGGCGCTCGAGCCCTTCTTTCCTTCGGGCAGCTTTGCGACCGCGTCCTGAATGCTCTTCTCGATGTCGGCCGTGTAATCGCCGGAGAGTCCGACGACGAGGTACTCGCGGGTGTAATGCTCGGCGACGAAGCGCTTCACGTCGTCGAGCGTGATCGCTTCGATCCCGGCGACGGTGCCGAGCATCGTGTGGCCGTACGGAGTGCCGGCGTAGATGACGTTCTGGAGCTGTTCCTTGCCGAGCTCCTCCTCGTTGTTGGCGCGGAGGTCCTGCTTGAGCGTGTTCAGCTGCGAGTCTTTGAGGCGCTTGAAGTCTTCCTCACGAAACCCCGGCGCGACGAGCTGCGGGAGGATCGTGTCGGCGAACTTCGTCCAGTTGTCCCGATGGACGACGGCGGTGAACGTCGTCATGTCCTTGTCGACCTGGCTGCCGAACGATCCGGCCATCGGATAGAGGATCTTGTTGATCTCCGAGATCGGGAGCGCTTTCGATCCCGCTTCGGTGATCATCGCGGCGGAGAGCGCTGCCAGTCCTTCTTTTCCCTTCGGATCGTGGGCCGAGCCGATCGTGAAGAGGAGCTTCGTCATCACGTTCGGCAGCACGGACTTCTGGGTGATGAAGCGGATCCCGGCCGCCTGATCGGCTGTGGCCGACGCGCTCGTCATGGGCGCGAAGCTGGCGATCGAGGGAAGCTTGGAGATCGCCTCCGGCAGCGGCTCGCGGGAGAGCGTGGTCACGACCAGGTTCCTGTCGGTGAAATACTTGTTCGCGGTCTTCTGGATCTCTTCCGGCGTGATCGTGGCGAGCGCGCGGTAGTACTTGTTGATCGTGTCGTACGAACGCTCGTAGTGCGCGAAGCCGGCGATGGCGCCGGCAATGGCGTCGGTGTTGTCGAGGCGGCGGAGGAAGCTGTAGCGCGAATTCGATTTCGCATCGGCGACGCGCTGTGCGTCGAGCTGTCTCGTCCGCAGCTGGGCGAACGTGCGCATGATCTGGTCGCGGACGTAGATCGTGTCTTTCGGATCCTTGACGCGCGCCCACACGGTGGTCAGCGAAGGATCGAAGTTGCCCGCGCCCCATGCGAAGAGCTGATCGACTTTCTGCTCTTCCTCGACGAGGCGCTTGTAGAGGTCCGATGTCTGCCCGAACTCGAGGTCGAGAAGAACGTCGAGGGCGGCATTGTCGGTCCAGTCGAAGATCGAGGGGCCGTGGAAGGCGACCGTGACCCAGGGAAGGGTCTGGGAGTTCCAGGGGACGTGCGCGTAAACGGGGCCCTTGTGCTCGGGCTCCCGCGGGATGTCGACGTTGTACGTGCCGCGCTTCCAGCCGCCCCAGTACTTCTCGACGAGAGGGATGACCTTCGCCGGGTCTACGTCGCCGGCGACGATGACCGTCGTGCGCTCCGGGCGATACCAGCGGTCGAAGAAGATCTTCGAATACGCGTACTGGTTGGGCATGTCCTCGATGTCTTTGATGAAGCCCATCGTGGTGTGCTTGTAAGTGTGCGTGCTGTACGCGGCGTCGCGCTGAACCTCGTAGATCTTGCGGATCGGGTTCGCGCTGTTCTTGTTGTATTCGCCGAGGACGGCGCGCGCTTCGGTCTTGAACGCTTCTTCCGAGTAGGTGAGGTTCTGGAAGCGGTCCGCTTCGATCTCGAGCATCTTCTCGAGGTCTTCCTTCGCGAACGTGACGTGGTAATTCGTCAGGTCGTCGGAGGTGTAGGCGTTCTGCCGCGCGCCGGCCTTCGTGATGATCGCGGTGTAGGCGTCATTCGAATACTTCGGCGTGCCGCGGAACATCATGTGCTCGAAGAAGTGCGCGAAGCCCGACTTGCCCGGTTCGACTTCGTTGCGCGATCCGGTCTGCACCGGGATCTGCAGCGACACGATGTTCGGGAAACCGGTCGGGACGACGATCACCTTGAGGCCGTTTTCGAGCGTCTTCTCGGTGGCCTTGAACGGCAGGATCGAATCGCCGCCGGACGGCTTGCTGCCCTGGGCCACGGAAAGCACCGGAATGACAGCGGCGCAGAGCGTGGCGATCAACGTTGAACGAAGCATTGAATCTCCTTTTTAATCTGGCTGTGGGCTATTGGCTGTGGGCTCTGGGGTCTCGTGGCCGAAGCGGCCCAAGAGCCCAGAGCCAGGAGCCAATAGCCCGCTGAGCGTACAACGCGGGTCCGCCGGTCAGATGCCGCCGGTCGCGTGACGATCTGGTGACGGTTCTTGCGGGTCTTCAGCGGACGTTCCCTGCTCGGGTATGTCGATCGGACCTTCCTTGAGATCCTCGCGGATGATGAGGTCGAGGAACATTTCCCGGACGCCGTTGCGGCCGCCGGCGGCGAACTCGCGCTTGACGTCGGTCGGGCTCAGTTTCACGCCGGTCATTGCCTCGAGGTACTGGCAGAAGACCACGGCCCGCGACCGGAACGACACGATCAGGATTACGAGCAGCAGAGCCGCGAACAGCAGCGGCATCCAGGCCGCGATGTTGTTCAGGGCGAACAGCGATGGGACGTTCATTGTGCGGTAGTCGATGATATCGCATCCTCGGATTTTGGATTTTGGATTGATCTGAATCCAAAATCCAAAATCCAAAATCGGATTGATGCGGCACTAAACGTGTATTGGAGCACTGTCGGAGGGACCTCAATGGCAGAGGAACGTTACGAACCGGTTTCGTGCGACTACCACGATCAGCTCGAAGCCGCCGCGATGCACAAGAACGAGGTCGAGCTCGAGTTCGACCTCAACGGCGTCACCCAGAAGGAACGGGGACGCATCTCCGACGTCTACACCGCCAACGGCGCCGAGTTCGTCAAGTTCGAAGCGGATTCCGGCGAGGTGGAGATCCGGCTGGATCACATCATCTCGATGAAGGAAGAGTAGGATTTCGCGGCACGCTGTACTATTGAGACCGCCATGCCCAAGGTTCTGTTCTACGCCGGGACGGCCTTCTGCCTTTTCCTGGCGCTGACCAGCGCGGCCGAGGCCGCGCGACAGATTCAGAGCGGTACCTTTGCGTTCGCCGCGGTCGGAGCGGAAGGAGCGTTCTCGCCGCGCGCCGGATGGGCGATCGTGGTCGCCCTGGTCACCGGTCTGGCCTCCGCGGCGATCTTCCTGCGAATGGCCGCGCTCCTCGCGGCCAGAAATCTCTTCGGTGCGTTCATGGCCATCTTTGCCGTGAGCGGCGCGATGATCGCCCTCGCAGGTGTCCTGTTCCTCCAGGCCCGCATGGCCGTCGTGGCCGATCGGGGATTGCTCGCCGCGCTCAGCGAGATTCACCTTGCCGCGTCGCTCTTCCTCGGATTCTTCGTCGGACTGGGACTGCTGTCCATGCGCCCGTACTTCCGCGTGCAGGCCAGCCGATTCCTTTCGATCTCGGTCGCGTTTCCGCTGCCACTCTTCGTCCTGATCGTCGTGCAGGAGATGTTCGTCAAGGCCTCTCCGCCGCCGCTTCCGGCCGCCAGTCCCGCGTCCATCGTGTTTCTGGGGATCGTCGCCGTTCTCTTCTTCGCGATCGCGGTGCATTGCATCCGTCATCGGCATCTCTTCCTCGAGATGACGAATCTGCGTGAGCTTCTCGACGGCCGCGTCGACCCCGGCGCGCGTCCGACCGGACGTCCGATCCGCCTCGGCGGCGCCGCCTTCGACAGCTGATCTCTGCGTTACCATACGCGGCCTCAATGCCTGCGCCAAAGGCCGCACGGATCGCTGCCATCCTCACATTACTCTGCGCCGCCGGCGTCATCGCCTCCGCGGCAGGCGGCTCGACCCGGTTCGCGCTTGCAGGCGGCGTCGCCGCGCTCATCGGCGCCGTTGCGATCCTCGTCGCGCTGTCCGGATCGGGACAGGAGCCGCTACCTCAGCCCGCTGTGGAGGCGTCCGAGATCGCGCACGTCGAACGCGCACCGCGTAAGCGATCGGAGGGATCGGTCCTGCTGGCCACACTTCGGAATCCGGGCAACGGGCCGGAGCGCGTCGTAGGTGACCTTCAGCGCGTGCTCGCCGGGATCGTCGCCGACGAGCGCGGCGCGATCGACCGGGCCGAGGGGGAGTCGCTCGTCGCGTCTTTTTCGAGGACCGATCACGCCGGCGCGGCTGTCCATGCAGCCCAGCGAATGCTCAGCAACGTCGACGCGGTCAGCCGCCGCCTCGGCCACGACCTGAAGATCGCCATCGGCGTGCACTCCGGCCTGCGCGGAGCGGATATGGTTGAGGTCGCTGCGCGCGTCCAGGCCGCCGCCACCGATACGGTCCCCGTCCTCGTCAGCGCCGCCGCCGCTCACCACCTTCAGGGAGCGCTCGAGCGGGTCGATACCCTGGCCGGGGAGGGCTGGTCCCTCGACGTTTTCACCTTTCCGCCCGCCCAAAAACGGCTCCCGGGATTTTAACGAGCCGGTTTGATATTATTTGGAAAAACACACGAGGCTTCCGGTCGGTCCCGGCCCTCGTGAATCCACAAATTGTCCAGGGTGCCATGAAGAGACTTTTTCTATCCCTTTCGGCGCTGCTCGTCCTGACGGCAGCTGATCTCAGCGCTGCGACTCCGTGCGGAGCGAAGCCATCCGAATCGACCATCTCCTATCTGGTCACCCAGGCCCGCGGACTGAAGTCGGACGTTCTCCGGCTCGCCCTCGACGCCGCCGCCTGCGCCAGCGACAAGGGCCTGCTCAAGCGGCGCGACCTGCTGACGGTCATCGACTATTCGATCCCGTCGACCGAGCCGCGGCTCTTCGTATTCGACCTCGAGAAGCGCGAGCTCCTGTATCGCGAGCTCGTCGCGCACGGCAAGAACAGCGGCGGAAACATTCCGACGGTCTTCTCGAACCGCCACGGCAGCCTCGCCACCAGCCTTGGCCTCTTCGTCACGGCGGACACCTACTTCGGCAGCAACGGATACTCGCTTCGCCTTCGCGGACTCGAGCGCGGCGTGAACGACAACGCGTGGGATCGCGCGATCGTGATGCACGGCGCCAACTACGTCAGCTCGCTGGCGATCCGCGCATTCGGACGCCTCGGTCGCAGCTGGGGATGCCCGGCGGTGCGCGCCGAGGTATCGAAAAAGCTGATCAATACGATCCGAGGCGGGTCGCCGATCTTCGCGTATTACCCGGACCGGAACTGGCTTTCGGCGTCCCAGTTCCTGCCGAAAGCCAAGACGAGAATCGCGAGCGCGGCCGGGGGGAAGTAAACCTGGACCTTGGGCCTTGGACCTTGGACCAAGGTCCAAGGTCCAGTCAGTTCGCGATGATCGTGAACTGATACTCGTCGTGCGACGCGGCCTCGTGTGCGAGGACGTCGATGGCGAGCACGCCGAGGAGTCCCCAGAGACGCTCCTCCATGTCCTCGGTCATGTCGACGAACTTCACGCCGGTCGTATAGACCTTCCGATGCGCCGAGTTCTGGATGTCCAGCCGTGAACGCGCGACGTTGCAGGGGATCGAGAACTTTTCCCCGTCGCATGTGAACGAAAGTGTGAAGCGCTTGCCCGGTTGAAAGAGCAGCCGCGTGTCGTGCTGGATACGCGCGCCGGAGGTACTCAAGTCGGCGACGGATACAGGCACGTGTGAGAGGTCACCGGCAGCGGGCGGCTGGAGACGAATACGGCGGGCGTTCCGCTTCTCCTCTTTGGCCATCGAATTGTCCTCGTGTCGAGGCTCCATATTCGGTTCTGCGGGCCGGCAAAGAAATTCGCCGATCGGTAGAAAAAAGCTCGAACTTTCGGCGGATAGGCCCGTACCATCCGACATCCACGATGGCCGATAAACCTCGTCAGGGCATCACTTTGGTCGCGATGATCGCGGCAGGCGTGTTTTTCGTCCATCTGGCCACGAACCATCGGTACGGTTTCCACCGGGATGAGCTGCAGGTCATCGATGACGCGCGGCACCTCGATTGGGGGTACGTCGTCTATCCGCCGCTGACTCCTGCTGTGGCGAGAGTGGCGTTCGAGCTCTTCGGTGCGTCCCCGCGGGGCATCCGCGTGCCTGCCGCGCTCGCTCAGAGCCTCATCATCCTTCTCGCCGGTCTGATGGCCCGCGACCTCGGCGGCGGCCGCGCCGCGCAGGTGCTGGCCGCGGCGATGACGGCCGTCGCGCCGCTGGCCATGATCCAGGGGGCGCTGCTCCAGTACGTCGGACTCGATTTCCTGTGGTGGGTGCTGGTCGCCTGGCTGATGATTCGTGTGATTCGCTCGGATGATCCGCGATGGTGGATCGCCATCGGGGCCGTGATCGGCGCCGGCGTGCTCACGCGCTACACCATTGTCTTCTTTGTCGCGGGCCTGGTTGCGGGCGTCGTCTTCACGCCGCTGCGGCGTCACCTCATGTCGCCATGGCTGTGGCTCGGCGTGGGCGTGTCGCTGACCATCGCCATGCCCAATCTCGTCTGGCAGTACCGCCACGATTTCGTGTCGCTCGAATTCCTGAAGAGCATTCACGAGCGCGACGTGCGGCTCGGAAGGACGTCGGGCTTCCTGATCGAACAGCTCTTCGTTCCGGCCAGCATGTTCACGATTCCGTGGTGGCTCGCGGGGCTGTGGTTCTTCATCAGGCGATACCGGGCGCTCGCGTGGATGTTCTTCGTGACGCTGCTTCTGTTTCTCGTGATGGAAGGCCGCGGGTACTACATGGGGCCGGCGTATCCGATGCTGCTGGCCGGCGGCGCCGTGGTGTGGGAGCGGCGGTTCATCGCCCACAAAACGGCGCTCGCGGTCGCCGTCGGAGCGGTCGTTCTCGGTGCGCTTTTCAGCGGAGCCCTGATGCTCCCGATTCCGCCCGTGAATTCCAAGCTCTGGAATCTCACCACGCGCGTGCACGACAACTTCGTCGAAGAGATCGGGTGGCAGGAGCTGGTGTCGACCGTGGCGGGCGTGTATCGGCAGATTCCCCCCGACGAGCGCGCACGGACCGCGATCTTCGCGTCGAATTACGGGGAGGCAGGAGCGATCAACCTCTACGGCCCCGCCCTCGGGCTGCCTCGCGCGCTCAGCGGCGTCAACTCGCACTGGTATCGCGGCTACGGCAACCCGCCGCCGGAACAGCTGGTGATCGTCGGCGCGTCGGAAAAGGAGGCGGAGGAGTTCCTCGAGTCATGTGATGTGCGCGCAACGGTGAAGAATCGCTTCGGAGTGGAGAACGAGGAGAGCGGGGGAGAAGTCCTCCTCTGCCGCGGACTTCGGGCGCCCTGGCCGGTCCTGTGGGAGAAAGCGCGATCGTTTGGATGAGGCACGAACGATGAACGATGAACGAGCCGAGCTTATCGCTAAACTAATGCCCACCCGCATGAGACTCTTCACCGCCACCGTCGTCCTCTTCCTCGCGGCCTCCGCCGCCTCGGCCGCGACCGCACGCTACGTGGTCGCACTGAAATGGGGTGCCCGTGCCGATCAGGCGCGTGTGCTTCTTCGCGACATCGAGGTGTCGTCACAGGAGCGCAGGGTTGTCACCTTCAATCATCTCGATTCGTTTGCGGCCGATCTGACCGAGGCGGAGGTGCTGGAGCTGAGGCGGTCGGGAAATGTTCGCTACGTCGAGCCCGTGGCTGTCCGCCACATCCTCGGCGTCACGCCGGAGGCGGCGGTCAACTCTCTGCGCAATCTCGACGGGCAGACGATTCCGCCAGGTATCGACATCGTTCGCGCGCGCGAGGCCTGGAGCGTCACGCGCGGCGCGAACGTCAATGTCGTCGTCATCGACACTGGCGTCGATTACCGGCATCCCGATCTCGTCGGCGCTTACGCCGGCGGCTTCAATGCGCTCACGCTGACGACCGACCCGATGGACGATCACAACCACGGGACGCATGTGGCCGGAACGATCGCCGCGGCCGACAACGATATCGGCGTCGTCGGCGTGGCGCCGAAGGTGCGACTGTGGGGCGTGAAGGCGCTCAAGCCGGACGGCACCGGCACGACGGATCTCCTGGTGTCAGCGATCAACTGGGTGATCGGGCAGAAACGTTCGCTCGGCGGCAACTGGATCATCAATTTTTCGATCGGCGCGCAGCTCCGGAACATCGCCGAAGGGGAAGCGGTGGCGCGGGCGATCGCCGAGGGGATTCTGGTCGTCGCGGCGTCGGGGAACGATTCGACGGAAACGAATGCCATGCCGGTCGCGTATCCCGGCGCCTATCCGGGAGTTCTGTCGATCGGTGCGGTCGACCATCAGCTGAGGCACGCAGAATTTTCGAATCAGGGTCCGAACCTCGGCGCCGTCGCTCCGGGCGTCGACGTCCTCTCCAGCGTGCGAGGTGGGGAAGGCGTGTTGAGCGGCGTGTTCGCTCCGAGCGACGCGTACAGCGGTGCTCCGCTCGAGGGCTCCGCCAGCGGAACCATCACCGGCACCGCCGTGTACTGCGGCCTTGGCCGCGCAGGCGACTTTCCGGCCGCGGTCGCGGGCAACATCGCCATCATCCGCCGGGGCGGGGACACCTTCGCCGACAAGACGCGCCGCGCGAAAGCGGCGGGAGCGACGGCGGTCCTGATCGTCGATTACGCGGAGAGCACCGTCAACCAGTTCACGCTCATCAATGCGGGCGATCCCGACGCGCATACCTTCGCGTGGCCGGTGACGATCGCGCTCCGGAACATCGATGGCGAGCGTCTCATCGCCACCTGGAACCCGACCGTGACCGTCATGAATCGCCCTGACGACTACATGGTGAAGAGCGGAACCTCGATGTCGGCGCCCCACGGAGCCGGGGCGGCGGCGCTCGCCTGGTCAGTCGCGCCGAACGCGCGAGCGGAGGACGTGATCAACGCGCTGAAGATGAAAGCGACCGATCTGGGGGCTGGAGGAGTGGACAGCGTCTTCGGCCACGGCGTCCTGAACGCGGTCGAAGCAGGTGCGATGCTCAATCCTGCTGCATTCGGGCGCCGTCCGAGCGGCCGCCGCACGCTGCGGCGCGGTGGGCGGTAGCCACAACCGGCGTATTTCAATCTACCATTCGTAGACAGGCTGCGCGGGCGAGGTCGGCCGCGCTTCACCTGCACAAGAGCTTGTGCCAAAAGCAGGGTCCCGGCCGTTAGACTGATCGCGGGCGGCACAGTCGCCGCCGGCTCCAGAATGTCCTTCGCTCATCTCCATCTTCACACCGAATACTCGTTGCTCGACGGCGCCACCCGGCCCGAAAAACTCGCGGCCAAAGTCGCCCAGCTGGGCATGCCGGCCTGCGCCATCACCGACCACGGCAACATGTTCGGCGCGGTCGAGTTCTACAACGCGATGAAGGCGAACAAGGTCAAGCCGATCATCGGTTGTGAGATGTATGTCGCCTACGGCTCCCGGCACGACAAGGCCGGCGTCGAAGATCAGCAGGCCGACGCCGGCGCGAACAACCATCTGATCGTGCTGGCCGCCACCAACGAGGGCTACAGGAACCTCGTCAAGCTCGTCAGCGCGGGATACACCGAGGGCTTCTACTACAAGCCGCGTATCGACAAGGAGCTTCTTCGCGAACATCGCGAAGGACTGATCGTGCTCTCCTCCTGTCTCAAAGGAGAAGTGTCGCAGGCTCTCGCCGGCGGCAACTACGGCAAGGCGCGCGACGCTGCCCGGCAGTACAAGGAAATCCTCGGCGCGGACAACTATTTCCTCGAGATCCAGGATCACGGGATCCCCGACCAGCAGAAGATCGTGCCGATGATGGCGCGGCTCGGCGAGGAAGTCGGCCTGCAGCTGGTGGCCACGAACGACTCGCACTATCTCGACAAGGACGACGCCTTCGCCCACGAGGTCCTGCTCTGCATCGGGACCGGCAAGACCCTCGGCGACGAGAAGCGGATGAAGTTCTACTCCGACGACTTCTACGTCAAGGGAGCCGAGGAGATGGAGAAGATCTTCAAGGCGTATCCGCAGGCGGTGGCGAACACGGTGCGCATCGCCGACCGCGTGAACATGTCCCTCGACGTGTCGGGGCATCATCTGCCGAAGTTCCCCGTGCCGCCGGGCAGGGACATCGCGACGTATTTCGCGGAAGTGGCGAGAGCGGGCCTGCAGAAAAGGATCGACGCGATCCG
The DNA here is from genome assembly GCA_937870635.1 of uncultured Acidobacteriota bacterium. Lineage (GTDB taxonomy): Bacteria > Acidobacteriota > Thermoanaerobaculia > Gp7-AA8 > Gp7-AA8 > DATLEX01. The sequence continues at coordinate 121,853 of CALMZP010000147.1, read as the reverse complement.
GCGCAAACCGAAGCACGATCTGCAGGAGTACCGCGACCGTCTCGAGCGCGAGATCGAGATCATCAAGGGGATGGGCTTCCCCGGTTACTTCCTCGTGGTCTGGGACTTCATCAAGTACGCGAAAGACAACGGAATCCCGGTGGGGCCGGGCCGCGGATCGGCCGCAGGGTCGGTCGTGGCCTGGTCGATGGGCATCACCGACGTCGATCCGCTCGAGTACGACCTCCTCTTCGAGCGGTTCCTCAATCCCGAGCGCATCTCGATGCCCGACATCGACGTCGACTTCTGCATGAACCGGCGCGGGCGGGTGATCGAGTACGTGCGCAACAAGTACGGGAAGGAAAACGTCGCGCAGATCATCACGTTCGGAACGATGGCCGCCAAATCGGTGGTGCGCGACGTCGGCCGCGTGTTGGGCATGCCCTACGGTCTCGTCGACAAGGTCGCCAAGACGATTCCCGCCGGTCCGGACGTGACGCTTCCCACCGCTGCGAAGGAATCGCCGCAGCTGGCGGAATTCATCCGGAACGACAAGGAAGTGGCGCAGGTCATCGAGATCGGTTCGCGGCTGGAAGGTCTGTCGCGTCACGCCGGCATGCACGCGGCGGGCGTCGTCATCACGCCGGAGCCGGTCACGAACTACGTGCCGCTGTACCGCACGAACCGCGATGAAATCGTGACGCAGTTCGACATGCGCGTCGTCGAGAAGATGGGTCTTCTCAAGATGGACTTCCTCGGGCTGCGCACGCTCACGGTGATCGACGACGCCGTGAAGAGCGCGCTGGCGCAGGACGGGACGAAGATCGACATCGATACGATTCCGCTCGACGATCCGGACGTGTTCCGCCTCTTCCAGGAGGGACGGACCAAGGGCGTTTTCCAGTTCGAGTCGGGGGGCATGGTCGATCTCCTCCGGAAGGCCAGGCCGACGAAATTCGAAGACCTGGCCGCGCTCAACGCGCTCTATCGGCCGGGTGCGCTCGATGCGGGAATGGTCGACGAGTACGTCCGCCGCAAGAATGGCACGTCGAAATCGAAGTACCTCGTGCCGGCGATGAAGACGTATCTCGAGGAGACGTACGGCGTCATCGTCTATCAGGAGCAGGTCATGCAGATCGCGCAGGCGATCGCAGGCTACTCGCTGGGGCAGGCCGACCTTCTCCGCAAGGCCATGGGCAAGAAGGACGTGGCCATCATGGCCGCCGAGCGCGAGAAGTTCGTCGCCGGTGCGACGAAGAACGGGTACGACAAGAAAAAGGCGAACGAGATCTTCGACTACATCGAGCCCTTCGCGCGATACGGCTTCAACAAGTCGCACTCCGTTGCTTACGCGCTCGTCGCCTACCAGACCGCGTGGCTGAAGGTTCACTATCCCCGCCATTTCATGGCCGCGCTCATGAGCTCGGAAATGGACCGCACCGACGCGGTGGTGAAGTTCATCCACGAGGCGGCGCAGATGGGCATCAAGGTCCTGCCGCCGGACGTGAACGAATCGAACATGTTCTTCACGGTCGTCGGCAACGACATCCGCTTCGGCCTCGGCGCCGTCAAAGGAGTCGGTGAGAGCGCCATCGAATCGGTGCTCGAAGCGCGCCGCCGGATCGGACGGTTCTCCTCGCTCCTGCAGTTCTGCGAGGAGGTCGACCTCCGGGCCTGCAACAAGAAGGTCCTCGAGGCGCTGATCAAGTCCGGTTCGTTCGACTTCATGGGCACGACCCGCCGCGCTCTGCACGAGCAGCTCGAGCCGACGGCGGACAGCGCCCAGCGCACGAAGGAAGCGAAAGAAAAGGGGCAAAGCAGCCTCTTTGGCTTTGGAGGAATGGCCGCTGCGCCCACGCCAGGCGCGGGCGAGGTCGCCCGCGCCCCACTTCCCCTGGAGTGGCCGGAGGAGGAGATGCTGCGCTACGAGAAGGAGACGCTCGGTTTCTACGTCTCCGGCCATCCGCTGAACAAGTACGCGAAGGAGCTGAAGATCTTCTCCAACGCGAACACGGAGACCCTCCATCGTCACGTCGACGAAGTGGTGAACATCGGCGGGATCGTCGCGCAGATCAAGAAGACGAAGATCAAGAAGGGCCCCAACGAGGGCAAGCTGATGGCGAAGTTCATCCTCGACGATCAGTACGGGTCGGTGGACGTCGTCGTGTTCAGCGATCTCTACTCGAAGTACGCCAGATGGCTGGAGAACGGCGTGGCCGTGCTCCTGACCGGTGCAGTCAAGGACACCGGCGGCATGCAGGCCAACCGCAGCGCCTCGCTGCAGTCCGCCGAGCAGAACGCCCAGCACTACGACGACGAGTACGGCGGACATCCCGAGGCGAGGCCGCGGATCTCGGCGTATGAGATCCGTGACGATTTCAGCGGCGCGGAAGAAGACGACCGCGATCCGAAAGAGATCGAGCGCGAGAAATACGGGGACCGGACGAACAATCTGGGCTTGTTCGGAGGCGCTCCACTGGCCGCGGACACGTTCAACGACGCCGTCGCGGCAATCGTGGAAGAACCGTCATTTGTATCGCATGCCGCCGCGTTCACCGAGTCGCCGATCACGCCGGAGCTGAATGCGCTCGAGATCGTGCCGCTCGACGGCATTCGCGACAAGAAGGTCAAAGAGATCTCGCTCCAGGTGCCTTACCCTCGCGTCACCGAGGACACGGTGAAGAAAATCCGCGAGATCTTCGAGGAGCACCCTGGCGAGATTCCGGTCAGTGTCACGCTGATCGACGTGCCGGAAGCAGGGGAGTTGAAGCTGAAGCTCAATCACCACTTCCGCGTGCAGCCCGGCCCGGCGCTGAACGAGGCCTTGCTGGCGGTGCACGCCAGCGCGCACTACATGTTCTAAGCGACCTTGGACCCTGGACCCTGGCCCTTGGACCCTGGACCTTGGACCTACGACACCGCGTCTCTTGCGGCGAGGCTGATCAGATCGAGGAACTCGCTCGCTGGGACCGGGGGCTTGATCAGGTAGCCCTGCATCTGGTCGCAGGAGAATCTCTTCAGGAAGTTCGACTGGTCTGTGAGCTCGACGCCTTCGGCGATCACCTTCAGGCGGAGGCTGTGCGCCATGGCGATGATGGCGATGACGATCGCCGCGGTATCCGGATCGTTGTTGATGTCGCGGACGAACGACTGGTCGATCTTGAGCGTGTCGATCGGAAAGCGCTTGAGGTAGCTGAGCGATGAATGGCCGGTGCCGAAATCGTCCAGCGAGATGCGGATCCCCATCGCCTTCAGCTCCATCAGCGTCCGGGCGATCGTTTCCGGACTCTGCATGGCGCTGCTCTCCGTAATCTCGAGCTCGAGCAGGTGGGACGGCAGGCGGCTCTCCTGGAGCACCTCTCGGACGCGTTCCACCAGGTCCGCCTGCTGGAGCTGCGTGACCGAGAGGTTGACTGCCAGCGAGAGATTGCGGAATCCGGCGTCCTGCCAGCGCCGGGCCTGGATGCACGCCGTGCGCATCACCCACATGCCGATCGGGACCATCATCCCCGTTGTCTCGGCCACGGGGATGAAGACGTTCGGCGGGATCCGGCCCATCTCCGGATGCGTCCACCGAAGAAGCGCTTCCATGCCGCTGATGCGGTTGGAGCGAAGATCGAAGATCGGCTGATAGTGAATCTCGAATTCGTCGTTGATGAGCGCCTTGCGCAGACCATGTTCCATGGCGATGCGCTGGAGCGCCTTGGCGTTCACGAAGGCGTTGAAGAGCTGATAGTTGTCGCGGCCCTGTTCCTTGGCCTGATACATCGCCGTGTCGGCGTTCTTGATCAGCGTCGCCGCGTCCGTTCCATCTTCCGGATAGATGCTGATACCGATGCTCGTCGTCGTGAAAAACTCACGGCCCTCGATGTGGAATGGATAGCGGATCGCTTCGAGAACCTTCTGAGCCACCACCGCGGCGTCTTCGGACTGGGAGAGCGCGGGGAGCAGCATCGTGAACTCGTCGCCGCCCAGGCGCGCCACGGTGTCGCTTTCACGCACGCAGGACTGCACGCGCGTCGATACTGCCTGCAGGAGCTGGTCGCCGACGTTGTGCCCCAGTGAGTCGTTGATGACTTTGAACCGGTCGAGATCGAGGAAGAGGACGGCCACGCGGGAGTTGTCGCGCTGCGCGTGCGAGAGCGCCACGGTGAGGCGGTCTTTGAAGAGCAGGCGGTTCGGAAGGCCGGTCAAGGCGTCGTGATAGGCGAGGTGCTTGATCTGCTCTTCGGCGTACGTACGCTCGGTGATGTCGCGGACGACGCAGACCATCCCGCCTTCGTCGATCGCGGTCAGTGAGATTTCCTGCGGGAAGGAGAAGCCATCGCGCCGGCGCCCGGTCGCTTCGCCGCGCCAGCGGCCCCGGCTCCTGACCGCCGGAACGATGCTCGAGGCGAGGCGCTCGCGGTCCGCGCCCTCGTACAACTCGATGAGGGAGTGTCCCATCATCGCCTGTGCGCGCGGATATCCATACAGCTTGGCAAGCGCGTCGTTGACGTGCGTGAATGTCAGGTGCTCGTCCACGATGCCGATGCCGTCCATCGATGCCGTCATCGCCGCCGACTGCTGACGCAGCATCTCCTCGGCCTGCTTGCGCTCGGTGATGTCCGTGCCGACGTGGAGGAACCCGGTGATCTCTCCGTTGTCGCCGCGCAACGGCGTCACCGAGACGAGGAGGGTGCGGCGGTCGCCCGACGCTTTCAGGTACGTCCATTCTCGCTCTTCGACTTCCTCCATCGTCACGCCGTGGACGAGAGCCTCGAACGGACCGACGGGGCGGTGAAGCGTAGCGCTGAGATCGGCGCCGTGTGACGCTACTTCGCCGGCGTCGTGTATGTCCAGCAGGGATCGCGTGCCGATCATGTCGGCCGCTGCATATCCGAGGAGACGCTCGGCGCCGGAGTTGAAAACGGTGATGGTGCCCGCCGCATCGGTGGCGATGATCGAGACGCGCGTGGCTGCATCGAGGACCGCCTTGCGCTGCATGTTCGCGGCCGCGAAAGACTCCTCGGCCAATTTGCGGTTGGAGATGTCGTAGACGAATCCTTCGTAAAACGCTGAACCGGAGGCAGAGCGGATGATGTGCGCGCTCAACTGGATCCAGATGGGCGTCCCGTCCTTTCGTTTCCAGCGCACTTCCACGTCCGTCGCGTATCCCTGGGGCTCGAACGTCCGAAAAAGGTGCTCGCGCTCCGCCTGGCTGTACCAGACGTCGCGACCCATATCCACCTTGAGCAGCTCCTCGACGGAGGCGTATCCGAGCATGCGCGCCAGAGTACTGTTCGCCGTGATGAGGTGGCCGTCGCGCGTCGACTGAAGAATGCCGACGGAGGCGTGGTCGAAGATGCTGCGGTATTTCTCTTCGGACTGCTGCAGCGCGCGCTCCGTGCGTTTGCGCTCGGTCACGTCGTGGACGATGGAGTACAGAAGCCTGCGCCCTTCGACCTCGATCGGACCGGAATGGACCTCGACGTCACGGATCTCGCCGTTCGCGCGCATGTGCTGGAACACGAAGTAGCCGCGGTCCTGCTGGGCCGCGTTGCGCATCTCTTCCTTCACCCGCTCTTCACCGAGAACGTTGATGTTCCAGATCTTCATCCGGCGCAGCTCTTCCACCGTGTAGCCGTAGAAATCACAGGCGGCCATGTTCGCGTCGACGAGCTCGCCGCTCTCCGGATCGATGATGAGCTGGATCGCCCGGGTGTTCTCGAACATCTGCCGGTAGCGCAGCTCACTCTCGCGAAGCGCTTCTTCCTTGCGCTTCTGCTCGATCGCCGAAGCCACGTGCTCGGAGACGAAGCGGAGAACTTCCTCGTCGCGCCGCGTGTATCGCCGCCGCTCGTCGTACGTCTGCGCGCCGAGGACGCCCCAGGTGCGGTCACCGGTCTTGAGCGGAACGCCGAGCCAGTCGACCGATGGCGCTCCGATCAGTTCCACCTCGCCTTGTGCCTGGAGCGATTCGAACCGCTCCGGTGTCGCGAGCACCGGCTTTCCCGTTCGCAGCACGTACGCTGTGAGCGTCCGTCCCGGGGGACGTCCCTCCGGCGCCGGATCGAACTGGTCGACAAAGTAGGGGAACGTGAGAATGTCGGCCGCGGCGTCGTACTCGGCAATGTAGAAGTTCGTGGCATCCATCAGTTCGCCTACGACTTTGTGGATCGAGGCATAGAACGCGGGCAGATCGCGCGACTCACGGGACAGTTGCGAGATGCGGAAGAGCGCCGATTGCAGTCTTTCCGACCGGCGCGCATCGGTGATGTCCCGGAAATACCACGCCCGTCCGGTCACGTCTCCGTCGCTGGTGGTGACGGGGAGGGTCGTTCGCGACAGCGTCCGGCCGTCTTTCAGCTCGATGACCTCGTCCTGCGCGATCGCCAGAGGGTCGGCATACAGCGCGTCAACGCCTCTCGCAAAGCGCTCTCGGTCGGCGACGAGCTCGAACGCGTGAAGGAGCATCCTCTCGTCGCCCTTCGATGCGGCAAGGGCCGGCGGAATGTCCCAGATCTCGAGGAAACGCTGGTTGAACGAGAGGATGCGCCGATCGTTGCCGACGACGAGGATTCCGTCCAGGGTGGCTTCCTGCTGCGCCTCCAGGATCGCGATCGTCGTGCGAACTTCCTGGGCAGCCTTCGCGGGACGCAGAAAGGCCGTCAAGCGGTCAAGGAGGCCCGGACGGGTAGATCGCGTGGGATGCGTGGCCATCGGAACGAGGTGCCAGGAGGGGCGCCGGCCGACATTGTACGGGGTCTAGTCGCCGGGCGTTCCGTGATCCCGGTAATACTGCCACTGCTGATAGTTCATGAAGACGTACCAGGCGATCAGAACCGCCACGAAGATCTGCCGCGCGATCAGCCCATAGATCGCCACCGCCGCCCCCACGACGATGCCGATCCAGACTGCGATGGGAAAAGCCTTCCGGTCAGGCAGAAAGATGCGGAGGAAACTCCGGACAGCCTGGCCGCCGTCCAGCGGCGTGACCGGGATGCAGTTGAAGATGCCCCAGAAGAAATTCGCGCGAATCATCTCCGGAACGAACGCGATGAGCATGGGATCCTGCCGGACGAACGCGACCCGCTGGTACAACATGACCATGAGCCAGGCCAGCAGAAAGCTCGATACCGGCCCGGCGATGCTGATGACCATCTCCTGCCAAGGTTTCGCGTCGCGCCGGGCGGCGGCGACCGTATGCCCGCCGATTCCGCCGAGGACAATCTGGCTCGAGCCGTAGCCGAAGATCCCGAACATGGCCGCGTGCGCGAGCTCGTGAATGAGGATGCTCAGGAACAGGATCGGGATCCACAGCAGTGCGTAGTGGATGCCGAGATCAGGGTTGTAGCTCGTGATGACGAACAGCCCCACGAGAATGAAGAAGCTGAAGTCGAGCGCGATCGTGGTGCCGCGGATGGAACCGAGATGGAACATGCGGGTGGCATTCTAGTTGACCGCGAGACTTCATCCCGAGCGTAGCGAGGGATCTCCGGAAGCATCGGCAGGATGAACCCCAAAGGCGAAGCTTTCAACATTCAACATTCAACATTCAACATTTAACATTCAACATTTAACATTCAACATTCCCGTTTCCTACCCGTGGAGACGGGAATGTTGAATGTTAAATGTGGAATGTTGAATGGTGAATGACGGGGATGAACCCCCTTAAGCCTTCTTCGCGACGATCTCCACCAGCCGGCCTTCGCGCGCGCGGTCGTACTCATACAGGGAAGGGTCGAGGTCGGGGTGCTGGCGCATCCACTTGTTCTTGTAGAGGTCGCGGTCGCCGGCATTGAGCAGTTGCGACAGCGTCGGGCGCTCGAGGAACGTCGAGCAGGCGATGCCCGTCGTGACCCCGATTCCGACCGTCTCCCCTTCGAACGTCCAGCGCTGCGCGGCGATCTCGGCCGCCATTCGCCCCGCGAGACCTTCGACCTCCGGCGGCGAGAGCGTCTGCACGAGCATGACGAACTCGTCCCCGCCGTATCTCACGATGAGGTCCTCGTGGCGCGTCCGGCGAAGAAACAGCCCGCCGACATCGCGAAGGATGCGATCGCCGGCCAGATGTCCGAACGTATCGTTGATCGTCTTGAACTGGTCGAGGTCGAAGAAAACCAGGTTGACCACCGCATTGCTGGCGATCAGGGCCTCCGCCTCGACGAAGAACACGCGGCGGTTGAAGAGACCCGTGAGCTCGTCGCGCGTGGCCAGCCCGTAGAGCTCGCGGACCGTTTCGTCGAGCCGGCGCTGGCGCAGCACGAGACGTTTTGCCGCGCTCAGGCGCGCCGCGATCTCCGCCTCCTCGGCCGACTTCACCATGTAGTCGTCGAACCCGAGACTGAGTGCAGAAACCTTCGTCTCGGTGTCTTCGCGGGCGCTCAGCATCACCGCGTACACATCCTTGAACCGCTTTTGCTCGCGCACCGCGGAGATGAGCGCAAACCCGTTCACCCGCGGCATCTCGCGGTCGATGATCAGCAGCTGATAGTCAGCACCCTGAACCAGCGCCGCCAGCGCCTCGGCTCCATCCGCGCACGAGGTCACCGCAAAGCCGGCTTCGCAGGCGAGCTTCGCGATGTGGTTGCGATAGCGTTCGTGATCGTCCACCACCAGAGCACGCAGGGGAGTCAGATCGCCCGCGTCCTGGTCCGTGCGGCGTCGAAACAATTCATCGGGCATCGAGCTGTTGAGGGCTGTGGCGCGGGCGACCCCGCCCGGGAGAGCGTTGCAGGCGGGGTTGCCCACCAAAAGCGTTTCAAGGTTCGGGCCATGCTACGTTTGGAGGATGCGCTTCGAAACAATCGCCATTCACGCCGGTTCCGAGGTAGACGAGCTCACCGGGGCGATCGCTCCGCCCATTCATCTGTCCACGACGTTCGAACGATCCGCGGACGGCGAGACTCCCCGGGGATTCAGCTACATCCGTGATGGGAACCCCACCCAGGAGCGGCTCGAGACGGCGCTGGCCGCGATCGACTCTGGCCAGGCCGCGCTCGTGTTCGCCTCCGGCATGGCCGCGGTGACCGCGGTCCTGCAGGCGATGCCGCCCGGCTCGCACGTTCTCCTGCCCGATGACTGCTACTACGCCATCCGCGCGCTGGGAACCGAATTCGCATCGCGCTGGGGTCTGACCGTCAGCGTCGTGGACATGGCCAGTTTCGCTTCCGCGGAACGCGCGATAACTCCCGCGACACGACTGGTATGGATCGAGTCGCCGTCGAACCCGCTGATGAAGGTCGTCGACATCGAGGCGATCGTGAAACTCGCGCATGCGCGCGGCGCGCTCGCCGTGGTCGACGGGACATTTGCCACTCCGGTCCTTCAGCGGCCGATCGAGCTCGGAGCCGATGTCGTCCTGCACTCCAGCACGAAGTACCTGGGAGGTCACAGCGACGTGCAGGGCGGCGCGCTCGCGTTCGCGCGGCGCGACGAACTCTTCGAGCGTGTCGAGCGGGCACGGCTGCTGACCGGCGGCGTTGCGTCACCGTTCAATTCCTGGCTGGTCATGCGCGGGATCCGGTCACTGGCGGCGCGTATGCGTGTCCATTCGGAAAATGCGAGCGCGGTGGCAGAGTTCCTGAGCGCTCACGCTCGCGTGGCAGAGGTTTTCTATCCCGGTCTCCCATCGCATCCGGGACACGAGGTGGCGCGGCGACAGATGTCGGCATGCGGAGGCATGCTCTCGTTTCTCGTGGAGGGGGGGCGGGAAGAGGCGCTGGCAGTGGCCGGACGCACGCGTCTTTTCACGCGCGCGACGTCGCTCGGAGGCGTGGAGAGTCTGATCGAGCATCGCGCGTCGAGCGAGGGCCCGGCGTCAAAAACTCCGCCCAATCTTCTGAGGCTGTCCGTGGGACTGGAGCACCCCGACGATCTCGTGGCGGATCTGAGGGAAGCGCTGGGGTGAACACGACTTCCGTACGGCAACGAACAACCGAGGCGCGGTGACCACTGTCCCTCCGGCGCCCCCGCGGGACCGCGCCGCCGCGCCGCCGGAAAGTGAAATAGACTTCGACTGCCATGGCCAAGAATTTCGAGATCCAGTGTCCCTGCTGCGACGCGCTGATCGTGGTCGACCGCCTGAGCGGTGAGGTGCTCCTGCACAAAGCGAAGGAGACGAAGGGACCGGGCGGATCGCTCGAGTCGATGGTTCAGAATCTCGAAGCGCAGAAGAGCGAAGCGGCGAGGCGTTTCGACAGAAACATCGAGAGCCAGAAAGACCGGGCCCGGATCCTGGAAGAGAAGTTTCGCGAAGCTCTGCAGCGCGCGGAGAAATCGGACGTGAAGCCCGTCAATCCGATGGACTGGGACTAGTGCCAAAGCCGAAGAAACCCTCTGCTGCTGCCGCTCCGGCGTTCGACCCGGATGCTCCCGCGACCGGCGACGGCATCTACGGCCTCCCGTTCACGGCGGACGACGCCGGAGTCATCGTCATTCCCGTCCCGTTCGAGGCGACGACGTCGTATGGCGGCGGCACCTCGCGAGGGCCGAAGGCGGTGCTCGAAGCGTCACGCCAGGTCGATCTTTACGATCATGAGACGGGCCGTCCCTACGAGCTGGGAATCGCCATGCTCGACATTCCCCGCAAAGTCATCGCGTGGAATCGTGAGGCGAAAGCGATTGCGGCGCCGGTGATCAGAGAAGGGGGCGCCGTCGATCGGAAGACTCGTGCCGCCGCGGAGAAGGTCAACAGGATCGGCGAGAAGGTGAATGAGTGGGTCTACGAGCAGACCATCGACCTTCTCAATCAGGACAAGATGGCGGTCGTCCTGGGCGGCGATCATTCTGTCCCGTTCGGCGCGATCCGCGCCTACTCAGAACGCTATCCCGGCCTCGGCATCCTGCATCTCGATGCTCACGCCGATCTTCGCGACGCATATGAAGGCTTCACGTGGTCGCATGCTTCGATCTTTCACAACGTCATGACACGCCTGCCGAAGGTCGGGAAGCTCGTGCAGGTGGGCGTACGCGATCTCGGCCACGCGGAGAGCCAGATGATCGCCGGTTCGCGCGGACGCATCGAGACGTTCTTCGATGCCGACGTCGCACTGCGGAAAGATCGCGGAGAGTCGTTCGCGTCGATCGCCGATTCGATCGTGGCTGCGCTGCCGGCGACGGTCTATCTGTCGTGGGACATCGATGGCCTCGATCCGACGCTCTGCCCCGGAACAGGCACGCCGGTTCCCGGCGGGCTGTCGTGGAACGAGGCGATCGGCCTTCTGCGCGCGATCGTACGGTCGGGGAAAAAGATCGTCGGTCTCGATCTATGCGAAGTCTCGCCGGGCGAGACGGAGTGGGACGCAAACGTCGGCGCGCGACTCTTGTACAAAATGATCGGGTTCGCGCTCAAAAGTCTATCCTGAGCGAAGCGAAGGATCTCCGGTGCACGAACGAAGATCCAGCCACGACCGTCGCAGGTGCACCGAAGATCCTTCGCTTCGCTCAGGATCAAGTTCACAACCCGCGAACGCGGGCCGGCGGCAGCGTTCCCGTTGCCTTGACGATCGCGGTGATCGCTGAGCCGCGGTCCATCCGGCCGTCGAGGTACGACTGCCAGAAGGTCTCCAGCGGCTGCTTGAACGCGAGATAGCCGCGGTCGAACATCGACTGTCTGTAGATGTAGGGGACGTAGTCGGTGATGCCACGCTCGCGCAGAACGCGGCGCGCGAGCTCGCCCGACGTGTAGAAGAGGATGGCGTGCCACAGCTCGCGCGGCGCGAGCATGCCGTTGTTGCGCGCCACGTTCTGGATCTCGGAACCGATCGCGCCCGTCGTCGCGCCGACGACCGCATGCGAGGCCTCGTGCAGGAGCATCTCCAGGGCCGCATAACCCTGGTAACGCTGATCGCGGCTGGAGATCGTGACGTGCACGAGGCCATTCGAATTGAGTGTGGTGTAGGCGCCGAGCAGCCCGGCCGCAGGGGTGACATCGACGGTCACGCGCGACGGGAACTGAGCACCGTAGATCCGGGCGTGCTCCCGAACGAGCTCTTCTCCCGTATCGCGGAGCATGCCTTCGGCGATGGAGATCCAGAACTGGTTCGTGCGGTCGTCGGTCGCCCAGCGGTGCTTCCGGTAAACCGGCGCCGCGCTGAGAAGAGCTTTCGTCACGACCTCGGCGAAGCCCTCCGGTGGAAGCTCACCGGCGGATGAGAGTCCGTCGTTGATCTTCACCAGCTCGTCGTCGAAGATCAGTGAGCGTTCGTAAAAGCGGATGCGATATTCGTGGACGGCGTTGTTCCACGCCGATCGTTCATCGGGGGTCATCGGCGCTTCGAGCGCCTTGCCGTTCTGCGCCGCGTCGAGCATGGTCTGGTGGAGGCTCACCCAGAAGTTGCTCTGCAGCTGCCACCGCTGCGCCGAGGCCGGCACCGCGAGTAGCAGAGCGAAGATGCTGGCAGCGGCGAATCTCATCGGGCTTCCATCTCCCGCAGGACGCTGACTTTGGTATCGATCATCACATGGTGCTCGAGACCCAGGAGGTCGGACAGTTTCCGGATCAGGTAGTTCTCGTATTCGGTGAGTCTGCCATCGGCGTACGCGGTTCGCCACATCGTCCGCACGATTTCGATCCGCTCCTCGAGTGCGACATTCTTGCGGATGTAATTGGTCATCGCGAAATGATCGATCGTGTGGTCGCGGATTTCCCTGGCAGCGGCAATCAGCTCCTGCACGTCGTCCGGCGGTAACCGGAACGCCTTCTGAAGATAGTCCACGACGTTGCCACCCTCGGCGGGCGAGAACGTGCCGTCGGCATAGGCAATATCGAGAAGGACCGCGGCCGTGGCCAGCCGGAGCCGCTCCTCGTGAGACTGGCTGGTGGCCGGCTCGGCGGACAGGCCGTCCCTGATCCGTTGAACGAGGGTCGAAAAGCTCACGGGCGCGAGTTTAGCTTACGCTAAGGGCATGCCTCGCATTGAACTCTCCTCACTCCCCGATGAAGCGCAGACCTGGGTCTTCGGGATCTCTCCCGCGCTCGACGAAAAGAAGGCGGCACACTTCCTCGGAACCGTCGACCGGTTCCTTGCGGACTGGGCTGCGCACGGCTCACCGATCCACGCCGGACGCGATCTCATCGAAGGGTCCTTTCTCGTCATCGCGGTCGACAAGCAGGCGGAGACTTCCGGCTGCTCGATCGACAGGATGTTCGGCACGCTCCGCGACCTTGAGCGCCAGCTCGGAGTCACGATCCTCGACAGTGCGCGCGTTTTCTTCCGGCACGGTGACGGCCGCCCGGACGCCCTCTCCCGACCCGAATTCCGGGCCAGCGCCGACATGCATACGCACGTGTTCGACACGACCGTGTCGAGGCTCGGCGAAGTCCGGTCGGGGTCGTGGGAAAAGACTGCCGGCCAGTCCTGGCATCGAGACTTGCTGAAGCAAACCGTCTAGTGCTGGTAACCGCTGAGCGGGGCAGGATTTAGAGCTTGTCCGATTTAGCACAGGCCTTGCAGTCTCATAGGGTGTGGCGAATGGTGACAAGAAGCGGCTTCTCGTCGTAGATGACGAGAAACCGATCCGCCAGCTGCTCGCGCGCATCGGGCTGCGCGCCGGATTCGAGGTCGACACCGCGAACGACGGCGTCCAGGCGCTGGAGATGCTCCAGGCCAGGCCCTATGCGATCGCCATTATCGACCTGATGATGCCCCGGCTAAGCGGTTACGAGCTGCTGCAGAAGATCAGCACTCTCGATCCGCGGCCGGTCGTGCTCGTTGCGACGGCCATGGCGAATGGGGATGTGGCCAGTCTCGACGATTCGATGGTGCGCCGCGTGATCAAAAAGCCGTTCGACGTGAACGCCGTCGCGCAGGCTCTGATCGATACCGCGAAGCAGATCGCCGAACAGCAGGCGCTCGCGGAGAAGGAGATCGAGGTCGCGCCGCCCGAGGTCGTCAAGTTCCAGGTGGTCGCCGAAGCGAAACCGGTCGATGTGCAGGCCGCCGCCGCCGAACCGGAAACGAAAGAGCCCGCCATCGAAGAGCCTCCGCCGCACGGCGATCGGTGAAGGCCGGCTGTCATCGCGAGCGTAGCGAGGGACCTCGGTGTGAAGGGGGCGCGAAGATCGATCTTCGCACCCCCCATCCCCCCAGGTCCCTCGCTGACGCTCGGATGACAGCTTTCTAAAACCGCTGCACCACGTTACGGCTGCCGAACCGAATACTCAGCCTTCGAGATCCAGCCATCGCCGCTCTGGTTGTCCACCGAGGCGCCATAAGCGCTCCAAGCGCCGGGCGCTGACGGCGTGATCCTCAGCGCGACGCCACCGAAATTTCCTTGCGGAAGATTGACCTGCTGCATCGAGCGCGCGGGAACCGTCACGGTGAACGCCGCCGGGTTCCCACCGAACGTCACCCTCGGCTCGACCGTGAATACGCGGTCGACGGTGGCCAGGTTCACGATGCCGACGTTCGTGCGGTACTGCACGTCCTGGCGCAGACCGAGGATGAACGCCGTGGCGGTATTGATCGTGCCGAGATCCGTCTCGTCGATCGGGGCGAGCGCCATCGAGCTCGTGCCCGGACCGTTCGGCTGCTGCGTCCAGATGCGCGAGAACCCATTGATCCGCGCATTCGTGTCCGTGACAGTCGTGCCGGTATTGACCGCGCGGACGCGCAGCGCGCCGAGCTTGCCGCTCCGCGAAAGCTCGGTGGCGACGAAGTCTTCCCAGTAGCGATAGCGCCCGGCCTCGAGCGTCAGCCGCACCGCGGCGAATGGAACCGTCGCGCCCTGCTCGAGCCACTCCACGAGAACTTCCTGCTCCTCCTCCTCGAAGTTGGCGAGCGTCACTTCAGTGCGGAAGTGGGTTCCGTTCAGTCCCTGCACGCTTCCCGCGACGGGGAAGATCAGCGTGTCGCCGGCGCCATCGCTCATCACGATGTTCCCGACCGGATCGAGACGGGTGCCGGCGAAGAGTGTGGTGCTGCCAAGGATGACCGCGAGACTGAGTGCTCCAAGCTTTTTGATCATGAATCCTCCTGAATAGAATTATGTGATCATAGCTTGGATGCGATGTTATTAGGCAAGAAAATATGTTGTAATAGCCTAATTGCAGGGCTTGGTGCTGGGTGCTGGGCGAATCGCCCTGAGGCGAGGATCGCGGTCACGTCATCCTGAGAAGAAGACGAAGGACCTCAGGATGCGACGTACGTAGTTTGAGGCCCTTCGCCGTCTTCGCGGCTCAGGGTGACGTGGCGGGCGCGGTCCCGGCACCAAGCACCAAGCCCAAGCACCAAGCACTTACCCGTTGAGCGCGGCATCGACGAGCGCGTGCTGCTGCTGCTCGTGGCGATGATGCGAGCCGGTCGCGGGCGCGGCGGCCTTCGGACGGCCGACATACCGCAACTTCTGGCCCGGATCGAGGAGCGCTTCCAGCCGTTCGTGGAGGAACTGCCATGCACCCATGTTTCGCGGCTCTTCCTGAACCCACACGATCTCGGTTGCCCCGGCGTACTGCTTCAGCGCATCGGCGAGGATCGGACGGGGGAACGGATAGAACTGCTCCAGACGCAGGATCGGGATGTTGACCTTCGCCTTGTCGCGGGCGGCCTTGAGGTCGTAGTAGACCTTGCCGCTGGTGATGACGATGCGGCGCACGTCGCCGGAGATGTCGCGGTCGGGTAGGACCGGCTCGAATCGTCCGTTGAGCAACTCGTCGATCGAAGAGACCGCCATCGGATGACGGAGCAGCGACTTGGGCGTCATCACGACGAGCGGCTTGCGCGGATTGTTCTTCATCTGGCGGCGCAGCGCGTGGAAATGCTGTGCGGGTGTGGTCGGGTAGACGACCTGGATGTTTCCTTCCGCGCAAAGCGTCAGGAAGCGTTCCAGGCGCGCGCTGGAGTGCTCCGGCCCCTGGCCTTCATAGCCGTGCGGCAGCAGCATCACCAGGCCGCTGTGCTGTCCCCACTTCTCCTCGGCGCTGGTGATGAACTGGTCGATGATGATCTGCGCGCCGTTCATGAAGTCGCCGAACTGCGCTTCCCAGAGCACGAGCGCCGCGGGATCGGCGACTGAATACCCATACTCGAAACCGAGGACGCCGTATTCGGAGAGGAGGGAATCGTAGACGGCGAAACTCGTCTCCGCGTGCGGCTCGTTCGTGTCGTGTGAGAGTGCGTTCTCGACGACGACGGGGTCGGCGACCTTTCCGGTCGTGCTGACCTCGCGGGCCAGTTCGGTGAGCGGAACGTACGGCTCGCCCGTCGCATAATCGAACAGAACCGCGTGGCGCTGCGAGAAGGTTCCGCGTCCGCTGTCCTGCCCGGAGAGCCGCACGCGGAATCCGTCGAGGAGCAGCGCCGCGAAGGCCGTCATCTCGCCGAACGCCCAGTCCATCGGCTCCTTCCCCTCGGCCATCGCCTGTCGTTTGGTCAGCACAGGCTTCAGCTTCGGGTGAGGCGTGAATTTTTCGGGGACCGCGGTGAGGACACGGCCGATGCGCTCCAGTTGCTCCCGCGTGATGGATGTGTCGGGGGACGGCTCGTTCTGGAAGCCGGTGACGTCTTCGTCGGTCCACAGCGGGTCTGCTTTCGCCGACGGAGGGACTTCTTCCTTCGTCCGGTCGAATGCTTCCTGGAGTTTGTTCTGGAAGGCGTCGAGCCACGCTTCGGCTTCCTTCGGGTCGATGTCGCCTTTGCGCAGGAGAGTCTCGGTGTAGATCTTCCGGACGGAGCGATGCTCCTTGATCAGCTTGTACATCTTCGGCTGCGTCAGCGAGGGCTCGTCGCCCTCGTTGTGGCCGTGGCGGCGGTAGCAGATCATGTCGATGACGACGTCCTTCTGGAACTGCTGGCGGAAGTCGTATGCGAGCTTCATCGCGCGTACGCACGCCTCCGGATCGTCGCCGTTGACGTGGAAGATCGGAGCCATGACGGCCTTGGCGACATCGGTGGCGTACGTCGAAGACCGCGCCGCTTCCGGGCCGGTGGTGAATCCGATCTGGTTGTTGATCACGACGTGAATCGTGCCGCCGGTGCGATAACCCTTGAGCTGCGAGAGGTTGAGCGTCTCGGCGACCACTCCCTGTCCGGCAAAGGCGGCGTCGCCGTGCAGAAGGACGGGGAGGACGAACGACCGTTTGCGATCGTTCATGATGCGCTGCTTGGCGCGGACCATCCCCTCGACGATCGGGTCGACGGCTTCGAGGTGGCTCGGGTTCGACGCGAGCGTCAGCCGCAGCGTCTGTCCATCCGGCGACGTGTGCTCGCCTTCGGCGCCGAGGTGGTATTTGACGTCGCCCGATCCCTGCGTGGTGTTCGGATCGACGTCCCCCTCGAATTCCCGGAAGATCTGTTCGTACGATTTTTCGAGGACGTTCGCGAGCACGTTCAGCCGGCCCCGATGGGCCATCCCGATCACTGCTTCGACGACGCCATCGCCCGCCGCCTCGTTGAAGAGATGATCGAGCATCGGAATGAGCGACTCCGCCCCTTCCAGCGAGAAGCGCTTGTGGCCGACGAACTTCGTGTGGAGAAATCGCTCGAACGCTTCGGAGTCATTGAGCTTCTGAAGGATCCGGCGCTTGGTCTCGAGATCGAGCGGCTGCTTGTTCCGCTGCGGCTCCATGCGGTCCTGCAGCCACTTCTTCTGGTCGGTCTCCTTCATATGCATGTACTCGGGACCGATCTTTCCGCAGTACGTCTCGCGGAGCGTGTCGAGGATGTCCCGCAGCTTCGCCGTCATCTTTCCGCAGAGCCCGCCGCAGACGAACTCGCGGTCGAGATCCCAGATGGTGAGGCCGTAGTACTGCGGATTGAGCTCCGCGTGATGGTGGACCTTGTACTCGAGCGGATCGAGGTCGGCCAGCAGATGACCGCGGACGCGATAGGCGTTGATCATCTGCAGCACGGCTGCTTCGCGCGCGACCACTTCATCCGTGTTGGCGCCGCCGAGGTTGAGACGGTTGCGGTCGCGTGACCAGCGGGCAGGCTCGTAGGGGATACGGAGATCGCGATAGATGTCGTCGTAGAAATTCTGTTCGCCGATGAGCAGCTCGTGGATCAGGGCAAGGAAAGCGCCCGACTCCGCCCCCTGGATGATGCGATGGTCGTACGTCGACGTCATCGTCATGATCTTGGAGATGCCGAGATCGGCGAGAACGCTGTCATCGGCAGCCGAGTATTCGGCGGGGAAATCGATATTGCCGGTCGCGATGATCGCGCCCTGCGTCTGCATGAGGCGCGGAACGGACGCGATCGTGCCGATCGTGCCGGGATTCGTGAGAGAGATCGTCGTCCCTTCGAAGTCGGAGATCTCGAGCGTGTTGCTGCGCGCTTTGCGGACGATGTCGTTGTACGTCTTGAGGAACTGTGCGAAGTCCAGGGTCTGTGCGCGCTTGACGTTCGGCACCAGCAGCGACCGGGAGCCATCCTTCCGCTCGACGTCGATGGCCAGGCCGATATTGATGTCTTCGCGATCGATGCGGACCGGCTGGCCATCCTGCTGCGCGAAGCCTGAGTTCATCCGCGGGAACTTCTGGGCCGCCTTCACGATCGCCCACGCGATGATGTGCGTGAACGAGGCTTTGCTCTGGCCGCTCAGCGCCAGGTGATTGTTGATGACGCGTCGGTTCTCTTCGAGCGCTTTGACGGGAATGTTGCGGATCGACGTCGCGGTCGGAACCGTGAGCGACAGATCCATGTTCTGCGCGATTTTTCCCGCGGCACCGCGCAGCGGAACCACGGTCTGTCCCGCGGCGGCGGGAACGGGTGTCGGGCGGGTAGGGGCGGCTGGGACCGGCGCCGGCGCCGGAGCCGCGACAGGCGCGGGCGCGGATGCCGCCGCCGGCGCGTGAGGAGCGGCGGCCGCGGTGCGCCCTTCTTCGATCTCCCGTTCGATCTCTTCGTCGTTGACCGGCTGGTAATCCTCGAAGAACTCGCGCCAGCTCGGGCTCAGCGAGTTCGGATTCGTCCGGTACGTCTCATACATCTCTTCAATGAACGCGATGTTCGCGCCGTACGCCTGTGTCACAGATGACATGGTTCTCTCAACAGATCTTTCGTTTGGGCAATTCTTCGGCGGTCACGCCTCGAGGCGCCCTTCTGCCTTGTCGACGAACGTGTGGGACAGGGAGGTGAGGCCGAGCCAGCCGAAGCCGGCCGCGAAACCGCCGAGGACGTCGGAGGGGAAGTGTACGCCGAAATAGACGCGCGAGAAGCCGACGCTGAGAATGATCATGCCGGCGAGGCTGTGCGCGAACGCCTGAACCGCAACGGAATGCCGTTCGACGAGATGATGCGCGACGATCGGATAGGTGGCGGCCGAAAGGAGCGAGTGCCCGCTCGGGAAACTGTGGGAGCGCGGCAGCTTGATCCGCCGGGCCAGCTCCTGAGGCCGCTGCCGCTGGAACACGTTTTTCAGGATCGTATTGATCGCCATCGCGCCGCCCGTGCTGATCACGATCGTCCAGGCGTCGTGCTTTCGCCCGTTCTTCAGAAGGAGAAGGGCCGTGATGCCCGCGGCCGAGCCGATCGCTGCATGGGATCCCAGTTGCGTGATCGCGTGCATGGTGTTGTGCATCGGCGGGTTGTCGATCGTGTGGACCGCTTTCATGATCGCCGTGTCGTAGCGATCCGCGGTCCCGCGGACGACCTGATCGGCCTGCTGCTTGAAGAACCAGAAAGCGAGCGAAGCGAGGGCGACGCCGCCGCTCGTTCCGATCGCGAGTGGCAGGAAGCGTTGCCGCCGTTTGGGATTGCGTGGTGGGCGTTTCTTCACGGGCGCGAAGTGTATCGAACGTTGCCTTGATCCGTTAACCGTTGACCGTTAACCGTTGACCGTTAACCGTTCACCGTTAACCGTTAACCGTTAACCGTTAACCGTGGGCTTCGGGTTAGCAGTGGAGCCGCGGGCGATCCCGCCCGCCAGGTCGGTTTCCCCCCCCACCCCGCGGGCGAGATCGCCCGCGGCTCCATCGAGCCTTGACGAAACAGACCCACGGATTACGCTTCTTGACGGTTAACGGTTAACGGTTAACGGTTAACGGTTAACGGTTAACGGTTAACGGTTAACGGTTAACGGTTAACGGTTAACGGCTGACCTTCAACGTCACGAACCGGTGTGCCGGTTCTGCGCCACAACTGCGGCGGTAAAAGTCCAGTGCGTCCGTCCACGGAATGATGCCCCGCGTGTAACCGCGCCGGGCCAGTGCGGCGAGCGCCGCCCGAAGGAGCGTGCGGCCGTGGCCCTTCCCACGATGGGCTTTGGCCACGCCTGTCGGGCCGAAGGATCCCAGTCCGCGGTTGTTCGCTTCGATGACCGCGAAAGCGACGTCCGGGATGTAGAACCCCGCTGCGGCCTTCGAGACCTCGAATGCCCACGCGTTGCCGAACTCGCGGCGTACGAAGTCGAGGAATGAGGCGTCGATCGGGGTTTCGAGGTCCGGACGGGGGGCGCGGGCGAGGTCGCCCGCGCTCCACAGATCCGCGTGCAGATTCCACGTTGCGCCAGTTTCGAGATACCCCCGCCTGGTGAAGAATCCGGCGGCGCGTTCCGTGACGCCGGGCAGAAAGTAGTTTCCCGGTTCAGCGCCGATGATCGCCGGGCCGGAGTCCCGCAGGAGGGCCGTCCCGATTCCTTCTCCTCGACGCTCGGGGAGGACGGCGAGAAGGCGGAGGTATCGACCGCACGACACAGCGATCCCCGCCGCTTCGTAGAGCCTCACCCGCGGCGGCCCCGAGGCTCCGGGGCCGAAACACTTCTCTTCGAGGACGGGAGCGATGTCGTAAGGGGCGTCGTTCGCCGAGGTCAGGATTTCCCGAATTAGTGGGAGGTCGGAAGGGGAAGCGTCTCGAATCACCACCTCTGTTATCTCACGGTGGCGTACGGTTCGCAGTAGCCGGCGTCCATGGACGGTGAAATCCGCCGTTGCCCGTCTTGCGGGCAGGCGAACAAGATTCCCGCGGACGCTGCCGGCAAGACCGTGGTCTGCGGCAAATGCAAGACGCCTCTTCCGGCTGGATCGGGAGCGCACCCTGTCGTGTTTACCGACGCGAATTTCCGCACGGAGATGGCGAAGGGGCCGGTCGTCGTCGACTTCTGGGCGGCGTGGTGCGGTCCCTGCCGGATGATCGCCCCGGTCATCGAAGAGCTCGCCGCGGAGCGGACCGATGTCCGTTTCGCGAAGCTCAACGTCGATGAAAATCCGCGGACAGCATCGCAGTTCGGCGTTCAGGGCATTCCGCTGCTGATCTTCTTCAAGGATGGGGCGGAGCGGGGCCGTGTCGTCGGCGCGGTGCCGCGCAACCGCATCGAGGCTGCGATCGAGCAGTACCTCAAGTGAGAGAGCTCGACCTCTTCGCCAGAAAGGTCGCGATCATCGCCGCCGCGGCGATCATCCTTCTGATCCTCTGGCTGGTACGCGACATTCTCGTGCTCGTATTCATCGCGGCGGTACTGGCGGCGGGGATCGCTCCCGCTGTCCGCCGTGTGCGCGTCGTGTGGCGGTTCTGGTTCAAGAGGCGTATGCCGCGCGGAACGGCGGTGATGATCGTCTATCTGCCCTTCCTGCTGATCGTGATCACCGTCGGCGTTTTCCTCGTTCCGAGGGTCGTCTCCGACTGGCGCCAGTTGAGCACGCACCTTCCGGCGCTCATCGAAGCGAACATCGTCCAGCCGCTCGAACGTTACGTCCCGATGGGTGCGGTGCGGGAAGCGCTGCGCGGCGGTGTCGATCTGCCGGAGGGGAGCGTGTTCCGCTACATGCGCAGTGCGGCGACGGCGATCGGCGCGGTCTTCGCGATTCTCTTCATGGTTGCGTACATGCTCATCGACGCGCCGCGTCTTCGAAATCTGATCCTGCTCGTCTATCCCGCCGAAGTGCGGGGCGACCGTCTGCGGACGCTGATCCGCATGGGCCATCGCATGAGCTCCTGGCTCTCGGCGCAGCTGCTGCTGGCAGCCATCATCGGCATTTTCACGTTCGCCGGCCTGGCCATCCTCGGCATCCCCTACGCACTTCCGCTGGCCATACTCGCCGCGTTCGGCGAGGTCATCCCCGTCATCGGACCGATCGTCAGCTCGATTCCCGCGCTCGCCGTGGCGATCCTGCATTCGAAGTGGCAGTTCTGGGCCGTGCTGGTCTTCTACTTCCTGCTTCAGAAGTTCGAGAACTACATCGTCGTGCCCCGCGTGATGTCGAGCAAGGTCTCGATCTCGCCGCTCGCCGTCTTCATCGCCTTCATGATGGGCGCCTCGCTCCTCGGCTTCATCGGCGCGGTGATCGCCATTCCCGTGGCGGCGATCATCCAGGTGACCTTCGAGGAAGTCTTCGTCTCCCGCCGCGAGCGCCGCCAGGATGCGGGCCGGGCCGGGACGCTGCTTCGCCGGGTTGATTAGTGCTTGGTGCTTGAACGCGATTCCCGCAGCACCAAGCACCAAGCACCAAGCACCAGCACTCAAGCTACAATTTCTCGCATGCCGTTCCGAACAACTGTCGTCCTGTCGTTGCTGGCAGCGCTCTGTCTCCTGCCGTCCGCGTCCGCCCAGACGCCGGGGTGGGATCTGCGCCATCGCCTCGAGATTCGCGCGAACTATCGCGACAGCAATCACGAGCGCTTCCAGCTGGCGTTCCCGTTCCCGGACATCCTCCTGCCGGTCGGGCAGACGCGAGGATTCATGGAGACGGTCGATCCGGGCCAGCATGTGGAGCTGAATCTGGCGACGCTGCAGCTCGACGCCGGATACGGCACGTGGTTCCATGCGCGCGCGAAGATTCATGGCGTTGACAAGTACCGACGCAATCCGACGAGCAACGACCGCGTGAGCGACATCGACGAGCTGTTCCTCGTCCTCGGCGACATGCCCGAGTTTCTGGAGCGTCCCGACGGCACGTCGATCTTCGTGCTCGCCGGCAAGTCGCCGCGAATGGAGCGTCAGCCGGTGCGGCTGCTGGAGAGTTACGGACTCGCCGCGACGTCATTCAACCGGTTCGAGGACGTGCAGGCGATCGTCGGCGGAACATTGGGCCGCAATTTCTACTGGCGCGTGCAGGGCGCGAACGGCAATCCACTCTACTTCCGCGATCCGAACGCGCTCGCCGGCGACAACGGGATACCCGAGCTCCTCGAGCCGCATCCCGATCCCGATCTCAAGAGCGGGTTCCCGATCCTCTATAACGCCGAGACGGAAGATCTTTTCTTCGATACCGATCAGATGCAGTTCGGACAGGCCATCGGCTACCGGTGGGCGAACGGCGACCAGTCGACCGGGTTCGATCTCATCCTCTTTCATTACGAGCGTGACCTGGCCGACGGCGTGGAGCTCACCGGCACGTTTTACGGCGGAGATCTCGATCTTCTGAACGGTCCGTTCGACCAGGGAATCGGCGTGCCGCTCACCGGTCGCAAGAAAGAGGAGTACGGCGGGCGATTCTATGGAGAGCTGAGCGGCTTCACCGCGGTCGCCCAGTTCACCAAGCAACATCTCGCCGGCCTCCAGCGTCAGGCCTGGGAGGTGGAGGGGGGGTACCGGTTCACGGTTCCAACCGCGCTCGTTCAGTCGATCCAGCCGGCCGTACGGTACAGCGACCTGCTGAATCGGTTTGCCGGGCGGGGAGCGCTCCATCCGGCGCCGAGTATCTGGTGGTCGTGGCAGAAGCTGGACGTCGGCGTCCGGATCAGCCTGGCGCGTAACATCGACGTGACAATCGAGCGGAGCATGCACGAGGTCGAAGCGCCGCGCGATCTCGATCTGGACGAGACCCTGGCGACGGTCCGCTGGAGGCTGTAACCGGCCCGGCCCTTGCTCTTCGAGAGGGCAGGAGGTTACATATGCGCAACGAGATGATCGGTGCCGTAGTCAGGCGCGCGATCGAACATCCCGAGTTTCGCCGCCGCCTGGTCGAGAATCCCCAGGGCGCGCTTGGTGACCATGGTTTTGCGCTCGAAGACGCCGAAATGGCCGAGATCGAGCGAATCCGCACGTCTCTCGGCGAGGGTGATGTCGAGCAGAAGCTCGTCACGATCGCCGAGCAGTACGGGGTGAATCCGAAGTCCTGACCTTCGACCTTCGACCCTCGACCTTCGACCTTCGGAGCTGCGCTTCGTCTCCGAAGGTCGAAGGTCGAAGGTCGAAGGTCGGACGTGACCTTTCCCCACTCCCGCGCGTCTGAAAGCCTGAACGGAATTTGTGTGCTGACCGGCAGGTTCGCAACCTCGCCAAACTAAGTAGCGTCGGCACTTACACTCCAGACAGGGGCTTCCTACCGGATGAGCTTTCAGACGCTGAAACGTATCTCGTCGTTCCTCGCCTCATTTCTTATCGTGGTGCCGGCCGTCATGGCCGCCCAGCCCTCGGCCCGCTCCGGGTCGCGCGCTGCTCATGATCCGATCGTCGAGAGCGTGGTCATGTTCGGCGGGCTGACGGCCGTCGACAGCGCGACCGCGCAGTCCTACTCGCTGAACGAGACATGGGAGTTCGACGGCACGCGGTGGATCCGGCGTTTCACCCAGAACACCCCGCCGGGACGCTCCTCGCACGTCATGGTTTACGACTCCAACCGCGAGCAGACGATCATCTTCGGCGGCGCCGCCGGCAACGATGTGCTGAACGACACCTGGGCCTATCGAGGCGACTGGTTCAACCGGAACTGGGTGCAGATCGAGACACCGGATGCGCCCGGGGGACGACAGCATGCCGGAGCGGCCTTCGATCCGATTCGCGATCGCATGATCCTCTTCGGCGGCCAGAAGCCGAGCGAAGACAAGAAGTCCATCGTCGACCTTTACGACATGTGGGAGTTCGACGGCACGACCTGGACGCGGATTCTCGAGAACGGCCCGCAGATGCGCTCGCCGCTGCTCGCTTACGACACCGCGCGCAACGAGCTGATCCTCCTCGGACACGACGAGAAGGTCGCCACGAAGATGTTTGTCTACGACGCGGCGGCCAGGACCTGGAACGAGAAAACTCCGGAAAAACTACCGCCCTGCATCAACCAGTCCTCCATTGCCTACGACTCCGACAAGCAGCTGGTCTACGTCATCGGGGGCGTCTGTGTGCCGCCCGACAATCCTCAGAATTCTTCGCCGACGACCGACAAGGCCTGGGCGTGGGATGGCGCGAAGTGGACCGAAGTAGACGATGAACGCATCCTCTTCCGCACGACGAACGCTGCCTTCGCTTACAACGCGACGTGGAAAGAGCTCGTGCTGTTCGGTGGCAATCTCGCGTACACGGCGTTTCCGCAGGCGGAGACGCAGATGTACCGTGAAGACAACTGGATCACGCCGCCGCGAGACATCACCTCGCCGGCGCCGCGCTCGCTGTTTGCGATGGCGACGGATCCTGTCAACAACGTGATCTGGCTCATCGGCGGTACGGCGCAGACGTCTTCATATTCCGATCTCTGGAAGTTCGAGAATGGCTTCTGGCACTTCGTGCAGGTCGAGAAACAGCCGGTGTGCCCGTCGCCGCTCGCGGCGTTCGACACGAATCGCTCGAAGCTCGTCGTCGTGTGCGGTGATTCGGCGATCTTCGAATGGGACGGGGCCGCCTGGACCGAGTTCAAGGAGCTGAAAAACGTTCCCGAAGAACGGCGCTTCAGCCACATGGTCTACGACCAGCAGCTCAAGAAGACCGTTCTGTACGGTGGCCTGAACTTCGCGGGCGACTACATCAACAAGACCTGGACGTGGGACGGTACGAAGTGGGCGGAAGTGAAGGCCAGCAAGCGGCCGCACTACCGGTCGCTCGCATCCATTTGGTACGACCCGATCCTCAAGAAGACGGTTCTGTTCGGCGGAATCGGACGGAGGGATCGCCAGGGGCGCCTGG
The DNA here is from genome assembly GCA_937870635.1 of uncultured Acidobacteriota bacterium. Classification (GTDB taxonomy): domain Bacteria; phylum Acidobacteriota; class Thermoanaerobaculia; order Gp7-AA8; family Gp7-AA8; genus DATLEX01. Next base: position 96,116 of record CALMZP010000147.1, on the reverse strand, counting down.
AACGCTTCAACGACATGTGGTCGTTCGACGGCTCGACCTGGACGGAGATCAAGCCGGCCGCGCTGCCCGGGACCCGTTATGGGGCGCAGGTGGCCGTCAATCCGCAGACCAACCGGACGATTCTCTTCGGCGGCCTCAAGCTGGAGAAGGCCGGAGAGCTCGACAAGCAGGTCTACGCCAACGACACATGGGAGTGGGACGGCACGACATGGCGCCAGCTCGCGACCGAAGGCGCCGCCTTCGCGCGTGAGAACTCCGGCCTGGCATGGGACCCGTCGACCGAAGGGATGATTCTCTTCGGCGGCTGGTCGGGCTATCTGCAGTCCGATACGTGGCGCTTCGACGACAACCGCTGGTCGGTTTACGCGGAGTAATGTTTGAGGGTCACGTCTGCACTTCGCACTTTCTCCACGAACAGTAGATCGCGGTGAGTCCTTCTGGATCTACCGTTCGTGGAGAAAGTGCGAAGTGCAGACGTGACCCTCAAAGGTGCTAACGTATGCCTCCCATGACGGAAACCGTCCTTGCTCCGGCCGGGCGCTCGCTGACGCCCGTCTCGTTTCGCCGGAGCCTCAATGACGCACTGGAGATGGCGCACGGCGTCGACGCCGTCGCCGCTGAAGAGCGCGCATCCTCTCTTGCCAAGCGCTCGCTGAAGAAAGACTCGAAGGTCTGGGGGCTCAAGCTCGCGGTGAGCATGATCGACCTCACGACGCTCGAAGGGAAAGACACGCGGGGCAAAGTGTGGGCGCTCTGCCGCAAAGCCGTCCGTCCCGACCCGGCGGATCCCGAAGTGCCGCACGTCGCCGCGGTCTGCATCTATCCGTCGATGGTTGCCTTCGTGAAGGAAGCCCTCGGCGACAGCGGCGTGCACGTTGCCGCGGTCGCGACCGGTTTTCCGAGCGGACAGACGTTCACCGAGATCAAAGTGGAGGAAACGCGGCGCACCGTAGCCGCGGGCGCGGACGAGATCGACATGGTCATCGATCGCGGCGCATTCCTCTCCGGCGATTACCAGAAAGTTTTCGACGAGATCGCCGAGGTGAAGGAAGCGTGCGGGCCGGCTCACCTGAAGGTGATTCTCGAAACCGGCGAGCTCGCCAATTTCGACCAGGTTCGCAAGGCCTCGCTCATCGCGATGTATGCCGGCGCGGATTTCATCAAGACTTCGACGGGCAAGGTCGCCGTCAACGCCACGCTCCCCGTGACGCTGGTGATGCTGGAAGCGATCCGTGACTTCTATCACGCGACCGGCAAGAAGATCGGGATGAAGCCCGCGGGCGGCATCTCGAACGCCAAGCTCGCCCTCTCGTACCTGGTCCTCCTCTATGAAACCCTCGGCGCCGAGTGGATGAATCCCGACATGTTCCGGATCGGCGCGTCCACGCTGCTCAACGACATCCTCATGCAGCTGCGCAAGGAAAAGACCGGCGCCTACCAGAGCGGTGACTACTTCACGATCGACTGAACGATATGACAACGACTCTCGAGACCAGAGAACGCCTTCAGCCCGGAGCCGCGTCATCGGCGATGCTCTGGGAGTATTCGCCGTCTCCCGAAGCAACCGATCACGTCAGGATCGCGTCGCGCTACAACCTCTTCATCGGCGGCAAGTTCGTCGAGCCGCATTCGAAGAAGTGGTTCGAGACCATCAACCCGGCCACCGAGGCGACGCTCGCGGAGATGGCGGAAGCGGACGCCGAGGACGTCGACCGCGCGGTGCGCGAGGCGCGTCGCGCGTACGAGAAGGTGTGGAAGAAGTTCGCGCCGAGCGAGCGCGCGAAGTACATCTTCCGCATCGCGAGGCTGATTCAGGAAAAGTCGCGGGCGCTGGCCGTCGTCGAGACGATGAACGGCGGCAAGCCGATCAAGGAGTCGCGCGACATCGACATCCCGCTCGCCGCGGCGCACTTCTTCTACTACGCGGGATGGGCGGACAAGCTCGAGTATGCGTTCCCGAACCGGAACGTCAGCTCGATCGGCGTGGCGGGGCAGATCATCCCGTGGAACTTCCCGCTGCTGATGGCGGCGTGGAAGATCGCGCCTGCGCTCGCCGCGGGTAATACGGTCGTCCTCAAGCCGGCCGAGACGACGCCGCTGACGTCGATGATGCTCGCCGAGATCATGATGGAAGCGGATCTGCCTCCCGGCGTGGTGAACATCATCACCGGGGCAGGGGCGACGGGTGCCGCACTCGTTTCGCACGAGGACGTCGACAAGATCGCCTTCACCGGGTCGACCGAGGTCGGCAAGAAGATTCAACGGGCGCTGTCGGGGACGGATACGAAGCTGACCCTCGAGCTGGGGGGCAAGGCGCCGAACATCGTGTTCGAAGACGCTCCCATCGACCAGGCGGTAGAGGGAATCATCAACGGCATCTACTTCAATCAGGGCCATGTCTGCTGCGCAGGCTCGAGGCTCTTCGTGCAGGAATCGATCATCGAGCCGGTGATCCGCAAACTGCGCGAGCGCATCAGCACGCTGCGGGTCGGCAATCCGCTCGACAAGAACACCGACGTCGGCGCGATCAATTCGCGCGCGCAACTCGAGAAGATCCAGGAGCTCGTCGACAGCGGCGTCGAAGAGGGAGCGGAGATGTTCCAGTCGTCGTGCTCGCTGCCGGCGAAGGGATTCTGGTTCGCGCCGACGTTCTTCACCGGTGTGTCGCAGTCGAACCGCATCGCGCAGGAAGAGATCTTCGGCCCCGTGCTTTCGGTGCTGACGTTCCGCACGCCGGAAGAAGCGATCGAGAAGGCGAACAACACGCCGTACGGACTCTCGGCCGGCGTCTGGACGGAAAAGGGCTCGCGCATCCTGAAGATGGCCCAGAAGCTCCGCGCCGGCGTGATCTGGGCGAACACGTACAACAAGTTCGATCCGGCGTCGCCTTTCGGCGGATACAAGGAATCAGGCTTCGGACGCGAGGGCGGGCTGCATGGTCTCGCACCGTACGTCAAGCTGAGTTGAACGAGGAAGGTGTCCTGGTGTCAGGTCTGGAAAAACAACTTTTCTTCCAAAAGTGGCCTGAACTGAGACCGGTTTTGTAAGAAAAGTTGTTTTTCCAGACCTGACACCAGGACAAACGAGATGGCAAGAATCGGCGTCAAGAAAACGTACAAGCTCTTCATCAACGGCGAGTTTCCGCGGACGGAGTCGGGTCGCTCGTACCCGGTCGTCGGCAAGGGAGGCGTCCTGCTGGCCAACGCATGCCGCGGATCGCGGAAAGACCTTCGCAACGCCGTCCAGGCGGCGCGGAAAGCGGTCGCGGCCTGGAGCGGCAAGACCGCCTACAACCGCGGGCAGATCCTCTACCGCATCGCCGAGGTCTGCGAGTCACGAGCAGGCGAGCTCGCGGAGGAGTTGCGCCGCCAGGGATCATCGGCCGCCGACGCGCGGAAGGAAATCGAGCGCGTGATCGATCGCTGGCTCTACTACGCCGGATGGAGCGACAAGTATCCGCAGGTCTTCGGCTCGGTGAATCCCGTCGCCGGACCGTACTACAACTTCACGGTCCCGGAGCCGACCGGTGTGGCGGGCATCATCGCTCCCGAAGAGCCGGCGCTCCTGGGGCTGGTGAGCAGGATCGCGCCGGCCATCGTCGGCGGGAACACCGTCGTGGCGGTCACGTCCGAGTCGCGGCCTCTCGCTGCCATCACGCTCGGAGAAGTGTTCGAGACCTCGGACGTTCCTGCGGGCGTCGTCAATCTCATTTCCGGCCTCAAGAGCGAGCTCGTGCCGTGGCTCGCCGCGCATATGGATGTGAATGCGATCGACGCCACCGGTGTCACGCCCGACAAGCTCGCCGACGTGCAGAAAGCCGCCGCCGAGAATGTGAAACGCTACGTCCACTTCGACGGCGACGAGATCGGTTGGACCGACGATCGCCTGTCACAGTCGCCCTACGCCATCTTCGAGTTCCAGGAGATGAAGACGGTGTGGCATCCGATGGGGATGTGACCTAGAGGATTCATCCCGAGCGAAGCGAGGGATCTCCGGAAGCACCGGCAGGATCTGGCCTCGAGCCACAAATCACCATTCACCATTCCCGTGCTCTGTCGCATGAGACGGGGAATGTTGAATGGTGAATGAGGTCGCCCGCGCTCCAAGGATTTTCGTTCGTGGGCCTCATCCCTCCGGTGGTACCGGAGATCCCTCGCTTTCGCTCGGGATGAATTCACAAAAAAGCCCTTTCCGTGGCCGGCGGAAAGGGCTACGGCGCGCTAGAGTGCGCCTGCTGGGTCGCTGCATGTTCTCCGATCAGCGACGGCCTTAATCTAGTTCCACGAGGCCGCTATGTCACTACTATTGTGGAAAGCTGAGCCATCACGTTCGCCACGACACGGTCGCAGCGGGCGTTTCCGAACGTGAACGCCGATTCGAGCGTGACGCCTGTGCGCCGAATCAGTTCGTCGCGCAGCATCGCCCTTCCGCGATGTAGGCGCTGCTTCACCAGATCCTCGGAGATGCCGAGGATCTCGGCGGTTTCCGTCGTGTTGAGGCCTTCGACGTCGCGCATGACGATGACGACGCGGAAGGAAGTGGGGAGCGCGCTGACTTCACGCTCGAGAATGGTGCGGAGCTCGGCGGTGTTCGCCTGCTGCTCCGGGTCGGGGGTGTTGCTCTCGACGAGGCTGATCATGGCCGATTCATCTCCTTCGCCAACTTCACGCTGACCCTTCCGTTTCCGTCCGAGAGCCTCGTTGACCGCGATGCGCGTGAGCCACGTCGAGAACTTTGCGCCTCCCGCGAACTGATGCAGATGCTGATAGGCATTGAGATAAGCCTGCTGCATGACGTCCTGGACCTCGTCGTCCACGCGGAGGATCGCCCGCGCCGCGCGGTAAATCCGCTGGTTGTGCCGGCGCACCAGAAGCTCGAAGAGTGCAGGTTCTCCCGCGCAGACCCTCGTCACGATCTCTTCGTCGGACAAGCGGTCGTCCGCGAGCAGGGAGGCAGCAGAGTCGAAGGTGCTCATTTGCTCATTGGATGCGGTTCGCCGGAAAAGGTGACAGTGTCACGAAATCCATGCGGTGCCATCCAATCATGCAGGAGGTAACACCCATGGACACTCGACTCAATTCCGCATTCTGGACCCTTCGGATCGCGTTCGGTCTGACCGCTTTCCTGGCCGGGCTCGATAAGTTCTTCAATCTGCTGACGAACTGGGAGCAGTACGCCAGTCCGCTGGTCCTTCGCGTGATTCCGCTGCCGGCAGGCCTTCTGATGCGCGTTGCCGGAGTGATCGAGATGATTGCCGGCATCGCGATCCTCGCCGGACTGGCCCGGCTCGGTGGCTACGTCGTGGCCGGATGGCTGACCGCCATCGCTCTCTCGCTCCTCACTACCGGTCAGTTCTTCGACGTCGCCGTGCGCGATCTCGTCATGGCCTGCGGCGCGTTCACGCTGGCGAAGCTTGCTGAGGTGAGGGGGGAGATGCCGGCGTACGCGGCGCGGGTTCCGTTAACCGTTAACCGTTAACCGAAGACGGTGGCAAACACGTCATGCTGAGCCGGCGAAGCGCGGCGAAGGACCTCAAAATGCGCAAGCGTGGCATCTCGAGGTCCTTCGGCGTCTTCGCGCCTCAGGATGACGTGGGGGTCGATTACGCTCATTCGCTGTAACGGTTAACGGTTAACGGTCGAACGCGCTACTTCACTTTCGTTCCCGCCGGCACGCCCGCATCGACGCTCAGCAGCGATGGCTCGCCGTCGATCGAGGCCGCCAGGACCATCCCGTTCGACTCGACCCCCATCAGCTTCGCCGGCTGCAGGTTGGCCACGATCACGACTTTGCGGCCTACGAGCTCCTCCGGCGTGTATTTCGTGGCGATGCCCGCGACGATCGTTCGCTCACTGTCGCCTGTGAATACGGTGAGCTTCATCAGCTTCTTCGATTTCTCGACTTTCTCGGCCGCACGGATCTCGGCCACGCGCAGGTCCACGCCCATGAACTGATCGATGGAAATCTTCGCGAGGTCGGGAGGAGCCGCCTGGGTGGTCTCGACCGGCGGCGGGGTCTGCGATTCACTCATCTTCTTCGGGTCTCCAATGTAGGCAACGGTGTCGATCCGCGGAAAGATCGGATCGGTCACGCGTACGGGACGGTTGTTCGGCAGCACGCCCCAGCGAAGGGCGTCCTTCGTAATGAGGTCGGGATCGGCGCCGATGCGCGTCAGAGCTTCGCGGGAGACGGTCGGCATCACCGGCGCCACCATCGTCCAGACGATCCGCAGCGACTCGAGCACGTTCCAGATGATCCGCGAGAGCGATTCGTCGGCTCCCGTCTCCTTGAACTTCTTCCACGGCTCGCGGCTCACGATGTACCCGTTGATGGCCACGAGAAGGCGCCACGCCACATCGAGCGCCCGCTGGAACGCAAACGAATCCATCTCGCGCAAATATTCGGGGATCAGTTCTTCCGCGGCTAGAAGCAGGTCGTTGTCGTCGCACGGCGTCGGAGGCGTCTTTCCTCCGAAATAGTCGCTCGACATCTTGATCGCGCGCGAGAGCGTGTTACCGAGGTCGTTCGCGAGATCGGCGTTGTAGCGTCCGAGGAAGGCTTCGTCGGAGTAGTTCTGGTCCTGGCCGAAGACCATCTCGCGAACGAGGAAGTAGCGGAACGGGTCCGCGCCGAAATCGTCGATGATGTTGTACGGCCTGACGACGTTGCCGAGCGACTTGGAGATCTTCTGGTTGTCGCGAAGCCACCAGCCGTGTCCGGCCACCTGCTTCGGAAGCTCGATGCCCGCCGCCATCAGAAACGCGGGCCAGTAAACGGCGTGGAAGCGGACGATGTCCTTGCCGACGAGGTGCACGTTCGCCGGCCAGTACTTTTCGTACGCCTTGTCATCCGCGCTGCCGAATCCGAGTGCGGAAATGTAGTTGGTGAGCGCGTCCATCCACACGTAGATCACGTGGTCGGGATTCCCCGGGAAGGGAATGCCCCACTGCACGGTCGTCCGCGAGATCGACAGGTCTCTGAGCCCCTGTTCCACGAATGACACAACCTCGTTCATCCGCGTCTGCGGGTAGATGAACGACTGGTTGTCGCGGTAGTGTTTGAGGAGCTTGTCGCTGTACGCCGAGAGCTTGAAAAAATAGTTTCGCTCGGTAGTCTGCTCGACCTTGTGGCCTTCCTGGTCGAGCCCGTCTTTGACCTGGTTCTCGGGGATGAACGTCTCTTCGCTCTGGCAGTACCACCCGGAGTGCTCGCCGAGGTAGATGTCGCCGGGGTTGCGTTCCTGGATGCGACCGATGAGCTCATAGACGCCGACGCGGTGGCGCGACTCCGTCGTGCGGATGAAGTCGTCGTGGCTGATGTTGAGGCGCTTCCACAGGTCGTGGTGCGTCTTGACCACGCGGTCGGCGAGCTCGATGGGAAGGATCTTCTCCTTCGCCGCGGAGCGCTCGATCTTCTGTCCGTGCTCATCCGTTCCGGTCAGAAACCAGACGTCGTCGCCCATGCGGCGGCGATGGCGGGCGATGACGTCCGCGACGATGTTCTCGTACATGTGACCGATGTGCGGATCGTCGTTGACGTAGTGAATGGCGGTGGTGATGTAGAACTTGGGCATGCGAAAAGAGCGCAGATTCTACAGGGTAATCGGTGATTCCGGCTGGGCCTGGCCCGCCTTTGCAGCGCCGGTCTGCGGGCATCCCTGAAAGCGTGTGGCAGTTTCAGCCGTGCAGCTCTGAACGCGTTTTGCATGTCCTTCTTTTGACTTCATTGATCAAGGAGGATCTATGCCTGAACAAAGACAGTCACGCGATATCGAACAGCCGCAGAGGATGGAACGTGAGAGGAACCGTCCCTCGGAGCAGTCTCGAGGCGGCACCGGCACCGGCATGGCCCGGCGCTCGCCGTCCTCTCTGGGGCTCCTCCGGATGGACGACCCGTTCTCGATGATGAACGCCCTGCGCCGCGACATCGACCGGATCTTCGAGACGTCCTTCTTCGGCGACATCGACCGGTCGCTGTGGTCGCCGCAGGTCGAAGTCCGGGAGAAAGACGGCAAGCTGCACGTCAGTGCGGACCTTCCCGGCCTCAGCAAGAACGACGTCCACATCGACGTGCAGGACAACATGCTCACGATCGAAGGTGAGCGTCGCAGCGAGCGGAGTGACGAACGTGCAGGCTGGAGTGAGCGCTCCTACGGCCGCTTCTCCCGCACCATTCCGCTGCCCGAGGGGATCAACCCCGATTCGGCGAACGCGAAGTTCGAGAACGGTGTCCTGGAGATTGCCTTCGATGCGCCGCGGCGGGAGCAGCCGCGATCGAAGAAGATCGAGATCCGCTGATTCGATCCACCTCCCCCTGCAGTGACAGGGGGAGGAGTTCAATCTCCCGTGCGCGGTGGCTCGGTTCGAATCGCACCGCGGCTCTCTCCGGAGAGGATTCCGCGGTACGGACATGGAATTCGCAGCGGCCGTCTCCGTCCTGAAAGCGCCTTTCGCGGACGACTTCGCAACCGGTGAGACGTCGCAGGGTGCTGACCGTCGTGCTGCAGAACCCCGGCCTCTCGAGCGCCACGTTGAGGAAGGGACAGTTGCGCTCGATGAGGACGTAATCGCTTCCGCGACGCTCGACGTCGATGTCGGGGTCGCGATCGCGATAGATCGCCCGTAACGCGTTCATCGGACAGGCAGCGGGGGACCGGCTGGCGGCGCTTCTGCGTGACCACATCCTGATCGCGGTCGATGTGGTCAAGGCAGCGAAGGCCAACGACCAGGCGAAGCTCGGGGATGCCGACCGGCGGTGGCATGCGAATGCAGCCGATATCGCCACGTTCCTCAGCGGGGCGAACCCGAACTGGTCGCGGGCGGCTGTCCTGTCGATGATGAACGAGCACCTCGCTCTGACGACGCAGGCCACCGTGGCGCGGCTGAAGAAGAACTGGACGGAGGAGATCTCGACGTTCGACAAGATCTACGATCAGGCCATGATGATGGCCGACGCTCTCAGCGACGGGATCATCAGACAGTTCCCCGATCGGTTCCGGACGTAGGTCGCCGCGGCTCATCACATCGGGTGACGAGTGACGGGTAACGGGTAACGGGTAACCGCTACTCGAGCTCGTAACTCGTAACCCGTTACTCGTCACTCGTAAAAAAGCCGCCGAAGTGGCGGCTTTGGGATTGTCACTCGAAATTTGGCGGGGCCGACGGGGCTCGAACCCGCGACCTCCGGCGTGACAGGCCGGCGTTCTAACCAACTGAACTACGACCCCGCTCAGGGTGTGGACCCAGACTAACGACCCTCCGGCGGGTTCCATTCCCGGAAGGCGCGCATCGTAAGGGCCGCCGGGCAGTTAGTCAATATCGAGGCTCGCGGCAGCCTGCTGCCGCGTCGCGCAACGGGGCAGCAAGCTGCCGCACTCCGGCTCAGTACCGTGGCAGAACCGGCGCCTCGCTGAGTGGTGGCGCCGCCGCATCCTTGGCGGACAGCTTCGGCGCGGCGACCGGCCAGTGAATCCCGATCGCCGGGTCATTCCAGAGAATGCTCCGTTCCGACTTCGGGTCGTAGAGCGTCGTGCACTTGTAGAGGACGTCCGCGTCGTCGGTCATCGCGCAGAATCCGTGCGCGAAGCCGGGCGGGACCCACAGCATCATCCTGTTCTCTTCATTGAGCTCGACGCCGATCCACTTTCCGAACGTCGGTGATCCGACGCGGATGTCCACCGCCACGTCCCAGATCGCCCCGCGCGTGCAGCGGACGAGTTTCCCCTGCGCGTTCGGCTCCTGATAGTGGAGACCGCGAAGAACGCCGGCGTGGGAGCGGGACTGGTTGTCCTGCACGAAATGGTCGGGTAGCCCCGCGTCGCGGAAACGGGGCGCGTTCCAGGTCTCCAGAAAATATCCGCGGTCATCCGCGAACACTCTCGGCTGGACCATGAACACGCCGGGAAGCGCGGTCCTGATGACGTCCAAGGCGCGCGGATGATACAACGGCGCGTGACATGACCATCCTGACGCCGGAAGAAGGTGCCGCAGGCCCGACGCCAGCATCCGACCCGCCGCGATCGAGAGAATGGCGGGTCGGCGCGATCATCTTCCTCGGCGTGCTGGCCATGGCGCTTCTCTATGCCTCGTTCCTGATCATCTGGCCCTTCATGACGGCGGTTCTTCTGGGGGCCATCCTGGTCATCCTGACGTTCCCCATTTTCCGCCGCGTGCGCATCCGTCTGCGCGGACGATCGGAGTGGTCAGCGGCAATCATGCTGGTGGGAATCACCTTTCTGCTGTTCGTGCCGGCGCTGATCCTGTCGATCCTTCTCGTGCAGCAGGCCAATACGGTGATCGAGAACCTGCAGTCGGGCGATGCCCAGGCGACGCTCCGGCGCATCGACATCTCGTCACGTCTGGAATTCATCCGCCGGATCGCGCCGAATTTCGATCCGGCTTCGATCAGTCCCGAGCGGCTCATCCTTCCAGCCATTCAGCGCATACCGGGGTGGGTTGCCCGTCACGGAGCGGCCGTCCTCGGCGGACTGGCCGGCCTGGTGATCGGTTTCTTTCTCGTGCTTCTCTCGTCGTATTTCTTCTATGTGCACGGGGAGGCCATCGTCCGCGAGCTGACGGAACTGTCGCCATTGCCCAACCGGTACGATCGCGAATTCGTCGCGAAGTTTCGCGATGTCGTCGACGCGACGTTCCGTGGCCAGATCATGACCGCGCTCGCGCAGGGTTTCGCGACGGGGATCGGCCTGGCGATCGCACACGTGCCCGGCGCGGGATTCTGGGGTGCCGTCGCGGCCATCCTGTCGCTCCTCCCGATGGTGGGAGCAGCGGTGGTGTGGGTGCCGGCGACGATCTTTCTCTACATCTCGTCCACGATGGGTGACCGCCCGCTGTGGCACGCTGTCTTTCTCACGATCTGGGGCGTGGGGCCGGTATCGCTCATCGACAACGTGGTGCGGCCATGGGCCATGCAGGGGAAAGCGCAGCTGCCGGCCATCCCGCTGCTGTTCGCCGTCCTCGGCGGCCTGCAGGCGTTCGGATTCGTCGGCCTGGTGATCGGGCCACTGGTCTTTTCGCTGCTCATGACCATTCTCGACATCTACAAGCGGGCGTTTGCGGCACGAACGGTTGCGACCGTCCCTGCACCGGGCGGCTGAGCTCGTTTTCACACTGGCAGGTCGTTTGCGATGGACCGGGCTCGATGGCCCCGCTTCTCAGCGACCGTGTGCTTCTCGCCGATGGCGATCCCGGACTTCGCCGGCAGATCCAGAAACGCCTGCTGGACGCAAATGTCTACGCCGACAGTGTCGATGACGGCGGCGCTGCGCTCGACCTGCTGCGGCAGCGCAGCTATGCGGTCGTCCTTCTGGGGTTGGTGCTGCCTGACCGGGGAGCCGAGCGCGTCCTTGAGTTTCTCGGCAAGTCGGATCGCGAATCGCGCCCGGTCGTCCTCATGGTCGGAGAGCCGTCCGCCGCGCGATCGCTCGATGTCGATCTGGTGCAGATCGTCCTGCGTAAGCCGTGCAACCTCACGCAGCTCGCAGACATGATCCAGAGCTGCGTGCAGAACGTATCGGCACCGCCGGAGGAGCCCCAGGGTCTCGACGAGAAGCTGGCCGTTTAGCGTTTCAGGACGTCGAGGACCGTCGCCACCAGTTCTTCGGGCTTGAACGGCTTGCGCACGACGCCGGCCACGTCGCGGGCAATCCCCTTGAGAACGGCTTTTGGCGTCGCGGTCAGAAGAATGACCCGCTTGAGCAGCTCGGGATTCTTCTCCTTGAGGTGACTGATGACGGTCATGCCGCCTTCGTGGGGCATCATCAGGTCGAGGAGGATGGCGTCGTAGCTGGTCCGGTCGACCGCTTCGACAGCCTGCTTCCCATGGTCGACGACGTCGACCTTCAGCCCCTCCCGTTTGAGCAGCATCGAGACGAGCTTCTGCATCGAGACGTCGTCGTCAAGAACGAGCACGCGGGATTTGCGCCTGAAGAACGAGATCATCGCTACGTCAATTGGTGCGGGGTGAGGGATTCGAACCCCCGACCCCCTCGGTGTAAGCGAGATGCTCTACCGCTGAGCTAACCCCGCACGGGAAGCGCGGGGAGAATAACACGCGGGTATGCCGGCCATTCCGGTTGGAGTGCGCCAGCTTGGCTGCCGCCGTCTTGGAGGCCTCGAGACGAGAGAAGAGGGAACGGGAATGGTCCATGGTGAATGTTGAATGGTGAATGGTGAATGAACGACCTTCACCATTTACCATTCACCACTCAACATTCACCATTCCCGTCCCCCGTCCCCCTCCCCGTCCCCGTCCCCCGTCTCCCGCGCTCTTCCCTCGAACCTTGAACCTCTTCATGCCCGGGGGCAGCAAGCTGCGCCCAGCCTGAGCGGCAGCAAGGCTGCCGCGCTCCGCGCTAATCCTGCGCGGCCAGGTCGTCCAGCGCGCTGCCGGTGATGCGGAACACCGTCCACTCGTCCATCGGCAGGGCGCCGAGCTTCTTGTAGAACGCGATCGCGTCGGCGTTCCAGTCGAGGACCCACCATTCCAGGCGGCCGCAGTCGCGCTCGCGGGCGATCCGCGCTGAGCGGAAGGTCAGATTCGGACGCGTGGCGGATGTTCAGCATGATCGGATTTCATCACAGATAGACGGACGGCCGACGCTCACCGCAGAGACGCAGAGGACGCAGAGGGACGCAGAGAAAGTGCAGAACGCTCTGCGTCCACTCTGCGTCCTCTGCGTCTCTGCGGTTGCTTTTCGGGATTACAGGCCGGTCATCCCGGGACGACCATCACCGGTGTCGGCGCGTGGCGGACGATGTTGACCTTCTTCTCCGTCAGCTGCTGGCGCGCGTTGATGAAGATCACGTCGGCGTCGGTCTTCGTCGCGTGGCGGATGATCTCCCGCTCGACGTCGGTGCCTCGGATGATGGCCTGACGGACATTGGCGCTGCGCGACGATAGATCCCGAAGCATCGCTTCCGCTTTCGGGGCGTCAGCGTCCGAACACACCGTCACCAGGTGCAGCTCGCCGCCCTGCGACTCGCTTACCGCCAGCGCCAGGTCAAGAGCCGCGTTGGATGTCTGGCCGGGGTGTACCGGAACCACGATCTTCTTCATGGCTCCCGCGCGTTTGCGGATGCCGTAGCGGATCGCCAGAACGGGCGTCGTCGGATCGTTGACGATGGACAGCGTCGTCGACCCGATGAGCAGATGCGCCACGTGGTGCCGCGCATGGGTTGCGATCACGACGAGATCGATGTTCTGCGCGGCGACGAACCTGGAGATCTCCTCGCCGGCGTGCGGCCCCTGCTTGACCGCGAGCCGTGTCGTCACCGAGGCGTTCGATCGGCGGACGAAGTCGCGCAGGCGCTCGAGCTCCTGCCGTTCGGCATATTCATAGAGCTGAGGGTCGGCGGGAAAGCGGAGCTCGTCCGGATGTTTGTCCCATGTCATCCGGATGTGCAGGATGACGATCTCCGCGCCGGTGGTGCCGGCGATGCGTACAGCATCATCGAAGACCCACTCAGAGGCGGTCGAAAAGTCCGTGGGGATGAGAATCCGGCGGAACGGATACATCGGATGACAAGAGCACTCTACTACTCGGCTGCTTCGGGACCAGCAGGTGCGGCGGCGGCTCCCGCGGCGGCGGTGACGGCGGGCTGCGCCATCGGGGCGCCACCCGGCGCAACGATGTAGCGGATCACGGTCTTCGGCTCCGCCTCGGTCTCGGCGACCTGGAGGATCACCCGTTTGCCTGCCATGTTCAGCGCGGCTCCGGGGATGAACGGGTCCTGCATCGCCTCGTTCAGCACGACTTCGAGGGTTCGCCAGTCCTGTCCCTCACGCGGGTAAGTTGCCTGCGCGGGGAAGGCGCGGAACTGCGCCAGGTAGGTCGTGTAGTAGTGGTAGACCTGCGGAAACGAGTCGTTGGTGGCGAGCGTGTAGACCGTGGCCTCCGATCCGTACCGGCTGCGGACCATCACCGCGTCGCGGCGGGTCAGGTCGTCGCGATAGCGCGCGCCGGCATACAGGGGGATCGTCGGGCTGATCGACTTGAGGGTCGACCGGGCGTTCACGCTTTCCTGGGGCTCGGACTCGGTGATGCTGTTGGCGGCTGGGTTCGTTTCTTCAGCGGCCGTGCTTTCCTGGCCGCCGGTGCAGCCGGTAGCGAGCACGACCGCAAGGAGAGAACCGCCCAACCACGCTCCCGCTCTCTTCATCATCACCGCACTAAAAAGCAATCGATGTGCCGCTTGTTCAGTCAATTGTGGGGCGAGCCCGACATCAGGGGCTGGCGCTGGCCCCGGAGACGCTCCAGCGCGGTCTCGCCGCCGTATTTGGACACGATCTGTTCGTCATACTCATCGGACGTGCTGGCCACCATGTCCAGCGAGGCGATGAGCTGTTCGGGGCGGAGCCTCCGGCCGAGGAACGAGTGGGAGAAGAAGATCTCGTCGCCGACCATGCTGAAGGCGCCGAGGAGGATCTCGGTGTTCAGCTCGAGAAGCTCCTGCAGGAGCTCGAGCGTCGGCTGGCACCCTTTGACGCAGAAGGCCAGCACTTCGATGACCGCGTCATCTTCTTCCCATGGGTTGATGGAGATTTCAAGGACGGTCGATCCGTATTTGAGGTAGAAGTCGCAGTGGCTGGCGTCGTCGAAGTGCTCGTCGACGAGCTCGTCGAGGTAGGTCTTCACCTGGCGGTAGACTTCTTCCTGGCACTGCGTGTGGAACTGTTTTTCACGGGCTGCCATCAGGACTCACATTATAGGCGAACGATGAACGATGAACGATGAGAAGTAAGGATGAAGGATGAAGGATGAAGGATGAAGGAATCTCACCGATTGTCATCCCGAGCGTGAGCGAGGGACCTGGGGGTTGGGGGGCGCAACGCATATAAGGAACTTGAAGCTCGCGGCGCTCGCTGTTCACGTCATCCTGAGCCGGCGAAGCGCGGGCATTGGACGTCAGGTTACGCATCTTGAGGCCCTTCGGCGTCTTCGCGCCTCAGGGTGACGTGGGCTCGTTTCGTTCATCGTTCATTTCATCGTTCATATGACCCTTTTCGCAACCGAAAATCGCCGCCAGCTCTCGCTCAAGCCGGGGAAGGAGCGGATGCTTGCGCACCGGCACCCGTGGATCTTTGCCGGCGCGATCGGGCGTGAGAGCGGTCCCGCGGCGGCGGCGATCGCCGATCTCGTCGACGCAAGCGGGCGGCGTGTCGCATCCGGCCTCTATTCGGCGCATTCGCAGATCCGCCTGCGCGCGCTGACGTTCGACGATGAGCCTCTGACCGCCGAGACGCTGCGCTCGCGCATCATCGCCGCCGTTCGCCGGCGTGATCCGATTCTCCGTGACGGCAATACGGCCGCGCGTCTCATTCACGCCGAGGGGGACGAGCTCAGTGGACTGGTCGTGGATCGGTACGGCGACGTGGTGGTCGTCGAGATCGCGAACGCCGGGCTCGAGAAACTGAAACCTCTGGTCGTCGACGCGCTGCGCGAAGCGGTGAAGCCGCGCATCATCTACTTCAAGAACGACCTGCCGGCCCGGAAGATCGAGCAGCTCCCGCTCGAACCGCAATCGGAAGGAGAAGGGGAGCCGCACACGATCATCGAGGAAGGAGGTATCCGCTTCGAGGTCGATCCTCGCGAAGGACAGAAGACCGGGTTCTTCCTCGACCAGCGCGAGAACCGATCGATTGCCCGCGATCTCGCGCACGGCCGGAGCGTCATCAACCTCTTTTCCTACACCGGCGCCTTCGGCGTGTACGCGGCGGCCGGGGGCGCGACGGACGTGGAGAACGTCGACGTATCGGCCGGCGCAATCGAGTTTGCCCGGCGCAATCACGCGCTCAACGGAACGGAAGATCGCGCCCGCTTCACAGTCGGGGACGCCTTCGGGTTCGTACGCGAGCGAGGCTCGGCGGGTCAGACCGCTGGCCTCCTGATCTGCGACCCGCCGGCCTTCGCGAAGAACCGCGGCGAAGTGGAGCGCGCCGCGCGCGGCTACAAGGATGTGAATCTTTTCGCGATGAAGATGGTCGAGAACGAAGGATTCATGATGACCTTCTCCTGCTCGGGTCACATGTCACTCGAGCTCTTCCAGAAGGTGATTTTCTCCGCGGCCCTCGATGCCCGGCGGCGCATCTCCATCGTCCGGCGGCTGACGGCTGGAATCGACCACCCCGTCTCGCTGTACTGCCCGGAGAGCGAGTACCTGAAGGGCTTTCTGCTGCAGGTCCACGCGGCGTAAACTGACGGCCATGTCCACGCTCACCTCCGTGCCGATCCCGCGGCAGTCACGGGAGATCACCGTCGCGTATCTAGGCGAGCTCCTGAAGAACGCCGGATTCATCGACGAGCGCCAGAAGGCCGAGGTGGACAAGCTCGACGCGCAGTTCCGCGCCCACGCGAAGGCAAAAGGGCGCGCCGACGAGGATGCCAGCCCGTTCAAGGCCCTCGCCTCGATGAATCTCACCGACGCGAGCGGCAACTCCACGCGCATCGATGACTTCCTTCTGGCCAGACTCATCGCCGAAGACGCGCGGCTGCCCTTCTTCAAGGTCGATCCCCTCAAGCTCGACGTGGAGATGATCGAGAAGAAGATCTCCCGTCCCTTCGCGCGCAAGAACAGGATGGTGCCGGTGGCCGTCCGCGACGGAAAGCTCGTCGTGGCGGTCGTCAACCCGTTCGACAACCAGGCCATCGACTCCTATCGCCCCATGGCGAAGCAGGAGATCGAGCTCGTCGTCTCAGCCGAGTCGGACGTCATGGGTGTGATCACCGAGCAGTACGGGTTCCGCAGCGCGGTCACCAAGGCGGAGCGCGATCTCACCAAGGGCGCGATCGATCTCAGCAATCTCGAACAGTACGTCAAGCTGAAATCGGGATCCGACATCGAGTCGAGCGACCAGCACATCGTCAACGCGGTCGACTACCTCCTTCAGCACGCCTACGACTCCCGCGCCTCGGACATCCACATCGAGCCGAAGCGAGAGCTGGCGCTGATCCGCTTCCGCATCGATGGTGTGCTGCACGAGATTCAGCGCGTGCCCCGCCTCGTCAATCTCGCGATCACGTCGCGCCTCAAGACGATGTGCCGCATGGACATCGCCGAGAAGCGCCGCCCCCAGGACGGCCGGATCAAGACGGAACACGAAGGGAAGGAGATCGAGCTTCGCGTCTCCACTCTGCCGACCGCGTTCGGCGAGAAGATGGTCATGCGCATCTTCGATCCGGACATCCTCATCAAGAGCCTCTCCGAGCTCGGCTTCTACGAGGACGAGCTGAAGACGTTCCACGACTGGATCGAGCGACCGCACGGAATCATTCTCGTCACCGGCCCGACGGGTTCGGGCAAGACGGTCACGCTCTACTCGGCACTGAAGGTCCTGGCGTCGCCGGAGATCAACATCACCACGATCGAAGATCCGATCGAAATGGTGTACGACGACTTCAACCAGACGTCGGTGCAGAACAAGATCGGGATCACGTTCGCGTCGGCGCTGCGCACGATCCTTCGGCAGGATCCGGACATCATCATGGTGGGCGAGATCCGCGATCAGGAAACCGCGCAGAACGCGATCCAGGCCGCGCTCACCGGCCATCTCGTCTTCTCGACGCTCCACACCAACGACTCGGCCAGCTCGATCACACGACTCATCGACCTCGGTATCCAGCCCTTCCTGATCTCCTCGAGCGTCATCGGCACGATGGCGCAGCGCCTGGTCCGCAAGATCTGTGACGACTGCAAGCGCAACCGGCCGCTCACTGTCGAAGAAGCGGCCATGCTCAATCTCCAGGCGCCGCCGGGGAAGCGGATCATCGTCAAGGAAGGGGCAGGGTGCATCCGCTGCCGCAACACGGGCTACTTTGGCCGCACGGGGATCTTCGAGATTCTGCCGGTGGACAACGCCATTCGCGACCTGATCGATCATTCCGAGGATTTCCTGAAGATCAAGGACATGGCCATCAAGCGGGGCATGCGCACGCTGCGGCAGTCCGCACTCCGCAAACTGGCCGAGGGCATCACCACGTTCGAGGAAGTGGTGCGGGTGACCGGGATCTGAAAGCAAATGCAAAATGCAGAATGCAAAATGCAGAATGAACAGCTGATGTATCGCTAGTAGCTCATTTTGCATTCTGCATTCTGCATTTCATTTCGCCTTCCGAATGACACGCGAGCCCGTCTTCATCGCCACGTCGATGGCGTACCATACTGTTCGGGGAGAGATTCGACATGGCTTCGGTTTCTGTAGTTCTCGAGGGCAATGTCATCCACGCGACGTATGTCGGTGCGATGACGATGGAGATCGTCAAGGATGGTGAGCGGCAGATCGAGGCGATGATCGCCCGCGCGCGGTTGCCGAGCGTGCTGTACGACACGCGGGCGATGGATGTGCCGCCGGTCGCTCTGGCGCTGGAGATGAAGAGCTTCGATTCGCGGATCGCGAAGAAGATCACCCGCAGCGCGACGGTCGTGAGTCATGCCGGAACGGCGTTCTGCGCAAAGATCGCGTTCGTGTTTTCACGCGAACACAAGGTCTTCTATCACGACATCGAATCGGCGGTGGCCTGGCTCGGTGGCGCGAAGCTCGCGTCAGCGGGGTAGCATCAGTGCTTGGTGCGCTCACAGCCTCTGAGCTGCGGAGACAGCGAAGGGCCTCGAACAACGCAAGCTTCGCATCTGAGATCCTTCGCCGCGCTTCGCCGGCTCAGGATGACGTGGTTGGCGAGTCGCGCACCAGGCACCAAGCACCAAGCACCAAGCACTACGGCTTTCGTAATGGGACGCCGGCCCCGCAAAGAGCCGGCGCCCGCATCGAAAAGGTTACGGCGTGACGGTGGTGATCAGCTGCGTGCTGTTGTTGGTGATGCTGGCGAAGCTCCACCAGCGGCCATCATCGGGCGTCTCGATGATCACGGTGACGTGCTCGAGGCCGGCCAGCTCGGCGATGCCGTTGAGATCGATCTCGGCCTGGCCCGGATACGCCGGATAGTCTTCGTCGACTGCTCCCTGGGAGGTCGTCAGCGTGCGGGTGACGATCGGGTTCGACTGATCGGTTCCGTAGATGCGAACGGTGACGCTGCGGCCGAATTCGCCATCGAAGTCGTAGATGCGGATCTTCTGGCGATACTGCGGTTGTGTGGGGACGTTGACCAGCACGATGTCCGTGCCGGCGAACGTCTGTTCCGCGGCGACGACCGGAATCTCGGTTCCGAGGTTCTCGGCTTCGCGGGAGGTGTCGCGGGCGCGGAGGTTGAGGCTCACGTCATCAGCGGCATCATCAGAGACATAGATGAATCGCCCCGATCCCTGCCGCGCGGTCGTGACTGACGGTGTGAAAGCCGTGCGGCCGGTGACGGTCCCGCTGTCGGCATCAGGGCTGCCGGTGACTCGGACGACGTCCGTTTCGGCATGGAACCCCGAGACCTCGGTGACCCAGCGCGAGCCTTCCTGTCCTTCGACCGCACCTTCGATGAAGACGGGGAGAAGGAGGCGGCGGAAATCGGTGGCGCCGTAGGCGAATCCGCGGGGTAACACATGGGTGCCGAAGGCGGTCTTCACTTCGACGTCCGCGCGGCCGTTGCTGTTGGCCGGGGCGATGACGACGAGGCGGTCGAGCGAGCGTTCGACGATCTGCGCCTGACGCCCCCCGATACGGACGACGGGCTCCGGGCAGGCCATCATGTAAGCCCCGCACGAGGGATTGAGTGCGAAGCCGGTGAGGGTGACGAGCGTTCCTCCGGCCACGGGACCGGTGGCGGGGGTGACACTCTGGATGAGGGGGGCAGCGACCTGGCCGAAGGCGGAGACCGCGCAGAGAAGCGTTACAAAAACGACGAGGGAGCGAAAGCGCATGGTGTTGTTCTCCTGGTTTTATCCACGCGCCGGCCGGTGCGTTGGTTCATGCCAGATATACGCGCCTGGGAAGCGATGCGTTGGTATCTCGCGGCGGGACGCGCTATTCTTTGGCCAAAGTCAGTCCCGGACTTCTGGAGAAAACTTCGATGACCGTTCAGGCATCCGCCTCTTCCATGGAGCGCGAGCTCGAGTATCGAAAAAAGCTCACGGCGATCACCAACCAGGTCAACTCGGCCGAGTCGATCCCGCACATTCTGATGACGCTCAAGGACAAGATCCTGGAGCTGCTGGATGCCGAGCGGCTGACGATCTACGCGGTCGACACCAAGAACCAGGAGCTCTACTCGATCCAGAAGGTGGGCGACGCGCCGAAGGAGATCCGCGTCCCCAAGTCCTTTGCCTCGATCGCGGGATTCACGGCGCTCTCCAGGAAGACCATCAACATCAAGGATGCGTACGACGCATCCGAGCTGGCGAAGTTCCACCCGAATCTCCGCTTCGATCAGCGGTGGGACAAGCAGAGCGGCTTCCGCACGAAATCGGTGCTCGCCGTTCCCATCGCGTTCGAGAAGTATCTGCTCGGTGTCATCCAGCTGATCAACAAGCGGCACGGGCCGGCCTTCACCGCGCAGGACGAAGACGGCGCGGAAGAGATCGGCCGCATCCTCGGCATCGCCTTCTACAACCAGCATCGCGCCGCGCGCACCTCCAAGCCCTCGCGGTTCGGACAGCTCGTGGACAAGGGCATCGTTTCCGAGAAGGACATTGAAAGCGCGGTCTCCAACGCGCGCGTGAACAACGTCAACGTCGAGAAGGTGCTCATCGACGAGTACAACGTCCCCAAGGAGGAGCTGCTCAAGTCGCTGGGCGCCTTCTACAACACTCCGTATTTCAACTGGGACGGCGAGCAGCAGATCGCGCCCGACCTTCGGGAACGCGTACCCTCGGACATGTGGAAGAAGTACGCCTGCGCTCCCGTCGAGCGCCGGCCCGGCATACTCATCATCGCCGTCGAAGATCCGCAGGATCTGACGAGGCTCGACGGCATCCGCGCCATGAACCTCTCACCGCGCTACGACTTTCTCGTCGGCGTGAAGCACGACATCCTTGCGTACATCGCACACTCCTACGGGGAGAAGCTCGACGCGGAGGTCACGGTCGGCGAGGCCGATCTGGCCAAGATCATCGAGACCCTTGGGGAGGGGGAGGCGGAGGTCGAGGAAGAGAAGACCAAGGATCCCAACGAGCCGGAGATCGATGAAACCGACTCCGGGATCGTCCGTCTCGCCAACCAGCTCATCATCGAGGCGTATGCGCGCGGGGCGTCGGACATCCACGTCGAGCCGGAGGGCTCGAAGAATCCCTGTCTCATCCGCCTGCGCATCGACGGTGACTGCCAGAAGTTCATGGAGATTCCCGGCGCGCACAGGAATGCACTCGTGCAGCGGCTCAAGATCATGGCCAAGCTCGACATCTCCGAGCGCCGCAAGCCGCAGGACGGCAAGATCCGGTTCAAGTATTCGAAGGGTGTCATCGAGCTCCGCGTCGCGACGATCCCGACCGCGAACCAGAACGAGGACGTGGTCATGCGTATCCTCGCCGCCTCGAAGCCGCTCCCCATCGAGAAGATGGGTTTCAGCGACTACAACCTGGCCAGTTTCAAGACGATCCTCCAGAAGCCTTACGGCATCTGCCTGGTCGTCGGTCCGACCGGTTCCGGCAAGACCACCACGCTTCACTCCGCCCTCGGTTTCATCAACACCGAGGACATGAAGATCTGGACGGCGGAGGACCCGGTCGAAATCACGCAGAAAGGCCTCCGCCAGGTGCAGGTCCAGCCGAAGATCGACTTCACGTTCGCCGCGGCCATGCGCTCGTTCCTGCGCGCCGATCCCGATGTGATCATGGTCGGTGAAATGCGCGACCACGAGACGGCCGCCATCGGCATCGAGGCGTCGCTCACCGGTCACCTCGTCTTCTCCACGCTGCACACGAACTCGGCGCCGGAAACGATCTCGCGCCTGCTCGACATGAACATCGACCCGTTCAACTTCGCCGACGCGCTGCTCGGCATCATGGCCCAGCGGCTCGTGCGCACCCTCTGCCCGAAGTGCAAAGAGGGCTATCACCCGACCGTCGAAGAGTTCAATGAGATCGTGACCGTCTACGGTCCCGATTACTTCGATCGCACCGAGATCGACTACACCAAGGATCTGACGCTCTACAGGCCGAAGGGCTGCCCGAACTGCAACAACAGCGGCTTCAAGGGACGCATGGGCGTCCACGAGCTGCTGGTCGGTACGGACGAAGTGAAGCGCGCCGTACAGCGCCGGGCTCCGATCGACGAGCTGCGCGGGATCGCCCAGGCCCAGGGCATGCGAACGCTCCTGCAGGACGCCCTCGAGAAGATGTTCAAGGGTGTGGTCGACTACAAGCAGGCCAGGGCCATCGCGGTCAAGTAGATCATCTCACCCCTTCTCCCCCACCGCAGAGTGGGGGAGAAGGTGCCGCGGAGCGGCGGATGAGGGGGCTGCGGGGGACGGCGAAATGTTGAATGTTGAATGTTGAATGTTGAATGGTGAAAAAGTGTCCGTTCAACATTGAACATTCAACATTGAACATTCAACATTTCGATCTTCCTACCCTCTGGGGGAGAAGGGCTTCTAATCCGGGAACTGGCTCCTGTCGATCGCCGGGATCAGCTTCAACGCGTTCTTGTAGTAGATCTTCTTGAGAACCGCGTCGGGCAACCCCAGGCCGTACATCTTCCAGAAGGCGTGGCGCTTCCGGTAGTAATCGAAGTACTCGTCTTCCGTTTCGAGGACGCGGAAGTAGTACGTGTACTCGTCGGCGTTGTACGTGTCCTTGCCCATGAGCACGCGGTCCTGGTACTTGATCAGGAACGCGCGCGCGGCGCGCGGCTGGCGTCCGAGCTCGTAGAGGACGGCGCCCATTTCCGTGTAAACGTTCGGAAGCTCGTCGAGGAGTCTGCCGAGGCGGGCGAGGTCGTGGCCGAGCCAGCCGAGGTGGGCGTTGATGAACTTGGTCTTCGGGTGTTTGCGGAAGAGGTTGTGCTGCTCTCCCATGGTTTCTTCGAACGATACGTACTTCGGGTCGGAGCGCTGCCGCTGCGGGAACTGCGTCAGCTCGAGCCAGCGCTCGTTGTATTTGTCGAGCGGCTTCCAGAACGAGGCCGGTTCGCCCGTGTGAATGAGGACGGGGATCCCGAGCTCGCCGGCCTTCCGCCAGATCGGATCGAGGCGCGGGTCGTCGGTCGGGATGCGCCTGCCCGATTTGTCCGTGAGGGACATGCCGAGGTTCTTGTAGACCTTGAGGCCGGCCGCGCCATTCTTCACGTCCTCTTCGAGCTGGCGCGCTGCTGTCTCGGCGAAGCCCGGCTCATCGATTTTGCTGAAATCGACATTGGCGAACACCACGAAGCGTTTCGGATACCGCCCGGGGAGGCTGGCAATGGACTGCTTGAGCGCTTCGCCGCTGCCGCCGCTGAGGTTCACCATCGCACCCAAGTTGATGCGATCCATCTCTCCGACGAGCTTCCGCGCATCTTCGGCCGTGATCTCGCGGCGCTGATGGCCGTGCACGTCGATGAAGGGGAACTTCGCGCGCGGCCGTGGATTCTCGGGGACGACGAGCGTCGATTTCGGCTCGTACTCCTCGATCGACATCGCCGCCTGCTGCGCCGCGAGCGGCGCAGCGGCGACGAGAAGAAGCAATGCAAGTCCGCGCATCAGTGGACGACGACCGGGACGCTGGCCTCGACGTTTTCCCACGCCATGGTCAGTGTTCCGTTCTTCGCATCGCCGGGCTTGACGCCGATGGTGAACGTCTCGACTACGCTCTTCGACGGCTTGACCGCCATCTTCACGCGGCCGAGGTCCTGCGCTTCATCGTAGTTGGTGCCCCACTGGCCGGTCTGCTTGTTCACGATCAGCGTCCATTCCTTCTCACCGGGAATCGTGAAGAGGGAGTAAGTGCCGGCCGGAACGTGCAGCGAGCCGATCATGAGATCCGTATCGGTCTTGAGCGTGGTGGCGGCGTTCGCGCCGGTGCGCCACACCTTGTGGTATGGGACCAGCTCGCCCATGATCACGCGGTTCCGCTTCGAGGGGGCGCTGTAATTGATCGTCAGGTTCTTTCCGCCGATCGTCGCCTCGGCCTTCGCGGCCGGGCTGAGGGGTTTCTTCGCTTCGCCGTGCTGCGCGACGGCGACGGCAGCGAGCAGACAGAGCGCTGCTGTGAGAGAGATTGATTTACGCATGGAGCCTCCTTGTTGTGCGGCGAATGATGCCACGGGTTGGACGCGCCGGGCGTAACCGAACGATGACAGGTGAATGGAGCCGCGGGCGGGATTTCTAGTGGAGCCGCGGGCGATCTCAGGGGAGCCGCGGGCGATCTCGCCCGCTACGGTCTCCTTGCGGGCGGGATCGCCCGCGGCTCCACCCGGCGTCGCGTCTCCACCTAGCTTTCGTTGCAGAGGGCCAGGATGGCCCTCGTGAACTCATCGACGTCGAAGGGCTTGGAGATGACCAGCTTGACGACGTCGAGGTCGAGTTTCGTCAGCGCCTGCTGGGATACCGCGGAGACCACGGCTACGGGAGTCCGCAGCCCCGACTGCTTGAGGAACTCGATGACCTGGAAACCGTTCGCTTCGGGAATCATCAGGTCGAGAACGATGACCGAGTACTTCTGATCCCGCAGTTTCTCGATTGCGATCTTGCCGTCGGTCGCCGTCTCGATCTCGATGTGGTGCCTCGTGAGAAGTTTCTCCACGAGGCGTCGAATCGCCGGATCGTCCTCCACTATCAACGCCCGATGTGGTCCCACCCGCTGGGGCTCCATGCCGGCCCGAAGTGTATCCCGTATGTGCCGCGGCAGCACCACCTCGGTTACTTCATGGTGAACACCGAAACGCAGGCTAACCTCCGGCGTCATGTTCCGTCAGAAGCAAAGGAACGTATGGCGAACCTCAAGATCGCGGCAGTCCTGGTGATTCTGGCCATCGCAAGCTGGGGACCGGTGAAGCAGCAGAAGGCTGCGGTCGTGCGTGCCGTTGCCGCCGCGGCGATGAACTCCGTGGTGCAGGCGCAGCGCGCCGACGTACACTCCGCCGCGCCATGCCCGAGCTCCCGGAAGTCGAAATCTATTCGCGTTACTTCAGACGTCACGGGCTCCGCCAGAAGATCGCCGCGGTCCGCGTCCGCGACGAACGCGTCCTTGGAGACATCCGTCCCGACCGGCTCGTCCGAGATTTGCGTGGACGAGCTTTCCGTGACGTGCGACGTCACGGAAAGCATCTCTTCGCCGACGCCGGCGGCACCTGGCTTCATCTCCATTTCGGGATGACCGGCGACCTCGCGGCGTACCGCGAGGACGAGCCTCGCTTTGCGCGCGTGATCTTCGATTTCGCCAACGGGATGCATCTCGCGTTCGAGGACATGCGCCTCTTCGGCGTCGTCGATCTGACGTCCGATCCGGACCGGTTCATCGCCGAACACGGCCTCGGACCCGACCCGCTCGACCCGACGTTCAAGCTCGCGGACTTCCGGCGGCTGCTCGAGCGCAGGAAGGGGGCCGTCAAGTCGCTTCTGATGTCGCAGGAGATCATCGCCGGCATCGGGAACCTTTACGCGGACGAGATCCTGTTTCAGACCTCCATCCATCCGAGGAGGCCCGTCGACCGGATCGATCGCGACGAGGCGCGAGCCGTCCTTCACGCCATGAGGAAGATCCTGCGGGAGGTCATCGCCCGCCACGAAGCCGGCCGAGAGGTCCCTGGCTCCTACCTCCTGAACCACCGGGAAGCGGGTGCTCGCTGTCCGCGTTGCGGCGGCACGGTCGTGAGATCCGTCGTGTTCGGACGTACCACCTATCACTGCGGCCGCCACCAGCGGGCGTAGGGTGAACCTGACGATTCGTCCAAGTAACCGGACCGCCAGCTGCCCGGAGGTAGGGTTTCACCCATGACAAACCTACGAGAACAAATCGAGTCTCTCCGTCCTGGAATGACCCCGGCCGAAATCGAGAAGCTGAAGTCCGAAATGCTGTCGGTTCTGGAGCGCGTGGACGCGGGTGAGAACCTTCATCTCCGCCTTTCCCGACGGGAGCGCGAAGTGATGAGCATGATGCTGGAAGGCCAGCGGCTCAAAGCGATCGCGGCGGCGCTGGACATCAGCGTGAAGACCGTCACGACGCACCGCGCTCGCCTCATGCGCAAGCTCGGCGTCGAAGACAATCTCGGTCTTTACCGCTACGGCATCCGGAACCGGCTGATCACCGTCTGATAGCATCCCGCGGCATGCGGGTGCTCGTCGGAACGAGCGGCTACAGTTACAAGGAGTGGAAGGGCACCTTCTACCCCGATGATCTGCCGGCTGCGAAGATGCTGTCGTTCTATGCCGGGCGGTTCGACACGGTCGAGATCAACAACACATTCTATCGGATGCCCGACGCCAGGACGGTGGAACGGTGGGCGACGGAAGTGCCTGAAGGTTTCGTCTTCGTGCTGAAGGCGCCGCAGCGCATCACGCACCAGAAAAAGCTGACCGACGTCGCCGACGATCTTCATTACCTCTACGACACGGCCAGCGTGCTCGGGACGAAGCTCGGCCCGGTGCTGTTTCAGCTTCCGCCGTTCGCCAGGAAGGATGCAGAGAAGCTGCGGGATTTCGTCAAACGGCTTCCTCCGCATCACCGGGCGGCGTTCGAATTCCGTCACGCATCCTGGTTCGACGAGGAGATCTATTCGATCCTTCGCGACCACGACGCCGCTCTCTGCGCTGCAGACACCGACGAGACGGAAAACCCCGACAGCGTCCTCGTTCCCACGGCGACGTGGGGGTACCTTCGACTGAGAAGGACCGAGTATGAAGCGGACGGGATCGCGGCGTGGGCACGGCGGGTGTCCGCTCAGTCGTGGTCGGATGCGTTTGTCTTTTTCAAACACGAGGACGAGGGGAAGGGTCCGGTCTTCGCGGAGCGGTTCAAGCAGGCCCTGAGGCTCGTGTAAGATTCGCCGCCGTGGGTTTTCTCCGGAGCCTTCTCGTTTTCTCCATCCTGGTCTTCCTCAAGTACCTGAGCAAGATCTTCTATCGGCACGATTTCGCGTTTCTCGGGCCGACCCCTGCCAATCCGTGGAAGGACCTCCGGCTGGTCGTCTTCCTCAACCACACCAGTCTCTTCGAGCCCATCTTCCTCGGCGGCGTGCCGACGAGTTTCATGTGGCGCCTGGCCGCGCACGGCGTCGTGCCCGCGGCGGACAAGACGACCGACAGGCCGCTGGTAGGGCTCGTCTTCAAGTTCGTGGCGCATCACGTCATCCCGATCACGCGCGAGCGCGATGAGACCTGGTTCGCCGTGCTTCAGCGCATCGATCCCAAGTCGATGATCGTCATCGCGCCCGAGGGGCGGATGAAGCGTGCGAACGGCCTCGATCTGCACGGGAAGCCGATGACCGTGCGCGGGGGCATTGCCGACATCCTCAACGCCGTGAGAGAGGGGCGGATGCTGCTCGCATACAGCGGCGGCCTCCATCACGTGCAGGTTCCGGGACACATCCCGAACGTCTTCAGGACCGTGCGGATGCGGATCGAGAATCTGGAGATCGCGGACTACATCGCCGACCGGCTCCGGGAAGGCGGCCCCGAGAACTTCAAGAAGAGCGTGATGAAGGATCTCGATCGCCGCCGCGACGAATACGCGCCCGAAGAGGGGAAGCTGCGGCTGAGTGCTTAGCTGCACTAAGCACCAAGCACTAAGAACTCTTCCACGGGCATCGGCTTACTGAACAGAAATCCCTGAATCGAATCGCATTTGTGCGCGAGGAGGAATTGCAGCTGTTCCTCGTTCTCGACACCTTCCGCGACGACTGAGAGCCCGAGGTCGTGCGCGAGGGCGATGATCGAGCGGACGATTGCGGAGCAGCGGCCGTCGCGGGGCACGCCGGCGATGAAATCGCCCGGGAGCTTCAGGCCGTCGAGAGGGAAGTGCTGCAGGTGGGTGATCGATGAGTGTCCCGTCCCGAAGTCGTCCAGCCAGAGCTGCAGGCCGAGACCTTTCAGGTCGTAGAGGACCTTCATCGTTTCTTCGGGCCGTTTGATGTAGCTGGTTTCTGTGATCTCCAGGTTCACGAACTCGATGTCGGCCCTGCAGTCCGACACCAGCTCTTTGAGACGCTTGACGATGTCCCTCTCTTCGAACTCGCGCGGCGAGAGGTTGAGGTGCAGGCGGATGTCGCTGTGCTTCTTCATCCATTTCGCCGCATCGGCGAACGCCCGGCGAACGGTCATCGAGTTGAGCTCGAAGAGCTCAGGGCCCTTCTCGGCCGTCTTCGTAATGATGGAGGCCTCGCGGATCTCGCCCGTCTGCCTGCGCTGCCGCAAGAGCGCTTCGGCAGCGATGATCTTCCGGGTGCGCGCGTCATGAATGGGCTGGTAGACGAGGAGAAGGTCTTCCTTCTCGTCCATCGCTCGATCGAGGGCTTCCCGCGCGACGCGATCGCCGCTCATCAGCCGCGGCGGAGGAACTTCACGGAAGCCAGCGCGACGCCGAGGAGGGCGATGAAGACGAGCCACTTGTTCTCTTCGAGGGTCGTCCAGATCGATGACGCTTCAGCCTGACGCTGCTTCTCGAGCAGCTCCATGCGATTGTGACGCACGCGGCGTTCCGCAACGCCGATCGCCGTCTCGAACTCCCGGAGCGTTTGCGGAAGTTCGGGTGCGACGGCCATTCCGCGCTGTTCATCGATCGTCACGGCATCGGTCGCGACCGGACGGACGATCTTCTCTCCGCGGTCGCTGATGACGTCGTAGGCGCCCTGATCGAAGTAGAGGACCGTGGGGCCGCGCTTCGTGTTCTTGAGGAACACCACGTTCTCGCTTCCTTCGCGGAACTGGGGAACGCCGATGGTCGTCATCTGCACGTCGCCGACTTTGCCGCCGGGTGTAACCACAGTGACGAGATTCGGAGTGCCGCCCTTGAACGTCTTGGCCACCTCGAAGGTGGTGTAGGTGAGGATGAAACGCTTGTCCTCGTCATAACGCGATTCCCGCTTCACGACGCGGCCGTGGACGATCGCCGCGGCGTTCTCGACCTTCTCGTCGAACGAGGCCGCAATCGACACGGTGGCCTCGGCTCGCGGCGCGGCGACCATGGCCGAGCCCGCCAGGAGGGCGGTTGCGAGGGAGAGCGATCTCTTATTTGGAGTCATCCTGAATGACACTCAAAGCAATCGACACGCCATTTTTATTCGAGGCAACGCTGAAAAAATCGAGCGACCACAGCCATCGAATCTTCGGTGACGTGATGCCCCATCGGGAACTCTTCGTACTCGGGGTGCAGGCCGTGCCGTTCGAGAACCTGGCGGGCGCGGCGGGCAGCGGGGAGAGGGATGACCTCGTCTGCGGTCCCATGAACGATGAGTACCGGCAGGTTCTTCTTCGCTGACAGGTCGGGAAGATTCTCCTCGTAAATGCCTCCGCTCATCGCCACGATTCCGGCGATCGGCTTCGTGGTTCGCAGGCCGACGTCGAGCGCCATCAGGGCGCCCTGGGAAAAACCGGCAATCACGATCTTGCCCTCGGGGGTGGGGTAGAGCTTCGTGACCTCTTCAAGGAAACGGAACATCACCTCGCGCGAAGCCTCGAGCGAAGGAGCGGACGGCGGCCAGCCATCGAACCAGCTGAACCCGAAGGTCATCCCGGGCGCCGCTTCCCACGGCTTCGGCGCGTTCGGGAACACGAATCGGTACCCGGATGGCCCGTCGAGGAGGGGCGCTACGTCGGCGAGATCATTCGAATCGGCGCCGCGCCCATGCATCACGATCACGAGCGGCATCTCCTCGCTCTCCGGGCGTCCGCTGGGCGTTTTCAGTACGTACAGTAATGGAAGGTCATTTCGGCGGCTGATGGTCATCGGACGCGCATTCTGACGTAAAATCGACCGTTCACACCCGAGGAGAAACCGTGCATATCAACGATCTACTGAAGATAGCGGCGGAACGGCGCGCATCCGACCTTCACATCAAGGTCGGTTCCCACCCCGTTATCCGTGTCGATGGCGAGCTCCTTCCGCTCGTCGAGCTCAAGCGCCTGATGCAGGAAGACACGATCGCCATGGCGTTCTCGATCATGTCCTCGCGGCAGAAGGAAAAGTTCAAAAATAACTACGAGATCGACATCGCGTACTCCGTCCCGGGTCTGGGCCGTTTCCGCTGCAATATCTTCCAGCAGCGGGGCACGGTCGGCATGGTTCTGCGCGTCATCCCGGTCAAGATTCTCTCCATCCGCGAGCTGATGCTTCCGGTCGTCCTCGAAAAGATCGCCGAGGAGCGCCGGGGGCTGATCCTGTGTACGGGAACGACGGGCTCGGGCAAGTCGACGACGCTCGCCGCGATGATCGACTACATCAACTCCCATCGGACCGAGCACATCATGACGGTCGAGGATCCGATCGAGTTCCTTCACCGCGACAAGAAGTCGATCGTCAACCAGCGCGAAGTCGAGGTCGACACGAAGACGTTCTCCCAGGCGCTGCGGTCAGCGCTGCGTCAGGATCCCGACGTCATTCTCGTCGGCGAAATGCGCGACTACGAGACGATCGAGACCGCGCTCACCGCGGCGGAAACGGGCCATCTGGTCTTCTCCACGCTGCACACGATGGACGCGACGGAGACGGTCAACCGCATCATCTCCGTCTTCCCGCCTCACCAGCAGAAGCAGATTCGCCTGCAGCTCGCGGCGGTTTTGAAGGCCGTCGTCTCTCTCCGCCTTCTGCCGCGCGCCGATGGCCTGGGCCGCGTGCCGGCGGCAGAAGTGCTGATCTCGACCGCGTACATCCGCGACTGTATCGAGAACAAGGAAAAGACGAAGCTGATCAAGGACGCGATCGCACAGGGCACGTCGCAGTACGGCATGCAGACGTTCGATCAGTCGCTCTACTACCTGTACAAGAACAGCCTCATCACGCTCGAGGAAGCGCTTCGCCGGGCCTCGAATCCGGACGAGTTCCGCCTCAAGCTGCAGGGCATCCAGTCGACCGCGGACATGTCGCGCGAAGAGATGGAGTCGAAGCTCACCGTCGCAAAGGAAGGCGCCGCCTCGGATCCCTTCGCGGACGATTCGCCGTTCGACTTCTCGAACAACGTCTGAGGGAAAAGTGGAGCGCGGGCGATCTCGCCCGCGTTCTCTGAAGCTTCCGCGGGCGAGATCGCCCGCGGCTCCACCTCCATTACATGACCACCGACGACCTCGAACGCTGCTACGCCGCGGCGCTGCACATCCTCAACTACCGCTTCAACAGCGAGGCGGAGCTGCGGCGGAAGCTGAAGGCGAAGAAGTTCGACGGGCCTTTGATCGAGGAGACCATCGAGCGCCTCCGCCGCGAGAAGTGGCTCGACGACAGCCGTTTCGCGGCGGCGTTCGTCCGGACGAAGCAGCAGAAGCATCATGGTCCTCGGAAGATCGCCATGGAGCTGGCGGCGGCGGGCGTCGGGCGGGACGACGCGAAACAGGCGCTCCAGGCGAACTCGAACCCTGAGAGGGAACGGGAAGACGCGGTGGCTCTGTTCGAGAAGCGGCGGCGCCTGCTCATCCGCCGGCACGGCGAGGATTATGTCCAGACGGACGAGGCGAGAAGGAAACTGGCCGCGTATCTGTTGAACCAAGGTTACGATTCCGCGCTCGTTCAAAGCGTGGTCAAGGAGATCCCGGTTGTCGACGACTAGCGATATCCGCGAGAAGTTTCTCGCTTACTTCGAATCGAAGGGGCACCGCCGCGTGTCCAGCTCCTCCCTCGTGCCCGCGGGCGATCCGACGCTGCTTTTCACCAACGCCGGCATGAACCAGTTCAAAGACGTCTTCCTTGGCCGTGAGCAGCGCGATTACACCCGCGCCACGACCTCGCAGAAATGCGTCCGCGCCGGAGGCAAACACAACGACCTGGAGAACGTCGGCCGCACGGCGCGCCACCACACGTTCTTCGAGATGCTCGGCAACTTCTCGTTCGGCGATTACTTCAAGGAAGACGCGATCAACTTCGCATGGGAGCTGATGACGAAGGTATACGGCCTCGAAGTCGAGCGCCTGTGGTTCACCGTGTTCGAAGGCGACGGCAACGTGCCCGCGGACGAAGAGGCGGTCAAGCTCTGGATCAAGGCGGGCGCTTCTCCCGATCGCGTGCTGCGCTTCGGCAAGAAGGACAACTTCTGGTCGATGGGGGACACGGGACCGTGCGGACCGTGCTCCGAGATTCACTATTTCCGAGGTGATGATCTCTCGAAGAATGTGCCGGAGCTCGTGAACGGTCCCGGCGACGACACGATGGAGATCTGGAATCTCGTGTTCATGCAGTACGACCGGGACGAGACCGGCGTTCTCAATCCATTGCCGGCGCCGTCCGTGGACACAGGCGCAGGCCTGGAGCGGCTTGCCAGCGTGCTGCAGAAGACTTCCACGAATTACGACACCGATCTTTTCCGCCCGGTCATGACCAAGATCGCCGAGATCAGCGGTCATCGCTACACGCAGGAGATGGAGAGCGAGCTGGATACGGCGGTGCGCGTGCTGTGCGATCACTCCCGTGCCTCGTCGTTCCTCATCAGCGACGGCGTCATCCCGTCGAACGAAGGACGCGGGTACGTGCTGCGGCGCATCATCCGCCGCGCCATCCGCTTCGGGCGCAAGCTTCCCAATCCGGTCCTCCTCACGCACCTCGTGGACAGCGTCATCGCTGCGATGGCCAGTGCCTATCCGGAGCTTCGCGATCGACGCGAAGCGATCGTGAAGACACTGTCCGCCGAAGAGGAACGCTTCTCGCGGACGCTTTCCACCGGGATGGAGCGTGTCGGGGCCGTTCTCGACGAAGTGCGCGCGCGGGGGGAACGCACGCTCGGCGGTGCGGAGGTGTTCCGCCTTTACGACACGTATGGCATTCCCATCGATCTCATCGCCGAAATGGCGGAGGAAGAAGGGGTGACGCTCGATCGCGAAGGCTTCGAGACGATGATGGCCGGTGCGCGCGCGAAGGCCAAGGCTTCTTCGAAGTTTCAGTCGTCGACCGACGCCGCTACGTTCTCGCGGATCGCCGAGAAGACGGGTGCGGTGGAGTTCGTCGGGTATGACAGGCTCACCGACGTCCCCGCGAAAGTGAAAGCGATCGTGGTGGACGGTGAAGAGCGGCGGACCCTGGCCAAGGGCGCAGAGGCGGAGGTCGTTCTTTCCCCGACGCCGTTCTACGCCGAATCAGGCGGGCAGATCGCGGATACGGGCACGCTCGAATGGGAGGGCGGGCGCGGATCGGTGCTCGATACCCAGAGACCGGCGGGCGACCTCATCGTGTCGCGCGTGCGAGTTGACGAAGGCTCGCTGTCGCTCGATTCGACCGTTCGCGCATCGGTTCCGGTTCCGACACGGCTCGATACGACCGCCAATCACACCGCCACGCATCTTCTGCACAAGGCGCTGAAGGACATTCTCGGACCGACCGTCCAGCAGGCGGGCTCGCTCGTCGCGCCCGATCGCCTCCGCTTCGACTACACGTACCATCAGCCGCTCACCGACGAGCAGCTTCGAGAGATCGAAGCGCAGGTCAACGAGCAGATCCGCGCGAACCACGACGTGGTGAAGAAGACGATGCCGATCGAGGAAGCGAAGCGGAGCGGCGCCGTCGCCATGTTCGGCGAGAAGTACGGCGAAGTCGTGCGCATCGTCTCGGCCGGCGATTACTCGCGCGAGTTCTGCGGCGGCTGTCACGTGAATCGCACCGGCGACATCGGCATCTTCAAGATCGTTTCCGACCGTTCGCTCGCCGCGGGCGTCCGGCGCATGGAAGCTCTCACCGGGCGCGGCGCGCTCGCGTACTTCCAGACGCTCGATGATTCCGCGCACGAGCTGCAGCAGCAGCTCAACACGCGTCTGGAAGATGTGCCGGCCTATGTGCGGTCGATGCAGGAGAAGCAGAAGGCTCTGGAGAAGGAGCTCAAGCAGCTCAAGATGAGAATGGCCTCCGGCGGCGGCTCCGCCGGCAACGGCGACACGGCGGTCGACGTCGGCGGTATCAAGCTGATGGCGAAGCGCGTCGACGACATCGCCGGCGGCGATCTCCGCAATCTCGCCGACGAGCTCCGCACAAAAATCAGGAGCGGTGTGATCGTGATCGGCAGCGTCACCGACGGCAAAGTCACGCTGCTCACTGCCGTCACGAAGGACCTGATCGACAGGATTCCGGCGAACATCCTCATCCAGAAGCTCGCGCCGATCGTCGGTGGGAAGGGTGGGGGAAAGCCGGACCTGGCGCAGGCCGGCGGCAAAGACCCCGACAAGCTCGACGAGGCCCTCGGCAAGGCGGCCGGCGCGCTCGAGGAGATGCTGGCGGCCGTGTAGGACCTTGGACCCTGGACCTTGGACCTTGGGAGCGACGCCGCACGGGCGGGTTGGTGGCCTCCCAAGGTCCAAGGTCCAAGGTCCCTTGTCCAAGGTCCCTATATCGTTCGTTAAGTTGCCTTCTCCCCCTCGGGACCGTAAGCTTTAGGCCGGTTTTCACTCTGACAAATGAGAAACATCCGGGTTGGGCGTGAGCAGAGGAGGGTGAGATGTTGAACCACTGCCAGCGGACGTTCAGGCGTACCGCTCTTGCCGTTTTTGCGGCCGTTCTTCTTTTCGGGGCGGCCGGCACAGCATCGGCGCAGTCATGCGGTCCCATGGACGTCGTCTTCGTCATCGACAACACGGGATCGATGGGCGGCGTCATCAGCCAGATCCAGACGCAGGTCGGCCTCATTGCCGACGCGGTCGCGCAGGCCTCGAACGGCGATTATCAGTTCGGCCTGATCGCACATCCGCGCAACGACGCGGTCGTGCTCCTGACGATGTCACCGGGCAACCGCGCGGCGTTCGACGATGCCGTCGACCTGATGGAGACCGAGGGAAGCTGCGGTAACCCGGCGGCGTGGGACGAAGGCCTCAACACCGCCGTCAACGGCCTTTCCGAACGTAAGGGCCCCGATGGCGAACAGATCGGAGACTTCCCGGACAACTGGCGCGGCAGCGCCACCAAAATCATCATCATCATCACCGACGTTCATCCCAGCGGGTTCGAATGCGACTTCGACGCCGGCACACACGACGTGCGCGTCACCGAGCTCGGTCAGCAGGCTGCGGCGCGCGGAATTCTCGTCACCAGCGTCTACGTCCCGACGGGCAACACACCGGAGTCCGAGATCGTAGCGATCCTGCAGGATCCGGTGAACAGCACCGGCGGCTTCTTCAAGGAGACTTCGCCGGACGCGAGCGATCTGTCCGAGATCGTCGTCGACATCATCAAGAACTGCGGCGGCGGCACGCGCACCGGCCCGACGAACCTCTTCATCGATCCCCAGGAGCTCGTTGTCGTGAACAACGGCAGCGGCACGGTTCACGTACGCAACCTCGAAGCGGCAGGCTTCGGCAACATGACCGTGTGGAGCGTCGAGAACATCGACGGTTCGCCGTCATCCTTCACCGCCTCCTTCCACGAGACGCCTGCCGAAGTCGAAGGGACCGAGGAGATGGATCTGGTCATCACCGCCGGTCCGGAGACTCCGCAGGGAACTCATCTCGTGATCCTCAAGGCCACGCGCGAAGGCGCGCCGGACAACTACGCGATCATCCACGTCATCGTCGAATGCCAGCCTCCGTACTTCCTCGGCACCAATCAGCCGAAGGATCAGACGGTGACTCGCGGTTCGACGGCCACGCTTCGCGCCGTGCCCGGCGGCGACGGCCCGCTGCGTTACCAGTGGTTCCGTGGCCCGAGCGGGAGCACGCGGTTCCCGATCGCCGGAGCGACGAGCGCAACGTTCACCACGCCCGCGGTTACCGGCTCGACGCCTTACTGGGTGCGCGTGACCAACGCCTGCGGCTCGCGCGACAGCGCCACGGCGACCGTTTCGCCGAGTAACTGATCTCCCCGTCCGAGGGGTTCCCGTTCCGCGGGAACCCCTCTCGTTCGCCGGCGTTTCGCGGGTGCTATCCTCCCTGCCGTTAACGGTTAACGGTTAACGGTTAACGGTTAACGGTTAACGATCAACGCATGACCAGCACCTCGAAAACTCACGCGTGGGGAACGCAACCGGAGATGTTCGGGCCACGGCACGAGCATCGCCTCGGCATGATCGTGCGCGAAGTGTCCCGCCTCGCGCGAGCGTCGAGAATTCTCGACGGCGCGGTCGGTCTCGGGCAGCTCGCTACGCGTCTTCGCGCAAACGGATATCCCGTCGTCGGCATCGACTACTCGTTCGACGCCGCGCTGCACGTGAAGAAGACATCGCCGATCCCGGTCGTGGTTGGCGATCTGACGCGCATGCCGTTCCGCGACGATGTCTTCGATGGGATGACGACCGGCGAGACGCTCGAACATCTCGATGACGATGCCGGCGCGGCGCGGGAGATCGGGCGCGTGCTGCGCCCGGAAGGGACCTGCATCGCCACCGTTCCGGCTCTGCAATCGTTGTGGACTGCGTCCGACACCTATTACGAGCATCGCCGCCGCTACGCCCGCGGAACGCTGATCGATCTCTTTCGCAATGCCGGCTTCGTCGTACGGAAGGCGGCGTTCTGGGGATTTCCCATGGTACTCACATACGACACGCTCTTCCTGCTGCCGATGAACAAACGGCGCGCTGCCAGACCCGTGGAAAGCGATCCGGGACTGCGGCAGGTCGCGCGAGCGGGACGCTCCCGGGCGCTCGTCGCGGCGGTGCGGGCCGTTTTCGCGCTCGACCGCCTCTTCTCGTGGATCCCGTTCGGTCCAGGCCTCCTGCTCGTCGCCCGCAAGCAAAGATAGAATCCGTGGCACCGGGATCCACCCGAGGAGGAGAAGGAATGTCAGACCTCGACAAGCCGAGCCGTGCCGAAGACGAGTATTTCGCGAAGCAGGAGCTCGAACGCCGAAAGAAGTGGGCGCAGGAACAGGCCGGCAAGATGGCCGCCGAGGAAAAGGAACGCCTCAAGAAGACGCACTACATGAAGTGCCCGAAATGCGGGATGGACCTCACCACCATCGAGTTCCAGGGGATTCACATCGACAAGTGCCCGAACTGCAACGGCACGTGGTTCGACGCGGGCGAAGTCGAGCAGCTCCTCAAGCCGGCCAACGCCGGGTTGTTCGGTAAAGTCATGTCCGTCTTTCGTTGATGCCCGATCACTTCCTGTTCAACGACTGGGTGGTGATGGGCGAAGAGGACGAGATCGTTCTCGACTCGCCAGCCGCGCTGGCCGGTGCCGTCTGGCGCATCGGCGGCCGGGCCCTGGGCCTCCTCGGGCAGCCGAGGGTCACGGCGCGGGAGGCCTTGAGGCTGGGCCTTTGCGATGAGGTGGGGGATGGTGCAGACTTCCTGGCGGGGCGGAGCGCGCGGGCTCTGGGCGCGGCCGCTGCATTGGTGAGCCGGCGGGGCGGCGACGCTTTGGAGCGCGCCACGTTCGCATGGCTGTTCGCGACCGGGACGCCCGCGCAGGGGCTGGCGGCGTTTCTGGAAAAGCGCCGCCCGGAGTTCGCTGAAGAATGGGAGATCAAATGAAGGGCAATGAGACGGACGTTCGCGGCGCATCGGCGGTCATCCCGCCGGCTGGGAAGGAGAAGGAGGCGCAGCTGCCGCTCTTCTCCGATGAAGCGCTCCGCGCCGTTCGCGCAGCTGACGCGAAATGGCGCCGCGAGGTTCACGATCCGGTGGTCGCGAAAAAGGGGGCGTGGAAGAAGGACTTCACGACCGTCAGCGGGATGGAGATGAAGCCGCTGGCGACCCCGCACGACGTCGCGGACCTCGACTTCGAACACGATCTCGCTTTCCCCGGCCAGTTTCCGTACACGCGCGGCCTTCATCCGACCGGTTACCGCGGCAAGCTGTGGACGATGCGGCAGTTCGCCGGTTTCGGGACTCCGAAGCAGTCGAACGAGCGCTACAAGTACCTGCTGTCGCAGGGGCAGCATGGCCTCTCGATCGCGTTCCACCTCCCGACGCTCTACGGCTACGACTCCGATCACCCCTTCAGCGCCGGCGAAGTAGGTAAATGCGGCGTCGCGGTCGACACGCTGGCCGACATGGAGACGATCTTCGACGGAATCGACCTCGAGGATGTGACCGTCTCGATGACGATCAACTCCACGGGGCCGATCGCGCTGGCGATGTACCTCGCCGTCGCAGAGAAGCATGGATCGGACTGGAAGAAGATCTCCGGCACGCTGCAGAACGACATTCTCAAGGAGTACATCGCGCAGAAGGAGTACATCTTCCCGCCGCGCCCGTCGATGCGGCTGATCACGGACACCTTCTCGTTCTGCGCGGAGAACGTTCCGAAATACAACCCGATTTCGATCTCCGGCTATCACATCCGTGAGGCGGGATCGACGGCGCTGCAGGAGCTCGCGTTCACGCTGCGCGACGGAATGGAATACGTGGAGTACGGCATCCGGGCCGGTATGGACGTCGACGATTTCGCGCCGCGGCTGTCGTTCTTCTTCAATTCGCACAATGACCTGTTCGAGGAAGTGGCGAAGTTCCGCGCCGCGCGCCGCATCTGGGCGAAGGTCATGCGCGACCGCTACGGCGCGAAGGATCCGCGCTCGATGATGCTGCGCTTCCACACGCAGACCGCGGGCGCGTCGCTCACGGCGCAGCAGCCGTACAACAACATCGTGCGGGTCACGATCCAGGCCCTCGCTGCAGTGCTCGGCGGCACCAATTCGCTGCACACGAACTCGCTCGACGAGACATTGGCGCTGCCGACGGAAAAGGCGGCGCGCATCGCGCTGCGCACGCAGCAGATCATCGCGCACGAGTCGGGGGTCATCAACACGATCGATCCTCTCGGCGGATCGTTCTTCATCGAGGAGCTGACAGACCGGATGGAGAAGGGCTGCTTCGATTATTTCGAGAAGATCGACCAGTTCGGCGGGATGGTCGAAGCGGTCGAAGCGGGATTCCCGCAACGCGAGATCTGGGACGCTGCATACCAGTACCAGCGCGCCGTCGATTCGAAAGAGAAGCTCGTCATCGGTGTCAACGCCTACCAGATGGAGCAGGAAGAGCCGTACGAGATCCTGTACATCGATGAGTCGATGACCGCAGAACACGTGAACCAGCTCAATCACGTGCGGAAAACGAGGAATCAGCAGGCCGTGGCCAGCACGCTCGATCACCTGCGCAAGGTAGCCGCCGACCCGAAGGCGAACACGATGCCCGCGATCATCGAGTGCGTGAAGGCCTACGCGACGGTGGGCGAGATCTCCGACGCGCTCAGGGACGTGTTCGGGACGTATCAGGAACCGGCCCTGTTCTAGAGAGAGGCGGAATGTTGAATGTTCAATGTTGAATGTTGAAGTTGTTTTTCAACATGAACATTCAACATTTCCGCCTCTCCGGAACGATCCGCCCCTTTTCCTACGGCGGATCTCTCCATTGTCCTACATGCAGCCGCCGGCGGGGCAGCGTACGATCGGAGCATGCGTAGATTTCGTCTTTCCGTTGTTCTGCTGCTGCTCGTGGCCACGCCCCTGTTCGCGGCCGACCGATGGGTCCTGATCTCTGGCACGACCGGGCCTTTCCACACGGATGCCCGCGTGTTCAACCCGTCGTTCGACAAGGACATTCAGGTCACCGCAAAGTTCGCCGTCGCCGGAAATCCTCCCGTGGACAACGCCGCGCGAATCGCCGCCGCCGGCGCGGTCTTCACCGTGCCGAAACGCAGCATGCACATCCTCAACGACGTCACCACCGCCCTCTTTGCCACCAACAGCCTCGGTGCGATCGTTTTCACATCCGACGATCCGTTCGAAGTGACCTCGCGCATTTACGCCCAGACCGCGAACGGCACCCTGGGGCAGTTCGGCCCGGGCCTCAACGTCGGTCAGGCTCGACCGAAGGGCGCCATCCTTCAGATGAAAGCCAACGGCGGCGCGGGGCAGGTCGGGACGTTCCGCACGAACATCGGCGTGGTGAATCCCGTGAACGCCGACACGACCGTTCAGTGGCGTCTTTACGACCGCAACAACGCCCTGGTGGGAACCGGGGAGATGACGATGCCGCCATACGGCGTCACGACGCCGATCAACATGGCCGATCGCTTCTTCTGGGACGACATCCAGGCCGGCAGCGATCTCTCCGATGCCTGGGTCAGCTACAGCGCCTCCAATCCGATCTTTGCCTACGCCTCGGTGCTCGACAACGGAACGACGGATCAGACCTTTGTCCCCGCCGTCGAAGACGTCGGAGTTCCTCCGACCCAGCCGCCGCCGCAGTCGACGACCCGTACCTTCGACGTGACGCTACAGGACTTCAGCATCACGTTCTCGCCGGCTCCGGACGACATCAAGGTCGGCGACACGGTGATCCTTCGGATCCGGCGGCTCGAGGGGACTCACGGCTTCCAGATGACGAGCCCCTCCTTCACGACCGTCGTTCCCGACACCAGGCCCTCGGGCAACAATGTCTCGGAGCGGAGCTTCAAAGTGACCGCCGCGGGAACCTACAGCTACTTCTGTACGGTCAGCACCTGCGGAGCCGGCCACACGATCATGTCAGGGTCGCTCACCGTGGGCGAAGGTGGCAACGGGAACGGGTCGGGCCCGGGGTACTGATTGGAGTGCGGCAGCTTGGCTGCCGCTCAGGCTGGGCGCAGCTTGCTGCGCCCTCCGTGCCTCGCTCACGCTCGGGATACTCTGTTACACTTCGCCGACGGGAGTGTCGGGTGGGGATGGACCTTCTTCAATTCACGCGGAGCCGGCGCGGTGGTGAGCTGATCGGGATCGTCGTGCTCGCGGCGGGCGTGACGCTCGCCGCGGCGTTGCTGACCTATCACCCCAACGATTCCTCCGCCTTTTACACCTCCACCAACACCACGATCGCGAACGCCATCGGTTACTACGGCGCGACGATCTCGTGGATCTTCGTCGGTTTTTTCGGGTTCGCCAGCCTCCTTTTCCCCACGGCTCTTCTGATCATCGGATGGAACCGTTTCTGGGCGAAGGAGCTCGAGTACGCGCACACGAAGCTGATCGGCTTCTTCGTCCTGTCCCTGGCCGTGCCCGCGCTTCTGGACCTGACGATCGGGAAGGCCTGGATCCGCGGCTCGCTCATTCCGTCGGGCGGGTATCTCGGGCAGGAGATCAACCGCACAGCATCTTCGAATCTCAACGCCAGCGGCGCCGCGATCGTGCTCGTCACCGCGGTGCTCGTCGGTCTTCTGCTCGCGACACGCATCAGCCTCGCGGCGATCTTCATGATGGTTCAGGAACAGCTGATCGCGGCGGGACGGAGACTCTCCATGCACTGGGCGCGTGTGAACGAGCGCCGCCGCAAGGAGAAGATGAAGGAGACGGTGCTCCGCAAGCATCTCGAGAAGGAAGCGCCCGCGCTCCGCCTCGTCACGGAGAGCGCGACCTCGGGTCCTGTATCGGGGGTGGCCGGCGGCCCCGTCGTGCGCGAGGTGAAGGGGCGGGGACATTTTCAGATCCGCAAGGTAACGAAGGCGGATCTCCGGAAGGCGGCCGAATCGCTCAGCGACAACGCCGACCCGTTCGAGCTTTACGCTGCAAGAGGTGCCGAACTCGGTCCCGTCGTCCCTCTTCCGAAGAAGAAACCGGTCATCGACGACTCTTTCGAGGATCTCTACGACGAGCCGCCGGCGACCCGGATCCCGCGAGCGGCGACGCTCCCGCCGCGGCCGGCGATGCGCAAGCCGAAGGCGCCCTCGACCCGGCCGGGGCGCGAGAATCGCGGCAACGATCAGCTGCCACCCGTGTCGCTGCTGACTCCCGGGCCGAAGCAGGACCAGATCAACGATGACGTGCACAAGAAGTTCCTGGAGATCGGCCGTCTGATCGAGGAGCGATGCCGTGAGTTCTCGGTCGAAGGCGAGATCACGGCCTATCACCCCGGACCGGTCGTCACGACGTTCGAGTTCAAGCCGGGCCCCGCCGTCAAATACGCCAAGGTCGTCAACCTCGGGGACGACCTCGCATTGGCGTTGAAGGCCGAGTCGATCCGCATCGAACGCATTTCCGGGTCGTCGACGGTCGGCATCGAAGTTCCGAACCGGAAGCGTGAAGACATCAACCTGCGCGACATCATCGATACGGACGCCTTCTCGCAGTCCGGCACTACGATGACGCTCGCTCTCGGCAAGGACATTCATGGCGACCCGATCGTCACCGACCTTGCCCGCATGCCTCATCTCCTGATTGCCGGTGCGACCGGCGCAGGCAAATCTGTTGGCCTCAACTCGATGATCGTGTCGCTGCTCTACAAGGCTCTGCCGAAGCAGCTGCGCATGATCATGATCGACCCCAAGATGGTCGAGCTGAAGATCTACGAGGACATCCCTCATCTGCTGCATCCGATCGTTACGGATCCGAAGCTCGCGTCGAACGCCCTCATCTGGGCCGTGGCCGAGATGGAGAACCGCTACCGGACGCTGGCCGAGTGCGGAGTGCGCAACATCGACCAGTACAACGCGCTCCTCAAGGATCCGGACGCGCATCGCCGCGCGCGCAAGGTGTCGGCCGAGGACGATGGGCCGCTCCCTGAGCCGATGCAGTACATCGTGATCATCATCGACGAGTTCGCCGACCTGATGATGGTGGCGTCGAAGGACGTCGAGGACTCCGTCACGCGCATCGCGCAGAAGGCCCGCGCAGTCGGTATCCATCTGATCATCGCTACGCAGCGTCCATCGGTCGACGTCATCACCGGCGTCATCAAGGCAAACTTCCCCTCGCGCATCTCCTACCAGGTGGCGTCGAAGGTCGACTCCCGAACGATCCTCGATACACAGGGCGCCGAAAAGCTTCTCGGCCGCGGAGACATGCTCTTCCTGCCGCCCGGCACGGCGCGCATCCGACGCATTCACGGCGCGTACGTCTCCGAGAAGGAAATCAACGAGATCGTCGATTTCGTGAAGAAGAATCAGGGCGAGCCGAAGTTCATCGAGGAGATCACCAAGCCGGTCGAGGAGAAGAGCGGCGTCGATGGGATCGAGTATCTCGAGGACCCGAAGTACGACGACGCCGTGCGCGTGGTGCTGTCCACGGGCCAGGCTTCCGCGTCGTACCTGCAGCGCCGGCTCAAGCTCGGCTACTCCCGCGCGGCGAGGCTGATCGAGATCATGGAAGCGAACGGGATCGTCGGTCCGTCCCAGGGATCGAAGCCGCGCGACATCCTCGTCCGCGCCGACGACTATCCGTCTGCCAATGGGAGCATTTGAGGTGTCATGGTGTCAGGTCTGGAAAAACAACTTTTCTTCCATTAGTGAACGCGTCTCCGACGCTTCACTAATGGAAGAAAAGTTGTTTTTCCAGACCTGACACCATGACACCATGACGATCGATGAGTTGCGCGGGGACCGGTTCGAGCTCCTCGACGAGCTCCACTACGACGATCTCATCACGTTTGCGGCCCGATACTTCTTCGAGAAAACGAGCTGGATCACGCGCCTTCACCACCTGCTCTCGTTGATTGCACTGGCGGCCGTCATCGCGGCCGCCATCATGCACGACATCACGTGGATGGCAGCTCTCGCGCAGTTTGCGGCGGGGTTCCTGGTGATGTTCACCGTGGTGCTGCCGTTGCACGAGGGGTTGCACGCGCTGGCTTACCGGATGGCAGGCGCGCGCGAGATCCGCTGGAAGATGCTATGGCGTTACCTGGCAGCGTACGTCGTCGCGGAGCGATTCGTGGCGGGGAGGGGAGTCTTTTTCGTCGTGGCACTCGCTCCGTTCGTGGTGATCACGCCGCTGGCCATCGTTCTCGCCTT
The DNA here is from genome assembly GCA_937870635.1 of uncultured Acidobacteriota bacterium. Lineage (GTDB taxonomy): Bacteria > Acidobacteriota > Thermoanaerobaculia > Gp7-AA8 > Gp7-AA8 > DATLEX01. Next base: position 52,495 of record CALMZP010000147.1, on the reverse strand, counting down.
GCTCTTTCCCGGCTGGAGTGTCCTCTGGCTCACCATGCTCCTGTGGCATACGGCCGGCGTCAGCGGTGACTGGGCGCTCATGAACTACTACTGGCATCACAGGGACCGTGAGCTTTACACGTGGGACGAAGGTGGCCGGTCGTTCTTTTACGCGCGCGTGAGACCATGACGTCCGTGAACTGCCGCGCCGGCTGTGGTGCCTGCTGCATCGCACCTTCGATCTCATCGCCGATCCCGGGGATGCCTCACGGCAAACCGGCCGGTGTCCGTTGCGTACAGCTGACGGCGGAGAATCTCTGCGGGATCTACGGTCATCCCGACCGGCCGGAAATCTGTGGCCGCCTCCGTGCGTCGGTGGAGATGTGCGGGACGACGACGGCGGAGGCACTCGCGTACCTCGCGCGGTTGGAGCTCGATACGAAACCGGTCTGACCCTCTGTAAAATAACCCCATGTCCTGGATCGAGGGACTCGTCGTTCTCCTGCCCGAGGATGCGGGTGGTCGAGCGGAGATGGTCATGCCGCGTGAGGGCAACTATCGCCCGTGGGCCCGTATCGCCGGCGAGGATCAGCTCCTGCGCGTGCGATTCATCGAGGGACCACCCGCGGTGTTTCCTGGCGAGTCCGCGCGGGTCGTCGTCGAGCTCGAGGCCGAGGCCGCCGGCTTGCGGAGCGGGACCGAGCTGGAGCTGGTCGATGGCGCGAAACTGGTCGGACTCATCACTGTCGGTCGCCTCGTAAGCTCAACTGTACCAACGAGTTGACCTTCCTCTTTGGCACCTTCCTCGCAGTGATTGAGAGTGAAGTCAGAAGGGAGGATTGAATGGAAAGCAATCGCACTTCCGACGTTCTCAGCTCAGAGGTGATAACCCAGTCCGGGTGGAAGGGCAAGCTCGACAGGTTCAAGTCGCGCGGCATGAGCACGGTGTCATCGATGCGCAGCACGATGCGAGGATCGGTTTCAAAGACGCAGAACCATCTGCGGACCCATCCCGGGCCGTGGGTTGCGTCAGCGGTTGGCGCGGGCTTCGGCGTCGGCCTCCTCGGCCGGCTCCTGATGCATCGCAAAGTCGATCGGGGCATGCCCGAAGTGATCGTGATCAGCGGGGTTTGCTGATTGAAAAATGGCCGGCCCGTCAGCAGCGGGCTGGCCACCTGTTTCAGCGCCCTGCCGCTCGGCGCCGGGTCGGCGGAGCCGGCAGAAGATCCAAGTCCGCAGCGCGCAATGGAATGACCGCGAAGAGCAGCAGGATGGGGAGAAGACGTTTCATACCGGGACGTTGGCGCGAATCCACGCGGTCGTCCGGTAGTCGGCGGTCGGGAGGAACATCACTGCATAGACAGCGAGTGCGATCAGTTTTCTGAGGATCTACCTGGGCCGTTTCCTTCGATGGAACAGCTGGGATGCGGTCTCGAAGCCGCGACAGCTGCTGGCTGACGTCGCGGTGCGGCTTCGGAATCCCGATGACCGCACACTGGGCGTCACGGTCGTCTACGGAATCGCGCTTCTTCTCGGCTATGTCGCGCTGCGCGTATTCGCGCTGACGACGGTCCGGCGCGATGCGCCGCGTTAACCGCGTCCGAGGGTTTTGGCCACGATGCGCGGATTCTTGGCGGCGACTCGGAGGAGCGCCATCGCCGGACCATCTGGACGGTGCCTGCCTTCCTCCCAGCCCTGAAGGGTGGCGAGGCTGACGCCGATCATCGTCGCAAAATCCGACTGCGACTGATTGAGGCGGTAGCGGATGGCTTTGACCTCGTCCGGCCGGACGAGCGGTGCAGGGACAGGAGGGGCGACTTCGACGCGGCCCATGCGGGACCTCCTTGATCCTGCAATCTTACGCTCTTTGGAAGTGCGGCAGCGCGTGGTGCCGCAGCACACTGTCATCAGAGCGTGAGCGAGGGATCTGGGCGCCGGGTGGCGCGAACATGATGCCTCGTGCCGCCCAACCCCCCCAGGTCCCTCGTTCAGGCTCGGGATGACACGTTTTTCCGCAGCGCCGTCACGTTTTTCGGGTCGTGAAGTAGCGCTTCAGCCAGGCCGAGAGGCCATCCAGCCCGGGGAAGAGGACACGCTCGGTCACGTTGGCCTGATCGAGCTTGTCGCGGATTTCCCACTTCAGCGCGGCCGGAACGATGACACGGCGGTACATTTTCTCCAGGCGTTTCAGAAGCGACTCCAGGAGCATCTCCGGGTTCGAGGGCAGCGAGAAGAGGGCGAACTGGTTGACGATGCGCTCGTCGAGCGAGGGCGGCTCGAAGAAGAGGACGAAGTCGTCCTTCGAGAGACGGTCGAACTCGGCCAGCGACGCAGCCACGTTCTCGATCATCTCGATGGTAAAGATGTTGACGTCATTCTCTTCCAGTTGCCTGCGAAGCGCCTTGGGGAGCAGCTCGTTCGTTTTCCGGTAGTCGACGCACCAGATCGCGCCGTCTTCGTCGAAGTGTTTGGCGTCGTGAGTCACGAAGTGCATCGCCACGTACGGCGAATACGTCCAGTCCAGCACGCGCGTGGGCAGGCCGTGATGCTTCGCCAGCGAGAGCCAGTTCCAGAGCACGTCACCTTGCACGGCGTTGCGCGCCGCGTATTTACGGAAACTGGCGAGCAGATGCCGCTCCTTGGCGACGAAGCCGCCCGTCTGCAGGCTGGTCTCGAGCGCATGGCTGACGCGGGGAACACCGCGGAAGACATAGTTCGAGCGGAAGCGGGCGATCCCTTCCTGCCACGAATTTTCGAACAGAGCTTCCTGCAGCTCAGTCCAGGTTTGGACGCGGATGTCCACGGCCGGGGCCGGTTGCAAGCGATGCGCCGATCAAAAGGAGACCGCGACCGGACGTCGGGGTGGTGTGAGAGTGGTCACTCCGAGTACACTTCGGTCTTCCTGAAACAACATGGATGACGGCAAGCGCAGCTCGCAGGAGTTCGCGGACATCGTCCCGGGTCGGACGACCGAGGTGTACCTCGACGTCACGGAGCGACGCACGGCGGCGCAACGCGCCGACGAACGCCAGCCCGCCCTTGTGATGCTGCAGGGAGATCTGCCCGGACAGGTCTTCCGGCTGCCAATCGGCCGGCAGCTCATCGGAAGAAAAGGCGATTGCCAGATCCGGTTGCGCGAGAAAGCGGTGAGCGCGCACCACGCGGAAATCGTTCACACCGACACCGGTGTCTCCGTATCCGATCTGGAGAGCACGAACGGCACGGTCGTGAATGGGCGCCGCATTCGAACGCCGGTCTTCCTGTCGCAGGGAAATCTTCTCAAGCTCGGGAACTCGGTTTTCAAGTACGTCGAGTCCCTCGTGGAAGTCGAGCTCACGGAATCACTGCACACAAGGTCGACGATCGATCCGATGACCGGCCTGTGGAACCGCCAGCATCTCCTCGTCCGGCTGGCGTACATGATCGACAGCGCGACCGCGGCCAGGCCCGTCAGCGTCATCGCCTTCCAGATGGAACAGCTCCCCGACCGGCGTGCCGGAATGCTCGCCGTCACCCGCCTTCTGCGCAATAGCTTCGACGACCTCGGCCGCTATTTCGGACGGGTGGGCGACGAGTCCTTCGCAATCGTTCTGAGCGGCACTACGCGCGCCACGGCCGCTGCGATTGCGGCGGCGCTGAGAAAATCCCTCGACTCGGACGGCCTGCGCGCCGCGATCGGGGTCTCCGGCACGGAACGACATACGGAGGCCGCCGAAACTCTGCTGACCGCAGCGGAAGAGGCGATGGCCAAGGCCGTTCGCGAGGGTGGGAACCGCGTCGTGCTGGGCTGACGGCCGGAGCACTCTCGGCGCGTTTTTGGGGAGTCAGCCCTGTGTACTTCTGCTGCGATTCGACCTTCGGCCTTCGCGTGGCCACGTCACCCTGAGGCGCGCAGACGCCGAAGGGTCTCAAGATGCGAAAGCTCCGCATTTTGAGATCCTTCGCCGCGCTTCGCCGGCTCAGGATGACGTGGGCAGTGCTCCCCCCATCGCTCGAAGGTCGAAGGTCGAAGGTCGAAGGTCGACTCGCGCCGAAGCCGCAATCGGCGGCTCCGGCGCAAGAAAGAATCGAGATGCTACGCAAACCCCTTGGGCCGCTCATCAATTGTCGTGGCGATGTCGATGAGCGCGGCTGAATAGATCGGCTGCTGGGTCTGCAGTTCGATCGGCGGATCGGGCCGCGCGGCGACGACTCGCAGGAGGTGCGTGTCGGCATCCACCTCGACGTCGTCGATTCGCTGCAGGTTGAGCTCGACCCTTCGTCTTCCTTCGACGATGAGGCGCTTGTTCGTGAGGATGATCCGTCCCTCGTCGTGACCGCCCTTCTTTGCGAGGACGCGGCCCGGAGTGGTGTAAATGCAGTGCTCGCGGAACTGAAGCGAGACGCCGCACTCTTCGCGCGGCAGCTCGTCGCGGGTGATGCCGCGCAGGCGATCGAACTCCTGGATCGCCGCGAGCTCCTGCTCGAGATGTTCGTCGGTGATGCCGAATCCCTGGCGGAGCGTTTCCATCTCGCCGGCCTGGACAGTCCCCAACCGGTCGTCGGCGAGCAGATGCCATACGGCGACGCGATAGAGGTCGACCTTCACGTCGCGCGAGTCGGCCTTGTCGAGACCGACCGAGCTTCCTGCGCGCTCGATCAGTTTGCCGACTTCCCGGGCACCTTTCGGACCGAGCTGAGCGAGCGCACCGAAACCGATGTGGAGGACGCTGCGCTTGGCAAGCGGACGCCAGTGCTTGTAGGGGAGCTCGAGCTTCTCGCGTTCCCGGGCAGCGGCGAGAAGGTTCGATTCGCTCGGATCTTCACGTACCCGTTCGAGAGCGGTGGCGTAGGAGGCCATGCCCTCGCGGTTGATGCGATCGCGCTCTTCGCGCTCGGCGCGTTCGCGCTCTTCCTGCGAACGGATGGCGTTGCGTTTCTGAGCGGTGATGAAGATCGGCACGCCGATCAGCGTCAGCCCGAGGAGCAGCGGGATGATGCCCTGCGGACCTTTGTTGACGATGACCGCGAGCCCGAGGAGCGCGAAGAGTGCGCCGAAGCCCATCATGCCGATGAGTGCCCATCCGCGTGCATCTTCGGGCGCCATCGACATCCAGAAAGGAGTCGAGGCGATGCTGCTCGGCTTCGGAATGTCCGGTGCGCCGATGGCCCGCGAATCCGCGAGGAAGAATCCGTGCGTGCGGCGGCGCAGGAACTCGCCGGCGGGACCGGTGCTCAGTGAAGGATCGTCATCGATCTCATCGAGCGGCAGCCGCGGCGAAACACCGAATCGAATCGGTCCATGAGCGAGAGATTTGCGAACGTAGAAAGTCACAGCGTTCTCGGCCGTTGCATGTCGGTTGCCAGTCTTACTTGAGCGTCAGCAGATAGGCCGTGATGTCCCGCGCTTCGGGCTCCGTGATCCCGAGCGGCGGCATCCTGTTCTGCGGGTCGACGGCCTGCGGGTTCTGGAGGTAGGCGGCGACGGTCTGGGGCTCGTTCGGGATTCCGCCGGCGATGGCCTTGCGAGTGGCGAAGGCTTCCAGGCTCGGCCCCATCGAACCCTGCGGTCCCTCGAATCCGGGGATCTTGTGACACGAGAGGCAGGCGTACTGATCGATGAGCTTCTTCCCCGCGGCCGCATCACCGGCCGCAGCCGGCGCGGCGACGCGGGCCGGTGTGGCCTGCCCGGCGGGTATTTCGGCGGAGCAGCGGGCGAAGAGTCCGAGGGCGAGGGCGGCGATGGCGATCGTTTTCATGCGGCGGAGAGTCTAATGCCTGCGCTTGAGCAATGTGAAAGGAGAGTCTGGCCCCTGCTCGGAGAGCAACTCTTCCTCCTCGTTTCGAGTCACGAATTCTTCGCGATAGGTCAGTGCTTCCATGCAGTTGACAGGCCGCAAGAAACGTTTTGTCTGGCGCAAGGATTGCTCTATGGACAGTAGCTGCTAAATCACTGACGGAGGCGGGATATGCAATACACGATCGAAGCCCGCGAACTCACCAACGAAGATACGCACCGTCCGTCCCTGGATCCCCGCTCACGCCGCATCACGATCGAGGCGCAAAGTGCCGACGAGGCGATCTCGCAGTTTCTGATGGAGAACCGTTCCGAGCTGGTGAGCCTCACCAATCCGGTACGGGGGCGCGAGTCGATCGCGACCGTACGCAAAGACGACTCCGTGTTTCTCGTGCGCGTCTACGCGGCCTGATCGAATTCGCCGAAGGACTCACGACGGCGTCCGATCGGACGCCGTTTGCGTTTTCATGAGACCGGTCCGCTACACTACGCCCTCTGAATGAGCGCGCTCTGGGCCCTACTCGCCTTCGTCATGACGCTCGCGGGCGGGGCATTCGCGTTCCGCTACCAGAAGTACCTCCTCTACATCATGGCCTTCTCGGCGGGGGTACTGATCGGCGTCGTCTTCCTCGACCTGATCCCCGAGATCACCGAGACCAGCGTCGACACCGGCCTCGATATCCGGGTGCTCATGCTCACGCTTCTCGGGGGATTCCTGGCGATCTTTCTCCTCGAGAAACTGACGATCATTCACAGTGAGAAACAGCACGACGCCCCGGGTCACCATCACAACGTCGGACTCGTCGGTGCGATCGGACTGTCGTTTCACAGTTTCCTCGACGGCCTCGCCATCGGCGTCGGCTTCGAAGCGGGAACCGAAGTCGGTTTCGTCGTGCTCATGGCCGTACTGGCCCACGATTTCGCGGATGGCCTGAACACGGTCACGTTCATGCTGGCCAGCCGTAACAGCCGCTTCCGGACGCTGGGGCTTCTGATCATCAATGCCCTGGCTCCCGTAGCCGGCGCCCTGGTCGCGCTGATGGCCGACATCGATCCCCGGAACCTCGCCTTCCAGCTCTCGTTCTTCGCCGGCTTCCTCCTCTACCTCGGCGCCAGCGATCTGCTCCCGCACGTGCACGAGCGGCCGCGGTTCGGCCTGATCGGCTCGACTCTAGCGGGATTGGCGACGGCGGCAGTCGTTGTTTACGGGCTCGCGGCGCTGCATTAGCGGCTGTGGAGACCTTACCCTCGATAATGGCCGCAGCACGCGGGCGAGGTCGCCCGCGCTCGACCATGTCTGCTGAACTCGTCACTTTCATCTCGCGCGCGCGTCGTCTGGTGACGCTGACTGGCGCCGGCTGCAGCACCGAATCGGGGATTCCCGATTACCGCAGCCCCGGCGGCGCCTGGACGCGGCACAAGCCGATCTACTTCAGTTCCTTCGTGCGGAATGCCGAGGTGCGCCGCTTCTACTGGGCGCGAAGCTATCGGGGGTGGCCGCGATTCGACTCGGCGCGTCCGAACCGCGCCCATGTGGCGCTCGCGGAACTCGAGGCCGCGGGCAAGGTGCATCAGCTGATCACGCAGAACGTCGACGACCTTCACCACGAAGCGGGCAGCCGCGCGGTGGTTCAGCTGCACGGACGCAATCGCATCGTGGTGTGCCTCGAGTGTGGCGCCGAGCGCCCGCGGGCGGAGATGCAGGAGCGACTGGCCGAAGCAAATGCGAAGTGGCTCGAGGACGCGAAGTGGCAGCGTCTGGACGCAGACGAAGCGGACTTTGCACCGGACGGCGACGCGAATGTCGCGGCCTCGGTCGTGGGCGGCTTCGTGGTTCCCGACTGCCGGCGATGTGGCGGCGTGTTGAAACCGGCCGTCGTCTTTTTCGGCGAGACCGTTCCAGCGGACAAGGTCTCGCACGCGATGGGCCGCGTCGACGAAGCCGACGCGATGCTCATCGTCGGCTCCTCCCTGGCGGTGTGGTCGGGCTTCCGGTTCGTCAAGCGGGCCGCGGAACGCGGGATTCCGATCGCGATCGTCAACATCGGTCCGACGCGCGCCGACGATCTGGCCACGCTCAAAATCGAAGAGAAGTGCGGCGAGGTTCTCAACGCCGTGCGCGGCGCAGTTCGATCAGAGTGATCTCCGGCGTCATGCCGAGGCGGAAGGGCAGGAGCCAGTATCCCGTGCCGGTGTTGATGTAGAGCTGCGAGGAACCCCACCGGTAGAGTCCCATGTGGTATTCGAGGAAGACTCCGGCGAGCGACCATCCCAGTGGACGGATCCCGCACTGACCGCCGTGCGTGTGAGCGGTGAGCGTCAGGGGGAGGCTGCGCTCGCGAGCTTCATAAAAGATCCGCGGCTGGTGGGAAACGATGATCGGGAACTTCGCGGCCGGCCTCCGCTCGAGCGCGGCGTCGAGATCGGGGCGGAGAGCGCTGTATGGCGGCATCTGTTCCGCCGCGCGATCGGCGGTACCGGCAATCCACAGTGAGCCGAGCGGCACGCCATCGTTTACGATCAGTCTGATTCTGCTGCCCTCGAGTTGCCGGATGACACTCAGCGGGTCGCCGTAGATTTCGTGATTGCCCACGACGGCGAAGAGCGGCGTCGATGGAGCGAGCGCGCGCGTTCCGGCGAGAAGCTTGGGGACGAAGTACGGATCGTCGTCGATCAGGTCGCCGAGGATTACCACGGCATCGGGCTCGAGCGCCCGGGCCGTGGAGAAGATCCGATCCAGACGCGACGGCCGTGTGAACAGCCCGACGTGGAGATCCGCGAGCAGCACGATACGCGTCCCTTCCGCGTCGGGGGGAAGATCCTCGAGCTCCACCGGAACCCGCTCGATCCGCAGAGGAACGAGCGCGTGCCAGAGCCCGACGATGCCGCCGGCCAGCAGGAAAGCGAGGAACAGCCGTGAGGGCCAGCGAGCCAGCGCCCTGAATCTGAATCGGCGGCCGGTGGTCAGCCATCCAATCCCAACGATCAGCATGAGCATCGCGTAAAGGATTGCGATTGAATTCCATGCGAACCACAGCGGACCGAGGGTCGCGCGGACGAATCTGATGAACGCGTTGGACTGCCGGAGCATCGCAAGGAACGGCCACATAAGGTTGCCCAGAACGACGGCGGCGATGATCCAGCGGCGGCGCCGCGGATGGATGCGCAGCATCGCCCGGACGGTAACGACGTTCACCGACACGAAGATCGCAAGTGCGAGGAGTAGAAAGAAGAGCGGACGCATTCCGGCGAGCAGCGCGCACTATACTCAGAGCCGTGGCGCATTTCGACATCCCTCTCGACCTGCCGCACGCAGGACGCCTGGCGGATCGCATCCTCTCGCTGCTCGAGCGCTATCTAGAAGAGAAGAGCATCGAGGCACCGGCGCTCCTCGACGTGGCGGACCGCCTGTCGAATCTTCTGTTCCGCTACAGCTCGGAAGACGAGAATCCGGAAGAGACCGAGGCCAGGCGCGTCCGTGACGAAGCGGCTGCCGTGGCGCGCGAGCTGGTCGAGGCTGCCGAAGCCAACGGAGTCTCGTTTGACCGATTCGGCCAGTACATCCGCAATCTCTTCGAGTGCCTGGAGATGGGCGAGGAGGGTGCTTCCATCTCCCTGCGGGCCGGCGAGAATCCCCAGTCGCTGCAAAGGCCCGTGTGACGTTCACCGTTCACCGTTAACGAAGTCCGTGGCAAGCACGTCACCCTGAGCCGCGAAGACGGCGAAGGGCCTCAAAGCACGTGAATCGCATTTTGAGATCCTTCGGCGTCTGCGCGCCTCAGGATGACGTCTGGGCTACACTCGCCGCGGTTAACGGTTAACGGTTAACGGCTAACCGCTTCCGCCACCCACACTCCCGCGTACGACAGCGGGAAGCCGTGGTCGTTCACCTTCAGCTCTGCGGTGAAGGAGCCGCTCGAGTAACGCCACGTGTCGCGGCCGATGCGGCGGTAACGCTGTTCGAGCACTTCCAGCTCGAAGCTCGGAAAGCGGAGCCAGGCGGCGCGGACCAGCGATTCTTCTCCCGGGGCGAGATCGAGGCGGCGGACCGGGATCAGATTCGTCGAGGGGCTGAAGTTCAGATCGACGTCGGTGCAGCCCGAGACGGCGGCGATCTCCGACCCGTTCATCATCCAGCGGCCGTCGATCACCTCGATCTCGGCGTCGACGCGACGCGTCCCGACCCAGCCGCGCACGGAAGCCTCGCAGGTCATCCATCCGCTGTCGCAGCGAATCCGGTAGTCGAGCCGGACCGGAAGGTCCGACTCGACGAAGACCGCGGTGCCTTCGAGTTCATTCGATTCCGGCGACTCGATCAGTCGCGCGCTCTCATGGCCTGGCCGGTCGAGGCGGCGCCACAGGATCGTGCTCTCCACCATTGCGATTGTATGCGGACATCGCCGCGGCGATCTTCTGGAAGTCAGATTCTCCGATCTCGAAGAAGCCACGCCGGAACGTCACGCCCCAGCTTTTCTTGTTGGTGATGAAGTCGAGGCTGTCGATGAGCGGCCGGACCGGCGCTTCGGTCGATGCGATGAATTTAGCCTGATACGGCGACTCGCCGACCACTTCGGCGATGCCGGTGAAACTCTGGACCGGCTCGCCGGATCTGATGCCCGTCCGCGGTGAATAGAAGACGACGACGTCGCCCTTCGCCGCGCGCTTGAGGCGCGGCTTGTCTCCGGCCAGTCCGGCCTGCACGTCGTCGCGGGAAAGGGTATTGATCCAGTAACGCATCATGAACCTCCTTCCACCGAGGCTCCCTCGGAATCGCGAGGAGGGCAAATTTTCTACACGGCGTGGACGTTCGGGGGCGTACATGGCGCTCACATCGACGATGTACAACGTCTCGATCGAGGTCTCCGACGTCGATCGCGGCGTCTATCAGACACTCGACCTTCGCCTGGCGATGCACCCCTCCGAGACGGCGGAGTACATGGCCACGCGCCTCCTCGCTTACTGCCTCGAGTGGGAGGAGGGCATCGAGTTCACTGCCGGACTCTCCAACGGTGACGAGCCGGCCATCGTGGTCCGCGATCTCACGGGTCGCATCACCGCGTGGATCGAGGTGGGGATGCCGGACGCCGATCGCTTACATCGCGCCAGCAAGCTCGCCGGCCGCGTCGCCGTCTATACGCATCGCGACATCCGCAACCTTCTCGGCCAGCTCGAAGGGAAGAAGATTCATCGCGTCGAGGAGATGCCGGTCTACTCATTCGACCGCCCATTCATCGACGGCCTGGTCGCGCATTTCGACCGCCGCATGAAGATGTCTCTCTCCGTGGTGGAGAAGCATCTGTACATGACCGTGGGCGACGAAGCGGTGAATGGGGTCATTCACGAGCACAGGGTGGGGTAGGAGCGGGGAGGGAAGAGGCAAGTTCGGAGGGGGGACGAGAGGGAAGACGGGAATGGTGAATGGTGAATGTTCAATGTTGAAACCGACTTCATTCAACATTCAACATTGAACATTCAACATTGAACATTCATCATCCCCGTCTTCCCTGAAGCAGCGTTTCGCGCAGGCCCCTGCCGGCTGTCAGCGAGCAGGCATCTTCCAGCTCAGTCTCGTGTAGTACGCGGCTCCATTGATGCCCATCTGAACGTTCTCCCACAGAGCTCCGTTCTCGGTTTCGAACGGATCCTGCTCGGTGGGCTGCGCGTCGAAAATGTTCGTGCCGCCGACTGTCCAGTGCAGATTGGGGGCGACCTTGAACCCGACGTGAACGTCAGCCGTGAAACGGGCGTCGTAACGCTGCGGGGGCGCGGCCGGATCGTCGATCTGCGTCCAGGTCCCTGACTCCAGGCTCCCGAAGTAAATGACGCGGAGGCCGCTGTTCCAGCGTGTTCGATCGAAATCAAATCCGAGTGTCCCCTTCGTTTTCGGGGCGGATCCTTCGACGAACATGCGCTCACGCATGTTGAAATAGATCGATTCCTTGCCGGCCAGGCCGGGCGCGGTGTTGATGCGCTTGACATCCGTCTCGTTGAAATTGAGGGCGGCGGTCGTCGTGAGCTGGCCGGAGCCGAGCGGACGCCTGTGTCCCGCGGTGAGGTCGAGGCCGCGCGTCTGCGTGTCGATCGCATTGGTGAAGAAACGTGCCTCGACCAGGTTCTGCGCGGCGATGATGTGACCGATGTCGGGGTCGTCGGTGGTGAATCCTCCGGTGAGAACGATGCGGTCGTCGATGTCGATCTGATAGGCATCGAGCGTCAGGTCGAGCGCCGGCCGGGGAGCCCACGTGAAACCGAGCGAATAGTTCATGGACTCTTCTTCCTTCAGCTCGGGGATTCCGACCAGGTGCGCGAGCTCGCTCGCGTTCGGCGCGAGCTTGATGTCAGCGGCCTCGCCGGCAATGAAGTCGGTGAATGTCGAGCTGAAGTATCGCTGGTGAAGAGACGGCGCTCGGAAACCCGTGCTTGCCGAGCCGCGGAAGTGAAGAGCCTGATGCACGGCGTACCCGAACGACACTTTTCCGTTCAGGGTATTTCCGAAGTCGCTGTAATCCTCGGCGCGCAGCGCGGCCGTGAGAAGGAGCCGAGGGGTCGTCTGCATCTCGAGGTCCGCGTAGACCGCTGTGCTGTTGCGGCTCGCGTCCACCTCGTCGACGGGCTGAAATCCCGGGAAACCCTGCGATCCGGCATTGCCGCCGCCGGGGCCGTCAAAGTCGGCGTACGAGCCTTCCTCACCGGCGAAGATGCCATACGTCTCGCGCCGGTACTCGGCGCCAGCCGCGACATTCACACCGCGCAGCCACTGCTGGTAGAAGCGGGAAAAGTCGAGGTTCGTAGTGTGCTGGCTGAATTCGAACCCGCCGGCGTCGAACTCGGTCGGCGAGATGCCGTTGTTCCGCGTCGCGATCGAGGCGTTCAGGGTGTCCCTGATCTGATAGGCCATCTCGTTCGAGCCGTACGTCGAACTGATGTCCATCGACCAGGCGCCCAGCAGAGTCCGGAAGCCGAACGCGGCGGACAGGTCTTCGATGGTCGTACCGATATTCGGAACGAATCCATCCGGATACATCTGTTCGGAATTCCGCGATGGAATGTCATCGGAGCCGACGCCGCCGCGATACCACGCGCCAGCCAGGCCATTGCGGTCGTTGTAACCACCGTGGCCGTAGAACGTCGACGCTGAGCCTACGGGAACGTCGAGGTTGTAAAAGAACGTGAGGTTCTCGGTTTCCGCGTCGCCGATGATGCGAGGCTCGTCAGGCGTGGCGCGGTTCGTCGCCTCGCGATTCAATACTTCCCCGGTGAGATTGAGCGCTCCGCGGCCCACGGGGACGCCGTAGTTGACGGCGACCTGAAGATTCTCGCCGTCGCCGGCCGTGTACTGGCCGGCCGAAAGGAGAACGTTCATCCCCCGGTCCTTCTTGAGGATGATGTTGATGACGCCGGCAATCGCGTCGGATCCGTACTGCGCCGAGGCCCCGTCGCGGAGGATCTCGATGCGATCGATCGCGCTGACCGGAATCGTGTTCAAGTCCGTGCCGACGTTTCCGCGGGCCCGCGTGCCGAAGATGTAAACGAGCGAAGACGAGTGCCGCCGCTTGCCGTTGATCAGCACCAGAACCTGGTCGGGGCCGAGGCCTCGCAGAGTCGCGGCGTCGACGTGATCGCTGCCGTCGGAGCCCGACTGCCGGTTCGCGTTGAACGACGGCGCGGTGAACTGCAGGAGCTGCCCGACATCCAGGTGCCCCGCTTCATCGGCAATCTCGCTGATGGGGAGGACATCGACCGGCACCGGCGTATCGGTGCGCGATCGCTCGGCGGCGCGGCTGCCGACCTCGATGACCATCACGACCGGCGCGGTCGGGTCTTTCGGTTTCTCCGGTTCCTTCGGGGGATCCTGGGCCAGGCTGATGCTGGCGAAGAGAAGGGAGACGAGGGGGACGAGGACACGAGCCATGTCGAGACCTCCAATGCCGATTTTCTGGACATGGAGATCATACGTCCTGCTGTCCTGTGTCCTGGTGTCAGGTCTGGAAAAACAACCTTTCTTCCAATAGTGGTGCGGCCAAAGCACACCACTATTGGGAGAAAAGTTGTTTTTCCAGACCTGACACCAGGACGATCTACGAGGCCTGCGCCGCCGACTTCTTCGCCGCCACTTCCCGGCGGGAGTGATCGAGGATCTTTTTGCGGATGCGGATCGACTCCGGGGTCACCTCGACCAACTCGTCGTCATTGATCCATTCCAGGCACTGCTCGAGCGTCATGATCCGCGGTGGCGTCAGCTGCGCGGCCATGTCCGACCCCGAAGCGCGCATGTTCGTCAGATGCTTCTTGCGGCACACCTGGACGACCATGTCCACGTCGCGCGAGTTCTCGCCGACGATCTGCCCGCCGTAAACCTTCACTCCCGGATGGACGAAGAGAACCGAGCGCTCCTGCAGCGGTTCGATCGCGTACGCCGTCGTATCGCCTCCTTCCTTCGAGACCAGCGCGCCGCGTGACCGGCTGGCGATCTCCCCTCGGAACGGACCGTACTCGAGGAACGTGTGGTACAGCAGACCGGTGCCGCGCGTCTCGGTGAGGAACTCGGTGCGGATGCCGAACAGGCCACGCGTCGGAATCTTGAACTCGACGCGGACGCGCCCCGTACCGGGGTTGACCATGTCGCTCATCTCGCCCCGGCGTTCCTGCAGCTTCTCCATGATCGCGCCGAGATGCTCTTCGGCGATGTCGACGACGAGCGCTTCGTAAGGCTCGAGCGTCTTTCCATCGACTTCCTTCAGGATGACCTGCGGTCTGGAGAGTGCAAACTCGAACCCCTCACGGCGCATGTTCTCGGCGAGGATCGACAGATGCAGCTCGCCGCGGCCGCTGACTTCGAAGCGGTCGGGAAGGTCGGTCTCCTTGACTCGCAGCGCCACGTCCTTGCGCAACTCGCGCTCGAGACGCTCTTTGATGTTGCGCGAGGTGACGTACTTCCCTTCCAGCCCGGCGAACGGCGAGTCGTTGACCATCCAGAACATCGAGACGGTCGGCTCGTCGATGGCGATCGGCTCGAGACGCTCCGGCGCGTCGGCGGCGGTGAATGTCTCGCCGATCTCCACGTCCGCAAAGCCGGCCACCGATACGATCTCGCCCGCGGACGCTTCCGGCACGTCCTCGCGCTTGAGACCTTCGAAGGCCTGCAGTTTCGTGACACGCCCTTTCTTGTGGGTGCCGTCGCGAAGGATGAGGATCACGTCCGTGCCCTGCCGGATCGTGCCGCGCTGCACGCGGCCGATGCCGAGGCGTCCGACGTAATCGTTGTAGTCGATGGAGGAGACCAGGAGCTGCAGCGCGCCTTCCGAGTTGCCCGGCGGGGGAGGTATCCGCTTCAGGATTGCGTCGAACAGAGGGCGGCAATCGTCGTTGTTGTCTTCCATGCTCGTCCGCACGTAGCCGGCGCGGCCCGATGCGTAGAGGATCGGAAAATCGATCTGCTCGTCGGACGCTCCGAGCTCGATCATGAGGTCGAATACTTCGTTGACGACTTCGCCGGGACGGGCATCGGGACGGTCGATCTTGTTGATGACGACGATCGGAAGAAGCCCGAGGGTCAGCGCCTTGCGGAGGACGAACCGTGTCTGCGGCATCGGCCCCTCGGCCGCGTCGACGAGGAGAATGACCCCGTCGACCATCGACAGCACGCGCTCGACCTCACCGCCGAAGTCAGCGTGGCCGGGCGTGTCGACGATGTTGATCTTCACTTCCTTCGGGTGAATGAACTCGGCCGGGAGGTCACGGCCCGACGCGGTGTGCGTCGCTTCGTGATGCGCCGGATGCCCGAGGGCGTCTGGCGAATCGACGAGGTAACGGATGGAGGTGTTCTTCGCCAGGATCGTGATCCCGCGCTCCTTCTCCAGGTCGTTCGAGTCCATGACCCGTTCGTCCACCTGCTGGTTGGCGCGGATGGCGCCCGCCTGCTTGAGAAGGGCGTCGACGAGGGTGGTCTTCCCATGGTCGACGTGGGCGATGATGGCAACGTTGCGGATGTCGTATCGAAACTGCATGCTGGGTGCGTAACGCTAATGACGTGAATGAATTCCAGATCCCGGCAGCCGCAAGTCAAATCGATTTTGGACAGTCAGTAAGTGACCCGGTGGTAGTACTTGAACGGCTGCCGCTCGCCTGCCTTGAGAATCGGATAGAACTTGGCCTGCTTCAATGCCGCCTCGTTTTGAGCGGCGAGGGCCTCGGAGCCGGTGCTGTTTACCAGGATCCGGGTATTGACGACGTCGCCGTCCGTATTGACGTCGGCTTCGATGTAGATCTCACCCTTGGCGGTCAGGTTCGTGACGCTCGGCGGCATCTTCTGGAAGCGCACGGTCGGATTCTCGGAATCCTGCGCCGCCTCGGCCGCCGATCCGATGGCGTTGCTGCGCGCCCACCCGCTGCGATCGCCGACGCGAATTTCGGCCCACTCGCCTCGCTCCGCGAGAACCGAGACGCGCTCGCCGCTCTGGTAGGTGGCGATCACCGCCGCAGAATCATTCGCCTCCGCGCGAACGGGGAGCTCGGGCCCGGTCACGTATCGCGTGCCGATCGGCGCGCGCGTATCGGTCGTCTCGGGCAGGAAGGGCTTCGTCTCTTCGCGGCAGGCGATGAGAAGAAGGAACAGTAGAGGGGTTGCCTTACGCATGCCGGGAGTGTATCGAGATTTTGGATTTTGGATTTTGGATTT
Organism: uncultured Acidobacteriota bacterium; assembly: GCA_937870635.1. Lineage (GTDB taxonomy): Bacteria > Acidobacteriota > Thermoanaerobaculia > Gp7-AA8 > Gp7-AA8 > DATLEX01. Next base: position 36,062 of record CALMZP010000147.1, on the reverse strand, counting down.
TGGGGCGGGGGGAATCCAAAATCCAAAATCCAAAATCACCCAAAGACGTCCTTGCGCGTGTAGATGACAAAAGCGACGCCGATTGCCACCGCCGCCCACACCCCGAGGAGAGTGATGCAGAAGGCCATGGTCATGCCTTCGTAGGGCGGAAGCTGCCCGGTGTAGTAGTCGGCCAGGGGAAGCGCGCTGACGAAGAGATACTTGCCTGCGGTCCAGTCCGGGCTGATGCGGGTGAGGATCGTTCCGCCGATGAGCGAGGCCAGCATCGTTCCGATGGACGCCGCGCTCGACTTGAAGATCACCGACAGCAGCAGCGCGATCGATCCCACTGCGATCAGCGCGTACCACTCCAGACCGTACGCGATGAGAGCGTCCTTCCAGAGCGGCAGCTCCCGAACGCTCTCGATGTGAAACTGATCTCCACCGAATGCGAAGCCGTTGAACATCGGCGCATCCCATCCACCGGCCGGAAGCACCGGCGCGGTGACGAGCCAGGACAGCGCTCCGCCAGTCAGGAGGGTGATCGACGCGAACATCCACAACGTCAGCAGCTTCGATAGGAGGATCTTCCACCTTCGTACCGGCCGCGTGAGCAGCAGCTTGTCCGTCCCCTCGGCGTTCTCCGCGGAGACGATGTCGGCGCCGAGGACAGAGATCAGCAGTGGCAGGAGGAGGAAGCCGGCGGCATTGGCGAAGGTCCTCACCACCAGCGGCGCCGTCGGCGCTTCGGGATTGATCCCGCGGTCGAGATAGAACTGGAGCCGGCGCATTTCCGCCCTCATCGAGCGCGACCACGACTCGTTCATGCGTCCGCGGCGCAGGCGGTTCTCGTATCGCGCAATCCGTTCCTGCAACTCGGCGCGCCAGTTCTCGTTGCGGCCCTGCCTGAGCTGCCGGTACTGCGAGTACGAGACGAGCGTCATGATGACGAAGAGGATCGCCACGACGATGAGGAACCGCCGGCGGCGAAGAAGCTTCAGGCTCTCGTTTTCGATCAGGTTGAGCATTTTGTTAAAGGATGAAGGATGAAGGATGAAGGATGAAGGATGAAGGATGAAGGATGAAGTTCACGTCATCCTGAGGCGCGGAGACGCCGAAGGACCTCAGGTTGCGCATGTTGAGGTCCTTCGCTGTCTTACCAGCTCAGGATGACGTGCCTGGCCCATCTCCTTCATCCTTCATCCTTCATCCTTCATCCTTCATCCTTCATCCTTCATCCTTCATCCTTCAATCCACCGTCTCCCCACCGGTTACTTCGATGAACATCTCCTCGAGCGTCTGGATCTTCGGGCGGGCGTGAAAGACTTCGATGCCCTCGCGGACCAGCGATGCCACGAGCGGGGGGGCGTCGTCTTCTTCGATGGCCACGAGGACGGCGTGATCGCCGCTCGCGGGCGGGGTCGCCCGCGCTCCACTCTGCTCGAACACGCGCAGTGCCCGTGTCACGTCATTGACCTTGAATTCCATCGCCCGACGGTTCGAGATCAGATTTTTCACCGGCCCATCCTTGAGAATCCGCCCGCGATGAATGATCGCCACGCGGTCGCACATCAGCTCGACCTCGCCGAGGAGGTGGCTGGAGACGAAGACCGCCAGGCCGCGTTCGGTGGCCAGACGCCGCAGCAGCTCGCGGATCTCGCGAATGCCCGCGGGATCGAGTCCGTTCGACGGCTCGTCGAGGATCAGCACGCGCGGGCTGCCCAGCATCGCCTGTGCGATTCCCAGCCGTTGGCGCATGCCGAGGGAGTAGGTGCCGACGCGCTGATCGAGGCGGTGGTCGAGGTTGACGAGTTCCGCGACGCGTTCGATCTCCGACCTGTCGAGGCCGAGCATGCGCGAGAAATGCTGGAGATTCTCGCGCCCGGTCATGAAGCGGTAGAGGTCGGGATTCTCGACGATGCAGCCGATGCAGCGCATGGCCTTCTCGAACTCCCGGCGGATGTCGAAGCCGCAGATCTCCACCGAACCGGCGGTCGGCCGGATGAGGCCGACGAGCATCCGGATCGTCGTCGTCTTTCCCGCGCCGTTGGGTCCGAGGAAGCCGAAGACCTCGCCCGGCTGGAGCTCGAAGGAGACGTCGTCGACGATCGTGCGGTCGCCGATGACTTTCGTGAGGTTGCGGGCGGCGAGCGCAGTCATTGGGTATAGTCGGGAGCCGTGCGACGCATCATCTACTGGTTCGTGCCGCTGGCGGCAGCGCTGCTGGCCGCGGTTGCGTTCGGGACGGGATTCTACTCATACCTTCGCGGCGACACCGGTAAGCCGGTCGATTTTCTCCCTCGCACGGAAACCGCCCCCGCCGCTCCGCCCCGCGAAATCTCCGCCATCGTCCTCGGCGATTCGCTCGGGCGTGGCGCGGGAGATCCGTCCGGCCTCGGTATCGGCGGACGTCTGGACGCCGAGCTGAAGCGACGCAACCTGCCGGTCAGGGAGACGGTGAACATCGCCGTCAGCGGTGCGCGCACGGGCGATCTCCTCCGCCAGCTCGAGAGTCCGAACGTGCGACGACTCCTGGGCGAAGCCAATGTGGTGATCGTGTCGATCGGCGGGAACGATCTGTGGGGCGGGACCGACTGGCGGACGGCGCCTCCTGCAGACCCGGCCGCGGTGATGGACGGCGTGCTCGATTCTGTCGAAAAGGTGATCGGGATCGTCCGCGAGTCGAACGGCACGGCGCGGATTTTCATCGTCGGTCTCTACAATCCGTTTCGCGATGCGCCGTTCGGGGGGCAGCTCAATTCACTCGTGAGCCGATGGAACGCGCGCGTGGTCGATCGCTTCAGCGGCGATCCGAACATCACGGTGGTGCAGACGGCCGATCTGTTTTCCCATCGAGACCGGCTGGCGATCGATCGCTTCCATCCAGGTGCCGAAGGATACGAGCTCATTGCGAGACGGATCGCTGACGCGCTGTAGAATCGAAATCGGAGAGAAACCATGCAACTTGCGAAAGACTCATGCGCCTGCGGTCACGTCATGGACCATCACGACGGCGCCCGCGGCGGCCCCTGCAACTACTGCGCGTGCGCGGCCGGTGCCGCTCCGTCGGCGTTCGAGGTGGGTTTGATCCACTCGCTGCACGAAGTGACGCTGACTCTCGTGCGTCTGGTGAAGGAACTGCAGGCCCATCGCGGCGTCCAGCAGCCGTAGGCACGTCATCCTGAGCCGCGAAGACGGCCAAGGATCTCAAAATGCCAGACTTTCGCATTTTGAGATCCTTCAGCGCGCTTCGCCGCTTCAGGATGACGTGAACGTCACGCTGCCGGCTTCTCGAACACCTTTGCGTCGACCGCCGGGTTGACTTCGATGGTCTTCGACCGCGAGGTGCCGACCTGTTCTCCGTTCACGATGATCTTCGATGACGACGGGAACATGATTCCGTTGACGCTCTTCCACTCGGTGAACTCGGTCACCTGATCGCCCTGGGCCATGGGGCCGCGGGCCTTTGCGACGTTGCGGAGGACCTTGCCGGTGCCCGGATCGACGAGCCACTTCGCGGTGTCGCCGTCGATGGAGATCTCGAGCACCTGCGCTTCGACGTCGCCGATCTTTTCGGTACCGCCGGTCCCAAACGTATAGCGCTCGGGGTATTTGAGGATCGTGAGCATGTCGTGCTTCATCTCGCCGCGGATGGAATCGCGCTGCGAGCCGGGCATGTCGCGGACGCCCATTCCGCCCATCGCCATGAACGACGCGTCCGGAGTGATGACCATCGTCATCTCGCCCATCGGCATCTTCATGGTGGAACGGACGCGGTCGGGGAAGACCACCAGCTGGTCGACCTCGATGTCCATCGGACCCTGCGGCGTCTGCCGTGAGACCGCCTGCACGTAGCGTACGGACTTCACCGCGTCGAGCTTCGCCTTGCCGCCCGCGAACTCGGTCACCTTCTGCACGAGGGCCTGACCGCCGGCGTTGCCGACTGCCGGCGCCGCGGAGGACTTGATCTCGGGGATGGTGATATCGATCGGGGTGACCATTCCGAACGTGGAGAGCGGTTTGTCGAAGTCGGCCTGCTTGCCGACGACGAGCATGGCCACCTTGTCGGGCGAGACGTACTTCTTCGCGACGCGGGCGACGTCCTTGATCGTTACCTTACGAACGAGCTCCGGATAGCGCTGATACCAGTCCGCCGGATATCCGTGGAACTCAAGGTTCATGACCTGGTTGAGGATCTTCGCGCGCGAGTCCATCGTGAAGACGTGCGCGTTGAGGATCGACTCTTTGGCCCGGTTCACTTCTTCCGCGGTGAAAGGCTGCGTGTGCAGATTGGTGAGCTCGGTGCGCAGCGACTCGATTGCCTTCGCAGTCGTCTCGCTCTTCGTACCGACGGTGGCGCGGAAGAGTCCGGGATGATCCCAGTCGCTGCCGACACCACCTCCGACCGAATAGGCGAGGCCCTGTTGCGTGCGGATGCGCGGAAAGAGCCGCTCCGAGCCGAGGATCTCGTTGAGAACCTGCAGTGCGGCGTAATCGGGGCTGTTGCGGACGATCCCGCCGTGCACGAAGGCGATGTTCGACTGGTTCACATCGTCTTTCGCCACGAAGTACACGCCCGGCTTCGCCGGCGTTCCCTCCGCTACGGCTGCGAGTGCGGCCCCGCCGCGCGGCCATGAGGAGAATGCCTGTCGCAGCTTGCGCTCCATGGCCGCGGTGTCGAAATCTCCGACGATGCCGAACACGACGTTGTTGGGATGGACGAACTTCTTGTGGAAGGCGACGAGGTCGTCCCGAGTGATCGCGGCAATCGTCGCGTACTCGGGCACTCGCGCATAAGGCGAGTCGGGGCCGTAGCCGAGCTTGTTCAATTCACGCCCGAGGATCGAGCCTGCCTCGTCGTTGCGGCGGGAGATCGCCGCATTGGCCTGCGTCTTGGCCAGGTCGATCTTGTCCTGACGGAACGCGGGGTTGCGCATCAGGTCGAGGAAGATCGGCAGGACCGCGTCGAAATCGTTCTTGAGGACGTTGAGGGATACGGTCGTGGAGTCATCGCCGGCGCCGGTCTCGACGATAGCCGCGCGCGATTCGAGGAACTCGTCGAGCTGGTCGCCCGTACGCGACGCCGTACCGCCCGTCCGCCAGGCCTGGCCGAGGATGCCGGCCAGGCCGGTCTTGTCGGCAGCGACGTCGCGAGCACCGCCGCGGATGCGGGCGGTGCCGCGGATGATCGGAAGCTCACGATCTTCCATCAGCAGGAGGACCATGCCGTTGGGAAGGGCGACGCGCTTTGGCCGCGGGACGGTGAAGCCGCGAAGAGGCGGGGTCTTGATGTCGCGATAATCGCGAACCTGTCCGAACGCCTGGCCGGCGAGAGCCAGAATGGCCAGCACCGCGGCGGCCGCGTGTCTCGTCAGCGTTTTCATTTCGAGTCTCCTTTGGCTGTGGTCGCGGCGGGGGCCTGACGCTCGATCATCCCCACCGTGCGGTTGCCCGGCTGGAACGTGGCGTTGGCCACGCGGCGGATCTCGGCTGCGGTGACCTTCTCGATTCGCTGCACGTCGCGGAACAGCTCGCGCCAGTCGCCGCGGATCGTCTGGGCCATGGCCAGCTGCAGGGCGAGGCCGGCGTTGCTGTCGAGCTGACGGAGAAGCGATGCCTTCGCACGCGTCTTGATCGACTCCAGCTCCTCGGCGGTCACGTCTTCATTCTTCAGGCGCTCGATCTCTGCGTGCAGCGGCGCCTGGAGGTCGCTCGCCGCTTTGCCGGCGGCGGGGACGAGGAAGAAGGTGAAGAGATTCGGATACTTCTCGCCCGGGAATCCGTTGAAGCCTGAGGCCTGCACGGCGATTTTCTGATCGCGCACCAGGGTCTTGTAGAGGCGCGAGGTGCGTCCCGAAGACATCAGCATCTCGATGGCCGTGTAGATCGGGTCGTCGGGATGGTTGACCGACGGGCGGTGATAGCCCTCGATGTAGATGGGCTGCGAGGCTTCGCGGATGATGACCGTCCGCTCGCTCTTCTGCGGCGGCTCCACGGTGCGAAGCGGCTCCGGTGCGGGCGCCTTCGGAAGGCGGCCGAAGTACTTCTCGATGACCGGCATCGCTTCCGACGCCTTCACGTCGCCGACGATCGCCAGGACCATGTTCGCCGGGACGTAGTGTGTCTTGAAGAACTCGACGGCATCGGTCGCGGAGATGGTCTGCAGGTCGGACATGTGTCCGATCCCGCGCACGCCGTACGAGTGCGCGATGAACGCCGCGCTCATGAACTGCTCGAGCAGGCGGCCGATCGGGCTGCTCTCGACGCGCATGCGGCGCTCTTCCATCACGACGTCGCGCTCCTTGTAGAACTCCCGGAGAAACGGTGCGCGGTAACGCTCGGACTCGAGATATGCCCAGAGCTCAAACCGGTTCGAGGGCATCGAGAAGAAGTACGCGGTGACATCGGTCGCGGTGAACGCGTTGAGCCCGACCCCGCCGGCAGCCTCGACCACCTTCGTGAACTCGTCGGTCACGACGTGCTTGTCAGCTTCGGTGATGGCGTCGCGCCACGCCTTTTCGAGCTCCTTGACGCGCTCTTCGCTGCGACCGGTCTCGCGGCGCCGTTCGCGATCGAACGCGGCATACGCCTCTTCGACCTTCTTCAGCGCTTCCTGTTCCGCTTTCCAGTCCTTCGTGCCGACGAGATCATTTCCCTTGAACGCCATGTGCTCGAACATGTGCGCCAGCCCCGTGATCCCCGGGACTTCCTGCGCCGAGCCGGTGTTGACGACCGTCGCGTAGGAGAAGACGGGAGTCTCCGGTCTCTCATAGATGATGATCGTCAAGCCGTTGTCGAGCCTTTTCACGGTGGTCCGCCGCTCGAATGAGGCCAGGTCCTGAGCCCGTGCGCTCGCGGCGACCAGCGTCAAAAGCAACAGCGCCAGCCACAGTTTGCGAACTGCTGTCATGCACTCCTCCTTGATGGTGTGGAACCCCGCCTACTTTACGTCCAATGACACGAGCGGTTTCCGCTTCGTGTCAGATCTGTTTCACCCGATACCCGAGCTGACTCAGCTCGGTAGCGACCGTCACCGCGTGATCGCCCTGGATCTCGATCTCGGATCCCTTCGCCGCGCCGCCGGCCCCGCATCGCTTCTTGAGCTTCGTCGCGAGCGCCGCCAGCGATTCCGCCGTCAGCTCGAAGCCGCTGGCCACGGTCATCGTCTTTCCAGCGCGCCGTTTCCGGTCGAGAGCGACGCGGATGGTCTGTTTCTGCGGCTCGGCATCGCGGGCGGGCGCCGCCGTCTCCCTAAGCCGCTTCGCCGCCTCAGGATCGGAAGTCCAGACGAGCCGCGAGTCGTCCTTTGGCATGGCGGGCCATTCTAGACCCTGGACCCTGGACCCTGGACCTTGGACCCTGGACCCTGCTGAGATTCGTGCTCCCAAGGTCCAAGGTCCAGGGTCCAAGGTCCAACGTCCAACATCACCCCGCCACATTCCCCGGCGGAAATCCGATGCTGAGGCGCACGGCCGAGTACTCAGGACTGATCGCGCCGTCTTTCATCCGGATGACCAGCGGCGGCTCGACCCAGGTTTCGTACGATGCGGGGATGTCGGCCGATCGTGATGCGGCGAACAGTGTGATCAGGGGCGGCTCCCCCTCCTTGAAGACGACATCGCGGCGGCGGATCAGTTTCAGCCCGGCTTCGCTCACGGCCGCCAGGGCACGGCCGGTCTGCAGCGCCGGGAACACGAACGCGAAGACGCCGCCGGGTGCGAGGATCCGCGCCGCCGTCTTCGCGTAGTCGGCTACGGTCCCGCGCACCTCGATCCGAGCCGGCACCGCCTGCGCATGGGCCGCTTCCGTCGCGGTCCCTGGCTGGAAATAGGGAGGAGAGCCGAGGACGAGGTCGAAGGGCTCCGCGGGACGGAAGTCGCGCAGGTCGCCGAGGTGCTGCGTGAAGCGCGACTCGAGTCCGTTGAAGCGGATGCTCTTCTTCGCCAGGCGGAATGAGATCTCCTGCGCTTCGATCGTTTCGAGTCGCGCACCGGGAAGACGCCATGCGGCGATGATGGCCACGGAGCTGATGCCCGATCCGAGATCGGCCGCGCGATCGACTCGCGGCGCGCAGATCGTCCCGTACCACGCCGTGACTACGTCGTCGGTCGAATAGCGATGGCCTTTCTCGTACTGGAAGATCCGGAAGTTTCCCGCGATCAGGTCGAGCGACTCGCCTGGGTCCACTTCGATTCCGCCGGGCGCAATCGGTCCCGGACGCCGCCACCCTCGGTAATGGAGATCGTCGCTCACAGGCGGGAGTGTAGTTTGCACACGTCTTTGTGCGAAAGGAGTGAGACGGCGATGCCGAAAGCATGGAGCAACAAAGACGAACGCCAGTACGAGCACATCAAGGAATCCGCGCAGAAGAGCGGCCGGTCGACCAAGCGAGCCAAACAGATCGCCGCGGCGACCGTGAACAAGGAGCGGGCCAGCGAAGGAAGAACGAAAAAATCCAGCTCGAAGAAGTCGAGTTCCCGGAAGTCGTCCAAAAAGAAGTGAGGGTCTGCCGCACGGGTCTCAAAGCCTTGTCCTCCCGAGCGTGAGCGAGGGACCTGGGGGCCGGGCGGCACGCAGCCCGATCTTCGCGCCCCCTTCACACCCAGGTCCCTCGCTCCCGCTCGGATGACAGAATCGCGCTCCGTACGGCAACGCTTATACTGCCCACGCCAATGACGAACCGTCTTCGAATCCTGGTCGCCATCGCGATTCTTTTCGCGCTGGCGGCCCATCCTCTCGAGCACCCGCTCGTGAAGGAGTGCCCCTGCGTGCACTCGGCTGCGACCGCCGCGGTGGCTCGGGTGGACGTGCTCATCGCACCCGTCGACACGCACTCGTTCGCGCCGGCGGCCGTTGCTGCCGCCGAGATGCCGGATCTCGCGGTCCGGGCGTCTCGCGCGCCTCCTGCCGTCTGATTCCCAGCTCTCTCCGGTAATCAGGCCCATCCCAGGAGGTTTTTTCATGCATCGCATCCGGGCGTTCGCGCTCATCATCCCGTTCGTTCTCACCGCTGCTCTCTTCGGGCAGAGCACGGGCAGCATCAGCGGCACAGTTTTCAGCTCGCGGGGCGCTGTCGTCGGCGACGCCACGGTCACGCTCGTCGAATTGCGGCGCGCCGTGAAGAGTGCCGCCGACGGCACGTTCCGCTTCGACAACATCCGCCCCGGTCACTATCACATCAGCGTTGAGAGTCCGCGCGAAGGATCGGCGACGGGCGATGTCGAGGTGACGGCCGGCCAGACGCGCACGATGGAGATCATGGTCGATCGTCTGGTGCACGCGGAGGAGATCGTCGTCAGCGCGAGCCCTGAGACGCGCGTGGCGTCCGAGGTGTATCAGCCGGTGAACGTGATGGACGAGGAGGACATCGCCCGCCGCATCCAGCCGACGCTTGGCGAGACCCTCAAGCAGGAGCCGGGTGTGGACGCCACGTACTTCGGCCCTGGTTCCAGCCGCCCGATCATTCGCGGCCTCGGCGCCGACCGCATTCGAATCCTGCAGGAAGGGATCGGCACGGGCGACGCGTCGAACGTCAGTCCCGACCATGCAGTGAGCATCGATCCGGCGAGCGCGGAACAGATCGAGATCGTGCGCGGTCCGGCCACGCTGCTCTACGGCAGCAACGCCGTCGGCGGAGTGGTCAACGTCATCGATCAACGGATCCCATCGCGCGTCCCCGCTTCGCTGATCACCGGCAACGTCGATCTGCGCGCGAGCTCTGTCGCCGGAGAGCGTACCGGCTCATTCAACCTTCTCGGTGGACAGGATCGGTTCGCATGGCACGCCGGATATCTGCGCCGGGAAACGGACGACTATGCGGTTCCCGGCCCTGTCGACGAGCTCCCCAACAGCTCGCTCTCGACGGACTCGGCCAGCCTCGGCGCTTCGTGGGTTGCGACTCGCGGGTTCGTCGGCCTGGGCGTGAGCGCTTACAACTCGAATTACGGGATTCCCGGCGGCGACGAGCCGGTGCGCATCGATCTCGAACAGACCCGCATCGACCTCAAAGGGGCAATGAATCTCAGCGGACTTTTCCGCGACGTCCGCTTCCGCGCCGGCAAGAGCGGGTATGAGCACGTCGAGCTCGAAGGGTCGGAGGTGGGGACGCGTTTCCTCAACGATGCGGTGGAGGCGCGGATCGAAGCAGCGCACCGCGATTTCGGGCCGTTGCGTGGCTCCTTCGGCGTCCAGGTTTCGCAGAACGATTTCGAAGCGATGGGGGAGGAAGCCTATATCCCGCCCAACGAGACGATGACCCGCGCCGCATTTGTGTTCGAGGAGCTCACGTTCGGCGCCGCGGACCTGCAGTTCGGGGCGCGGTGGGAAGACCAGGACGCCTCGACGTCGGCCGCGGAGCTTCCCGATCGGCATTTCTCGGGACTGTCGGGATCGATCGGCGCGATCCTGCATCCGATCGAGAATTACACCATCGCCGTCTCGCTCGCGCGGGCGGTGCGGCTGCCGACGGCGACCGAGCTTTACGCTCATGGTCCGCACGCCGCGACGCGCCAGTTCGAGATCGGCAACCCGATGCTCGACGAAGAGACGAGTCTCGGCCTGGATATCTCGCTGCGCAAGACGGCCGGCCGCTTCAACGGCCAGATCAATCTCTTCAACAACGAGTTCGAGGGCTACATTTTCGAGTCTCCGACGCCGGACATCGAGGAAGATCTGCCGGTGTTCCGCTTCAGGCAGTCCGATGCGCGATTCCGGGGGATCGAGATTGATACGCACGTCGAGCTATGGCATCGCGACACGCGGCACATCGAGCTCGAAGCGGGAGCCGATTACGTGCGCGCTACCGTGGCGGGCGGCGGCAACCTGCCGCGCATCACGCCGATGCGCCTGCGCGCCGGTCTGCGATATGAAGCCGGTCCCTTCTCGGCGATGGCCGAGGCGCAGCGATATGCAAATCAGGACGACGTGGCGACCTTCGAACAACCGACCGAAGGCTACACACTCGTCAACGCCACGGTCGGATACCGCTTCTTCATGAAGAGCACCATTCACGACGTGATGCTGCGCGGGACGAACCTCACGAACGAGCTTGCAAGAAGCCACGTCTCGGCGCTGAAGGATCTGGCGCCGCTGCCGGGACGGGATATCGGCGTGTCTTACCGGTTGACGTTCTAGGGGAGCGGTGGGCGATCCCGCCCGCCGTGATCAAGAGCCCGCGGGCGGGATCGCCCGCGGCTCCAATGCGATGACGATGGAGCGCGGGCGACCTCGCCCGCGTCTCTCGCACCTACATCGGCAATGTGTGGGAGTCGCTCTTCCAGTCTGTGGCCAGATCGCCGTCCTCGGCTTCGGCGCAGAACGCGCGCACGGCCTCGATCACGCGCATCACCTCGAAAGGCTTGCGGATGATCAGCTTGACGACCTGGGGATCGAGGTCGTAGGTCGCGCCTTCGCCGGCGGCGGTGATGACGATGACCGGCACCTGCGGGATCCGGTTGCGCAGCATGCCGTCGATGACGTCTCGCCCGTTCATGATCGGCATCATCAGGTCGAGCACGACGCAGGCGTAGCTCGTACTGGTCAGCAGTTCCATCGCCTCTGCTCCATCGGCCGCGGTGTCCGCAGGGATGCGTTCACGCCTGAGCACGGCTGCAAGCAGGTTCCGGATGGGGGTTTCGTCGTCGACGACCAGGGCGCGTTTCATGGAAGGGGGCGTGCAGTGCGGCTATTGTAGCCTCGCATGGGCTCGAAACGTGGAGCATTCCTCGCCCTCGGATTCGTCGCGATCGCCGTACTGGAAGAGGTCCGGCCACTTCGGCGCCGTGTTGAGAAGAAATCCCGGCACGTCCTGCGCGACCTCACCATGGCCGCGATGAGCGCGGTGGCCACTGCCTTCATGCAGGAGCGCCTCGTAGGGCCCCGGGCGGAGAAAGTGCTGGCTCAAGGGCAGGGACTGCTTCGGCAGATGACGTTGCCGCGTCCGCTGCGCGTCATCGCCGGGATCCTTCTCCTCGATTACACACTCTGGGTCTGGCACTGGGTGAATCATCGTGCGCCGTTTCTCTGGAGATTCCATCGCGTTCACCACGTCGACCTCGATCTCGACTCCTGGACGGGGCTGCGCTTCCATTTCGGGGAGATGACTCTCGCCGGTGTCGTCAGGCTGATGCAGATCCGATTGATCGGTCCCGACGCGGCCTCGCTGACGATCTGGCAGGCGCTGCTCCTGCTCTCGATCTTCTTTCATCATTCGAAGATCGCGCTGCCGTGGACCGTCGAGCGCGCGTTGTCAGCGGTCATCGTGACGCCGCGCATGCATGCGATCCACCATTCCGAAGTGCGCGAGGAGATGGACAGCAACTGGTCGAGCCTGCTGTCAGTCTGGGATCGCCTCCACGGAACGTTCCGCCTCGACGTACCTCAGGATGCGATCACCATCGGCGTTCCCGCCTATCTCGGTCCAGGCGAGGTCACACTTCCGAAGATCATGGTGATGCCGCTGAGGCCGACAGATGGCGATTTCAGCAGAGGAAAATCTGGAATGCATCGTGCTCCTTTCGGTGAGCATGGAACGCCTCTCCGGCAGTGAGCTTCGGTCACGGAGATTGCGCGCCGGGTTGAGCCGTGAGCGGCTCGCGCACGCGATCGGGGTGCCGATTACTTCGGTGACGGAATGGGAAGAGGAAGTCGCTCCCATCGCCTTTCCGCATGCGGTCGAGCAGGTTCTTCGTCAGAAGGAAGACGATTCGCGGGCGCACTGGCCCCATGCGATCTGAGCGTTACGCCGACAGACATGAAGCGGGCCGCGCGGTCGGCCTCGAGTTGCAGCGGAAACTGAAATCACGCGGCGACGTCATCGTCCTTGCGTTGCCGCGCGGAGGAGTTCCGGTGGCATTCCACGCCGCCGAGGCGCTGGGCGCGCCGCTCGATGTGTTCATTGTGCGCAAGCTCGGCGTCCCCGGTCATGAGGAGCTGGCCATGGGCGCGATCGCATCCGGCGGGGTCCGCGTCCTCAACCAGGACGTCCTCCGCTACGTTCCGGTGCCGCAGGCGAAGATCGACGAGGTCGCGGCGCGGGAGCAGCTCGAGCTGGAGCGTCGCGAACAGTCATATCGAGGCTCGCGGCCACCCTTGCACGTGAAGGGACGGATGGTCGTGATCGTGGACGACGGCCTCGCCACCGGCTCGACGATGCGCGCCGCGGTGCGCGCGCTGCGGGCCATGGAACCGGCCGCGGTGATCGTCGCCGTTCCGGTGGCCGCCCGGCAGACGTGCAACGAATTGAAGGCCGAGGTCGACGACATCGTCTGTCTGCGGACGCCGGAGCCGTTCGACGCGGTCGGCCTCTGGTATCGCGACTTCTCGCAGACGGAAGACGACGAGGTGCACGAGCTGCTGGATCGCGCGAACGCGGCTGCGGAGAAGAAGTGATGGATCCGCGCCGGTCCATCCGAGTTCAACGATCGGATTCCGGCAGTCCATTCGAAGGTCGGTTCGAGTGGGGTGTCCCGGAGTTCTACCTGCCGCTGCGCGGAAACGATGCCGCCGCGGCGCTCGAGAAGCCGATGCTGCAGCGCGCCATCGGCGTCATCTATCTGCCGCGCACCGAGCGCATGAGTCACTACTTTCACGCTTCGCGATTCGCCACGCTGCTGCTGGATCTGCTCACGCCGAGTGAAGAGGCCATCGACGCGCGCGACGCCCAGCTTCGCTTCAACATCGAGATGCTCGCGCAGCGTCTCGTCGGCACCGTCGACTGGCTCGCCGAACAGCCCGAGGCGGGACATCTTCCGATCGGGTTCTTCGGGGCGAGCACAGGGGGAGCCGCGGCTCTCGTCGCTGCGGCGGAAGTGCCGGAGCGCGTTGCGGCAGTGGTATCTCGCGGGGGCAGACCCGATCTGGCCGGCGACGCATTGCCGCACGTGAAAGCTCCGACGCTGCTGATCGTCGGCGGTGACGACGTCCCGGTCATCGAGATGAACAGCGACGCACTCGCCCGTATGACCTGCGCGCGCGAGATGACGATCGTTCCCGGCGCGTCGCATCTCTTCGAGGAGCCAGGAAAGCTCGAAACGGTGGCCGGCCTGGCGCGGAAGTGGTTCGCGCGACACCTGAACGAAGCGTGAAGGACGTCTTCAAACGAACAATGATCGATGGTCGGTGGCAGAATTCTCATCGTTCATCATTCATCGTTCATCGTTCGTTCCCAGCAAGTATTATCGGCCGGTGCGGCGTGTCATCGCGGGAGATGTCGGCGGAACGAAGTCCCTTCTTCGCTGTGTCGAAGCGAACGGGCAGATTCTCGCCGAGCATCGATTCGAGAGCGCTGCGTTCAGCGGCTTCGACGATCTCCTCTCGGCTTTCGTCCGGATGTGTCCCGGCCCCGTCGACAGCGCATGCTTCGCCGTGGCCGGTCCCGTTTTCGGGGGAACCGCGGAGATCACCAACCTCGGATGGTTTGTCGATGCGTCGCGGCTGGCTACGCTGTTCCGCATCCCCAGCGTCTCTCTCATCAACGACTTCTACGCGATCGCGCTCGGCATGCCTTTCCTGGCCGAAGGCGATCTGCTGCCGCTCAACCGCGGCACGCGCGACCGCACTTCGCCAATGGCCGTCCTCGGTGCCGGGACGGGACTCGGCGAAGCGATCGTGACCTTTCATCCGTCCGGCGGATGGGTGGTCGTCCCGGGCGAAGGGGGCCACGCTGATTTCGCGCCCCAGGATGAAGAGCAGACACGATTGCTCCTGGCACTGCAGAAAAAATACGCCGGACATGTGAGCTGGGAACGGCTTCTGTCCGGCATGGGGCTGGAGAGCATCTACCAGTTCGTGACCGGGCAGGGGAAAGATCCCGCGGAAATCTCCGCTCTCGCCGCGGCGGGCGACGCCGCGGCGATCCGCACGATGCAGATCTTCGTCGACATCTACGGTGCCGAGGCGGGGAACATGGCTCTTCGCGTGCTGGCGCGGGGCGGGGTCTTTCTCGCCGGCGGAATCGCCGCGAAGAACATGCAATTCTTCACTGACGGGCGGTTCGTCGCTGCGTTCACCAGGAAGGGCCGCTTCAGCGATCTGATGCGTGGCATGCCCGTTGATCTCGTCGTCGACGAGACGGTGGGACTGATCGGGGCGGTCGAGGCGGCGCGAAGGAATTGAGGATTGAGAATTCTCAATTCGCAGGAATCGCGTTGATCCCGCTGTGGTTACGGCCCGGGACTATTGTTACCGGAGTATTGAAAACATGGGTTTGTCAGTCGGTATCGTCGGGCTTCCGAACGTGGGGAAGTCGACGATCTTCAACGCGCTCACGGCCGCGGGCGCGCAGAGCGCGAACTATCCTTTCTGCACCATTGAACCGAACGTAGGCATTGTGCCGGTCGTCGATCAGCGGCTGGACAAGCTTGCGAAGATCGCCGACAGCAGGCAGACCATCTATACCGATCTGAAGGTGGTCGACATCGCCGGCCTCGTTCGGGGCGCGAGCAAAGGGGAGGGGCTGGGCAACCAGTTCCTGGCCAACATCCGCGAGACGGACGCGATCCTTCACGTGGTGCGATGCTTCGAGGATCCCAACGTCGTGCACGTCGAGCACAGCGTCGACCCCACGCGCGACATCGAGATCATCGAGACCGAATTGCTGCTCGCGGACCTCGACACGCTGAACAAGCGCAACGAGCGCATCAGCAAAATGGCGCGGGTCGGCCAGAAAGACGCCGTCCTGATGGCCGAGGCGCTGCAGAAGGCGATCGCGGCGGTGGACCAGGGAACGCCACTGCGAGCCGTCGAGTTCACGGCAGACGAGAAGGGCGCCTTGCGGGAGCTGAACCTCATCACGGTCAAGCCCGTGCTCTTCGTGGCGAATGTCGGCGAGGGAGACCTCGGTGCCGACACTCCGAACGTGAAGGTGGTTCGCGCCATCGCGAAGGAAAAGCATGGCGAAGTGGTCGTCATCTGCGGCGAGCTGGAGGCCCAGATTTCAACGCTGCCTCCTGATGAGCGGCGCGAGTTTCTCAGTGAGATGGGTTTGTCGGAGCCCGGTCTCGACGTGCTCATCCGCGCCGCCTACCGACTCCTCGGCCTGGAAACCTTCTTCACCGTCGGGCCGAAGGAGGCTCGCGCGTGGACGATCCGCGTCGGAGCGAAGGCGCCGGAAGCCGCAGGCGCGATCCACTCCGACTTCGAGCGGGGCTTCATCCGCGCCGAGACCATCGCCTACGAGGACTACGTCTCCCTCGGCGGCGAACAACCGGCGCGGGCAGCCGGAAAGCTGCGCTCGGAAGGAAAGGAATACGAAGTGCAGGATGGAGACGTGATTCTGTTTCGCTTCAATGTCTGAATTCACCATTCCGTCGTCTGAAGGGCTTCCGATCCGGGGGAACTTCGACGTGCCCGAAGACCCGCGGGCGATGGTCGTCGTCGTTCATGGGTTCAAGGGATTCAAGGACTGGGGATTCTTTCCCTGGCTTGCCGAATTCCTCTGCAATCACGGCTACATGGTCTGCCGGTTCAACATGTCGCGAAGCGGGATCGGCGAGAACCTGGAGACCTTCGACCGTCTCGACCTTTTTGAGGGCGACACGTACTCGGCGCAGATCTCAGATCTGGTGAGCGCTACCGAGCATGCACATCGGCGGTTCGGTGACATCCCGACCTTCCTGCTTGGTCATTCGCGCGGAGGCGGTGTGGCGCTGCTCGCGGCGGATCTGATCCCGCATCTCCGCGGCGTGATCACGTGGAGCGCGATCGCGACCGTCGATCGCTGGGACGACGACACGAAGAAGAAGTGGCGCCGCGACGGATTCCTCGAGGAAGTGAACCAGCGCACGAAGCAGGTGATGCGGATGTCGCCGGCGATGCTCGACGATTACGAAGCGAACCGCGATCAGCTCGACATCCAGGCGGCGGCGCGGCGTCTGCGCGTACCGCTGCTCGTGGTCCATGGCGGGCGCGACGAGAGCGTGCCGGTCGAAGAGGCGCACGCAATCGCCGAAGCCTCGCCCGACGCGTCGAAGCTGATCATCGCGTCGGCAGGGCACACTTACAACGCGATCCATCCGCTCGTGCATGTCCCGCCGCAGCTGATCTGTGCCGCCGAAGTGAGCGCGCACTTCGCCGGCGCGTATCAGAGGTAGGGAAGGGAGCCGCGGGCGATCCCGCCCGCGGTCTTCGAGCATCGGCGGGCGAGATCGCCCGCGGCTCCACTGTCTACTCCGGCTCGGCCAGGTGCTTGCCGCGGTTTCCCGGCAACTCCGGATGCTGCCTCGAGCCGCCGCGGCGGCGGCGGCGACGGCGGCCAGGACCCGCGGCGGCCGGCGACGACGCGGTCGATTCTTCTGCCACGGGCGATCCCTCGTCTTCGAGCTTATCTTCGTCGAGCAGCCACACCCACTGCGTGGCTGGCGCGGCGGGCGCCGCCGGCGCGGCTGCCGCTGCGGGGCGTTCGTCGCGGCGGGGGCGCTCGAACCGCTCACGCTGAGGCCGTTCGCGGCGCTGCTGCATGGCGGGGGGCGCTTCCATTCGCTTGAGGCGGATGAGGATGTCCTCGCTGAGGCGGCGGTTCACCGAGATGAGGTCGGCCAGCAGCGCGATGAGCCACGTGAAGAATCCGGTGATCAGGAAGACAGCGGCGAGGATCAGCGACTGAACGTGGCCGCCGCGGTCGCCCTGCGCGAAGAACCAGAGGAATCTCGCGCCGAGCACGACGCCCGCAAACACAAGGGCCGTGCCCATCGCGAAGAAGGTCTTCAGCGGCCGATAGAGCGTGTGGATGCGGAACACGGTCACGATCGATTTGCGCAGATACGTGCCCATGCCGCGATAGAGCCGCGACGGGCGCGTCGGCGCATTCGTCTTCACCGGCACGCTCTGGACGCCGAGGTTGCGGTTGCCGGACTGGATGATGGTTTCGAGGGTGTACGTGAAGGGATTGAACACGTTGATCTGCAGCGCGGCTTCGCGCGAGAACGCGCGGAACCCGCTCGTCGCGTCGGGAACGGCCACGCCGGAAACCCGGCCGACCGCCCAGCTGCCCATCCGCTGCAGCGCGCGCTTGAGCGGCGACATGTACGGTGAACTCGACACGTTGCGGTCGCCGATCACGACTTCGGCCGTACCCTTCACGATCGGGGAGATGAGGCGGGCCATGTCCGCCGCCGCGTACTGGTTGTCGGCGTCCGTGTTGACGATGACGTCGGCGCCGAGGCGGATCGCGGCGTCGATGCCGGCGACGAAGGCGGCGGAGAGACCGCGGTGCGACTTGAGCTGGACGATGTGGTGCGCGCCCGCTTTGCGCGCCGCGTCGACGGTCCTGTCGGTGCTACCGTCGTCGATGACCAGCGTCTCGATGGCGGTGACGCCTTCGATCTTCTTCGGGATTTCGCGCAGCGTCTGCGCGATCGTCGCTTCCTCGTTGTATGCAGGGATCTGGATAATGAGCTTCAGTTGAAAGTCTCCGTCGTCATGCCGGTTGAGCGCCTGGGCGGCGATGCCGAACGCGCCATCGCGTCCGTACTCGGCCAGCAGGCACCGTTTCCGTTTGAACTGATTCTGGTCTCGGCCGAGCCGCTGCCGGCCCCGTTCGATAACCGCGTAAGGAACGTCGTCGAGACGAATCGTAATCCCGCAACTCGAAGAAATCGAGCAGTTTCCGTGTCGTCCGGAGAGATTCTGGCCTTCATCGACGACGACGCCCTCGCGCACCCGCGCTGGCTCGCCACCGCGGTCGCCTACCTCGATGCCCATCCGGCCGTGCTCGCTCTCGGCGGGCCCGACCCCGCGCCGGCGGACTCCACCCCCGCCGAACTGATGTCGGAAACGTTGCTCTCGACCCGGTTCATCGGGAGCGGCGTGGCGGCACACGAGGGGCGGCGGGGAGTATTCGAAATCCGGTCAGCGAGCGCGATCGCACTGGTCAACCTGTTCGTGCGCCGGTCGGCGTTCACCGGCTTCGACGAGTCGATCGGCTACATCGGCGAAGACACGGCCCTGCTCGAGTCGCTGCGCGAGCGCGGCCGGGTGGTCTACCACGACGGGGTGATCGTTTATCACCGGCGGCGCGCCTTCCCCGGACCCTACCTGCGGCAACGATGGCGATACCGGGTCAAGACGGGAGAGCTGCTCGTCCGTGGATCACGGGCGCACCGGAGCAATGGCAGGATTCACGCCTTTCTCGTCGCGGGGACGATCGGCATCCTCTTCGCCCCGCTGGTCATCATTCCTTACGCGATCCTGACCTTCGTCCTCGGTGCGCGGGCGACGCGGCTTCCGCCCTCGAAGTGGCCGATGATTCCTGTCGCGTTTGCCATGCATCACGCCACCTACTACTTCGGGATCGTCACCGGAATCGTGCGCGGTATCATCCGCCGCGGAGGAAACAATCATGCCGAGTCGGAAAGCAGAAGCTGAGTGGAACGGAACCCTTCGAGAGGGAAACGGACAGTTCAAGGTCGGAAGCGGGAAGGTGTCGGGGGCCTATTCATTCCCGACGCGTTTCGAAGAAGCTCCCGGCACGAACCCGGAGGAACTGATCGGAGCCGCCCACGCCTCGTGCTTCTCGATGGCTCTCTCGGGCGGATTGACGAAGGCCGGACACAAACCGACGAAGATCCATACCACCGCGACGGTGCACCTGGAGAAGGTGGGCGAAGGATTCGGCATCACGCGGATCGACCTCGATACGACCGGCCAGGTGCCGGGCATCGACCAGGCCACGTTCCAGCAGGCCGCCGAGGGGGCCAAGGAGAACTGTCCGGTGTCGAAGGCGCTGACCGGGGTCAAGATCTCGCTGAAGGCGACATTGAAGAACTAGGGCGTCGTTAACAGTGCGCGGGCGAGGTCGCCCGCGCTCCACCACGTCTGCAGGATTGGTGGAGCCGCGGGCGATCCCGCCCGCGGGGCGACAAATCGGCGGGCGAGATCGCCCGCCGCTCCACTCGGGTGACGAGAGGCGTAAGGCAGAATTCTCCCGAGCAAGGGACGGTTCCAGCAGAAAACATGAAGTGGTCCGACAAAACCCAGTACCTGCGCTACCTCGTCGACAAGCGGGGCATGAAGCCGGTGTATCTGATCGTCGGGCTGACCTATGACTGCAACTCGTTCTGCCGGACCTGCTTCAACTGGGAGCAGCTGCGCAAGAACAAGGAGCACGAGCTTTCCCTCGACGAGCTGAAGAAAACCTTTGCCTCGATGGGGGAGATGCTCTTCATCGTCATGAGCGGGGGAGAGCCCTTTCTCCGCCGGGACCTGCCGGAAGTCTGCGAGACCCTGTCGAAAGAGAACAAGGTCAAGCAGATCACGATCCCCACCGGCGCGATCGCGAGCGACCTGATCGCGCGCAGTGTCGAAGACACACTGAACCGCTGCCCTGATACCCAGATCGTGGTCAATCTCTCGATCGATCACATCGGGGAGAAGCACGACTGGATCCGAGGCGTCCCAGGCAACTACGAGCGCGCGAAAAAGACCTACTCGCTGTTGATGCCGCTCAAGAAGCGGTTCTCGAATTTCACCGTGAACGTGCACACATGCCTGTGCACCTACAACGCCAACGACCTCGACCTGCTCTTCGAGGGCGTGAAGCGCGATTTCCCCGAAGTCTCCTTCCACTCCTTCGAGATGCTTCGCGGCGACCAGCCCGACAAGAACATCCAGCCCATCACGACCGAGAAGTACCGCGCGCTGCTCCCGAAGCTCGAGGATTACTGGTCGACGTATCGCAACTACGACGGATTCCTGAAGTTCGTGAAAGTGTATTCACGGCGCATGGAGCTGGCCGTGCTGGAGCAGGAAACGCAGGTCCGCCCCTGCCACGCCGGTTACGTCTCGGGCGTTCTCGACGCGCGCGGCGAAGTCCGGATGTGCGAATTGCGCGACGCGGTCGGCAACGTGCGCGATACCGGTTACGACTTCACGAAGCTGTGGTTTTCCGAAGCCTCCGACAAACAGCGCGCCTCGATCAAGGCGAAGGAGTGCCATTGCACGCACTCCTGCTTCATGTCGTCCTCGCTCGTATTCGACTGGAGAACCTACGCGTCGTATCTGGGGTCGACCGTCGTGTCGTTCCTGGATTTCAAGCCGAAACGGGCAGCCGCGCTTTGATCAGAGTGGAACGGGAATGGTGAATGGTCAATGGTGAATGGTTAGTGGTGAAAGTAACTCCAATTCACCATTCACCATTCAACATTGACCATTCACCATTTCGCTTTTTCTATGGCCTCGAGGCGTGGCGATGAAAGTGTCCATCGTCGGCCCCGTCTACCCGTACCGCGCCGGCATCGCGTATTGCACGACTCGGCTCGCCGAGGAGCTGGCGAAGCATCACCAGGTCGACATCGTCTCGTTCAAACGTCAGTACCCGGCGAAGTTCTATCCCGGCGGGAGCGACATCGACGAGACACTGCGCGAGAAGACACCGAAGAACGCTCGCTTCGACGTCGACATCGTCCGGCCTTTGACTTGGCTCGGCACCGCATGGCGGCTCCGCCGATCGAAGCCCGATGCCGTGGTCTTCGTCTGGTGGATCTGGGTCTGGGCATTGCCGTACCTCGTGATGATCGCGCTGCTGCCGCGGCGGACGAAGGTCATCCTGCAGTGCCACAACATCGGCGACAAGGAGCCGGCGCGATGGAAGTCGTGGCTCACCGATCGCGTCCTGCGCCGCGGCGACGTCCTCGTAGTCCACGCCGAGAGCGAGTTGCTCCAGGCGTCAGGCCGCGCCCGAGGACGGCGGATCGTGAGTGCACGGCTTCCTGTGCATGAGCTCGGCGGCGCCATGCCCTTCCGCGACGACGCGAAGCGCGCTCTCGGCCTCGCCGGCCGCAACGTCGCGCTCTTCTTTGGCCACCTCCGTCCGTTCAAGGGTCTCGACCTCGCTCTCCGCGCGTGGCGGGATCTCCGATCGGACGTCGTCCTCCTCGTCGCCGGAGAAGCGTGGTGGGAGAGCGAAGCCGAGTACCGCACACTCGCCGAAGGACTCGAGCACGTCCGGCTGGAGTTCCGGTTCATCCCCGATGCCGAGATCGCGACGTATTTTGCGGCTGCGGACGTCGTCCTTGCGCCGTACCGCGTCGAAGCCCAGAGCGGCGTGATTCTCACCGCCTTTCACTTCGGGCGGGCCGTGATCGCTGCCCGCGTCGGTGGCATCCCCCAGATCGTCCAGGACGGGCGTACCGGCTACCTCATCCCTCCCGAGAATCCATCCGGCCTTGCCGCGGCCGTAGACCGCTTTTTTCAAGGCTCGGACCGCGAAAAACTCGAGGAAGGGGCCCGGGAGATGGCTCGCAAACATTCCTGGGAGGATTACGGTAACCTCCTCAGCCGTTTGGTCGGGCAACCATGAAGTTCAACCCAAGGCGCATCAAGGTCCTCGTCGAGCTGACATCGAAGTGCAATCTTCGGTGCGGGATGTGTCCGCTTCCGGTCCTCCGGCGGCCCTACGAGGACATGGACTTCTCCCTCGTCGAAAAAGCCGAGCGCGAAATCCACGGCCTCGGCATGAAGCTGAAGTGGCTCCACGAGATGGGCGAGCCGCTTCTCTACTCCCGCATCGACGACGCCATCCGCCTGTTTCCCGAGGCGAGCATCAGCACCAACGGCCTGGTGCTGACCGAAGAGGTGGGGGCGAAGCTGCTGAGCAGCCCCCTCAAGCGCCTGCGCATCTCGGTCGATTCGATCAACCCGAAGGTCTATCCGCAGCTCCGCACCGGCGGCGACTTCGACAAGCTCGTGGACATGACGAAGAAGTTTCTCGAGCAGGCCAAAGGCCATCCGATCCGCATCGAGATCCAGAAGATGCGCTCGCGGATGACCGTCGATGAGACGATCGACGACTTCAGGAAGCTTTTCGAGCTGAAGAAATACCGCAATGCGCGCGTCATCGAACGCACCTGCGAGGCGTTCGACGTCAACGAGGAGACCGACCTGCACGGTAAGTTCTATGGATGCGTGCAGGGCGCCTTCTTCAACTGGATCGTCATCTTCGCCGACGGCCGTGTGACGCACTGCTGCTACGACGCGCACGGCGACCAGATCATCGGCGACCTCAAGACCGAGTCCCTCACTGAGATCATCGAAGGATCGAAGCTCGTGCAGATGCAGGCGCTCTTCGACAAGCGCGATTTCTCGGAGCTCCCGCGCTGCGCCGAGTGTTTCAAGCACGGTGGCGAATCCGCCGCCTGGACCGGAGTCCTCTCCGGCGTGCAGGCCCTGCCCGAGGCGGCCAAGGACGTCGTGCGGAAAGTGCTGGACGTGAGATACCGTTAACCGTTAGCGGTGAACGGTGAACGGTTAACGCTTGTAAAATCTCCCCCATGCGAAAACTGGCGCTCTCCCTCCTTGCCGCAGGTCTGTTCGTTGCGTCCGACGTGGCTGCCCGCGAGGGCTTCGGCTTCACGAAGAAGGCCGTGCAGATGAACCGCACGAATCCGCCGCTGCTCACCGTCGGCGCGCGGCGTGTGAAGGTCACGGCGAAGAGCGATCGCGACGGCATCAAAGACGACGCGGCCACGCTCAAACGCTACGCGGAGGAATTCATTCTCACCGGTGGCGGCACGATGGCCACGGACAGGGACAAGGGCGACCTGCGCATCTCCGTCGACCTCGACCGCCTCGACTCCCACGAGAGCTGGGAGACCGAACAGAAGTCGCGGACAGAGAAGACCGGCACGAAGCAGGAGTGGAACGAGAAGAAGAAGAAGTACGAGACCAAGGACGTCTACGGAACCGTCTACTACACGGTGCAGGTCAAGGTGATCGATGCGAATCTCACGGGCACCTGGGACCTCGCGGACAAGAACGGAAAGATTCTCGACAGCGGGAACATCAGCGAGACGTTCCGCGACAAATACTCGGAGGGGAAGGGTTCTCCGGCGCCGTCAGCGGTCGAGGATGACCTTCTCGAACGGGCGGCGAAGAAGATCGCCTCCCGGATCGTGCCGACCCAGGATTCGGTGACGCTGCTGGTGCCGAAGGGGAGCTTCGAAGATCTCATCCCCCTCGCCGAGATGAACGCGTGGGACCGCTATCTGGCGGGTGTGGAAGCGGTCAAGCCGCTTCGCGATCCCCGCCAGGAAGCCTATCGTCAATACGCCCTCGGCGTTGCCAAGGAAGGGCTCGCGCACGCGAACGCAATCGAAGACACCGCTCGCGCGATGCACCTGCTGAATGAAGCGGTGGTCCACTATGAGACGGCCGTGAAGAGCAATCCGCGTGAGGCGCTCTTCGCCAAGGCGTATTCGAGCCTCTTCTCGACTGGCAACAGCACGGCATCGCTTCCGCGCGTGACGGCGAGCATCGCCGCATTCGAAAAGTGGAAGGGTCCGGCGAGACCGTCCACGGCGCGAGCGAGCGCAACGTCAGCCTCTCCGAAGACCGTCCTGACGAACGAGACGCTCGTCGAGATGGCCAAGGCCGGTCTCACGGACGAGAATCTGATCCTCGCGATCGACGCGGCCAGCGACGTCGACTTCGACACGTCGCCGAACGCGCTGATCGCGCTGGCCAAAGGCGGCGTGAGCAGAAATGTCATCGCTCACATGCAGAAGAAGAAACGCTAGCGAAAGCTGACCGGGATGTCGTCCATCGTCAGGACGCCCGGCGTCGCTTTCATGACGCGGGGGATGGCGTTGACGACCATCGCCGCCGTGGCCCGGTCGCCGTGCACGCCGTCCTTGATCACCATCTCCAGGTCCGGAATGCCTTTGACGATGACCTTGTCCGCGGCCACCGCTTCGGCGCCCACGTACATCCGCAGCTCGAGCCGGACGTTGATCTGTCCCGTTCCTTCGATCGTCTGGTGAACGCCGGCAACCTGTCCCGGTGCGACCTTCAGATACTTGGTCACGATCTCACGGTCGGCCACGATCGGCTGGATGTTCTCGTCGGACACCGTGTCGAACTCGACGCCGAGGCCGTGCCCGACGAGGATGAGCGACTCCTTGAGGCCCATGTGCTTGATCTTGCCGGCATCGACTGCCTTGCGGAACTCGTCGACGGTCATGCCTGCGCCGACTTTCCGCTGCAGCGGCTCGCGCCGCGTGGAGGCATTCTGAATGCGGATGATCTCCAGCGCCGTCACTTCCTGACAGACGGCGGTGAGGGTCAGAGGCAGTTTGTCCATGACGAAGCCGGGGTTCACTCCGGTGCCCAGGAGAGTGACCTTGTTTGCTTTGGCGACGGCGTCGAGCGTCTCGCGGATCTGCTTGTCGAGCGGGAACGACAGCTCTTCACAGGTGGAGATGACGTGTGCGCCGCTCTCGAGCAGCGATTTGAGCTGTCCGTCGACTTCGCGCATTCGCGACGCGGTCGAATGGCAGACCACGTCGACTTTCGAAGGAAGGTCTTTCGTGACCTTCACTCCCGTCTGCCGGCCCAGCCCGATGACGTCGCCGAGGTCTTTGCCGATCTTGCCGGGGTCGATGTCGACGGCGGCGACGAGTTTGACCCACGGTTTGGTGAGGAGCAGACGCGCGATCTCCGCGCCGATCGGACCGATCCCGTACTGCGCGACAGTGACTTGTTTCGTATTCATCGTTTCCCTTCCCGTTCGTAAAGCGGCGCGCATTGTAACGGGGGAAGGGGCCGGTGACGAGTGACGGGATGATTTTGGATTTTAGATTTTGGATTTTGGATTTGGACCAATCCACCAATCCAAAATCCAAAATCCAAAATCCAAAATCCAGCTACCCGTCGAAGAGATCCGTCACTTTTTCCTCGCCCTCCTCCTCCGGGAAATTCGACACGCCGATCCCGGCCAGGCGATAGCGCGCGTTCGAGCCGAAATCGAACTTCTCCAGCAACCCGAGGGCGATCGTGCAGAGGTCGCCGGCGGAGGAGGGGGGATGCTCGGGGGTGAGGCGGCGGGTGGCAGTCTTGAAATCGGGCGTCCGCAGCTTCACCGTGACCGTGCGGCCCCGCAGCGAGCGCGCTTCGAGCGACTCCCATAGCCCGGGCGACTGTTCGCGGATCCACGCCGCCACTTCCTCGCGGGTGAGATCGGTCTCGAACGTGTTCTCGCGCGACCACGACTTCCGCTTCCGCGAAGGCTCGACGGGGCTGTTGTCGATGCCGCGAGCCAGCTCGTAGAGACGCGATCCCCATTTTCCGAATCGCTCGATCAGTTTTTCCTCACCGAACCGTTGCAGGTCGCCCACCGTTGCGATGCCCATGTCGGTCAGGATTGCTTCCGTCGCTTTCCCCACGCCGGGCAGCTTGCGGACGGGAAGAGGGGGAAGGAACGCCTCGATCTGATGCGGCTTGATGACGAAGAGGCCATCGGGCTTGCGCCAGTCGGAGGCGATCTTCGCCAGGAACTTGTTCGGCGCGACGCCGGCCGAAGCGGTGAGGTTCGTCTCGTTGCGGATCTCCCGGCGAATCGTTTCCGCCGCTTCGGTCGCGGTCGGGATCCCCGTCAGCTCCACTGTGACATCGAGATAGGCCTCGTCCAGTGAGAGCGGCTCGACCAGCGGTGTGTGACGCTCGAAGATCTCGCGGATCTGATGGGACACGGCACGATAGCGCTCGAAGTCGGGGTGGATGAAGATCCCTTCCGGACAGAGACGCATGGCGCGCGTGGCCGGCATCGCCGAATGGACGCCGAACTTCCGGGCTTCGTAAGAAGCGGCGCACACGACGCTTCGCAGCCCGGGCCAGCCGACGATCACCGGCCGGCCGCGCAACTCGGGGCGGTCGCGCTGCTCGACAGACGCATAGAATGCGTCCATATCGACATGAATGATTTTCCTCATCTGACTACGCCCGCGCTTCTCGTCGACCGCGCCATCGTCGAGCGCAACTGTGCGTCGATGCGGGAAAAGGCTGCGGCATCAGGAGTGATTTTCAGGCCGCACGCGAAGACACACAAGACAATCGAGATCGCGCGCATGCAGCACGGCGGCGGAATCGGACCCATGACGGTATCCACGTTCGCCGAGGCGGAGCAGCTGGCGGGGGCCGGCTTCAGGGATATCACGTACGCGGTGCCGATCGCGCCGGAGAAACTCGACCGCGCCGCCAAGCTGGGGGCGAAGCTCGAGCACTTCAATATCCTGATCGACAGCGCCGATGCTCTACAGGCCGTGGAGTCGTTCGCGCGTGCGCACGGCGTCGCTTTCGACGTCTTCCTCAAAGTCGATTGCGGCTATCACCGGGCCGGCGTCGATCCCGACCGGCCCGAGAGCGAAGAGCTCGCGCGCCAGATCGAGCTGTCGCACGCCGTGCGATTCCGCGGCCTGCTCACGCATGCCGGTCATTCGTACCATGCCAGGACGATCCATGAGATTCGCGACGTCGGACTCGACGAGCGCTCCGCCGTCACCCGCTTCCGCGACCGCCTGGGCTTCAGCCTGGTGCGCAGCATCGGCTCGACGCCGACGGCCACTGTCGTCGACAGATTCGAAGAGTGCGATGAGGTGCGCCCCGGGAACTATGTTTTTTTCGATGCGTTCCAGGCGACGATCGGATCGTGCCGTCTCCACGACGTCGCGGTCTCCGTGCTCACCACCGTCATCGGGTCGTATCCTGAGCGTCAGGCCATGATCGTCGACGCCGGCGCGCTGGCGCTCTCCAAGGATCTGGGCCCCGACCACATCGACCCGCGGTTCGGGTACGGCATCGTCTGCGATCTGTCGCTCAAGCCGCTGCCGATGAAGATCCATGCGCTGTCGCAGGAGCATGGGAAGGTCTCCGCGCACAATCCGCTGCCCGTGGGCACCCGGCTTCGCATCATTCCGAATCACTCGTGCCTCACCGCTGCGATGTACGACGCTTACGCCGTGATCGAAAGAGGGAGTGTGGTCGATGAATGGAGTCCGGTGCGCGGTTGGTAGTTTCCTCCTGCTGACGGCGATCGCCACGTCCGCGGTTGCCGTCGAAGTGCCGGAGTACGTGCAGATGCGCGCGGCTCGCCCCGATGGCCGGAAGGTGGCGGTACAAGATCTGACTCTGGCTCGCGACGAGTATCGCTTCACCTTCCGCAGCGGCACCTTTCATTTCCTGGAGCCGGCCGGCCCCCGTACGTGGGGCGCGGTGTTCATCGGCGACGGGATGTGGGAGCTGCGCCCCGCGGAGGAATCGGAGCGCAGGCACCTCGCCCTCGTCACGAACAAGGCGGATCTCGAGATCCTTCACGACACCTTCGAAACCATGGTGATTTTCTTCACGAGGGAGCAGGGCCCGAAGCCGTGTTCAGCCTGAACGAGTTCGCGAACATGGCCGGATGGCACGAGGTGGCGCATCAGTGGTGGGGACACGCGGTCGGATGGGAGAGCTATCGCGACGCCTGGATCTCCGAAGGGTTCGCTGAATTCACGGCCGCACTGGTCCTGAACCTCATCGACAGTCCGAAGAAATACAACGACTACCTGGAGCGCCGCCGCCGCGAGATCCTGGAAAAACCACGCGGGGGAAGCGTCGTCAACAACGACGCCGGGCCGATCTCACAGGGATTCCGCCTGCACACGCGCTACTCGCCGGGCGCCTCGCAGACGATCATTTATTCGAAGGGCGCGTATGTCGTCCACATGATCCGGGCGATGATGCGCGACCCGGGCAGCAGAAATCCTGACGAGCGCTTCATCGCCATGATGAAGGACTTCCTCCAGTCTTACTCCTGGAAGAGCGCGTCGACGGATGACTTCCGGAAAGTGGTCGACCGTCACATGACCCCGCCGATGAACGCCGGCGAGACCGGGACGATGGAGTGGTTCTTCAACCAGTGGGTCCATGGGACGGAGGTCCCGCGGCTGCGCAGCACCGTCATCGTCGAGGCGGCGACACCGGGAAAATTCAGGCTGAGCGGCGAAGTGTGGCAGGAAGGTGTCTCGGCCGGCTTCCGCACAGTCGTCCCGCTCTACGTCGATTTCGGGAACGACCTGGTCGTCCCGGTCGGCAGCATTCGGGTCGTCGGCGCGAACCGTTCGAAAGTGGAGGCGGAGCTGCCGTTGCCCCGTGTTCCTAAGCGTATTGTCATCAACGCTTTCCATGACGTGCTGGCGCGCGACTGACCGGCACACCACGTGCAGTGGAAGGCGGCATGGGAAACGAGAAAGAACCGCAAAGCTACGGCAGTCAGAAGGACTGGGTGACCGGCAACGTCGGCGAGACGGTGAACCACCAGAAGGGCAACCCGAACTCGCAACATGGCGACTTTTACGAAAGCCGGCACGATTCGGAGGCGAGCAACAGCCACGACGATCAGGGCGGGAAAGTCTCCGACCGCCAGCTCGCCGAAAACGCGGAGCTCAGCGGCCGGGGACGTGAAGCGGACCAGCAGCCGGTGGGGAAGGTGACCGACCAGGCCACCGGCGCCAAGCGCGGAGGGTTTTTCAAGGATCGCGATTACGAATAGGTTTTAGGGAAGGGTGTCGCGTTGAGAATCGGTAAACGCGAATGTTGAATGTTCAATGTTGAATGTTGAATGTTGAAACCGATTTCAACATTGAACATTGAACATTGAACATTCAACATTGAACATTCAACATTCAACATTCCGTTTTCCTTTCTCTCGAACCTCCGCGCCTCACCCCCTCCTCGCCCCCCTCCGCCCACCCCCCCGGAGCTCCCCCGCCTGGGGGAGAAGGGGTGCCCCGCGTTACACTGGCCATATCGTCCTGAGCCAGAACCGTGTTCGATCCCATCTTTGCTACGCATAGCTACGCGCCGACGGGCCTGTCCATCGTCACGGCGCTGACGGCGCTGGTGCTGCTTTTGACGGGGATCGTCACCTACTTCCGCAACCGCGCGTCCGATTCCATCTCCCTGTTCGTCCTCATCAGTGCGATCGCGTCCTCCTGGCTTGCGGCGACGGCGCTCGGTTACTCTGCGGTCAATCCCGACACGGCCCTGTTCTGGGCGCGCACGGCGCAGTTCCCGGTTTCACTCCTTCCCGCGGCGGCGTTTCATTTCGCGGCCGCGAACGGCAGGCGCTGGCGGTTCCCGCGAGCCGCCGTCTCGGGGGCCTGGATCGTTTGCGCGACGATGGCGGTCATCGGGTCAATGACGTCGTTTGTGGTGCCCACCGTCATGCGGCGGCCCTGGGGCTTTCATGCGACGGGCAACGCGGGAACGGTCCTCATCGGGCTCGTGGCCGGGGTCATCTACTTCGCGGCCGCGTTCATGCTCTGGACGGCGTTTCGCCGCGGTGAGGGGCGGGCCAGCGACCGGGCCGGGGCGCTTCTTGTCGCACTCGTGCTGGGCACGCCGGGGTTCCTCGACCTGCTGCCGGCGATCGGCGTGGAGGTCTATCCGGTCGGCTACGTCGCGGCATTCGCGTTCTCAATCGTTACGGCGGCTGCGCTCACGCAATACAACCTCGTCGATCTCACTCCACAGTACGCGGCGAGCCAGATCCTCGAGACGATGAAGAGCGCGGTGATTCTCGTGGACATGGAAGGAAAGATCCGCGTCGTCAATCGCGCCACGACTCTCCTCCTCGGCTATCTGCCGGAGGACCTCATCGGCGAAGGGATGCGGAAGATCTTCGATCCTGACGAGAACACCAGCACCCGCCGGATCCTGAACAGCACCGGCGTGCTCGAGCAGCAGATGGCCTGGGTCAGCGCGAACGGATCGCGCGTCGATGTTCTCACGTCGTCTTCATTCGTGCGGGGCGCGGACGGCGCACCGGTCGGCGTGGTTTACGTGGCCAGCGATTACACGGAGCGCAAGAGATCGGAGCAGGCTCTCCGCGAAAGCGAGCATCGCTACCGGACGCTCTTCGACGCAAACCCGCTCCCGATGTGGGTCTACGACTTCGAGTCTCTCCAGTTCGTGGCGGTGAACGACGCGGCGGTCCAGCATTACGGCTACTCGCGCGACGAGTTCCTGCGGATGAAAATCACCGACATCCGGCCGCAGGAAGACGTGCCCGAGGTCATTGCCCTGCTGCCGCTCCTCGCTGAGCGGGGCGGCCCGGCGACGTTCCGGCACATGAAGAAGGACGGAACGATCATCGACGTCGACATCTCCTCCTTCGAGTTCCGTCTGAGCGCGAAGCGGATGCGCCTGGTGATCGCGCACGACGTCACCGAGCAGCGCCAGGCCGAACAGCGTCTGCGCGAGAGCGAAGCCCGCTACCGTCTCCTGTTCGAGCGCAACCTGGCCGGCGTTTACCGCACGACGGTCGACGGCCACGTGCTCGACTGCAACGAAGCATTCGCGCGGATCTTCGGATACGAAACGCGTGAAGAGATCCTCAGGCACAGTGCGCGCTCGCTCTACTTCGACAACGAAGAGCGCGAGCGGATCATCACGATGCTTCGCGAACAGAAGTCCATCACCAACCACGAGGCCCGCATGCGCCGGAGCAACGACACGGCCGTGTGGGTGCTCGAAAACATGACCCTGCTCGAGGGAGACACCGATCCGGGCATCATCGAAGGGACGGTCATCGACATCACCGACCGCAAATATGCCCAGGAACAGGTCGAGTATCAGGCGTACCACGATGTCCTGACCGCGCTGCCGAACCGGCTCCTTTTCCGCGACCGCCTCAACCTCGGTCTCGCGCACGCGCGACGCAACAGCAGAACGGTTGCCGTGATGTTCCTCGACCTCGACGAGTTCAAGACCGTCAATGACTCCCTCGGACACACCGTCGGGGACCGCCTTCTCCAGGCCGTCGCATCGCGCCTCATCGCCTCGGTTCGCAGCGAAGACACCGTGGCCCGCATGGGCGGCGACGAGTTCACGATTCTCCTTCCCGATGTCGGTGATGGCAGGGGAGCATCGACCGTCGCGCGGAAGATCCTCGACTCCGTCGGGGAGCCGGTGCTGATCGACGAGCACATGCTGCGCATCACGCCGAGCATCGGCATCGCGCTCTTTCCGGGCGACGGCTTCGACGCCGAAACGCTTCTCCGCAACGCCGACCGGGCGATGTATCGCGCGAAGCAGCTCGGGAGAAACAACTACCAGTACGCTACGCCGCCACCCTTCGACGACCGCTATTCGATCCAGCGCCGGCTCAGCGAAGGGCTGTCGAAGAATCAGTTCGTCCTTCACTATCAGCCGGTGGTCGAGATCGCCACGGGGCGAATCCGCACCCTCGAAGCGCTTCTGCGGTGGGACGATCCGGAACGCGGCCTGCAGCAGCCCGAGTCCTTCCTCGATGCGGCCGAGGAGGGAGACCTCATGCTGTCCATCGGCGAGTGGGTGCTGGCGACGGCGTGCGTCCAGATGAAGAAGTGGCACGAGCTCGGATTCGGCGATCTCCGCGTGGCGGTCAATCTGTCGCCGAGACAGTTCAGGCAGCGTGATCTGGCGGACGTGGTGGCGCGGATTCTCCGCGAAGCGGGTCTCGACGGCGAATCGCTTCAGATCGAAGTCGGCGAATCTGCGGCGATGAACAATCCCGAGCTGTCCATAATCACGATGCGGAAACTGAAGGAACTCGGCATCAGCATCGCCATCGACGACTTCGGCACCGGATACTCGTCCTTCCGCTATCTGCGCAAGCTGCCGATCGACAGCGTGAAGATCGATCGCGAATTCATCAGGAACGTCGGTTCGGATCCGGCGGACCGTGCCGCGATGTCCGCCGTCATCTCCATGGCGCGCGCCCTCTCGCTCCAGGTCGTTGCCGAAGGGGTCGAGACGGAGAAACAACTCGAGTTCCTCCGGACCGAAGGCTGTGCGGAGATGCAGGGTTTTCTCCACAGCCGGCCCCTGCCGGCCGAGCAGATCGCGACTGCCACCCTCGGCGGCAAGGTCATCGACGGCCGGGCAACCGCACCCGACGCCTGAGGTTGACAACCGCCGCCGCCGACCCCACTATCCGCGCCGTGGTTGCCGGTGAGAAGAAAGTCCTGGTAGTAGAAGACGAACGGGACTTGCGCCTGGCGCTCGCTTCCCGACTGCGCGACAGAGGACTTATCGTCGACGAGGCGGGCGGCGGCCAGGCCGCGATGGACCTCATGGCCGTGGAACACTACGCGGTCATCCTCGTCGATCTGCTGATGCCACAGCCCGACGGGTTCGCCCTCCTCGAGGCACTTTCGTCCGGTCAATTGAAGAAACCCTCTGTGGTTCTCGTCACCACCGGCGCCGATCCGACGGTTCTCGACCGCCTCGATCCCGACAGGATTCACGGCGTGGTGCGGAAGCCGTTCGATGCGGACGAGCTCGCCGACCTGGTGAACGCCTGTGCCGAGATCCGGTCGCGCTCGAACGTCGAGATGATGGCCCTAGCCATGATGTCGACGGCCGCCCTCTTCGACTTACTGTGAGTCGCGCCGGTGTTCCTGGACCTTGGACCTTGGACCCTGGAGGCGCATTCACCGGTTCGAAGGTCGAAGGTCGAAGGTCGAATCGCGCCAAAGCCACACCGTTAACCGATCGGCGGATCCAACATTCAAGGTCCAAGGTCCAAGGTCCAAGGTCGCCTGCTGTCATACTGAGGGCCCAATGCCCCCGACCGACCGCCAGCTCAAGCGATACAAGAAGGACATCGCTGAGAAAGTGCGCCGCGCCGCGAAGCAGGGGAAGGGTGTCGCCCGCGATCACCGCATCACCGAAGACAACTGGGAAGATCTTCTCGACCGTCACGGACGATCGCAGCTGCGCGCCGCTCCGCCAGAGGCCTCGGAGGCCGAGGTGCCGGCCGCCGTCAGCGAGGCGGATTACGACCGTGCCGGGATCGTGATGTCCGTTTCCAGTGGACGCTGCCGCGTGTTCATCGCCGGCGATGAAGTCGATGCTCTCGTGCCGCCCGAGCTGGCCGTGCAGCAGAAGAGCTCCATTGCCGTTGGCGATCGCGTCACGCTCGGCGAAGAGGGAAGGATTCTCGCCGTCCTCCCTCGCCGCACCGTTCTGGCGCGTCCCGACCCCATCAATCGCCATCGCCAGCGTCTCATCGCGGCCAACATCGACATCGTGGTGCACGTCGTCTCGCTCAAGGCGCCGCCGCTGCGGCCCCGGCTCATCGATCGCTACCTGATCGCCGTGCAGCGCGGGGGAGCGCAGCCTGTCATCTGCGTGAACAAGATCGATCTCATGGACGAGGGGCAGCTCCGCTCCGAGCTTGTTTCGCTCACCCCATACCGCGACCTCGGCGTGCCGGTCATTCCCTGCTCGTCGAAGAGCGGCGAAGGTCTCGAAGAGCTCCGCCTCGCCGTACTCGGAAAAACCGCGGCGCTGGTTGGACACAGCGGAGTGGGGAAGTCGTCGATCCTCAACGCGATCGACTCTCGGCTGCAGCTTGCCACGAAGGATCTGCACCGCCGCGGGACCGGGCGTCACACGACGACGTCATCGACCTTGTACGACTTCGGCGACGGCACGTATCTCATCGACACGCCGGGAATCCGCGAGTTCGGGCTGTGGGATCTCGACCGCGACTCGCTTCGCGATTACTTTCCCGAGTTCGAGGAGCCGGCCGAATCGTGCCGCTTCACGGACTGCAGCCACGTCCACGAACCGAATTGCGCCGTGAAGGACGCCGTGGAAGAGGGAAGCGTGCGCCGCGCCCGCTACGAAACGTACGTCAGGCTGTATAACGACCTGGCTTGAACGAATTCGCCATCGATCCGCGCGAGAGCGGCTTCACGCGACTCGATCTCCATCAGCTGTTCGGCAATGACCGTCCGGTCGTTCTCGAGATCGGATCGGGGAAGGGGCGCTTTCTCCTCAGCTCGGCCGTGGAGCGTCCGGACCACAACTTCATCGGCATCGAGAAATCGCTGCATTACCACCGCGTGATCCGTGAGCGCGTGAAGAAACGAGCCCTGACGAACATCCGCCTCATCAACCACGATGCTTTCCTGGTGATGCGGGACATGCTGCCCGACGCATCGATCGCCGAAATCCATGTGTACTTTCCCGATCCGTGGCCGAGGCAGCGGTACCAGAAGAGAAGGATCATCCGGTCCGAGGCGCTGTCGGAGATGCGCCGAGTTCTCGTTGCGGGCGGGGTCGGGATCTTCGTCACGGACCACAAGGATTATTACGAGGCGGCGGCACCGGCAATCGCTGCGTGGTTCCCGTCGGAAGCTCGGATCCCCGGGCCCGACGATCCGCCGCGGACCAATTACGAGGCGAAGTACCGGGCCGAGGGGCGGGCGATATACGAGGTGCGGTTTCGGAGAGATTGAAAAAAAACGATGAACGATGAACGATGAGCGATGAAAAAGCAGGTATGCAGGGGGCGAAGACCATGCCTCCTGCCGCACGACCGCCCAGGTCCCTCGCTCACCCTCGGGATGACAGGGTTGCCGCAAACGCCGTTCATCGATCATCGATCATCGTTCAAAGAGTCAATTTCGTTTTTCCCCACCCTTGCCCCACAATCAACGGGTGCGGATCCTCGGAATCGATCCCGGAAGCATCACGACCGGCTTCGGCGTGGTCGACTATGATCGGGGCCGCCTCGCGCTGATCGAGCAGGGATCGATCTCCACCCAGCGCGGCGCGGCTCTCTCTGAGCGGCTCGTGAAGATCCATCGCTCACTCCGGGAAGTCATTGCCCGCACCGCTCCGCAGGCGGTAGCCATCGAGACTCCCTTCGCCGGACGCAACGTCAGCAGCCTCGTTCAGCTGGCGCAGGCTCGCGGCGTGATTCTCCTGGCTGTAGAGGAGGCAAAGCTGGACATCTTCGAGTACTCGCCGCGCTCGGTGAAGAGCGCGATCGTCGGGTTCGGGGGTGCCGAGAAGGATCAGGTCGCGAAAATGGTGCGGATGCTCCTCCCCGGCTGCGCAATGCTGAAGATGTCGGCCGACGCATCCGACGCGCTGGCCATTGCGATCTGCCATGCCCACACCGCCGGAACGAATGCGAGGCTGAAGATCCGGGCATGAGCTCGTCTCTCCCGCAGGAAGAATCTCTCGAAGAAACCGCCCGAACGCTGCCACCGCGAGGCCCCCTCGCGCGGACGTTCAGCGCCCTCCGCTATCGCGACTTCCGGCTCCTGTGGTTCGGCGCGTTCACCTCGACGACCGGGACATGGATGCAGACCGTCGCGCAGGGCTGGCTCGTCCTGCAGATGACCGATTCGGCGTTTCTGCTCGGAGTCGATGGATTTCTGGCGACGGGACCGATGCTGCTGTTCTCGCTCTTCGGCGGGGTCATCGCCGACCGCGTCTCGCGGAAGAAGATCATGATCTTCTCGCAGTACCTGCAGATGGGGTTCGCCTTCATC
>CALMZP010000146.1 GCA_937870635.1 uncultured Acidobacteriota bacterium | reverse complement strand
CATCGCGGACAGGAATTGCGCCCGGAAACCCATATCCGTGGCGGCTTTCGGCCAACGATCAAATCAATTTACTGAGAACTGCAGACCACGACAGTATCTGCGGTAAAGCTGCTATCAGGATTTCGGTCCCCGACGAGCGTTACCCTGTATCCTATTTTCAAATCGGATAGCGATGCGGAGCCTGCTGAAGTTTTGATTGTTGCCCGGCCCGTAAGATGGACCACCATATCACTGCCGTCGGCATTTAGCTTGATAGTAAATTCGTTGTCTCCCACGCTGACAATCTGCCCGTTACCGCCGGTGCCGCCGCAGAGATCTCCGCTTTGGGGAATTTCACCCGGAGCGGTCGTTGGTTGAACCGGTGCTGCGGTCCCAGCCGGAGCGGTCGTTGGCTGAACCGGTGCTACGGTTGCAGCCGGAGCGGTCATTGGTTGAACTGGTGCAGCAACAGGCGCGCAGGCGGCGAGAAGCATCGTGGCCGCTAATATGACGGATAGAACAAGAGAAAGCTTATTTAACATTCTGATCTCCTCTTTCAAAATTCTGGTAAAACCTGGAACACTATTTTCCAGGGCAAAACATTGCCCCTCAAGTAAAAAAAGCTGCTCTTTAACAATTTCAAGGAGCTACTAGCGTAGCCAGCGGAGGCGCAACAACGGTACCCGCCGGCTGGGCCTCCGCCAGACCAAAAACCTGCTTCGCAGACGCAAGCAGGTTCCTACTGTCGCTGAAGAGGCTGGTAGGGTCTGTGTCGCCCATAATAACTCCGACGATTGTCACTTGTTGCCCGTCCCCGGCAACATAACGTGCCGCAAATAACAGGCAGTAACCGGCTTCATTGGTGGTGCCCGTCTTGATACCAATCACCCCGTCAGTGCCAAGTAGCTGGTTTGTATTTATGATGATGCCGATGTCTGGTATCTGCGCCTGCGGCTGAGCAACGATTTCGGCAATCACCGGGTTTTTGAGCGCGGCGATGCCTATCGCAATAAGTTCCGATGGCGTGCTAGCAGTATCCGGGCTGAAACCGCTCGCATCGGCAACAACCGTTTGGCTAAGCCCCATACGTTTCAGCATGTCTTGGGCGTACGACACGTACGCCTCCTTTGAACCGAATATCCTTTCAGCCAATATATCAGCCATGTTGTTATCCGAAGCAATCAGCATCCGCTGCATAGCCTGATACTGAGTCAGTTCCATGCCGATGCGTAATGGCAGCACGAAACCATCCTCCGCGATATACGCATTCATGGCTGCAATATCTTCAGCGGTTATGGTGTATGTTTGGCCTGCCTGTCCGAGTTCGAACGGCTGTTTTTCCATAATCGCCAATGCGGTGATCACTTTTGCGATGCTGGCTGTTGGGCGTAGCGCTTCGTTATCGGACGAGCGTGCAAGAAGTCCATCTTCAACGCTACCGACCGCAGCCTGGCCAGCCGCTGGCCAGGCAAGCTGTACATCTTCAGCCAGAGTTGCTTGCAATCGGACGGTTTGTGTCCGCGGAACCGTTTCAGCCGAAGGCGCGGCAGTTGCGCCAGCTTCGCTGGCGGCGGCAGCCGGAGCAGTTGTTGGTTGAACCGGTGCTGCGGGCGCTGCGATTGGGGTAGCGGCAGGCGCGCAGGCGGCAAGAAGCATACTGGCCGTTAATAGTACGGACAGAACAAGACAAAGCTTATTTGACATTTTGATTTCCTTGAAACGGATGAGGAGCCTACAAATTTTCCTCTTTGAGCGTATCCACGATGTTGTCGTTGCGGATCATCGCACCCGAGACCATCATGGTAGCGAAGACGATCGCCAGGATGCCTAGCACGCAGGCCGCGATCGCCCACCAGGGCAGGCTGAAGGCGAAATAAATGACCCCGCCAAATTGTTTATAGATCAAGAAGGAGAGCGCGATCCCGATCGGCAGCCCGTAAAGCAGGGCGGTCAGCCCGTAGAACAGACTCTCATAGCGCAACATGCGCAGGAAGCCGCCCGGCGTCAGCCCGACCGATTTGAGCATGGCGATCTCGCGCCGGCGCAGCTTGATGTTGGTGTCCAGCGTGTTGACGATGTTGGTCACCCCGATCAGGGTGATCAACGCCAGGAACCCGTAGAAGAACAGGTTGGTCATCATCGTCTGCAGGGTTTGGCTCTTACTGAGCTCCGCCGTCGAATAGTACGAGAAATTGCCCCCAACCGTAGCCTGGTAGAGCCGTTTGAGGGCTTCCACCGCCGCGTCCGGGTCATCGCTTTGGATGTACATGGCCCCGGAGTTGATGGGGCCCAACTGTAGTAGCCGGTCGCTCAAACCGTCGAAGACGGCGTCCGAGACGATCAATTCCGGAACCAGCGTAATATTCCCTCCCAGAAAGCCCAGTGGCGCCTCCTGGGCGACCGCGCCCACCGTCCACGTCAGGCTGGCCGGTGCTTCGGCCCCAGTTTGGGGCGAGGAATAGCCAGCCATCTTGTTGGAGACAGTGATCGTATCGCCCGGCTTAAGGTTGAACAGGTCGAAATCGTACAGCTTGCCGCCCTGGCGCAGGCTGGTGCGGTTGAGCAGGATCCCCAGCGGCGCGGATGGATCGGAATACTGTCGTAGATCCAGACCGAGTTGCGCGGCGTAGCGGGCAAACTCGGACGCCCCCACGGCGCTCACCTCGAGCACAAACTGGTAGGTACCGCCTTCTACCGCGCGGGGTAGATTTTCAAGTTCAAGGCTGTTCAGCTCCTGCAGTGCCTGGTATGCCGGGTCGGTGATCACCTCGCGCGGGGGGATATACGCCTCGTAGGTGGAGCGTCTATAGGCCACCCGCTGCACTTCTGGCAGTTGGCTGACCCGGTCGGCAAACTGGTTGGCATGGCTTTGGCGGTAGTCCAGGTCGACGATCAGGTCGAAGTTCATCGCTTTGAAAGCCATGCGGGTGGTGGTGTCGGTATACAGCCTCAGGGCGTTGAAGGCTACGAACAAGATGATGCTGATCATGAGCGAGAGTAACGTGGTGAGGTATCTCTTGCGGTCGCGCTGGAGGGATTTGAGCGCCAGCTCGCCCTCGAACCCGAACACACGCCGGACCAGCGGGTGTCGCCACGGCGCCACGGCGACGCTGGTGCGCAGGTTGAGCGGTTTGCCCTCCTCGATCTCGCCGCTCTGGCGGATGGCATCGATGGGCGAAACCCGGGCGGCGCGTCGGGCGGGGATCCAAGCTGAGAGCAGGATGGTCGCCGTGGAGAACAACACGGTCAATCCGATGACCAGCGGCGAGACCACCAGCGGCAGCCCCTGCTCCGCGTCAAGGATCAACTGGGAGACGATCCCCTGGGTAAGCTTCGCCAGGATCGCTACCCCGGCGATGGCGCACAGGATGCCCAGCGGGATGCCGATCGCCGCGATGACCCCGGCTTCGGTCAGCACGATGCGGCGGATCTGCGCCGAGGTGGCGCCCACGCTCGCAAACATGCCGAACTGCTTTTTGCGCTCGCTGATCGAGATGGCGAACGCGTTGTAGATCAACAAGGCCGAGCCGGATACGATCAGGGCAATGAGGACGGCGATGATCACCAGGAAGGCGCGCACGTAGTTGGAACGGCCGCTGCCGCCCAGCCAGGGCAGCAGCCTCTCGTTATAGGAAATGTTGGACGGCTTGCCATCCGGACCGAGGGTCACAGTCAGACCGGCGCTCTTCGCCATCTCCGGCGCGCTGGTCTTCAGCTTCCTCGACATCACGACGATCAACATCTACTCGCAAGTGGGGCTGATCACCCTGGTGGGACTGATCGCCAAAAACGGCATTCTCATCGTCGAGTTCGCGAACCAGCTGCGCGAGCGCGGCATGGCGCGTCCGGAGGCGATCCGCGAAGCGAACCGCGACCGGTTGCGCCCGATTCTGATGACCACGATCGCATTCGTGGCCGGCATGGTTCCCCTCGTCGTCTCGAGCGGCGCCGGTGCCGCGACGAACCGGGCCATCGGCGCGACGATCATCGGCGGCCAGACCCTCGTGCTGCTGCTGACGCTCCTCGCTACCCCCGTGCTTTACTCGCTCTTCGACGACGTGCAGGAGTGGTTCAAGCGTCGCCGCGCGGTGCGGCTCGAAGAAGAATCGGGAAACGGCCGGTTGCCGGCGGCGGTGTAGGAGAATTTTGGATTTTGGATTTTGGATTTTGGATTGAAAACCCAGAATCCAAATCCAAATCCAATCCAGAGGAAGAAGCACAGCTTTCAAATCTAAAATCCAAAATCCAAAATCCAAAATCTAAAATGGCCCAGTGCCCCTCCTCATAGCGCTCGCGCTGATGGCCGCGGCTCTCGCGTTTGCGCTTCTGAGCTGGCCCTTCGCTCTCCTCATGCGATATCGGCTCGGGACGAGCCGCCGGCGCGCGCGGCCGTGGGTGGCCACGGTCAACAATTACGCGCTCGCGATATCCACGTTGATCTTCATGATCAGCGCCGCGATCACGAGTCAGTGGGTGCCACGGGCGTTCGACTACGCCGCCATCGGTCTCATGGCCGGCTGCTTCCTCGGACTCTTCGGTCTGTACGTGACGCGATGGGAAGTGGCCGGCGACGCGCTCTTCTACAAACCGAATCGTCTGCTCGTCTTCGCGATCACGCTCGTGGTCAGCGCACGCGTCGCATACGGATTCTGGCGGGCGTGGCAATCGTGGGGCCTCGCCTCCGACCCGGCCTCCTGGCTGGCGATCTCCGGCGCCGCAGGGTCGCTGGGAGCGGGAGCAACGGTGCTGGGGTACTACCTCATTTACTGGACGGGGATCCGGCGGCGGTTAGCAGCCCTTCGCCCCCACCGAAGAGTGGGGGAGAACGTGTCGCGAAGCGACGGATGAGGGGAGCAAGAGACAGGAATGTTGAATGTTGAATGCTCAATGTTCAATGTTCAAAGGGAACCGCCTTCAACATTGAACATTGAACATTGAAGATTCAACATTTCGTCTTCAACCCGAACCTTCATCCGGCCTTCGGGGTTTTCGACTATCTCCGTTTTGATCTGGCCAGGGCGAACATCGGCACGAAGGCCAGGAACATCCCCACCAGGATCAGCGGCGTGGCGACGGTGAGGGTGATCTGCTTCGACGTGAGCAACCAGATGGCGATCGCTTCGACGGCCAGGCCGGCGACGGCCAGCGCGATCTGCAGGCGCCTCTTTCTGGAAAGCTCCGCCATTTTTTGATCTTACCCCTTGACGAAGCCGTACCACTGTACTAGATTGATAGTACAGTGTTCGACATCAATCCAACCAGCACCGCACCTATCTGGCAGCAGATCGAGGAAGGCATCCGGCGCATGATCACCGTCGGAGCGCTCACCCCGGGAGACGCGGTTCCCTCGGTCAGAGATCTTGCCCGCACCCTGCGGGTCAACCCCAACACCGTCGCGCGCTCGTATCAGCGCCTCATCGACCGCGGAGTTCTGGCTGTCAGGAGAGGCGAGGGGACGTATGTCTCCGAGGCGCCGTCGCAGCCGAAGAAGTCGGAGCGCAACGAGAAGCTCCGCGATGCCGCCACGCAGTATGCCGGCACCGCGCTCTCTCTCGGAGCGTCCCGCGAAGAGGCTGCCGCGGAAGTGGAGACGAGCTACGAACGGCTGACCAAAGAATTGAGGAGAGGCAATGAGTCACGTTGAAGAACCGGTCATCCGCGCCGAGGCGGTGACGGTCCGTTACGGGAAGCAGCTCGCCGTCGAGGACGCCGCGCTGACAGTGCCCCGGGGGTCGGTCTACGCGCTGCTCGGGCGCAACGGCGCCGGGAAGTCGTCGCTCGTACGATGCCTCACCGGTCTGCAGAAGCCGGAAAGAGGAACGATCACGATTTTCGGCGATGACGTATGGCGTCATCGCGCGAAGCTGATGAATCGCGTCGGCCTGGTGGCCGAGGATTCGGATGCGCCGCCGGCGATGACGGTGGCGCAGATCGGAGAATTCTGCGGCCGGCTGCACGCGCGGTGGGATGCAGGGACCGTCGAAGGTCGCCTGAAGCGATTTGCAATCAAGCCGGAGGCGAGGTTCGGCAACCTGTCGAAAGGACAGAAGAAGCAGGTCATGCTGGCGATGGCGCTGGCCACGTCGCCAGACGTGCTGATCCTCGACGACCCCGCGCTCGGTCTCGACGTCGTCGCGCGCAAGTCGCTCTTCGACGAAGTGATCGCGGAGCTCGCCGATCGCGGCATCACCGTATTCATCACGACGCATGAGCTGTCGGCGATCGAATCGCTCGCGGATCGTGTCGCCATCATGCGAGGCGGCCGCGTCGTCCTCGATGAAGACATGGAGACACTCAAGCAGCGGTTCCGCCGGATCCGTTATGCCAGCGCTCCGGTAGCACTCGAGGCAGGAAACCTCGTGGCCGCCAGCGTGCGGCAGTGGGGCACCGGCACCGAAGCGGTCGTCTCGAATTACGACGAGATCGCGTTCGAGCGCTTCCGCAGCACGAGCGGCATCGGCCACGCCGAAACCGCGCCTATGACACTGGAAGAAATTTTCATCGCCGTCGCGGGCGAGGAAGGGGCGAGAACATGACACAGACACTCATCATCGCGGCACGGGAAATCCGCGAACGGACCTTCGTGCTCCTGGTAGCCGCCTTCATCGCCGTCTTCCCGTTCCTCCTGGCATCGACCGCGAGCGGCAAGCGTTTCGGACGGCTGGAGATGATCGCCGCCGTCGGTACCTTCGGCGCAGGCGCATTCGTCTTCGCAGTGGCGATCATCCTCGGCGCTTCGATCGTGGGACGTGAGCTCACCGAACGACGGATGTCGTTCTATTTCTCCCGCCCCGTTCACGGGGGCACGATCTGGTTCGGCAAACTTCTCGGCGGCCTGGTCCTCGCCGTCGTCTCGTTCGCCATGATCTTCGTCCCCTCCTACCTGGTCGGACGTGAGAAATGGGATCGCGCGTTTTCAGGCAGGCCGGCAACGATCGTGGGCAGTACACTCGTCGCGATTCTGCTCCTCTTCCTGGTCGCGCATGCGATCAGCACCATCATTCGCTCCAGATCCGCCCTCGCCGGGCTTGACCTGGTGGCCGCGGCCATCAGCGGCGGAACCGTCTGGGTGATCGTCGCTTCGCTTGCTCAGGCGCTCGCAATCGACCTGGCGCGGAACGTTGCGCTGGCGCTGCTGTCCGCGCTGACCGCGATCCTGATCGGTGCCGGTGCGTGGCAACTCTCGCGCGGCCGCGCGGACGCCAGGCGCAACCACATCGAGATGTCCAGATTTCTCTGGACCTCGGCAGCGATCGCGCTTGCGGTCGCTGGGGCGTACACGCTGTGGGTCTTCTCGGCCGGCGTCGGCGATCTCGAGAATCCCGAAGGCCTTCTCGCTCCCACGGGCGAATGGGCGCTCGTCGGCGGCCTCTCTCCGATGCGCGGCGACTTCCATTCCACCTTTGTGACGAACCTGGCGAATGGAAACGCGGTCAGGCTTCCGATCGCGCGGTTCGCGGGACCGGAGTTTTCGCGCAGTGGAAGGGCGGTGGTCACCGAGGCCGGTCCCGCCGGCTGGCGCGGAGATGCGAAAGGCGAGGTGATTCTCTATCGCTTCGGGCGCGATCAGCGTCCGGTGAGGACGGGCATCGCCGAGCGGGGCAATGTCGTGCTGTCCGACGATCTCAACCGCGTGGCGGTCTTCGGATCGACGAGCGTCGCGATCCACGAGGTCGATTCGCAGACACTCATTGCTTCGGCTCCCATGCCTCATCGGCGTGGCGGTGC
Organism: uncultured Acidobacteriota bacterium; assembly: GCA_937870635.1. Lineage (GTDB taxonomy): Bacteria > Acidobacteriota > Thermoanaerobaculia > Gp7-AA8 > Gp7-AA8 > DATLEX01. The sequence goes on along the minus strand of CALMZP010000146.1, from coordinate 11,869 downwards.
GAGAGGATTCTTCGTGACCCCCGATGTCCTTCGTCTCCTGATCGTCGAGAAGGCGGCTCAGACGAATGAGGTCGTCGCCGTCACTCTCCGTATCTTCGAGCTCGACGCGAAGGCGCGCCGGATCACACAGACCGGATCCTGGACGACGACGGGCACGCAGCTGATCGTGCACGCGAGCGCGGACGGCTCGACGCTGCTCGCGAACCGGTTCGGAAAAGTCGAAGGGCCGCGCCTGGCTGTGCTCGACGGCCGTACGGGCGCGCTACGCGCGTCTCTCCCCGCCGGCACCGGCGGGTTCCTCGGCGCACGAATCCTCTCCGATGGCCGTGTGGCCGTCATGAGCGGCGAGGCGCCTCGCCTGCTTCAGATCTTCACTGCCGATGGCACCCACGTGAAGGACATCCCTCTCGGGCCGTCAGCGCGCGGCCGCGTGCTCACCGAGCTGGCGTCCGGGAAACTCGTCGTCGCGCTCGACATGACGAAAGCGTGGGAAGGCGCGACCTCGAAGGGCTGGCAGACACTCGTTGTCGACGTGAACGCGGGCAGTGTCGTGCGCCGTGAGGACGACATCGTGCCGTCGCTGCAGTGGTGGTCGACGGACCCGCGGATCGACACCCCGAATACAACTGGAGAAATCCTCGTCAGCGGCGGCGCCGGTGAACTGTGGCGGTGGAACACCGTCACGGGCGAGAAGAAGAAATTGATCTGAAGGAGAACGATATGCATCTAGCCCACCAGCGCCGCGATCTTCATCACCGTGTTCCAGTTTCGGGCCGTGCCCCGCGTGGCGAGTTTCCTCTCGATGAGCGCGCCGGTGAGTTTCGACGTGCCCGCGCCGTTCGGATAGACGATGTAGAGCTGCCGTCCGACGCGCTTCATCCGTTCCGGTCCGGGCCACTCGATATCCGTTTCCGGCTCGCTCTTCAGAAACATCACGAGCAGGCGGGCCGGATCGCTCTTCGCTTCGGCGCGAAAGGGATTGGCCGCGACGATCGTGCCCCACTCCTCAGCCGTTCGGACCATGACTTCCGTTCCGACCTTCGCTTCAAGAGAGCGCTCCAGTTGTGCCGGCGGTTTACCTTTTCCGGTGAAGACGACGTTCCCGCTCTGGAGCAGCGTCTTCGCATCCTCGAATCCCGCTGACGCGAAATGCTGAAGGAGCTCTGCCATCGGCAGTTTGCCGTATCCGCCGACGTTGACGGCGCGCAACAGCGCAACGCGATCGAAGCCCACGATCAGAACTGCTGCAGGACCCGCAGGTCGTTCTCGAACAGAGTCCGGATGTTCGGGATGTCGTACTTGAGCATCGCCACACGGTCGATGCCCATCCCGAACGCGAACCCACTCCACTCCTCGGGATCGATCCCGACGTTGCGCAGCACCTGCGGATGCACCATGCCGCAGCCGAGGATTTCCATCCAGCCGGTCTGGGAACAGGTGCCGCAGCCTTTGCCCTTGCAGAAGAAGCACGACATGTCCACTTCAGCCGACGGCTCGGTGAAGGGGAAGAAGCTCGGACGAAGGCGGATCTGTGCTTCCTCGCCGAAGATGCGCCGGATGAAGTGCTCGATCGTTGCGCGCATGTGTCCGATATGAATGCCTTTGTCCACGAGGAGGGCTTCGGCCTGGTGAAACATCGGCGAACGGCGCATCGTAATCTCGTCGCGACGATACACGCGGCCGCAGGAGAGGACCTTCACCGGAGGCTTGAACTTCTCCATCGTCCGGATCTGCACGTTCGACGTGTGCGTCCGAAGCAGCAATGGTGTGCCTTCCTTCGCGTTCGCATCGAGGAAGAACGTGTCCTGCGTGTCGCGCGCGGGATGATCGGGCGTGAAGTTCAGAGCTTCGAAGTTGTACCAGTCGCTCTCGATCTCCGGTCCCGGATCGATCGAGTAGCCCATCTCGCGGAACACTTCCTCCATCCGCAGGCGGACGAGCGTGATCGGATGGAGCGAGCCGAGGCGGGGGCGCCGGCCGGGGAGGGTGATGTCGACGTGCTCGCGCGATTCTTTGCGGCGCGCCTCATCGGCGGCGATGCGCTCGCTCTTCTCCTTGAGCGATTCCTCGAGCCGGTCGCGCAGTTTGTTCAGCGCGTCGCCGACATCCTTCTTCTGCTCTTTCGGAACTTCCTTGAGCCGGCCGAAGAGAGCCGGGATCAGGCCGCCCTTGCGGCCGAAGTACTTCACGCGCAGTTCGTCGAGGGCTTTAACGTCGCTGGCTCCTTCGAGCTCTGTGTCGAAGTCTTCGCCAACTCTCGTGATGTCGTCGAGCATAGCTAAGTTTATCCCGAGCGAAGCGAGGGATCTCCGGAAGCACCGGCAGGATGTGGCCCAAAGAAAAACGCGGGCCGGTGAAGGCCCGCGTTGCGTTGTTCGGTTCGATCTTCGCGGTGGTACCGGAGATCCCTCGCTTACGCTCGGGATTCTTTTGCAGAGGTCTCGCGAGCTTTCGCTTTCGTGGCCGAAGAAGCCTTCGCGCTCTCGGCCAGCGCGGTGAACGCGGCGGCGTCGCGGACGGCGAGGTCGGCCAGGATCTTCCGGTCGATCGTGTTTCCGGTCGCCTTCAGACCCGCGATGAGCTGCGAGTAGGACATCCCGTTGAGACGGGCGGCGGCGTTGATGCGCGCGATCCACAGTCTGCGGAAGTCGCCCTTCCGGTCTTTGCGTCCCGCAAACGAAGAATTCAGGGCCTTGTCGACGGCCTGCTTCGCGATGCGGTGGCCGCGCGACTTCATCCCATAGAAGCCTTTGGCAAGCTTCAGGATTTTCGCGCGGCGGTTCTTTCTTTTCGGACCTCTTTTGACTCTCGGCATGGTCTCCTCGTTTCCTTTCTTTCTGAGCGGTCAGGCCAGGAGTGTGATTGCCTGTGCGCGCTCGGTTAAAGACTAGTCGTAGGGAAGCATCCGCTTGACTGTCTTGGTGTTGGCCTTGGAGACTTCCGTCTCACCGGCCAACGAGGCCTTCCGGCCCGGCGACTTCTTGGTCAGGATGTGCGAGTGGAACGCATGGTTCCGCTGCAGCTTGCCGGTTCCGGTCTTCTTGAAGCGCTTGGCAGCGCCTCGGTGCGTCTTCATTTTCGGCATGGATAACCTCGCTTAAGCCCGGGTAAGAACGGGATCCCGAGGGCTTTGATTCCCTGTGTTGTCAGTTATTTATTCGGTGCAATGACCATCGTCATCCGGTTGCCCTGGACATCCGGATACTGGTTCTCGCTGGCGCCGTACTCCTTGATCTCGGCGAGGAGGCGGTCCAGTACGGCCCGGCCCAGCTCCATGTGCGACATCTCGCGGCCGCGGAAACGGACCGTGGCCTTGACCTTGTCGCCGTGCTGGAGGAACCGGACGATGTTGTTCTTCTTGAAGTCAAAATCGTGCTCGTCGATGCGGGGGCGGAACTGCACCTCCTTGACGACGATGACCTTCTGCTTTTTCTTCGCTTCGCCCTGCTTCTTCTTCTGCTGGAAGACGTACTTGCCGTAGTCCATGACCTTGCAGACCGGCGGGTTGGCGGTCGGGGAGATCTCGACGAGGTCGAGGTCCTTCTCGCGGGCCATCTCCTGCGCCTGGGCGAGCGGGACGATTCCTACCTGGTTCCCCTCGGCGTCGATCAGACGCACTTCGGGGATGCCACGGATCATTTCATTGATTCTGGATTCAGGTTCGGCAGGTCTACGGTCGAATCGGGAGCCTCGTCGGGGTGGAAAAATACTGGTCTTCCTCCTTATTAGTTACGCGGAATGCGCGAATCTACGAATAAACAACTCACAAAGTCAAGGCGGCCGGGATTTTAGATTTTGGATTTTGGATTTTGGATTTTCGGGATGGCGCCGGCCCCCGGTTCAAATCCAAAATCCAAAATCCAAAATCCAAAATCAACCCGAATCTCACAACGTCAGAGATCTCGTTCGAATCAGCTCAATCGCGTGTTGGACGAGCTCCCCCACCCCCACGCTGCCCTGGTCGCCGCCGGTCCGCTTCCGCAGACTGACGGTGCCGCTCGTCGCCTCTTTTTCTCCGACGACCAGCATCCAGGGGATCTTCTCGAGCTGCGCGGTCCGGATCTTGGCGCCCAGCTTTTCGTTGCTTCGGTCGACCTCGACGCGAATGCCGCCGGCCCGAAGTTTTCCCGCCACCTCTTCCGCGTAATCGACGAACTTCTCCGAGAGCGAAAGAACCGTTGCCTGCACCGGTGCGAGCCAGAAGGGGAACGCGCCGGCAAAGTGTTCGATCAGAATTGCGATGAACCGTTCGAACGACCCGTAAATTGCGCGGTGGAGGACGGCCGGCCGGTGCTCGGTGTTGTCCTCGCCCACATACTGGAGGTCGAAGCGCTCCGGAGCGTTGTAATCGAGCTGGATCGTGCCTAGCTGCCACTTGCGCCCGATGCTGTCGGACACGTCGAAATCGATCTTCGGACCATAGAAGGCGCCTTCGCCTTCCTTGATCTCATACGGCCGCCCCAGCGCATCGAGCGCCTTCTTCAGCAGCGCCTCGGCCCGGTCCCAAAGCTCATCGGTGCCGATGCGCACCGGCGGCCGGGTCGAGAACTTCGCGGTGTACTCGAGTCCGACGGACCGGTAGACCTGGTCCAGGAGTCCGACGAAACGGGCCACTTCATCGGGCACCTGATTTTCGACGCAGAAGATGTGCGCGTCGTCCTGCGCGAACTGGCGGACGCGAGTGAGGCCGCTCAGCGTCCCCGACGCTTCGTTGCGATGCAGGACATCCTGCGTGTGAAGGCGCAGCGGAAGGTCGCGATAGCTGTGCCGCTTCATCCCGTAATAGAGAAAGTGGGATGGGCAGTTCATCGGCTTGAGCGAGAAGTCGTGCTCCTTCGTCTCGCTGTCGAGCACGAGGAACATGTTCTCCTTGTACTTGCCCCAGTGTCCGCTGATCTCCCACAGTCCCTTGTTGAAGAGCAGGGGAGTCTTGACCTCCACGTATCCGTTCGCGAGCGCGAGCTCGCGCATGTATTGGGAAAGGGTCTGGTAGACGGTGGTGCCCTTCGGAGTCCAGAACGCCGCGCCTGGAGCGAAGGGATGGAAGTGAAAAAGATCGAGCTCCTTGCCGAGGCGGCGATGATCGCGCGCTTTGGCCTCCTCGGTGCGCTTGAGATATTCGTCCAGCTCTTTCTGATCGGCCCACGCCGTGCCGTAGATGCGCTGGAGCATCTGATTGCGGCTGTCGCCCCGCCAGTACGCTCCGGCGACCGACATCAGCTTGAACGCGCCGAGTTTTCCGGTCGACGGGACGTGCGGTCCGCGGCAGAGATCGAACCATTCACCCTGGCGATACACGGACAGGGTCTCGTCTCCGGGGATCGACTGGATGATCTCGACTTTGTACTTTTCGCCGATCTTGTCGAAGGTGGAGATGGCCTGTTCGCGGGTCCACTCTTCGCGCTGCACGGGAACGTCGCGCTTCGCGATCTCGGCCATCTTTTCTTCGATGCGGCGCAGGTCGTCTTCGGTGAACGGCCTGTCGGTCGCGAAGTCGTAATAGAAGCCGTTCTCGATGACCGGACCGATGGTGACCTGCGTTCCGGGGAACAGCTCCTGGACCGCATGCGCCATCAGATGGGCAGTGGAGTGGCGAATCGTGTCAACCCCGGTCTCGCTCTTCGGCGTAACGATCTCGACCTTCGCGCCGTCCGGCACCTTCGCGGAGAGATCCACGACCTTGCCGTCGATCTTGCCGGCGATGGCTGCCTTGGCGAGGCCCTTTCCGATTGCCGCGGCGACGTCGGCCACGGTGGCGTTTTCGGGGACTTCCTTCTGGGAACCGTCAGGTAGTTGTACGTGCATATGAACTCAAAACAAAACAGGGCCGAGGATCATCGGCCCTGTCGACTGATCTGACTGATTGGGAAAGCGGATCAACGACAGGGCGAGCCGGTGGGGCTCGTCGTTCGCGCGGGCGTGGTCGTGGTCCGGCTCATGATTTAGGGCGCGCAGTATAGCAGAGCTAACCGGCGGGCCCGCGGGGAGTCTAATCGCCCATGAATACGACGGCGTTCCTGGCATCGCGCAGCTGCCGAATGATCGTTCGATTTCGATCCCGCGCACTGACCGCGTTCGAGGCCATTCTGGCGAAGTAGCGGAGTGCGGCAGCACTGCCGCACTCCTGTCATCCGAGCGTGATGGACGTCTTTCTTGAAGTTTCCTAGAAGCGTATCGAGGGGGATCTGGGGGCCGGGCGGCGCGAACATCATGCCTCGTGCCGCCCCTCCTCCCAGGTCCCTCGCTCACGCTCGGGATGACACGCGTTTGAGACGCGGCAGCAATCTGCCGCACTCCAGGCTTACCGCGACGACTTCGCCGACTTGCGTTGCGGTTGCGCGATTTGCCGCGGTTCGTCCCGCTCGTTGCGCTTGTTCAGATACACCAGCGCTCCGGCCGCGATCGTGATCGCGCCGAGTGCCACGACCATCACTTCCGGATTGCGCTTCAGGTAGTCGCCGATCTCGTCGAGGATGTCGTCCACCTCGACTTCTTCGAGACGGCTCTTCACGCGGTCGACCACCAGGTCGACCACGCCGAGGCGGTCGACGATGTCGAAGAGAGCGGCGCTGCTCAGTCCTGCGACGGCGGCCGAGCGCTTCGTGCTGCTTCGTGAACCTCCGCGACTGCTCGTGCCGGAGCTGCTCCGGCCTCTCGCGCCGCGGTCGTCGGCTTCTTCGTAATTAGCGGTTGCCATTTCGTACCTCCAGTGCGGAACGGAGTGCAAGGAGCCGACCAGAAAGCGGCCTAAGCTGTGCATTTAGTGGAGGCTTTTGAATGAAGATCAGTGGTCGGAGCTCCAACGTTCAGGACCGGCGCGGGATGGGCGGGCCCCTCATGGCGGGCGGCGGCATCGGCGCCATCGTCATCGCCCTCGTCGTGATGTTCCTCGGCGGCGATCCGAATGAAGTGCTGCAGCAGGCCCCCGCGGGACAGGAGGCTCCGAAGCCAGGCGAGCCGGATCCCGAGGGCGATTTCGTGTCCGGCGTTCTGCTCGAGACCGAGAAGACGTGGGACGTGATCTTCAGGGAACAGCTGGGCCGCGAGTACAAACACCCCGAACTGGTCCTCTTCAGCGGCGCGACGCAGTCGGCGTGCGGCGTCGGACAATCGGCAGCGGGACCTTTCTATTGCCCGCTCGATCAGAAGGTTTACATCGACCTCTCCTTCTACCGTGATCTCCGCGAGCGTTTTGGCGCTCCCGGTGATGCAGCGCAGGCGTACGTCATCGCGCACGAAGTCGGCCATCACGTGCAGACTCTCCTCGGCATCTCCGAGCAGGTCATGAGTCAGCGCCAGCGTCTCGGCAGAGCGGAGGGCAACGAGCTCTCCGTCCGCCAGGAGCTGCAGGCGGATTGTTTCTCTGGCGTCTGGCTGAATCACGCCGATCGCCAGCGGCAGGTCCTCGAGCCGGGCGACGTCGAGGAAGCGCTGAACGCTGCGAGCGCGATCGGCGACGACCGTATCCAGCGCCAGACGCAGGGACAGGTCGTGCCGGAGTCGTTCACGCACGGAAGCAGCGCGCAGCGCATGACGTGGTTCCGCCGCGGCCTCGACACAGGGCAGGTTCAGGCGTGTGATACGTTCGCGGCTCGCTCGTTGGAATGACATCATGAAAATCGCTCGAACCGTCGCGATCCTCGTTCTTGCCGCCGCGTGTTCGTCGGGAGGTCCCCCGATGTCGACCTCGGGTGGCCGCGCCGGCGTGGCCGTGACGCTCGCCTCGCCGGTATTTTTCGGATCGGGCACGACCGCACCGGCAAACATAGAGGTGCTCGTCGAGAATCGCGCCGGCGTGCCCATCGTCGTCCGCAACATCAACATTCAGAGCTCGGGCATGCTGTCGTGGGGGATCTACCCGACGCAGCGCATGTTCAACGAGACGATCAACCCGGGCGAAGCAAAAGCGTTCCCCATGTTCGCAACCGCGGCCGCACGCGCCTCGCGCATGACCCCGAACGAACCGCTCACCGTTCGCGCCGTCGTGCAGTTCGATGCGGGGAAGGAGCGCTTTCAGGAGATCTTTACCGGTGGGGTTTATCAACCCTGACGTTTGCTGACGTGCGGCGGGTTCTGGCTTCGGGGCGAATTGGACCTTGGACCTTGGACCTCAGACCCTGGACCCCTGCGGCGAATCCAGTCACAGACCACCCAAGGTCCAAGGTCCAAGGTCCAAGGTCAAACAACCGAGGGATCGAGCCGAAGCTCCTCCGGCTCTCCTTCCCCAATCTCCCCCGCCTTCGAGAGCGCGTAACGGAAGAGCACCGGGCCGATCAGTTCGTTGACGACGATCGAGCCGAGAAGCACGGTGCCGAGGACGCGGCCCCATGGGTGAAAATCGTTGAGGACCAGGACAGCCAGCGCGATCGCCACGCCGGCCTGTGGGAGAAGGCCAAGCGGCACGAGCCTTCCTTGCGCGCGGTCGACCCCGGACATCGCGACGCCAATCTTCGTTCCGATGAAGATGCCTATCGCCCGGACGATCGCGGCGACGATCGCAAACGGCGCAACGTGGATGAATGCGCGCAGGTGCAGCTCGGCACCCACGACGGCGAAGAAGATCGCGAACGTCGGCAGGGCGACTGTCGCAGTCGCCTTCGTGACTTCGGCGCCGCTGACGGGGCTGATGTTCTCGAGGAAGAGACCCGCGGTGAGACCGACCAGCAGCGGATCGAGATGCAGCACGCGCCCCGCCTCGGCGGCAATGAAAAGAAGTGCGAAGACGAAGAGGCCCGTGCGCGATTGGACCCGGCGGATGTAGACAGCGAGCAGAGCGCCGAAGGCCAGACCGACGAGGATCGAGCCGAAGATGTGTCCGGCCAGGATTCCCATACCTCCGCCGACCGTCGACGCGGGAAAGATCGAGCGAGCGAACGTGCTGGTCAGAGAGTAGGTGACGACGATCGCGAGGTCGGCCACGACGACGATCGACATGCAGAGCTCACTGAGCGGGCCCTTCGCCCGCGTCTCCGTGATCACGCCGATGACGACGGCCGGAGAGAACGCGGCAACGACATTCGCGCAGACCAGCGCGACCGCAATCTTTTCGAGCGTCGTGAAATCGGCAGTGGCCGGGAGCACCGACGCGACCCAGAAGAAGACCGACGTCAGAAGCACGAAGTTGATTGACATCGTCGCGACCGAAATGGCCGTGATTGCTCGTAGGCGAGGCAGAAGGTGCTTGAAGTTCAGCTCGCAGCCGGCAAGAAGCGCGATGAGCCCGACGGCGGTGCCCTTCACCAGCGCGAGATCGGTAACCATCGGTTCGGTCACGATGCGGAACACGCTCGGCCCGAAGAGGAAACCGCACAGCAGGTAGCCGGTGAGGTGAGGGAAGCCAACCGCCTCGGCGACGTGGCCGACCTGAAGTGCGGCGACGATGAGGAATCCTAGCGCGAGCGCAGCGCCGGAGCCGGTGACCGTGGCTCCTTCCGGAAGAAACGACCTCGCGGCATAGGCAATGGCGGTGACCGTGAGCAGCGTCAGCAGGGCGCGCGTTACGCTCATACGAAGTTCGTCACGAACCGGCCGGTTTCTTCGCCGACCAGTCGCGCCTCCCGCCGCTGCATCGCCTGCACGTAAATTTCAGTCAGCACGCTTCCGACGATGACGGCGTTGATGCCCCATGCGATGGCGGGCACAGGTGTCGGATCGAGGGTCGCCAGACTGAAGATGACGACGATCGCCACCGCGCTTTCCGGCAGCAGGGAAAGGGTGAGGTTCCGTGCGCTCGGAAGATCGGTCGGCGAAACGCGTACCGCGGCACGGGCGCCGATGAACTTCCCGTACCCGCGGCTGAGCGCGAACAGAATGCCGAGGACCCATCCCTGCCATTCCATCGGCCGCCACGTCGTGCCGACGAGGAATAGGAAGAGCAGATAAAGAGGGCGTTCGAATTCGCCGAGGGTCGCCTCCAGCCGGCTTCGATTGGGATACGGAACATTCGCGAGCACCGCGCCGGCGAGCGCGCAGACGACAGGAACCGACAGGGCGAGATATCCCGCCGTCCCAGCCGCCAGCGCGATCCCGCCAATCACGAGCGAGATCTCCTCGGTTGCGCTGCGTACGTTGCGAACGAGCATGTAGATGACTACGCCCAGCAGAAAGCCGACACCCACCATGACGATGAACCAGCCGCTGCGCGGCAGGCGCCACAGCACCACGGCCTGCGGCCGGAACATGCTCGCGACGAGCGCGAGAATCGCAAACGCGGCGACCTGATCGATCTGGGTGATGCCGTTGACGATCTGCGTGGCCTGAGGCGGCGCAGCCCGCAACAGCAGCCGCAGATTGGCGGGCGCACTGACCGCCGCACATCCCGCGAGGACGAGCATGTCGCGAAGGAGGCCCGTTCCCTGGAGCAAACCGAGCGCGGCCAGGAAGAGCGCGCAGCTCGCGGCGGCGAAGAGCGTCGCCGGCAGCGTCATCAGAACGAGTGTCGTCGTGAAACTCGTCGGGAGCTCGTCGAGCCGCCGGAGATTGAGCTGCATGCCGACCGCGAAGCCGATCCATCCGAGGCCGAATTCGTAAACGGGACGCAAGTCGGCGAGGGTCTGCTCGGTGACGACGCCGAAAGCCCTGAATCCGAAGCCGAGGATGAGGAGGGGGAAGCCGGAGGCCGCGAGAACGGAAAGACCGAATCGCTGCTCGAACCGCCGCACGACGGGATGCGCGGCAACGATGGCCAGGCCCACTGCCACCGCCAGCGCCACCACCACTCTTGCAATCTGTTCCGCAGGCATCGGGGCGCAAGCCTAACGGATTTTGGATTTTCGATTTTGGATTTTGGATTGGGAACCATGAATTGGAGTGCGGCAGCAAGAACGTGTCATCCGAGCGTAGGAACGTCGCGGGCGACGTGCCTGAGTGGGTAGAACGAGCCACGTCACCCTGAGGCGCGAAGACGCCGAAGGGCCTCAAGATGCCAAAATTTCGCATTTTGAGGTCCTTCGCCGCGCTTCACAGCCTCTCAGGATGACGTGAACAGAGACCGCGCCGAATCTTGACTTTTCTTAGAAGCGTGAGCGAGGGACCTTGGGGCTGCGGGGACGGCGAAATGGTGAATGTTGAATGTTGAAACAAACCGTTCATTCAACATTGAACATTCAACATTCAACATTCAACATTTCGAGTTTCCTACCCTTCCGCCCCCTCATCCGCTTGTTGTACACGCCGCCACCCTCGAGCCCGTCTACAATGGCCAGATACCCATGCGTCCATCCATCCGGCTCCGGCTCGTCCTGGCGATGAGTCTCCTCGCCGCCGGCGCCCGCGCCGATATCAGCGGCACCTGGGGCGGCTCCGTCCTTGCCACGGACCGGTGTAACAGCGCTCCCATCCGCTGGAGCTCGCCACTCACGCTCGCCGTCGGCGCTGTTTCGGGACAGGAAGTGACGGGAAACGTTTTCTTCACGAGCGTGCCGAGCTTCGACGCGCGCTGCGCCACGGAGCGCACGACGCCCGTCGCCGTCTCGTTCAAGGGGCGCGTGGCCAACGATCTGCTGACCGCGGGCCTGGTGTTTCGCGGCCGTCCGCTGGGGTTGTCCGCAACGATTCGCGGCTCCTCCATGGACGTCATCTTCGCCAATCCCGACTTCACGGCCACCGGCACCCTCACTCAGTCCAGCACACAGCCGCCGCCCTCGCTCCTGACCGGGTTCTATTCGGGCACGTACACGAGCACCGAGTCAGTCGATCGCTGCAGGAACCTCACCAGCATCACATCGGCGGGGCCGCTCACCGCGAACGTCGTCCAGACGGGCCCTTTCGTAACCGCCACCGGAACGATCTCGGGCGCCAAGCGCCTCAAGCGCGAAGCGGACGGGACCTGCTCCGCTCTTCCAGCCGGCGACCTCCTCTTTCAACTCTC
>CALMZP010000145.1 GCA_937870635.1 uncultured Acidobacteriota bacterium | reverse complement strand
GCGCCGAGGTGGTCGTTGAAGTAGTAGTGGATCGCGCCGGTGGACGTTTCGATCTGCGCCAGTGGCTCGCCGTTGAACCACACGTACTCGTACCCGATCGTCGGTTGCGCCGCGGCAGTGGTCTCGCTCTCGGCCATCAGATTCAGTTCCGGAGTGTAGAGCGAGATGCGGCGCATCGCCATCGCATTCGTCACGACGCTCGTCGTCACCGAGAGCGACACCGGGACGTCCTCGTCGACCGCCAGATCGGCCATCAGCGCTTCTCGGGCATCGAGGCTCGCTTCCGATGATGGCATGATCGTGAGCACCGCCTCCTCCGTCACCCCTGCGAACGACGCGCGGATGCGCACGGACGTCGATCGGCGCACCGGCTGCGTCCCGATCGGGAATGTGGCGGTCGTCGCTCCCCCCGCGATCAGAACCGTCGCCGGCAGCGCCGCCCCTTTCTTCGGTCTCGCCCCCAGCGACACCACGATCCCTCCCTCCGGCGCGGCGCGGTCGATCGTCACGATCCCGCTACCCTCCACCCCTCCCACCACCTGCGCCGGGGTCAGCGACACCGACACGAGCGTGATCGCCGTCGGCGGAATCACCCTCAGCACATCGCGCTGCGTGAGCTGACCGTACACCCCGCTGATCGTCACCTCCGTGAACGCGGTCACAGCCGAGGTCCGCAGGTCGAACGACCCCGTCGTCTCCCCTCCTCGCACCTTCACGTTCGCCGGAACGCTCACGGCCGGATCGGAGCTCGTCATGGCCACATCCGCTCCTCCCTGGGGCGCAGGCCCCGACAACACCACGATTCCGATTGCCCTCCCTCCCCCCACCACGTTCCGCGGATCGACCTCCAGCGAGAAGAGCGAGAGCGTCGCCGGCGGGGTGACCGTGAGCAATCCCGTCTGCGAGACCCCGTTCCACGTCGCCGTGATCCCGGCTACCGTCGCCGTCAGCGTCGACGAGGTCTCGATCGCGAATGTCGCCGCCAGCGCGCCGCCCGGCACGAGTACCTGCGCCGGCACCGTGGCCACGAACGAGTCGGAGCTCGTCACGCTGACCAGAGCTCCCTCGGCGGGGGCGGGGTTCGTGAGAACGATCCTTCCCGTCGCCGGCAGTCCGCCCACCACCTCCGCCGGCTCGATCGACACCGCCGCCAGCGTCACCGGCGGTGGATCGACCGTCAGAGTCGCCGACACCACGCGGATGCCGCAGGTCGCCGTGATCGTCGCCACCAGTTGACCCGAGATCGTCGCGGCCGTGCTGATCGTGAACGAGGCGCGATCACTTCCTGCCGCGATCACCACCGGCGAAGCAACGGTCACCTCGGCGCGATCGGAAACGAGATCGACCGTCACTCCCCCCGCCGGCGCGGCGCCGGTCAACACCACCGTCGCGGTGGCGCTGTTGCCGGCGATCACCGCCGCCGGCGTGATGATCATCGTTGCCAGGTTGGGGGGATCGATGAAGAGCATGGCCGAGGCGCCGCGGCCGTTGGCGGTCGCCACGAACTCGGCGGTCTCGGGTAGCGCGACCGGCGTCGTGCTGATCGCGAAAGCAACCGTCGTCTGCCCCGCGGCCACCACCGCTTCCGCCGGCGCGCTCGCGGACGAGCTGCCCGCATGTGTGATCGAAAGCGCCAGCCCCTCTTCCGGAGCCGGACCGGTGAGCGCCACGCTCGCCATGGCCGTACCGCCGCCGGTGACCGAAGCCGGAACGATGTCCATGAGCAGCGGCGCCGGCGGCTCGATCCGCAGAACCGCGCTGCGAACGACACCGGATGCCGCGGCGCGGATCGTCACCGTCGTGAACGTGGAAACGCTCGTCGTGGAGATCGTGAACTCCGCGCTCTGCGAGCCGGGAGCGATGACCACGCTCGCCGGAACCACCGCCGCGCTGCTGTCGCTGGCGAGAAAAATGATCATCCCTTCGCCGGGTGCTGCCGCGGTCAGATGCACGGTCCCTGTGACGAGCCTTCCGCCCGTCGCGGTCTCCGGCGCGAGCGTCACGCTCATCAACACCGCCGCCGGATAGGTGACCGTGCGGATGCCCCGCCCGTCGTAACGGTACTCGGCGGTCCCGGTGGTGGCCAGCGAGTTGCGCGCCGAGTAGGCGAAGAGCTGATCGCCAGTCCTCGTCTCGTTGCCGGCGGCGTCGTAAGTGACCTCGCGGATTGTCCCGTTCTCCGTCGCCGACATCAGTTTGGGCGAAGATCCGGCGTAGGAGAACGTCGTCCGACGTGCGGATCCGAGGTCGATCGACCGCAGGTTGCCCATCGCGTCGTAGCCGTAGCTCGCGCTTCCCCAAAGCCGCGGCCCGGAGCTCGTGGCCGTCAACCGATGGAGATCATCGTAGCCGAACGCCCGGTTGAAACCGGAGCCGGTCAGGTCGTCGACGCGCGTCACATTGCCGGCGGGGTCATGACCGTAGTCGTAGGAGGCCAGGACTCCGCCCGGGCTGCTCAGCCGCTGTCCGGCGGGACGATAACGGTTGTCGTGAGTTGTCGTCCGGGTGGTGCCGTTGGCATACCCGATCGAAGTGACCGGTCCGAACGGAAGGTAGGCGGCGGAGAGAACCAGCGGCGAGCCGCCGTAGGAGAGCGTGACCGGGCGATCGGCAAAATCGAACGATGTGGCCACGACCGCGCCCGATGGGTAAACGAACATGCTTCTGTTGCCGTTCGCGTCGTAACCAAACGATGTTTCGTAGAAGGCTCCCTCCGCGGACTTGATCTCGCCCAGTAACTGCCCACGGCGCTCATAGCGGTAGGACGTGCTGCCGATCGAATCGGTCATCGCGGAGAGGCGCCCGATCCCAAATGGGTTCGACGTGTCGTCATACGTCCAGGCGACGTGCTCGGGTGGCGCCGCCGGCGAGGTCGTCGTCGAAGTCAGGACCCGGCCGAGAGAGTCGTATGTACGTGTGGTCGCAGCGCCGTTTGCGTCAACGACCGTGACCAGGTTGCCGGCCGTGTCGTAGGAATACTCGGTGACGCCGGTGACCGGGCTCGTCTGCCGGATCATGCGCCCGAAGTCGTCGTACACATACGACGTGATGTTGCCGTTCGGATCGGTCACCGATCTCAGATTGCCATCGCCGTCGTATTCGTAGCGCGTCACGACACTGCCGGCACCGAGATTCTGTTTCACCTCGATCAGGCGATCGGCGGCGTCGTACCGGTAACTCGTGTTCGGGGACGTGTGGTTCTCGTCGCGCACTGCCGTCAGATTCCCCGCGGCGTCATATTCATAGCCGGCGCTGGTTTCGCCGGCATGGACGGTTCGCGTGAGGCGTCCGAACGAATCGTAGACATACGACTCGCGGCGTTTCTCGACCCATGCGCCGTTCTCGTTCAGCAGGAAACGCTCCAGGTTCTTCTTTCCGGTGGCAGGGTCGTATGCGTATTCCGCGCGCTCCCGCGGATCGGTCTCCGACGACCCTCGCGACATGGCGGTGAGACGGGCCCGCTCGTCGTACTCGAACTTCGTCACCGTCCCGCGCGCCGTCGTTTCGAGCGCGAGGGGGCCGGAGCTCTCATACGACCGCAAGACCGCGAGATCGGTGGCGCAGAGGGGATCCGTGGCGAGGTCGCAGCCGCTCACACCCTTCACGGTGGAGGTGAGAAGACGCCCGAAGCGGTCGTAGGTCGATTCCGTCGCGACACCGTTCGCGTCGACGGCGCGGGTCACACTGCCGAAGATGTCGTAGGCCTCGAATCGGGAGATGTGCCCCGCCGCGTTGCGCGTCGCGGCGAGCCGCCCGCGAAGCAGCGCGGGAACGCTCGCGTCGACCGGGTAATGGACGAAGGCGGTGACATCGGCGACGTCGGTGCGCGGCCCATCCATCATCCTGCGCAGGCCTTTCGGCTGCGGTAGGGAAAGCCAGGCCGGAGCAAACGTCCCGCCCGGATTGAACGCGGCCACTTCGGTGCCGTCGTAGAGCGTGGTCGTCGTCGTGAGGGTCAGCTGCCGAGGAGGAGTCCCGCTCCAGCCGGTCGTCGACGTCACCAGGGTCTCGCCGGTTGCGGGATCGTAGACGAACGTCTGCACCTTGCCGGACCCCGGTACGAGCACGCTTTCCGTCGCGATTCTCGTCGGCGCCTCGGGCCAGTTCGCGTCTCCGTATTCGAGCTCGGTGATCTCGGTGGCAGCCGTAGGCTGAAGCACGGCCGTGAGGATGGAGCCGGGATCGAGCTTGCACCGTGCCGCATCGGTCAGCGGATTGCACCCCGCGGGCTGCAGCTGCGTCTCCTCTCGAATGACGCGGCCGTTCTGAAACTGTCGTGCCGAAATGAAACCTCGCGCACCCTGTTCACGGACGATGTGGCCATCCGGATCGCGCCCGTACACGGTGTCGTCGCTGCCGCAATCGCACGTACCGCGCACTTCGACCGTGCGCGCTTCGCCGGCGATGTAGCGCGTGAAGTACTCGGTCACTCGACCACTCGTCCACGTTACGCGAGTGATCTGTTCTCCGGGAACGCGGCCCGGGAGGCGGTAGTCGATGGATGAGACGTCGCCCGACGGTCCGGCCGAAGTGATCGCGCGCCCCTGGTCGTAGGCGTGAGACTCGAGCAGCCTGCCACTTCCACTCTTTCTCGACGCGCTCGCCGCTGCACGTCTCCGCCGCCGCGACGAACCGGTAGCTGCCGGGGGGATAGCAGGAGAGGCTCCACGGGAATGTCCAGGTTCCGGATTGCTGGTCCGGATAAATGGCTTCGAACTGTATGGCACCGGGCATTTCAATGCCTCTGGTGACCTTCCGCTGGCCCGGCTGGTCCGTGTTCGGAAAGTTGTAAGTAATCGTGACCTCGCCGTTCCCTTGCGCGTCGGGACCGCTGTAGCTGATGGAGACCGACGGTTCTGAATACACGGTGAAGGTCGTCGAGTTCGATCCATTCGCGTCGCGCAGGCAACTCTGGCTGCCATCGGTCTGAGTGATGGTCTTGCTGCACTCCGTGAGGACGCCGACCGTGTGGGTGCCCGTCCTCAGGCAATTCGTCGAGCGCGTAAGAGAGATATCGCAACTCGAATCGGTACATTGACGGGAGCCGATGTTGATCCCGTCGAGCTGAACCACGATCAGCGAACCGTTGCATGTCCCCCCTCCCGACGCGTTGATCGACAAGGTCGTTCCACTGACCGAAGCCGATACGTTGGCGGAACAGACTGCTTCGAGCCGTCCGGCAGGAACGAGTGTGAGGAGCCAGGTAGTGACGATGGTCAATGCGGCCCGCCGGAAGCGAAATGGCATGCGAAATCTCCGGGCGGGATCACCGCCTCATGAAGCCATGATTGGATCGAAATGCAGACCCGACTCTTAGAGGAGTGACCGGGGAGGGCAAATACCTACCCCCTCCTTTCGATTCTTGCCCGGCAGGTTCGATCGCGGGCGGAACGTTGCATTGAGAGACAATGCCCGCGGCCGAAGAACGACGCGATCAATGCCACCTCGCTTGTCAATCAAGCCATCATCTGAGAACTCAGGAAAACCATGCTGACGACGACCCTCCTCCTCGCCGCGTCCCTTCTCTCCTTCCGCGATGCCGCCACCGGTTTCGCCGTCCCTGCTGACACAAGGCTCGCCGCGCACGCGGCCGGCGAATCCGTCCCCGCGACCGTCTGGGTGAAATCTCCCGACACGCCCGAGGAACTTCGCCCCTCGGTGGTCCTCGCCCAGCTGCGGCCGGCTCAGATGTTCTTTCATGGCCACATCAGCGACACCGCCACAGGCCTGCCGCTCGAGGGGGCGCTCGTCACGGCGCGGAGCTCCGGCGTCACCGCGCGCAGCGATGGGGGCGGGTACTTTTCGATGCACGTGGCCGCGTACGAGGAGGAAGGGTTGCCTGCCGGCGAAGATCTCACCGTCGTCATCGACGGCTACCGCGCGCACACGATCCGCAACACGGCACTCATGAGCGGGTCGGACACGCACTTCATCATCCGGATGGAGAGCGGCGCGGGAGAGACATCGCGGGACGACAGCCACAAGATCTGGCTGCACCGGCCGGGCGGCGAGCATCCGCACGAGGAGCAGGCGGCCATCGAAACGAGCGTCAAGGCGCTGCCGATCGTCACCGTCCCCGAAACGATCCGCGTCGGCTTCGACTGCACCACCGCAACGACCTGCAAGTTCGTCGAGATCTTTCCGATCGAGACCTACGTGAAGCGTGGTCTCAACGATGAATGGTTTCCATCCTGGTCGCAGGATTCGTTGCGCGCGGGCGCGGTCGCCTATCGCAGTTACGGCGCGTGGCACCTCGCCCATCCCCGCACGGTGAGCTACGACATCTGCAGCACGCCCTCGTGTCAGGCGAACGATCCCGATACGTCCGTCTCGACGGACATCGCCGTCGATGCGACGACCGGCTACGTGGTCGTGCAGAACGGCGAGATCTTCCGCGCCGAATACTCTGCAGAACTCAACAACCTCAGGCGACCAGATCGCTCGTGCTCGAACATCGATCCGCAGCTCGTCTGCGGCGACGGCTCGGCCGGGTCGCCTCCCGCCTTCTGGCCATGTCTGCCCGATCCCGTCTGCACCGGGTCGTCGTGTTTCGGCCATGGCCGCGGCATGTGCCAGTGGGGAACGGAACGCTGGGCCCGCCAGTTCAAGGATTGGCGCTGGATCGTCAGGCACTACTACAGCGATGGCGGAGGATTGCGGAGCTCAGTGCTGGTTGGTCCGAATGATCATCTGCCGCGGCGGCGGGCCGTGGGACGGTGATGGGCGATTTTGGATTTTGGATTTTGGATTGTTCCGATGCCAATCCAAAATCCAAAATCCAAAATCCAAAATCCGCTTCACGCGGACTCGAGCAGCTCTTCCGGGATGTCGAAGTTCGACCACACGTTCTGCACGTCGTCGTGGTCGTCGAGCATCTCCAGCAGGCGCATCATCGCCTTCGCCTTCTGCTCGTCGAGCTTGACGTAGTTCGACGGGATCTGGCCGAGCTTTGCCTCGACGGTCGGAATGTTGTTCTTCTCGAGGGTCTGCCGCACCTGCTCGAATGCTTCCGGCGAGGTGAAGACCTCGTACGTATCGGGGTCGTCCGTCTGAAGGTCGTCCGCGCCCGCTTCGAGCACGAGCTCCATCAGCTTGTCCTCGTCCACGGCCTTCTTCTCGATTGCGAAGTAGCCCTTGCGGTCGAACTGGAAACGCACCGACCCGGGCGTGCCCATGTTGCCGCCGGCCTTTTCGAACATGTGCCGGATCTCGGGCGTCGTGCGGTTGGTGTTGTCGGTCATCGCCTCGACGAGGAGCGCCACGCCACCGGGACCGTAACCCTCGTACGTGACTTCCTCGTACGTCACGCCTTCGATCTCGCCGGTGCCGCGCTTGATGGCGCGCTCGACGTTGTCCTTCGGCATGTTGTTGGCCTTCGCTTCGGCCACGGCGGCTCGCAGCCGGGGGTTGCCGTTGACATCACCGCCGCCGAGGCGGGCGGCGACCGTCATTTCCTTGATGATGCGGGTGAAGATCTTGCCGCGCTTCGCATCGGCGGCACCCTTCTTGTGCTTGATCGTGCTCCACTTGCTATGGCCTGACATCGGCGTGGTCCCCCTCGGTGTCTGTCTGGAAAGAGCGGGCGGTGCGGCGGCTCTCGCTCTGGTAAGGCGCGGGATTATAACAAAGGGACCCGCGACCCTGGCGACCTTGGGCTCTGGACCGTTCTGAGCCTGAACCGGGGACCTTGAACAGACAACGTTGAATGTTGAATGTTCAATGTTGAATGTTCAATGTTGAATGTTGAAAGAACCCCTTCAACATTGAACATTAAACATTCAACATTGAACATTACGGTCCAAGGTCCAAGGTCCAAGGTCCAAGGTCCAAAGTCCAATCCGTGCGACGGGCCCGGACTCTCCCGGACCCGCCGCAACGCAGCCACTAGTACTTCGGAGCAACCCCCATCTCGCGCATGATGTGATGGGCGCGGTCGACGGCGTCCATGATCCAGAGGACGTAGACCATGTCCGCGTGGATGGACCTCGTCAGCTCGGGATCGACCAGGTAATCGGACCCGAGAGCTTCGAAGTTGCCGTCGAAGAGGAGGCCGACGAGCTCACCCTTCGCGTTGAGCGTCGGCGAGCCGGAGTTGCCGCCGGTCGTGTAATTGGTGGAGAGGAAGTTCACCGGCACGTCGCCCAGGTGCGGAGCCTCGTACTCTTTGGTCTTGCCGGCTCTGGCGGCTTCGAGCAGGGCATCCGGCGCGTCGAACTCCCCTTCGCCGGTGTGCTTCGAGATGACGCCGGAGAGCGTCGTCTGCGGTTCGTACTCGACCGCGTCGCGGGGCTCGTAACCCTTCACTTCCCCGAAGCTGATGCGCAGCGTTCCGTTCGCGTCGGGCGACAGAAGCCCGCCGGACATCTCGCGGAGCGCTTCGAGATACAGCGGACGAACACGCGATGAGGCGCCGAGGTACTTCTTGTTTTCTTCTTCGTCCGCGAGGGACAGCGGAAGGAGCGCCGCCGCGAACTCGAGCATCGCGTCCTTGCGCGCGTCGAGCTGCGCCTTCGACTCTTCGTACATCCTCTTGCGCTCGTCGGCGACGTGGATCTTCGTGTTGGCGTAGAGACGGTCGAGGAAGCCTTCGAGCCCGTACCGGGAAATCGCCTGGTCCACTGCGGCGATGCGCTGACCGGCCGGAAGACGGCCGGCCTCTTCGAGCATGTAGCGGAGCCCGGCACGGTCGCTCTCGACGTGGAAGGTGCGCTGCGCGCGGTTCGACGCCGACATCATCGTCGGCACGTCGCGGTCCCGGTACCCCTCGGCCCGATCGAGGTCCTTCTTCGTCTTCTCGATCGACCAGCGGTAGACCCTCTGCGCCTGGGCGAGCATCGGCGAGCTGCGCGGCAGATAGTTGAGTACGAGGTCACGCTCGCGCGTCGTGTTGAACTCGCGCGACAGCTCATCGAGGCGGTTCATCACCGCGCCGTACTTCTTCACACGCGCCGGCTCGGCAGCAATCCATGCGGCCAGTTTCGCCTCGCGGTCGGTGCGGTCCTGCGTGATCACGCCGCGGTTCATGTTCTGGAGCGTGCCCTTGTAATTCTTGAGGGTGTTCTCGAAGCCGTTGATGCGCGAGGCGTTCTTGATCTGGACGTCGCGCTTGCCCTTCCCCATCTCGTGAAGGATCTGACTGATGTCCGTTCCGTAGCGGATGATGGTCGGGATCGTGAACTCGCGGGCGTTCTGGACTTCGAGCGCGGTGCGGTAGCGGAAGGTCCGGCCGGGATAACCGGCGACCATGACCAGGTCGCCCGGCTTCACGCCGGCTGACGACACCTTCAGGTAGTGCGCGGGACGATAGGGAACGTTGTCCTTCGAAAAGTCGGCGGGCCTGCCATCAGGCCCGACGTAGGCGCGATAGAAGGAGTAGTCGCCCGTGTGGCGCGGCCACATCCAGTTGTCGGTCTCGCCGCCGAAGTTGCCGACGCCTTCCGCTGGCGCGTACACGAGGCGGACGTCGCGGATCTCCATCTGCGTGGTGCGGAGATACTGCGCCCCTTCGAAGAACGACGCGACACGGCAGCGGACGCCGCCCGGTTTCTCGCACTCGTCGATCAGCTGCCGCTCTCGTTTTTCCATCGTGCGGGCGCGCTGGGCATCGCCGAGCTTTGCAGAGAGGTTTCCGGTGATGCGGCTGGTCACGTCCTCGATCTTCGTCGTGACGAAGACGCGGCTGCCCGGCGAGGCCGGCAGTTCGTCGGCCTTCGTGGCGGCGAGGAATCCGTCGGTGATGAGGTCGCGCTCGGGGGTGCTGTTGTGCTGGATCGACCCGAACGCGCAGTGATGGTTCGTGACCACCAGTCCCTCGGGTGAAACGAACGAGGCGGTGCAGCCCCCGAGGGAGATGACGGCGCCCATGGGGTCGCCGGTGAGGTCGGCGAAACGGTTCGGGTCGATCTGAAGACCCATCTTCCTCAGCTCATCGCCGAGCTGGGGGACCTGCTGGGGCATCCACATGCCCTCCGCGGCGTAAATCGCAGGCGCGAGCAGCAGCGCCAGGAGAATCGATAACCTGTTTCTCAAACGAGCTCCTTCTGATGACGTTCTGAATTGTGTGACGGCTGAAACGATCCGTTTACATTACCGCCAACGCTCGACGGAAGAATGAATTCCGGTCACAGCCGGGTGTGACTTCTGATTGACGGGACCTGGCGGTCGGGGTAGGCTCAATTTTGGATTTTCGATTTTGGATTTTGGATTGCGGCTCCCGGCAATCCAAAATCCAAAATCCAAAACCCAAAATCGAAAAACCGATAGCGCGGAGGAGCTTGTCATGAACCTGTCCCGGGTCCGTCTCTCCGTCTCCCTACTCGCCATGCTGCTCGCTACGACGAGCGTCTTCGCCCTGGACGGCCGGATCACCGGACGCGTCACGCGCGAGAACGGCTCGCCGATCGGTGGCGTCGTCGTCCAGGCCATCGGTACGGCGAGGGCCACGCTGACCGACGTCGATGGGCGCTACTCGCTCGCCGTCCCTCCCGGCACGTACACGCTGAACCTCTCCGCCGGTGAACACACGGCCACGGTGGAGAACGTGACCGTCGGCGACGGGCAGACCGTTTCGGCCGACCGCCAGGTGGACTGGCGCATCAGCATGGCCGAGACGATCACCGTCACCTCGGCGTCGCGCCGCACAGAGCGCATCACCGAAGCGCCCGCCTCGGTCACGGTCGTCGCCGTCCAGGACATCGAGGCGGTGGCGGCGTCGGGCCAGGCTCCGCGCGTGATCGAAACGGCTCCCGGCGTCGATTTCACGCAGAGCGGCCTGTACGACACGAATTTCAACGCGCGCGGATTCAACAGCTCGCTCAACCGCCGCATCCTCACCCTCATCGACGGCCGCGACCCCGCCATCGCCTTCCTCGGCGCGCAGGAATGGGCGGCGCTGTCGCTCCCGATCGACGAGATGGCCACGGTCGAACTCATCCGCGGGCCCGGTTCGGCGCTCTACGGCCCGAACGCTTTCAGCGGCGTTCTCAACATGACTTCGAAAATGCCGCGCGATTCGCAAGGCGGCCGCCTTCTTCTCTCCGGCGGTGACCTGAACACCAAGCGTGGAGACATCCGCCACGCCGGCGGCTTCGGGAGTGACTGGTACTACCGCATCGTCGGCGGATATCAGGAGAGCGAAGACTTCGTCCGCTCCCGCACCACCACCGCCGAATACAGCACACTCTGCACGTCTTCGGGCCAGATCAATTGCCTGCCGCGCGAAGCGCGCCCGCTGGCTCTCGACGAAGTGAAGATCGGGTTCGGCGGTCTGCGCCTCGACAAGCACTTCACCAGCAGCGTGCTGACCCTCGAGGGCGGTTACGCCGCTCTGGAAGGACCGGTGTTCCAGACCGGCATCGGCCGCGTTCAGGTCACCGACGTCGAAAGGCCGTGGGCGCGCATCAACTACAACCTCCCCCACTGGAATCTCAGCGGCTACTACGACGCGCGGGTCGCCGAAAACCAGTACGCGCTCGCATCGGGCGCGCCGCTCTTCGAGGACTCGAGCAACCTCCACGCCGAGCTCCAGACCAACTGGGACTTCTTCGACCGGCTCCGCCTCGTCGCCGGAGCGGCTTTCAATCAGCAGGAAGTCGACACGGCCAACGATGCCGGCGTTCACACCCTGATGCTCGAAGCGAAGTCGGAAGACCAGCAGTCCGTGTTCGCCCAGGCCGACCTCGACGCAACCGATAAGTTGAAGTTCGTGCTCGCCGGCCGCTGGGACGACAGCACGCTGCACGAGTCGCAGTTCTCGCCGAAGGGCGCTGTGGTCTTCTCGTTCACGCCTCATCACAGTGTCCGCTACGGCTACAACGAAGCCTTCCAGCGCCCGAACTACTCGGAACTCTTCCTCGCCGCGCCCGCAGCAGCGCCGGCCAATCTCGCCGGCGCAGCGTCGCTCAATCCGGCATCCGCGCCTCTGGCGCCCTTCCTCGCGCAACTCGGTTTCGGCCCGATGCCGATCCTGGCCCGCGGCAACGAAAATCTCCTCGTCGAAAAGGTGAAGAGCCATGAAGTCGGTTACTCCGGCATCTTCGGCGGCAAGGTCTTCGTCACGCTCGATCTCTACAAGAGCCAGCTGAGCGACTTCGTCACCGATCTTCTGCCGGGCGTGAATCCGTCGTTCGCGCCGTACACCGTGCCGGGCACCGTTCCCGCTCCGGTTGCGGCAGGGATCAATCAGTTCCTCCGCGCGGCGCTCGGACCTCGCTTCGCCGGCCTCACGACCGTCAACGGCGCACCGGCGCTGGTCCTCTCCTACACGAAC
Source organism: uncultured Acidobacteriota bacterium (assembly GCA_937870635.1). GTDB lineage: Bacteria > Acidobacteriota > Thermoanaerobaculia > Gp7-AA8 > Gp7-AA8 > DATLEX01. The sequence goes on along the minus strand of CALMZP010000145.1, from coordinate 9,580 downwards.
GCCGGCGTCGTCGACACGGAAGGCGGCGAGATCGCCGTCAACTACTACATTACGAACAACTGGCTGCTCGATTTCAACTACTCGAAGTTCGATTTCGAAGTGAAGTCGGCGCAGCTGGGCGACCGCCTTCTCCCCAACGCCCCGAGCGACAAGTGGAACGCCGGCCTGGCGTGGCGCGGACCGAAGCTCGACGCCAAGGTCGCGTACCGCTGGGTCGATGAGTTCGACTGGGCGGCGGGCGTGTTCGTGGGCAACGTTCCGCAGTACGACGTCGTCAACGTCGCCGTCAACTACCGCCTCACCGACAACCTCGGCTTCGGCGTCGACGTGAGCAACGCGCTCGACAACGAGCATCATGAAGCGTTCGGCGGCGACCTCCTGCAGAGGAGAGCCCTCGCCTTCGTGAACGTGGGCTGGTAACGGAACTTCAGGTGGAGCCGCGGGCGATCTCGCCCGCGGTTCCTCTAAAGCCTCTTCTCGATCGCTTCGCCGGCGGCTTTCGTCCCCAGGCTGCCGCCCAGATCGTGCGTGGTCTCGCCCGCATCGATCGCCGCGACAACGGCCCGCTCGATCATCTCCGCTTCCGCCTGGGAGCCGAGGTATTCGAGCATCATCGCGGCGGTGAGGATGGCGCCGATCGGGTTGGCGACGTCCTTGCCGGCGTACTTCGGCGCGCTGCCGTGGATCGGTTCGAAGAGCGAGACGCGGCCCGGATGGATGTTTCCCGATGCGGCCACTCCCAACCCGCCCTGCAGCGCGGCGCCGAGGTCGGTGACGATGTCGCCGAACATGTTGTTGGTGACGATGACGTCGAACATCTCCGGGGCGCGCACCATCTGCATGGCCAGCGCGTCGACATACATGTGAAAGTGCTCGATCTCCGGATACTCCTTCGCCACTTCCTCGAAGGTGCGCAGCCAGAGATCGCCGCCGAAGCGCATCACGTTGTTCTTGTCCGACATGCACACGGACTTGCGCTTCGTCTTCTTCGCGAACTCAAAGGCGTATCGGATGATGCGCTCGACACCGCGGCGTGAGGAGATGTCTTCCTGCACCGCGATCTCGTCGGGCGTTCCCCTCTTGAAGTTCCCGCCCATGCCCACGTACGCGCCTTCGGTGTTCTCACGGAAGATGACCATGTCGATCTTCCTGTCGCCGCGCAGCGGTGAGAGCCGCGGGTTGAGCAGTTTGACCGGGCGGTAGTTCACGTAGAGGTCGAGCTGGAAGCGCATGCCCAGGAGGATGTCGGCGGCGTGCTTCATGTCGGGCACGCGCGGGTCACCGAACGCACCGAGATAGACGGCGTCGTAGTGATGGCGGATGTCGTCCATCGCACCTTCCGGCATCGAGATGCCGGTTTTCAGATACTCGTCCGCGTTCCATCCAAACTGCGTGAAGTCGAGTCCGAGTTTCCGCGACTCATTCACCCGCTGGAGGACGCGCATCCCCGCGGCAATGACTTCCGGGCCAATTCCGTCACCGGGTACGACGGCTATTTTTCGTGTTTTCAAGCGCGGCGATTCTATGTCACTACAATGACCAGATGCGCGGGCTCCAGTGGAACACGCGCATGGTCGCGCACGGGGCGCTGATCGGGTTCTCGTGTCTCGCCATGGCCTTCGGGTCCGAGCTTCTCTTTCATCGCTGGCTCGATGCCAGACCGGAGCAATGGTGGCGACGGGCGGTTGTGTACTTCGCCGCCAGTCAGGTTGGCTGGGTCACAGGGGTCTTTCTGGGAATGCCGCTGATCTGGGGGGTGATGCCACAGCGCCGTCGGCGTACTGAAAGACTTCGTAGAAATCGCCGGCCACGTATCGAGCCGCGAAGTTCCGGCCCGAGATCCGGTAGCCATCCGCTGCGATCTCCGGCGCAGGAAGCATCCGCGATTGCAGCTCGCGACAGCGCCGAGTATGAGAACGACGGTCCAGGTCGCGCGTGGGAGGAGGATCGCCTGTGGGCATCGCCGTAGCCGACTTTGCCGGCAAAGGGATGGCGGCCAGCCTGATCATGGCCTTGCCGGAAGCGACGATGCCCGGCGGCGAACAGATCGGCTATGACGGTCTCGCCGAGATCGTGCGGAGCAGCGGCGCAGACGTCGACCAGATCATGGCGCGCATCCACGCCGTCGAGGCAGGTCCCCGCGATGACGACCAGACGGTGGTGATGATCACTCGAGTGTTTTGATGTCCTGGTGTCAGGTCTGGAAAAACAACTTTTCTTCCAGAAGTGACGGGCCGTGCCCGTCACTTCTGGAAGAAAAGTTGTTTTTCCAGACCTGACACCAGGACATCAGACGGGGCGATGAGGGCGATTCCTCGCGCGGCGATGGCTTCGCGAAGGCCAGGGGCGCACAACGCGCGGGTTTCGGCCTCCCAGTCGTAATTCCAGTGCGGATAGGCATCGACGCCGAGGCCGGGATGCGTGACCAGCTCGGTGGTCCCTTCCACGTGATCGAGAAGCGGCTCGACCTCGCGCAGATGCCCTGCTTCCAGCACGCCGATGGTCCGGTCGTTCGTGCCTCCCCGCGCGAGCGCGTTGAGCACGCCGATGGAGAAGCGGCGCAGGAGTCCGCCTCGACCGCCCCGATCGCGCACACGCCGCACGTATCTGATCCGGTATTCGGCGGCGAGCTTCTGCACGATCTCGAAGACCGGCGGCCACTGATGCAGATGCTGGTGGCCGTTGAGATGCGTGACCGGGAGCTGAGAGCCGAGGACTTTTTCGATCTGAGCACGGAGCTCGTCCTCGACCTTCTTCGACGAGAAGAGAAAACGGATGTAGCTCGAGGGCATCGCGCGGCCCGTCGTCAACGCCCGCTCCTCGACCAGGGTCAGGTGAACGCCGGCTTCGAGGGTCGGAACCTCGCGCAGGCGCGCAACGGCATCGTCGAAGTCGCGGCCGTTCGCGGAGATCGAGCACGCGGTGACGATCCCCTGCCGATGCGCGTGAATCGCGCCAGCCGTCATTCCGCGATGCAGGCCGACGTCGTCGGCGGTCACGATGAGGCGTTTCACCGCGACATTCGCTTCTTCATGTCCACGTAGAGCGTGAAAAGCTCGCGAAAGATCTTCACGATCACGGTGGGAGAGGAAAGATGGGACGTGCCCATGACGCGGGGAAAGTAGTCGAGGCCGATCTGCTGGATGACGAATCCGCGATTCCGCGCCTTGACGATCAGCTCCGCATCGATGAGCGATCCCTCGGAACGAAGCTGCACGGCTTCGAGCACCTGCCTTCGCATCAGCTTGAAGGAGAAGTTCACGTCGCGCACGCTGATGCCGAACAGAATGCGGATCAGCCAGTTGTAAAGAATCGTGTAGATGGTGCGCTTCACGCCTTCCGTCGTGCGATCGAAGCGGTAGCCGGAGATCACGTCGGCGCGCGTGAGGTGCATGGCCCGGATGGCGCGGCCGAGGACGTCGGGGTCGAAGGGAAGGTCGGCGTCCATGTAGAGAATGAGCTCGTGCTTCGCAGCCGCGAAGCCCGTGCGAAGCGACGCGCCGAGCTTCTGATTGAAGTCGTGCGTGATCAGCCGGATCTTCGGATTGCCGTCGATGGCGCGGCGCACGAGCTCCGGCGACTGATCGGTCGACGCGTCGTCGACGATCACGATCTCGTAGTCGCGGGCATGCTCCTCGAGCGCCGCCACCGCGTAGTGGATGGCATGCTCGATGTTCGCCTCCTCGTTGAACATCGGGATGACGATCGAGATGGTCGGCTTCTGCACGGCGGGGATCATAGCGAAACGCCAGTCAGCTGCACCGCCAGCTCTCGTCCGTCCGGCGCGATGAAACTTCGATCGGAACGGATGACCACCCCTTTCGTCCAGGGCACGGTGACCTCCACCGTCGCACCGCGCGCGACGTCGATTACCGTTCCCCCGATGATCACCCTGTTCGATTCGATCGGCGCGTCGCCGGGCAGGCGGAAACGCAGGCGGAGATCGCCCGAGGCCTCTGCCGGCTCGATCCGGGCCTCCTTTGCGAGCCATCGCCACCCGCCGCGCTCGGGCGAGCTTTCCAGGTGGTAGACGCCGATCCGCGCGATGTAGCGGCTCGACGCCGGTTGCGGAACGACCGAGACGACGTGAAATCGATCGGAGGTGAGCTTCCGGCAGACATCGCTCGCCGGCTCTTCGAACACGACCGCGCCGGCCGCGCCGGACCGCCCATGCACGAGGAGCCGCAGGTCGACATCACGTCGCCGGACAAAGTCGCCGATCCGTTCCGGCGTCATGACGCGAATGGTGGGATCGACCAAGGAAAAGGGGACGAGATCCGGCGACGCAATCAAGTGGAGCGCGGGCGACCCCGCCCGCGACAGAAACTTCATCGCCACGACCGGCGGAGCCTCTCGCCGCGCATGCTGCGCGAGGGCCGGCCACGTGTACGCGAGCGATGCCGCGGAAAAGATGCCGCTCAGCAGCGCGGCCACCACCGGCCATCGAGCGAAGGCGGCCACAGCGAAGAAGCCGATCGGCAGGACGGCGGGAAGAACGGGCCGAACTCCCTCGATCGGCGACCCCGTGAGAATGCTGGTCACCACGTGTATCGCCGCGAAAGCCCCCAGCGCCAGAACGGCCGTAGTGCGGTGTCGTTTCAGCGCGACCAGCCCTCCGGCCGCAGCCACAGCGAGCAGTGGAAACGACAGGAACTTTCCGCCCCATGGATGAGCGATGAAGCGAACGACGAGCTCGCGCCGGAACTGTGGCGCGGAGTCGAACAGCACCAGTTCGCGCAGAGGAATGAACAGGATCAGCGTGGTCGCGACGAACGCAGCGACGCTCCTCCCCTTCCTCGGCATCACCCCGATGCCGATGGCGAACATGACCAGCATCGCCAGCGCCATCTCCGGACGGGACCCGATCGCGGCCGCGGCGGAGACCGCGAAGAGCTCAGGTCTGTGAGTCACAAGGAAGAACAGTGCCGCAGCGACGCAAGCGACGGCCACGCTCTCGACATCGGGCCGAGGCCCGAACACGAGAAGGGCCGGCGAGAGCAATGCCGTCAGCGACACGGCTGCACCTGCCCACGGGCTGCCGAAGATTCGCGCGCAGGACACGCCGATCAGAATTGCCGCGACCACCGACGCGGTCACGCTCAGGGCCACCAGAGTGACGAAGGGGTCGCGAACGAAAACGTTCAGCAGCCGCGCCAGAGCGATCACCAGCGGCGACCCCGACCCGTCGAACGTCAACAGCGACTCGGCCAGCCGCACTTCGCGGGCCGTCCAGAAGCCGGCCGGCACGGTCAGCAGCCGGATCGTTCCGACAATCAGCGCGGCAACCAGGATCGGTAGATCGCGGCGAATCAGAGTGGGCGAAGTATAAGCTCTCGACAATGACAGACCGGAGACTCTGGCGCGGCGCGGCCCTTCTCATCGCGCTCGCGGGGGCGGGATTCGCGATTTTCATCGCGTTCGGGGAGCGGCTCGATGCAGCGGAGCTCGCGCGCTGGGCGCGTCAGCATCGCGCTGAGTGGTGGACACTCCCCGCCTATTTCATCGCGTACGCGCTGCTGGACATCTTCTTCATCCCCACACAGGCGCTATCGGTGATTGCCGTGCTCCTGTGGGGCTGGATCAAAGGCGGCACCGTCGAACTGTTTGCCGCGACCGTCGGTGCCGTCTTCCCCTATCTGATCGCGCGCGGCGCACTGCTCGAGTCGATCACCGCGCGACTCTCGCGCCACGAGAAGGCAGCGCGCGTCCTGGAACGCGAAGGATTCACGCTCCTCCTGATCCTGCGCATCGTGCCGATCATTCCGTACACCATCCTCAACTACGTGGCCGGACTGTCCTCCCTTCCGCTCTGGCGCTACATCGCCGCCACCTTTCTCGGCATGATCCCCTCGGTCTTCATCTTTGCGTACTTCGTGGAGGCGGTGATCGACGGGATCATCTCGCCCCGCGACGTGGTTCTGAGAGGGCTCGCGGCGGGCCTTCTTCTGGCGCTGCTCGTCGTCCTCACGCGCCTGGCTGCGCCGCGGGTCCGGCGCCGGCTCGAGTCGAGAGACCGAGGAACTTCACCGACAGACGCCGCGCATCGCGACTGAGTGACTCCGGCACCTCGGCCGGCACGAAGGAACGCGCCGCCCTGAACGCGATCACCGGAGAACCAGCGGGGAGCGGCAGCTCAATGCGAGCGGTGGATCCACGTGCGACGTGATGAGTCCCGGCATCGCGGCCATCGATCACGATCGCAATCTCGTTCCGCTCGATGGGCGACTCGACGGGCAGCATCAGCTCGAGAGTGACCACGCGCTTGCCGCCGCGCGGCAGCTGCACCTCCGCGAGCGGCGCGAGCCAGCGCCACGCGAGGCCGGTCACTTCGCGCTCGGCGCCGTAGACGCCGCGTACCGCGCGAAACCTCCGCTCCGGAGGAACCGGGATGATGCTTGCGATCCGATAATGGTTGCGCGTCAGCTTCGAGTATGCGTCGCTCGGCTCCCACGAGAAGATTGCCGAGCCGGGCTGCAGCGATGCACCGTCCGCGAGGATGAACATCGGAACGTCAGATCGATCGTTGAAACGCGTCATGGCATCGTCGAGACGCCGGGGAGCGAAATCGCGCAGGTAGTACATCGCGTGCGGCCACAACGGCAGCTCATAGACGGCGGCCGTTCCCTTCGGATAGTTCTTCAGCGCGAACTCGATCGCGCGGACCGGAGGAGACGGCGTGGTGGTGCGCTGATAGAGGATCGAACTGACGTACGTGAGTGATCCGGCGGCGAAAAGCGCCGGCAGGACCCAGGCCGGAACGGCGAAGCGCCTCGACAGCGCGACGACGCCCGTCGCGGCGAGGAACGCGGTCACGAGGCTGAACGGGATCGCGTAGCGCACGCCGTCGGCAGGATCCATCACGAGCAGTGCGAACGTGATGTAGCCCGCTCCGGCGAGAGCGAATGCGATCGGCAGCCTGCGCCGCTTGGCCGCCGCGACGAAGCCGGCGGCGGCGAATGCCAGCAGCGGAAGGGAAGCCAGTTTCACGCCCCACGGATGCGCGATGAAGCGAAGAGCGATCATCGAGGGCGTCCATCCGCCGCGCGATTGATCGGCATCGTGCGCGGCGAGATAACGCCCCTGCCCTGTCTCGAACTTCACGAGTTCTTCGAGGCCGCCGACGGCCGCGGCAAGAGGGATGAGCCACACGAGACACGTGACCGTGAATACGGCCAGCGCCACGCCACGATCGCGCCACCGCTTCATCAGGACCACGGAGATGAGGAAGAGCGGCACGACGAAGATCGTGAACTGGATCCGCCAGCCCACGGCCAGCGCGGCGAAGAGCGCGAACCACGCCGAATCCATTTTGGATTTCGGATTTTGGATTTTGGATTGGGGGGAATCCAAAATCCAAAATCCAAAATCCAAAATCGACAGGCGGCTGCCGAAGTAGAGCGCCGCCGCCAGCAACGCCACCGCCCCCGGATCGGAGATCGGCAGCGCCGCATGCACGAGCATCCCCGGCGAAAAATAGAAGATCGCCGCGCCGGCCACTCCCGTCGCGGCATCGCCGGAAAAATTGCGAATCGCCAGCGCCAGCAGGATGAACCCGAGGAGTGACGCGGCCACGCTGATGGCGCGCAGCGCCGCAAAATCTGTCGGTGCGACGGCCCTCACCACGTTGCCCACACCCATGAAGACCGGGTAGCCGGGAGGCGGTGGATGGTGCGCAACCGGGTCGTAGCGCTGGAGTCCCTGAAAGAAGAGAGGCTCGTCGAACTCCCACGGACTGGCCGGCATCGAGAAGAGGAGTACCGCCGCCCACACCGCGAACGCCAGGCCCAGCGGCCTCACTTCATCCCTCATCGCTCATCATCACTATAATCCGCGCGCTCATGGCAGCCGGCTATCTCCGCGCCCTCAAGCTTCTGCACCAGACCTTCCACCGCCACCCCCCGGGGCAGCGCATCCACATCCTCGGCCGCTTTCTGACGGCGCCGTTCCTGCGGACACTCGACGTCATCCCCATCGGCGCGCGGGTGCTCGACATCGGCTCGGGTCACGGGACGTATCCGCGGCTCATCGTCGAGGATCGGGCGCGCGAGGTGATCGCGGTCGAGCCCGACCTGCGCAAGACGCTCCTCGGCTTCCGGCATCCAAAGGTCCGCTTCGTCTGCGGATTCGACGACTGCATCCGCGGCGAGTTCGACGTGATCGTGATCTACGACGTCATCTACCGCCTGCCGCCGGAGGAGCGCGACAAGCTCTTCAAGCGCGTCTACGACCGGGTGCGGCCCGGCGGCCTCTTCGTGTTGAAGGACCTCGATCCGTCCAATCGCCTGAAGTGGCAGTGGAACCGGTTTCAGGAGTCGATGATGGACCGCTTCTTCGGTCTGACCATCGGCGAAGGCTTCTATATCGACTCGCCCGCGGAGATCGGAGAGAGGATGGCGCGAGCGGGATTCAGCGATTTCCGGGCGCGACGGGTCGATGCCTGGTATCCCCACGCGCACATCATTTATACGGCAAGGAAGGGATGACGTATCATCCGCCCTCGAAACTTCGGACCGAAGGACTGATCAATGGCTACCTTTCCCGGCGTCGATTACATGGATATCGATTCGCTCTTCTCGGAAGAAGAGCTGATGGTGCGTCAGACCGTTCGCGACTTCGTCGACGAAGAGGTGCTGCCGATCATCGAGCACGCCAACCGCGAGGAGAAGTTCCCCTCGCACCTCGTCGGGAAGATGGCCGAGATGGGTCTCTTCGGCTCGACCATCAGCGAGTACGGCCTCCCCGGTCTCAACAACGTCGCCTACGGGCTGATCATGCAGGAGCTCGAGCGGGGCGATTCCGGCCTGCGCTCGTTCGTCTCCGTCCAGTCCGGCCTGGTCATGTTCCCGATCTACGCCTACGGCTCGAAGGAACAGAAGGACAAGTGGATTCCGAAGCTCGCCTCCGGCGAAGCGATCGGATGCTTCGGTCTCACCGAGCCCGATTTCGGTTCGAACCCCGGCGGCATGCGCACGCATGCGCGCAAGGACGGCGATTCGTGGGTTCTGAACGGCGCGAAGGCGTGGATCACAAACGGATCGATCGCCGACGTCGCCGTCGTATGGGCGAAGGTCGACGGCGTCGTACGCGGATTCCTCGTCGAGAAGGACACGCCCGGATACACGACCGCGCTGCACATGGGCAAGTTCTCGCTGCGCGCGTCGGTGACCTCGCAGCTCTTCTTCGAAGACTGCCGCATCCCCGCGGAAAACGTCCTGCCGGAAACCAAAGGTCTCAAGTACCCGCTCTCCTGCCTGACGCAGGCGCGCTACGGCATCGCCTGGGGCGGTCTGGGCGCGGCGATGGCGGTTTTCAACACAGCCGTCGAGTATTCGAAGTCGCGCATCCAGTTCGGCGGACAGCCGATCGCCTCGCACCAGCTCGTGCAGAACAAGCTCGCCTGGATGATCACCGAGATCACCAAGGGTCAGCTGCTCGCGCTGCAGATGGGACGGCTCAAGGATCAGAACAAGCTCAAGCCGCACCATGTGTCGATGGGCAAGATGAACAACGTCAACATCGCCCTCGAATGCGCCCGCATCGCCCGCGACATCCTCGGCGCCAACGGCGTGTCGGACGAGTA
>CALMZP010000144.1 GCA_937870635.1 uncultured Acidobacteriota bacterium | reverse complement strand
GGGGCACGACTTCGCGGCGAGCCGTGCCGCGCAGGGCGGACCTCGGGCAGAGCCGACGTGGGCCCCGATTTCGAGCCTCTGGTCTTCGCTGGAAGGGTCGATCCTGTTCTGGGGACTGATCCTGGCCGCGTACATCGCCATCGCAACCTGGTTCACGCGCAACGATTATCAGGAGTACATGCCCGACGCGATCGGCGTGTGGCTCACGTCCGCCGCGTTTTTCGCGTTCCTCATCGCCGGTCCGGCCAACCCGTTCCAGACCGTGCCCAATCCGCCGATGGACGGCCCGGGACCGAACCCGCTCCTCCAGAACCACATACTGATGGTCGCGCATCCGCCGTTCCTCTACTTCGGCTACGTCGGCATGACCATTCCGTTCGGCCTTGCCGCTGCGGCGCTGATCAAGGGCCGTCTCGGCCACGACTTCCTCAAGCCGATCCGCGAGTCGCTGCTCTTTCCGTGGATCTTCCTCACCATCTCCATCATGCTCGGCGGCTGGTGGGCGTACGAGGTGCTCGGATGGGGTGGCTACTGGGCGTGGGATCCGGTCGAGAACGCATCGCTGCTGCCGTGGCTGACGGCGACCGCGGCCTTGCACTCGATAGTGGTGCTCGAGCGTCGCGGAATCCTGAAGGGCTGGACGGTCACGCTCATCCTCGCCACGAACCTGCTCGTCATTCTCGGCACCTTCATGACGCGGTCCGGCGTGTTCAACTCCGTGCACTCGTTCACGCAGAGCTCGATCGGACCGACGATCCTCGCGTTCCTGGCTGCCGCGCTGATCTTCTCGGTGACGCTCCTGGCGATGCGGATCGACAAACTCGAGTCCGAGGGTCGAATCGAAGGCGCGGTCACGCGCGAGGGGATGTTCCTCTTCAACAATCTCATGTTCGTCCTGCTGACCTTCACGGTTCTGATCGGCACGGTCTTCCCGCTGATCGTGGAAGCGGTCAACGGCAAGCAGATGAGCGTCGGCCGTCCGTACTTCGATCGGATGGTGATCCCGGTTGGCGCAGTGCTCCTGTTTCTCCTCGGCGTCGGGCCCGCACTCCCGTGGGGCCGCGCCACGCGCGAGCAGATTCGCAGGGCGCTGCTGCCGCCGATCATCGGCGCGATGCTGTTCCTCGCGGGCGGTTACGCATTCGGTGTCCGCAGCCCGTGGACGCTTCTCACCCTCGCTTTCGGCGGATACGCCGCCCAGGTGACGCTCCAGCAGATGTGGCTTCCTGTCATGCAGCGCATGCGCGGCGGACATTCGATCGGCAACGCCGTGATCGAGAGCCAGTTCCGCCGGGGACGCCGCCGCTTCGCGTCGTATGTCGTACACGCCGGCGCGGTCATCACGATCATCGCGATCGCGGTCAGCAGCACGATGCGCTCGACTTCGGAAGTGCAGTTGAAGAAAGGCGAGAGCGCCTCGCTGGCCGGCTACACGGTCACATTCCTCGGTGTTGAGGATCGTGCCGAGCCGCATCGTCAGTCGACGATTGCCACGTTCGCCGTCCTCAAGGGAGGCACACATCGCGCCACGCTGCAGCCGCGCATGAACCAGTACGAGATGATGCGCGAGCCGATCGGTACTCCCGATGTCTACACGACCGCCGGGGGCGATCTCTATCTCTCCATTCTGAACATCGACCAGGCTTCCCAGACCGTAGGCGTCAACATCGTGCAGACGCCGATGGTCGTATGGATCTGGATCGCCGTGATGCTGATGGGACTCGGAGGTCTGGTCGGGGTGATTCCCAGCCGGCGGCGCGCGGCCGTCGCACGGGAAACGACCGAGGCCGTCATCGCTCAGCCGGCGAGCGAGGGAGCATGAACCGGACTGTCCTCGCCATAGGGCTTTTCATCATCGTCGCGATCGTGGGGATGCTCTTCCTCGCGCTCGGAAAAGACCCGCAGGCGATCGAGTCGCCGCTGATCGGCCGCGTCGCGCCTTCATTCGCGCTTCGTGAAGTTGGAACGGGAACCACGATCGGGGTCGAGCAGTTTCGCGGAAAGCCGGTCGTCCTGAATTTCTGGGCAACGTGGTGCGGCCCCTGCTGGGAAGAGCACCCGGTCCTGGTGTCGAGCGCGCGACGGATGGGTTCACAGGTGCAGTTCGTCGGCGTCGTGTTCCAGGACACCGAAGACAAGATTCAGAGATTTCTCAATGATCGCGGCTCCGCGTATCCGACGCTCGTCGATGACGCCGGCAAGACCGCGATCGCGTATGGCGTGGGCGGTGTGCCGGAGACGTTCTTCCTGAACGCATCCGGTACGATCGTCGCCAAGCACAGCGGACCGATCTCATCGGACCTCCTGCAGGCCAACCTCATGAAAGCGATGCAGCAATGACCCGCCATCCGATTGTGATCGTCGCGCTTCTGCTCGTTGCGCTCACTGCTGCAGCACAGACCCCCGCGCCGGTTCCGGCGTCGCCTCAGGTCCCCGACGCCGCGCAGTTCGTCGGACCGCCGAAGGGCGTACCGCTCACCGGCGACGCCCTGCGTGAGCGGACGGATCAGGTCGCGGCACTGCTGCGTTGTCCCGTCTGCCAGGGGCTCGCCGTCGCCGATTCCAAGGCCGAGATGGCCGTCAACATGAAGCATCAGGTGAACGAGCTGCTCGCTCGCGGATATACCGAAGATCAGATCCTCGGCTACTTCGAACTGTCCTACGGCCAGTTCGTGCTGCTGCGTCCGAAGTTCGAAGGCGTCAATCGCCTCGTGTGGCTGCTGCCGATCGTTGCGATGGTGCTCGGCGTCGCCGTTGTGGTCTTCAAGATGAGGAAACTTGGGCGCGGGCCGGTCGCCGAACCCGCCGCCGCACCCGTGGAGACCGTGGAAGATCCGTATCTCGCCCGGGTCCGTGATCTCGTGGGCGAAGGAAAGAAATGAACGAAACCACCGACTGGGCCAGTGCGATCGCGATTCTCACGGCAGGCCTGATTCTCGGGCTGATGTTCATCTATTTTGTCTCGCGGCGCCGTTCCGCCGCGCCTCCCGCCGATCTCGAGTTACGCGATCTAGAAGCGAAACGCGACGTCCTCATCGAGCAGCTGCGGGCCGAGGTGGATCCGGAAGAGCGGACGAGGCTGGAGCGGGAGACCGCGCGGGTCCTGCGCGCCATCGACGAGCGCACATCGCGGGTCCGGCCCTCCTCGGCTGCAGCGGCTGCGGGTGTGCCGGCCGCAGAACGCTTTCCGGTGACGCCGCGCAACGCGATGCTCATCGGCTTCGCCTGGGGCGTCGGTTCAGTCCTCGTCCTCGGCGGCCTCGCATACTTCGTTTCGAAAGCGGCGAAGCCGCGCGAAGGCGCCGAGCAGCAGCAGACCATGCAGCGGCCGGCCCAGGCCGACCCGGTTGTCGGGCAACTCGAGGCGATCATCGCCCAGTCGCCGGACAACCTCGAAGCGCGCATCAACCTCGCCCAGGCGTATCTCGAGCGAGACAACCTGATGGGTGTCTTCGAGCAGACCCAGTACGTTCTGACGAAGAATCCGAGAGACGCGCGTGCGCTGACGTATCAGGCACTCGTTCGCACGGCCATGGGCCAGCAGGCCGAGTCCGTCCAGATGCTTCAGGAAGCGACGAAGCTCGACCCGATGCTTCTCGACGCGTGGGTGGGGCTGGCGTGGGTCCATACGCAGAGCGGGAAGACGAAGGAAGCGGAAGCCGCGATGGCGGAAGCCATTCGCCGCCGTCCCGAGGAAAAGCAGCGTCTCGAGCAGGTTCTTGCGGAGATGAGGGCGCAGCTCGCCGGAGGGATGGCTCAGACGCAGCAGCTCCCGCCCGATCACCCGCCGGTCGCGCCGCCGCCTACGGCCGCTGCGACGCCCGCCGCGGCGCCCGCTCCGGCAGCCAGCGCCGGAGGCGCAGTCCGGATCACGCTCGATCTCGATCCCGCCGCGAAGTCGCGCACCGGAACGATCTATGTGATCGCCCGTCCGGCCGGCGTTTCGGGCGGACCCCCCGTCGCAGTCAAGCGCGTGCCGGCGACATCGCTCCCGGTGACGTTCGACTTCAGCTCGGCCGACTCGATGATGGGACAGCCACTTCCGGCCAGCATGCGGATCGAGGCGCGCCTCGACGCCGACGGTGACGCCGCGACGCGGAGCCCGACCGATCCGTCTGCCTCGCAGGATGGAGTCAAGACGGGCTCGACGCTGAAACTGGCGTTGAAGTGACGTGACGCCCCGCGTCACGTCACCCTGAGCCGCGGAGACGGCGAAGGGTCTCAAAATGCGCAGGCGGCGAATCTTGAGACCCTTCGGCGTCTTTGCGCCTCAGGGTGACGTGGAGCCGCGGGCAATCCTGCCCGCGGTTTGCCCGGCGGGCGGGATCGCCCGCCGCTCCACTCTGAAGCGTGGCGATGTTTCCTGCGGTTAACCTCTCACCCCCCTCAGGCGTTGAGTCGTTTGTGACAGCCCGGTGAAACTCGACGGCTGTCCGTGCGTATCCGCTTTCGAACGCATCACGAGGAGGCGACTGGTCATGGAAGCTCAGATGGAGACCCCGATGGAGAGCAGCGTCGACTGGAAGCGCGTGCTCGTCTCGTCGGCGATCGTCGCACTCGTTCTTGCGCTCGCCGCCGGCGGCTACTACCTGTTCCAGTCGAAGAAGTCGGGTGCGGCCGCGGCCACCGCCAAAGAGAAGGACGGCAAGGAAGAGAAGGCAAAGACTCCGGTTCCGGTGAGCGTTGCAGCCATTGCCTCGGCGCCGATCTCTGCCTACATCAGCTCCACCGCAAATCTCGTCGCCGAGAACGAAGTGAAAATCGTTGCCGAAGCGGAAGGCCGCATCGAGCGGCTCTTCGTCGAAGAGGGCGATTTCGTGCGCCAGGGAGAGACGCTGGCAACGCTCGCGCGCGGCGACGCGCAGATGCTTCGTGAAAAGGCCCGCGTCCGGGCCAGCAATGCGCGCATTGCGTTCAATCGCGCAAAGGACCTCAACACGCGCGACCTCATGAGCAAGGGCGACTACGAAAAGATCGTCATGGAGAAGGAAGTGGCCGAAGCGGAGCTCGGCGAGGCGGAGTGGCGTCTTTCCAAGACCACCATCCGCGCGGCCTTCACCGGACGCGTCACGGAGAGGATGGTCAGCGCCGGACAGCATCTCCGCCCCGGCGACACGCTCTTCACGCTCACCGATTACGATCCGCTGATCGCGCGCATCTTCCTCCCGGAGCGCGACGTCATCTCGCTCCAGACGGGGCGGCCAGTCCGCCTCACGCTCCGTGCGGCGAGCGACATCTCATTCCAGGGACGCATCCGGCAGATCAGCCCGGTCGTGGATCAGTCGACCGGCACGGTGAAGGTCACCGTCGAAGCGGTGCAGCCGCCAGAAGCGGTGCGTCCGGGCGCATTCGTCACGGTGGACATCATCCGCGAGACGAAACCGAACGCGATCCGCATTCCGCGCGAGGCAGTCATCCGCGAGCTCCGCGAAGCGCACGTCTTCGTCGTCGAAGGCACCGTCGCGAAGCGCCGCGACCTGACCCTCGGTCTCGAAGAAGGCGACTACATCGAAGCGCTGTCGGGTGTGAAGCCGGGCGACAGGGTGATCGTTGCCGGGCAGGGCGCTCTCAAGGATGGCTCGCTCGTGAAGATTCTCCCGGCGAAGACCTAGCGACGCCGCCGGCGTTGGACTTTGAACCGTTGGCGGTTCAGCGGCGAGACCGAAGAACGGACGTCAATCATGAGCCTTGTTGAATTCTCACTGAAGCGCCGGGTCACGGTGTCGATGGCCGCGGTGGCGCTGGTCATCTTCGGCTTGGTCGCCTTCACGCGGCTGCCGATGAACCTGCTGCCGGACATCTCCTACCCGACGCTGACCGTCGAGACGCGGTATCCGGGCGCGGCGCCGGCAGAAGTCGAGACGCTCGTCACCCGTCAGATCGAGGAAGTCGTCGGCATTGTCGCCGGAGTTCAGCGTTTGAGCTCCACGTCCCGGCCGGGCATCTCGCAGGTCACGCTCGAATTCGGGTGGGGAAGGGACATGGACTTCGCTGCGCTCGATGTGCGGCAGAAGCTGGACATGCTCACCCTGCCGCGGGAAGCAGAGAAGCCGGTCATCCTCCGCTTCGACGCGTCGAACGACCCGATCCTCAGGCTTTACCTGACCGGCGGCAAGAATCTCTACCAGCTCCGCTACGTGGCGGAGGAGATTCTCAAGCGTGATCTCGAATCGACGGACGGCGTAGCCGCGATCAAAGTCAACGGCGGTTACGAAGAAGAAATCGAAGTCAGGGTGGACGAGGGCAAGCTGTCGCTTCTCGGGCTCACCATGCAGGACGTGAACGGCAAGCTGCGCCGCGAAAACGTCAATCAGGCCGGCGGCAGCCTGTACGAAAAAGAAGCGCGCTATCTCGTCAGGGCGAAGAACGAGTTCGAGAATGTCGGCGACATCGTCAATACGGTTCTCATCAGCCGCGACGGCCGGAACGTGACGATTGCCGATGTGGCCACCGTCGCGCGCGGTCACAAGCAGCGCGAGGTCGTCACCCGGTTCGGCGGGAAAGAAGCGGTCGAGCTCGCGCTCTACAAAGAGGGCGCTGCCAATACCGTGTCCGTGGCCCGGTCGGTGCGCGAGCGCCTCGAGCGTGTGAAGAAGGAAATGCCCGAGGGGCTGACGGTCGTCGCGGGCACGGATCAGTCTCGATTCATCGAGGCATCGATCGACGATGTCATCAGTGCCGCGGTCCAGGGCGGAATCATCGCCATCCTCGTGCTCCTGCTGTTCCTCAAAGACCTGCGCAGCACGTTCATCATCGCTGTCACGATCCCGATCTCGATCATCGCCACGTTCTTCCTCATGTACCAGTTCGGCACGACGCTCAATGTGATGTCGCT
Organism: uncultured Acidobacteriota bacterium; assembly: GCA_937870635.1. Classification (GTDB taxonomy): domain Bacteria; phylum Acidobacteriota; class Thermoanaerobaculia; order Gp7-AA8; family Gp7-AA8; genus DATLEX01. The sequence goes on along the minus strand of CALMZP010000144.1, from coordinate 14,354 downwards.
GGGAGGACTCGCGCTGGGGGTGGGAATGCTGGTCGACGGCGCCATCGTCGTCCTCGAGGCGATTCAGAAGCGCCGCGAGGCCGGCGAGCGCGGTGCCGAAGCGGCGCGCAATGGCGCATCCGAAGTGCAGATGGCTGTCGTCGCCTCGATCCTGACCACCGTCGTCGTCTTCGCTCCCGTCATTTTCGTGGAAGGTGTCGCGGCGCAGTTGTTCAAAGATCAGGCCGTGACCGTCTCCATCTCTCTGATGGCCTCGCTCGCGGTCTCGCTCACCCTCATCCCCCTGATGTCCGCCGTCTCCGACCGCGTCGAATCGACGCCGGCGGCGGCACCCGCAGCCGCACCTCCCGCGGGCCGGACCCGCCGCTTTTTCTGGTACGCGTTCCAGCGTGGACCCGTGATCGTGATCAGGGGAATCCGAGTGGTGTTCCGATTCCTGGGACGCATCTTCGGGTTCGTCGGCCGGCCGGTCTCCCGGGTGTTCGATCGCGGGCTCGACGCGGTCAACCATTACTATCCGCCCGCTCTCGACTGGGCGCTGCGGTCACGCGGCAAGGTCCTGCTCGTCGCTCTCGTGCTCTTCGCATTGACGCTCCTTCTGGTCCCCGTCCTCGGCGTCAATCTGATTCCGTCCGTGTCGCAGGGCGAGTTCAGCTTCTCGCTGCAACTGCCGGAAGGGACGCCGCTCGACTCCACCGACCGCTACGTCACGCAGGCGGAGAGCGTTCTTGAAGGAAACCCGGACGTCGACTCTTATTCGAGCATCATCGGCGGCGCAGGCCTTTCCTTCGCCAATACCGGTACGGAAGGTGAGAACGCCGCGCGGTTGATCGTGCGGATGAGGCGCGGCGCGAAGAAAGAGGATGAAGAGGCGGTCATCGCCCTCGTCCGCCAGCGTCTGGAGACGATGGGCAGCGCGAAGTACAAGTTCGAGCGCCCGTCGTACTTCACGCTGCGCACGCCCATCGAGATCGATCTCTATGGTGACTCGCTCGAGGAGCTGAAGGCCGCGAGCGACGCCCTGCTTCCGAGGATCCGTGACGTACGCGGGCTGACCGATGTGAAGTCATCGATGGAGTTCGGCAATCCTGAGCTTCAGGTCTCCTTCAACCGCGAACAGCTCGCGCAGCTCGGCCTGGATCTCGGCCAGGTGGTCGGTGTTGTACGCAACAAGATTCAGGGCGAGGTGGCGACCGATTTCCTGCAGGCGGACCGCGAGATCGAGATTCGCGTCCGGTCGATCGATCGTGAGAAAGCCTCCGTTGACGATGTCGGCGATCTGATCATCGCCCAGCGCGACGGGGTCCCGATCTATCTGAAGGCCGTGGCGGACATCAAGCTCGCGCATGGGCCGACCGAGATCCGCCGCATCGGCCAGAAGCGGGCCGTGGTGATCTCGGGCAACCTTCACGACCGGAGCATGGGCGACGTGGCGGCCGATGTACGTGAGGTGCTGCGCGCTTATCCGACTCCGGCCGGCGTGACGGCCTCGCTCAGCGGGCAGGAAGAAGAAATGCAGCGGTCGTTCCGTTCGCTCATTCTGGCCGGCGCCCTGGCGATGTTCCTCGTTTACCTCGTGATGGCCTGCGAGTTCGAGTCGCTGATGCATCCGTTCGTCGTCATGTTCACGGTGCCGCTGGGCGCCATCGGCACGATCATCGGGCTGGCGCTGACAGGCCAGTCGATCGACGTGGTGGCAATCATCGGCTTCCTGATTCTGGTCGGTGTCGTCGTCGACAACGCCATCGTCCTCATCGACGGCGTGAACCAGTTGCGCGAAGCTGGCCTGTCACGCATCGAGGCGCTGCGCGAAGCCGGAAAGAAGCGGCTGCGTCCGATTCTCATGACGTCGGCCTGCACCATTCTGGGATTGCTTCCAATGAGTCTCGGAATCGGCGAGGGTGCCGAGTTGCAGCAGCCGCTTGCAATCGCCGTCATCGGCGGCATGAGCCTGGGCACCGTGCTCACACTCATCGTCATTCCGATCGTCTACAGCCTGCTCGACCGGAAAACGTACGCCGCAGATCGCGCGGCCGCCTCCGATCCGGCCGAAGAGACGTCGTCAGCGGCAGCGCTGACCACTGAGCCGGCAGGAATCTGACATGAATCTGCCCCGGCTCGCCGTTCACCGTCCGATCACGACCATCATGATGCTCGTCTGCGTTCTCGTCATCGGCGGGATCGCCATGAGCAGGGTCAAGCTCGCGTTCCTGCCGGAAGTCGACGCGCCGTTCATCGGCGTCCAGGTCCCTTATCCGAACTCGAACCCGACGCAGATCGAGAAGGAGATCACGAAGCCGATCGAAGAGGCGCTGGCGACGCTCTCCGGCGTGAAGAAACTCAGCTCGAACTCCTCGGCCGACAACGCCGAAGTGTTCATGGAGTTCGACTGGGGTCAGGACATCGACATCATCCGGATGCAGGTCAGCGAAAAGATGGATGCGATCAAGCCATCGCTGCCTCCCGGAATCGGCCAGATCCTGATCTTTTCGTTCAACACGAGCGACATTCCGGTAGTCCAGGCGCGTATCGCGGCGGAGGGCGTCGACCTTTCGAAGAACTACGATCTTCTGGAAGCGCGGGTTCTCAATCGTCTGCGGCGCGTTCCAGGCGTGGCCCGCGTCGACCTGAACGGCGTCGCGCCGCGCGAGATCAACATCGACCTGATTCTCGATAAGGTCAAAGCGCACAACGTCAATCTCGGCGAGCTGATCGCGCGGCTGCAGGGCTCCTCGTCGAACATGGTCCTCGGTCAGGTCAACGACAAGGGGCTGCGGTACTCGATCCGCGCGAAGGGCGCCTTCGACTCGATCGAGATGATCAGCAACCTGCCGGTCAACGACCGCGGTCTGAAGTTGAGCGACATCGCCGACATCCGTTACGAACAGCCCCCCCTCGACTTCGGACGCCATCTGGACGGCAAATACGCCGTCGCTCTCGATGTGTTCAAGGAATCGACGGCGAACACGGTCGACGTGGCTCGCCGCGTCATGAAGGTGATCACCGAAGACATCGGAAGCGATCCTCTTCTGCGGGGGATCAAGGTTTTCACCTGGGACGACCAGGCGGAGATGATTACCAGCGGCATCAAGGGTCTGACGGAATCGGGCGCCATCGGTGGCCTGCTGGCGATCGCAATCCTCTATTTCTTTCTGCGCCGGCTTACGTCCACGGTCATCGTCTCGCTGGCCATCCCGTTCTCGATCATCGCGGCGACGGGGACGATGTACTTCATGGGCATGACCCTGAACATCCTTTCGATGATGGGGCTCATGCTCGGCGTGGGAATGCTGGTCGACAACGCCATCGTCGTGCTCGAGTCAATCGACCGCCATCAGCGGACCGAATCGGATCCGAAGAAGGCCGCATACAGCGGCGCGAGCGCGGTGGCGATGGCCGTCACCGCGTCGACGCTGACGTCGCTCATCGTGTTCCTGCCGCTCATCGTCGGCAGCGGATCGGAGCTCACCGTATGGCTGGGCGAAGTGGGCATCGCCATCTCTCTGGCCGTCATCGCCTCGCTGCTCGCTTCGCTCGCACTGATTCCGCTCATGTCGGCGCACTTCCTCCGGCATCAGGAACCGAAGCGGAACCGCGTCGTCGAGTGGCTCGAAGACCGGTACGTCGGGATCCTGGAATGGACCCTTACCCGTCCGTGGAAGACGTTCTTCCTGATCGTCGGAGTCTTCGCGCTGACGATCGTTCCGTTTGCGACGAAGTGGGTGAAGACCGGAATCTTCTCGGCAACAAAGAACGACCGCATACGCCTGCAGTATGAGTTCAAGGACTTCGCATACAAATCAGCCGCCGAGCAGGTCGTCAACCGGGTGGAGCAGTACCTGTGGAAGCACAAGGAGCGCTTCAACGTCGCCGGGCTGTACAGCTTCTACTCCGACAACGACGCGGCCACCTGGATCACGCTCGCCAATCCGAATATCAGCGATGACGAGCTCAGTGAGCTGCGCACGGATATCCGCAAATCGCTGCCGGAGATGGCCGGCGTGCGGGTGTACTTCCGCGAGGACTCGGAAGAGGGCGGCAATACGCGCTCGTTTGCCGTGAAGTTCTTCGGACAGGACAGCACCGTCCTTCAGCGTCTCGCCGAGGAAGCTGAACGGCGGCTGGACACGATTGCGGGGATCGAGGACATCAATACCGGGCTTGCGCGCGGGAGGCAGGAGATTCAGGTCCGGATCGACCGGCCGAAGGCGCTTCGTCTCGGCCTCACCGCCCAGGATATCTCCGACATCTTTGCCTTCACCCTCGGCGGAATGCGGCTCCAGCGTTTCAACGCCGGCGACCACGAAGTGGAGACGTGGCTCGCTCTCCGGCTCGAGGATCGCACGGACCTTGCCGATCTGAGCAGGATCGAGGTCCGCACGCAGTCCGGTCAGGACCTGCTGCTTGGCGACATCGCGTCGTTCGAGATCATCCGCCGCGCGGAGACGATCCGCCGCGAGAACCGCAAAGTCCGTGTTGCGGTGCGTGCGAATTACGACGGCAAAGAATGGGAAAAGATCCGCGAGCAGATTACCGCGCAGATGGACGCCTTCGACCTGCCGCCCGGCTACTCCTGGTCTTGGGACGACCGCATCATCGAGCAGGACTCGCAGGGGAAGGAGATGCTCATCAACATGCTCCTCGCCCTGGCGCTCGTGTACATCGTGATGGCGTCGCTGTTCGAATCTCTGGTGCAACCGTTCGCCATCCTCTTCTCCATACCCTTCGCGATTCCCGGCGCGGTCTGGCTGCTGGCCATTACCGGCACGCCCTTCAACCTGATGGCCCAGATCGGACTGCTGATTCTCATGGGCATCGTCGTCAACAACGGCATTGTTCTCCTCGATCACATGAACCAGCTGCGACGCGCGGGAGTGTCGCGCCATGAATCCGTGCTTCAGGCCGGTCGCGATCGCCTGCGGGCAATCCTCATGACCGCGTCGACCACGATCATCGGACTCCTGCCGCTCGCGGTCGGAGGATCGGCCGTGGGAGGTCTCTTCTACTTCCCCCTCGCGCGCACGGTCATGGGTGGACTGCTCTCGTCGACGGTTCTCACGCTGATCGTCCTGCCATACATCGACATGCTCGTGGAGAGAACGGCGAACTGGTTCCGGCGCTTGTGGAAGTCGTCCGACCCCGCCCCGGCGACGGCTTCCGCGCCGCCGGCGGCCACGGCGGCGTAGCCGGAGCGCGGCAGGAGCTGCCGCATTCCTGCTCCGCTACTCCTGGGGTTCCACGCCGAGATAGGCCCCCGCCGCGCTCACGGTGGCCCACATCTCAGACTCGAGACGGAACGATCGCTCGAAAAGCTTCTCGGCCGTTTCCCGGTCTTTGGCCAGCAGATAGTAGGCGCCAACTTCTGCGAGTGCCTTGTCGTCATTCGGGTTCGTTTTGAGATACCGGTCGAAGAGCTCCTTCGCCTTCGCCCACTCTCCCGCTTCCCGATAGACGCGCGCGACGCGGAAGTAGTCGCTCGACTCCGCCTTTCGCGACAGGACCTCGTCGAAAATCGCCTGTCCTTCTGCTTTCATACCGGCGAGGTAATAGACGCGGCCCACTGCGATACGTTCCCAGCTGCCCTTGCCGGCCTGAGCACGTGCTTCGACGAGGAGTGCGCGCCCCGCCTCTTTCGCCGGCTTCGACTGGTAAACGGATGGCGCGACCCTGCGCGCAGCGGCGTAACCAGCGGCCACGCCAACGACAAACAACACGGCACCGACGAGGACGACATGTCTCTTCATCCGCAGTTCCTCCCTTGATTCAGTTGAGGTGGAAAGATTACTACTTCGCGCGCAATCCCTGGAAGACCGCGCGGATCCGTGAGCTCGCGGCCTGGAAGCGTCCGCCGAGGATGTCCTTCCCGGCGTTCGAGAGATCCTCGCTGATCAGCGCACCGACCTTGCCGACGCCTGGATGCGCGCGGGCCACGATGTAACGATTGCGGACGCGCATCTGGAAGCCGGACCATCCGAGACGGCCGGCGCTCGAGGAGCCCTTGTGCATGACGAGCGCCTCCGGCACGAGCTTGAACTTCCATCCCTTCGCGCGCAGGCGTGCGCTCAGTTCGACGTCTTCGTAGTAGGCAAAGAGGTCGTTCCGCAGCACGTTGCCGTGAATCGCCACTTCCCTGAGCGCATTCGTGCGGAAGACGGCCGCGGTGCCCGAGATGCCCCAGGGCTGAGTCATTCCACGAAGGCTCGCCATTTTCTGACCGTGGCCGATCTGGCGGAACAGGCCTCCCTCGATGGTGATCCCCGCTCCATCGACCGTCGTCTTGTCCCGGAGCACGATGCTCTGCGCGCCGGCGATCTTTCCCTCGCCGCTCACTGCTGCAAGCACCTTTTCCAGCCACTTCTCGGAGAGGACCGCGTCGTTGTTCACCCAGCCGACGAAGCCGGCAGTCACTTCCTTCATCGCGCGGTTGATGCCCCCGGTGAAGCCGAGGTTGGTGTCGTTGCGGACGATGAGGTACGGAACTTTGAGGAGGTCTTTCGGCAGGCGCTGGTAGACCGGCGTCGTCGACCCGTTATCCACGATGATGATGCGCGCGGGAGGGAGGCTCTGGATATCGATCGAATGCAGGCAGTTCAGCAGCGACTCGCCGCCGTCCCAGTCCAGAACGATGATGTCCGCTCCGCCCACGGCCATAGAGGGCGCTATTGTCCAGCCGATGTCAGCCGCATGCAAGGGAGGCATCCTGATGGAAGGGCACGACGCTCACCGCAGAGACGCAGAGGACGCAGAGGAACGCAGAGAGGGTCGGGGGGCTCTGCGTCCCTCTGTGTCTTCTGCGTCTCTGCGGTGAAGGTCGTGACTCGGTGACGGGTAGAATTTCGCTGTATGGACCTGCAACTCACAGGGAAAACCGGGATCGTCACGGGCGCGAGCCGCGGGATCGGCGAAGCGATCGCCCGGGAACTGTCTGCGGAGGGGATGCGGCTCCTCCTTGTAGCGCGCTCCGAGGAGTCTTTGCGCGCGATCGCGGCGTCACTGCCATCGGAGGCCATCCCCCTTGCGGTCGACCTGCAACAGCCCAAAGCCGCCGATGAGGTGATCTCAGCGGCAATCAGGCATTTTGGTGCTCTCGACCTGGTCGTGAACAACGCCGGCGCGACGAAACGCGGCGACTTTCTCTCCCTGACGGAGGAGGACTGGCAGGACGGCTTCGCGCTCAAGTTCTTCGGAGCAATGCGATGCGCGCGCGCGGCGTGGCCTCACTTGATGAAGAGCCGCGGCGGCATCGTCAATGTCGTCGGTATGGGTGGCCGCACCGGGAGTGCCGACTTCGCTATCGGCGGTTCCGTCAACGCCGCGCTCCTCAACCTGACGAAAGTTCTCGCCGATCGCGGCGTGGGCGACGGCATCCGCGTGAACGCCGTGAATCCGAGCAGTATCCGCACGGACCGTCTCAACGAAAGGGTTCAGAAAGTCGCCCGAGAGCGCGGCATCGAAATCGAAGCAGCCGCTTCGGAAATGGCATCGGCGATGCGCATTGCCCGTTTCGGCGAGCCGGCTGAGATTGCTGCTGTCGTCGCGTTCCTCGCGTCACCACGCTCCGCGTACTGTCATGGAGCCATCGTCGATGCCGATGGCGGACTGACCCGCACGCTCTAACGCAGTCGCGCAACGACCAGCGTCACGTCGTCCTCCTGCGGCGTGGCGCCGCGAAAAAGGTCGACGTCGCGCAGGATCGCATCGCGCACCGCCGTCGCATCGAGGCCGTCTGCGCCGGCGATGACGGCCGCCAGCCTTTCCAGTCCGTAAATCTCGCCCTGTTCGTTCTGCCACTCGTACAAGCCGTCGGTGTGCATGACGAATACGTCGCCGCTGTGCCAGACGATCTCCCGCGACGGGACGCGATAGGGGAGCCGGACGCCCAGAGGTGGCGCGAAGAGCTCGATCGACTCGACGCCGCGCGAGGTGCGGACGATCACCGGCGGATGTCCTGCACTGGCGATCGTGGCGCGGCGTGTGTTCCGGTCGAATCGGAGCACCGCCGCTGTGGCCAGCATCCGCCGCCGCGATGTCTGGACGACCAGATCGTTGAGCCGCTGCAGCACGCTCGCGGGATCGTCGAGTGTTTCGCGGAGAAGCGTGAAGCCGCTGCGAAGGGAAGCCAGGACGATTCCGCTGCCGAGACCGTGGCCGGCCACGTCGCCGCAGACGATGGCGACAGCGTCGTCTTCGACGAAGTAGTCGTAGTAATCGCCACCGACCTCCGTCGCGGGCAACGACGTTGCCGCCAGCTCGACCCAGTCCGTCGATGGCGCCGCCTCGGGGAGCATGCTCAGCTGGACTTCTCGCGCGTAGCGCAGCTCTTCGCGCATGCGCATCTGTTCGCGCGCCTGCACGCGGCGGTCCCTCCAGTCTTCGAGCGTCTGCCGCCGGAGCCGCCTGCTCGTTCCCGCGCCGATGAAGAAGGTGATGGTGCTGATCGTAATCACGGCCACGAACTCGGGCAGCATCTGCCCCTCGCGATTGCCGAGGAGGAGCGCGTTCAGGAGGATGGAGGCGAGGATGGAGAGGTGAAGCGCCAGGCGGCGGGAGAAATCGAGGCGAACAGGGATGATCAGCCAGTGCACGACCATCGCCCATACCACCCAGGTCTCTTTCTGAGACGACGGATAGATCGTCAGCAGCGTGAACTCGACGATGAAGAAGGCCAGAACCCACGGCGTGAGGTTTCGCGAGATGAGGTGGATCGGTACACGCGGCTCGCGCGACCGGCCGCGGCGCTCGAAGTAGGCAAGCTCTCCGAAAAAGACTGCGGCGACGACCGCGATGGCGAGGTGTACGACGGCCATCGACATGACGTACGGCGCCGTTCGAATGCGATCGAATGCAATGAGAAATTGAACGAACGCCGCGACGAACGCCGCTGCCGCGACGAAGCCCAGCCATCGAATGTTCCCGGCATCGAAGCGCCACCGGATCATCTCCTCATCGGTGATGGTCGCGATCTGATCGACGGTGAGGGTGTCCGACAGCTTCGTCGCGGGCCGCATGGCCTCCATTGTCGCAACTAAAACGCTCTTTCGCCGTAAGAGATCGAATGCAGGCAACGCTGCAGTCCCTGGTCGCAGCACTCTCTCTTCTCGCCGCCTGGTCCTTCTTCGCGCAATCACCTTCACTCCGAGCCGTTCTGCACCGGTCGTTCGTGCCGCATGCGGCCGACCTGCGCGAGCTCACCTTCAGCCCCGACTCGAAGATCCTCGCCACCAGCAGCATCGACGCGACCGTCAAACTCTGGCGCGTGGCAGACGGGAAGCTGCTTCACATCTTCAAACATCCGCAGGGGATCACCTCGGTCGACATCAGCCCGGACGGCCAGTGGCTGCTGACCGGCAGCTATGACGCGATGGTGCGCATCTGGAGGATGCGCGACGGCGCCATTGCGCGGACACTCAAAGGACACGGGGCGACGGTATGGTCGGTGGCCTTCAGTCCGGACGGGCAGCTGATCGCGAGCAGCGGCGAAGACAGGACGATCCGGCTGTGGCGGGCGCGCGATGGGGCCCCGCTCCGCACGCTCACCGGACACACACTGAATGTGTGGAGCGTTGCCTTCAGCCCCGACGGACGCCGGCTCGTGAGCGGCAGCTTCGACAGGACCGTCAAGGTGTGGCGGACGGATAACGGCCGCCTCATTCGCACTCTCTCGGGACACAAGCACGCCGTGGTGAGCGTCGCGTACAGCCCGACCGGCAATCTCATTGCCAGCAGCGGCGACGATTCGACTGCAAGACTGTGGCGCGCCAGCGACGGCGCACTCCTCAAGACTCTGTCGGAAAGCTCGGATCACATCTATTCGGTCGCATTCAGCGGCGACGGCCGCTGGTTCGCAACCGGCGGACGCGAGAAAGGCGCCTTCGGCACGCTCTGGAAACAGATGACAGGCAACCGGATGCGTGTCTCATTCGAGCCGACGATCCGGCTCTGGCGCGTGCAGGATGGCGCGCTGCAGCAGGCGCTCGCCGAGCATTCGGACGACGTAAGGTTCGTCGCGTTCAGTCCCGATGGAAAGTGGCTGGCCAGCGCCGGTGCCGACCATGCTGTAAAGTTGTGGAGCCTCAAACAAGTGCCTGGTGCTTAGTGCTTAGCGCAAGCACCAACCAAACACTATGCGATGGCCTGAGATCCGGCAGATCCATCTCGACGCTGCGGCGGAGCTCGCGGCGAGCGCCGAGCGCGTTCCGGCGGAGCGCTGGATGTCGCCTCGCGCCGAGGGAAAGTGGTCGCCGGCGGAGACCGTGGAACATCTCGCGCTTGCGTACGACACTCTGCTTCGCGAGCTGGCAGGCGGGCCAGGAATGGCTCTTCGGACGAAACTCTGGCAGCGCATTCTGCTTCGCTTCACGATGGTTCCGAAGCTGCTGCGAGGCGGAGGCTTTCCCGCCGGCGCGCGCTCTCCTCGCGAGACACGGCCGCAATCGGCGAATCCCGATCAGAAGGCGGCCGTCGCCGTCTTTCGCGAGCGTGCCGCGCAGTTCGATGCGCAGGTCGCCGCCGCGATGACCAGCGGCCGCCGCGTGCGCCTGACGCATGCGTATTTCGGAAAAGCGGGACTGGCGGAAGCGATGCTGCTCTGCGCGCGGCACGTGCAGCATCATCAGAAGCAATTGTCCCCGCCCTTGCCGCCGTGACGCCGGCCGCCCTTTCCACCGTGACGCCCACCACCCATTCCCCCGTCTTTCGGGGGATGCCGGTGATGTCGTGTGCCTTTTCGGGGCGGGTGGCGGCGTCACGGTTGGGCAGGCGGAAGGCGTCACGGTGGGGTGGGTGGGGGCATGCTAGACTCAAAGAGTATTAGGAGCCTGGGGGTGGCCGTCAACGGCCTGAGATCAGACCCTTCGAACCTGACCCGGTTAGAACCGGCGTAGGAAAGGCAGAGCGCGGCGCGTCGCCGCTCCTCGCACATCTCAATATCCTGTCACAGGCCTCCTGGAAAGAGGATTTCCATGAGTGCTTTCATCCGTTTCGCGCTTCTCATTCTCTTTGCTTCATCCGCGCTCGGCGCGACCATGCAGGGCACCGTCCGCGACTTCCACGGCCAGCCCGTCAGGGGCGCGGCGGTCATCATCGGCAGCGTCCGCACCGTGACCACGGATTCCGGCGGCCGGTTTGCGGCCGACGTTCCGGCCGGGACCTATCTGGTGAGGTTCACGCATCCGGGGTTTCACGCGGAGGCGCGGCAGCTCGAAGCCGGTGACGCCATCGACATCGTCCTTTTGTCGTCATTCGAAGAAGCGATCACCGTCTCCGGTATCCGCGCCGAAGAGACGACGCCGGTGACGACGACCGACATCGGCCGGCAGGAGATCGAGCAGAAGTATCACCAGCAGGACATCCCCCTGCTCGTTCGCGACACTCCCTCGATCAACGCGTGGAGCGAGTCGGGCGTCGGTTCGGCCGGCTATTCGTACTTCACGCTGCGCGGCATCGGCCCGACGCGCCTCAACTTCACACTCGACGGTGTGCCGCTGGCCGACTCCGAAGACCTCGGCACGTACTTCGTCGATTTCCCCGATCTTGCGCATTCGCTGCAGAGCATCCAGATCCAGCGCGGTGTGGGGACGTCGAGCGTCGGCTCCCCTTCATTCGGCGGCTCCGTGAACCTCGAGAGCATCGCCCTCTCCCGTGCACCGGAGACACACGCGCGAATTGCCGGAGGGTCGTTCGGACACCGCTTCGGAACGGCGGCGTATCAGACCGGATCGCTCCCCGGAGGGTTCTCTCTTTACAGCCGGCTTTCGTTCAGCGAGTCGGACGGCTTCCGCGAGTCGTCCGAGATCCGCCAGCGCAACCTTTTCGTGAGCGCGCAGAAAGAGAACGAAGGATCGATCCTCAAGCTCACGGGATTCTCGGGGCGGGAAGAGCAGCAGCTTTCCTTCTATGCCGCCGATCTGGACACCCTGCGCCAGGACCTGCGCGCGAATCCGCTGACGCCGGAAGAGACGGACGCATTCAATTACGATCTCGCGCACCTTCAATATCTGACGACCGCCGCCGGATCGGACATCAGCGCATCGGTTTATTACCAGCGCGGATACGGGTCGTACCGGCTGTACGACTGGGGTACGAGCGATCTCCGTCAGTACGGCCTCGATGGCGTCCTCCTCGGCACCATGGCGACGCTCAGCAGGCAGGCGGGAAACGTCACCGCGAAGTACGGCATCCACATCAATCGTTTCCGCCGCGAGCACACGCGCGACCTCGTCGGCGCCACGCGCGACTACGCGAACGAAGGTGTGAAAGACGAGGGAAGTGCGTTCGCGAAGATGACCTGGACGCGCGACCGTCTGCATCTCTACGGCGATGCGCAGGTTCGCCACACCGCTTTCGAGTACGACGGGGACGTGGACATCGACCCGATCAGCTGGACCTTCTTCAATCCCAAGGTGGGCGTCAGGTTCGGCTGGACACGCTTTGCGAGCATCTACGCGTCGGCCGGCGTCTCTACCCGTGAGCCGACCCGCAGCGACATGTTCCTCGGCGAAGACAATCCGACGATCGCACATGACCTGCGCGCGATCGATCCGGAGCGCCTTTTCAACGTCGAGGCGGGGATCGACTATCGCCGCGCCGCGTTCAGCATCGAAGCGAATGTCTACGCGATGGAGTTCCGCAACGAGATCGCGGCGACCGGCGAGCTGTCCGAGATCGGCCTGCCGATGCGGCGCAATGTCGACCGGAGCCATCGCCGCGGGCTCGAAGTCGACGCAGCGTGGGACGTGTCAGGGACCGTCCGCCTGCGGTCGATCGCGAATCTGAGCACGAACCGTATCGAAGAGTGGACGCAGTTTTACGACGTGTACGACGAGGCGGGGAACTGGGTCGAGAGCCGTTCGGTGGTGTACCGCGATGTCGAGCCACTGTTGTCGCCGTCGGTCATCATCAGCCAGGGGATCGAGTACACGCCGTCGGCCTCCTGGAGCGCGGGCGTCGTCGCTCGTTATGTCGGCCGCGCCTATCTCGACAACACGAATGATCTGGAGACGCCCGCGTTCTTCACCGCCGATGCGAACGCTTCCGTCTCGCTGGGGCGTACCGTGCGGCTCTCGCTGCAGGCCAACAACATCCTCGACAACGACGAGATTTTCCCGAGCGGTTACAGCTATCTATTCATGAACCGCGACGCGGCGGGAGCGGACAACGTGGCCGGCACTCCCTACTACTTTCCGCAGGCGACGAGGAACTTCGTGCTCATGCTCGATTTCAGACTGTGACCGGGATCGAGATCGTCGCCGCGGCGATCACCGCCGTCAGCATCTGGTTCGCCGCACGTCAGAACGTCTGGTATTACCCGACGGGGATCGTGAGCGTGATCCTCTACGGCTGGATCTACGTGGGGGCTCGCCTCTATGCGGAGGCGGGTCTCCAGGCCGTGTGGTTCCTGCTGATGATCTATGGCTGGTACGAGTGGCTCTACGGCGGCGAGAAGGCGACGGAGCTTCGCGTGTCGCGCACGCCGCGGCGGGCATGGGCAGGGATCTTGTTTGCCGGTGTGGTGATGTCGGCGGTCATCGCGATGATCCAGCACCGATTCACGGACAATCCGGCGCCGCTCGTCGATTCATCGATCGCGGCGTTCAGCATCGTCGCGCAATTCATGACCGCGAGGAAGTGGATCGAGAACTGGCCGTTCTGGATCGTGATCGACGTCTTCGCGGTCGTCCTCTATGTCGACCGCGGCCTTTATCCGACCGCCGTCCTCTACGCGGTCCTTCTCCTCCTCGGTATCAGGGGTTACTACGAATGGCGCCGTTCCCTCGCATCTGCCTGACCGGTCCGGAGTCGACGGGGAAGAGCGAGCTCGCGGAGGAGCTGGGACGCCGTTTCGGCGTGGATGTGATTCCGGAATTCGCGCGCGACTACGCGCTCGAACATGGGAACGACCTCAGGTTCGAGGACGTCGAGCCGATCGCGCGCGGCGAGCTGGCGAATGTCGAACGCGCATCGGATCGAGCCATCTTCGATACCGACCTCATCAGCACCGTGGTCTACAGCCGCTACTACTACGGCGACTGTCCGGCGTGGGTGATGGAGGAAGCGCGCCGCCGCCGCGCGGACCTGTATCTGCTGATGGATACGGATGTGGCCTGGAAGCCGGACGAGGCGCGCGACGCCGGCGGCGACGCAAGGGAAGACCTGTTCGACGCCTTTCGCGCCGCGATGGATGAGTTCGAAGTCCGGTTCGTCATCGTCAGCGGGGAGTGGGAGGAGCGGGTGGGGAGGGCGGTGGAGGCGGTGGAGGGAAGGATGAAGGATGAAGAGGGAAGGATGAAGGATGAAGGATGAAGGATGAAGGATGAAGGATGAAGGATGAAGGATGAAGGATGAAGGATGAAGGA
>CALMZP010000143.1 GCA_937870635.1 uncultured Acidobacteriota bacterium | reverse complement strand
CTTCAGACAAGGGAATGGGCTCGGTGAGCCGCCCCGCGGGAAAGACGACGTAAAACGGGACGCCTGCGCGTCCGAACTTCGCGAGCAGCCGCGTGATCTCCGGATTGCGCCGCGTCCAGTCGGCCTTCACCGCCGTGACCTCGAGGCGCTTCATGTGCTGCTCGACCGAATCCGTCGCCAGCACCGTCCGCTCGTTGACCTTGCAGCTCCAGCACCAGTCGGCAGTGAAGTCGACGAACACCGTCTCGCCGCGCTCCACCCGCGTACGGAGATCGGCCAGCGAGAACGGTTCCCACTCGATTCCGCCCGCCGTCGCACCGGTCGCGGTCTCAGCATCAGCAACCGGCGCGCGCCAGCGCAGTTCGTGCTCGAGCGCCCAGTAGTAACCACCCACGACAAGCAGGACGGCCGCGATGCGCCGCACGATCCGTCCTCGTCCGCCGCCGGCGAGCCACACGGCAAACGCCACGATCGTCAGAAACACCATCGACCACACCACACCCTCCGGCCCGAGCTGAGAGCCGAGGATGGAGAGGAGCCAGATGACGGTACCGAGGAGGACGAAGCCCATCGCCTGCTTGAAACGGATCATCCACTCTCCGGGACGCGGCAGCCATCGCAGCCACCTCGGATGCCACGACAGGAGCACATACGGCAGCGCCAGGCCGATCGCGGCCGCGGTGAACGCGAGAAAGAGAATGCCGATCGACTGCGTGAACGCAAACCCGATCGCCGTGCCGAGAAACGGCGCGGTGCACGGTGTGGCCAGAATCGTGGCGAGCACGCCGTGCACGAATGCGCCGCCGCGTCCCTCCGATCCCGCCGCCGCTCCGCTGAACGACGGTCCGGCGATCTCGAACACGCCGAAGAGATTCATCGCGAAGACGAGCACGATCACGCTCATCACCAGGACGAACACCGGCGACTGGAATTGAAAGCCCCAGCCGATCTGCTCCGCCGTGGCTCTTACCACCGCCACCGCTGCTACCAGAATCCAGAAGGACACGACGACACCGGCGCCGAACATGAGGCCTAGGATGCGGGTGCGTTTGGGGTCGTCGCCGGACTGGTGGACGAAGGAGAGGATCTTCAAGGAGATCACTGGGAGCACGCATGGCATTACGTTGAGAAGGAGGCCGCCGAGGGCGGCGAAGAGGAGTACGAGTGGGAGGGAGAGGTTTTTCTCCGGTTTTGTTGTCGTCTTGAAATCCTGGGAGAGCCAGTCTTCGGGGGTTGGTTGCGTGGAGTTTGACGGGGGGCCCGCGGGCGGGATCGCCCGCGGCTCCACTTTCGCCGGGGGGACGGCGGGCGGGGTCGCCCGCCGCTCCACCTGTTTCGTTGAGATTGGGGATTTGACGTTGAAGGAGCCGGTTGTCGTTCGCACGACAGCGCTGATCGTTTTCAGCTCTGAGGCGGGATCATCCTGGAGGGCTCTGAATTCGACTTTGTCGGGGGTGACGCGGATTGAGCTGTGTTCGATCGTGAAGCCTTCGATTGTTCTTGGGAAGAAGTCGAGGAGAACCGGTCTTGCGCTGGTTGACGTGGCGCCGAAGTCGAGTTTGATCAGCCAGGCTTCGCCTCTTTGTTGCGCGCCGGCGGAGCTGATATGGACTGCGCCGGATCTGGGGACCTGCGCGCGATAGCTTGCGATCGCGGGGGCCTGTTGCGATGGTGCGGCGTCTCCCTTTGGCAGCGTGAGTGACAGCGCGGCTTCTCCGGGGAGGCAGAGCTTTTCGCACACGAGCCAGTCGGCCCTTGCGTTCAACGTCAGCGATTCGCCGCCGAACGCGCGGGAAGGGGAGACGGTCGTGAGCAGCATCGTCTCGTCCTCGTAGCCGAAGACGGTGACGCCGCCTTCCTCCTGATACTTGTCCGGCGCCGGCCACTGCAGCACCGCGGTCGTGACACCCTGCGGCGCCTGCCACGCGACGTTCACCGGCAATGCCGTGTCGCCCGGGTTCTCCCAGTAGACGTGCCATCCCGGCGCGATCGTCAGATGAACGGCCGCGGTGAACGGTTTGCCCGGCTGGAAGCGGACCGTGTCCGCCACCAGCCGCGCCGTGACGATCGTCTTTCCTTCGTGAACCTGGGCCGTCGCGGCGGCCACATGCGCGAGGAGAAGCGCTGCAATCAGCGCATGTGGCCGCAGCATCACGTCTCTTAGAACTCCCAGCCGAACGACAACTGTCCCGCGCGCGGGCGCTGCGCGCCGGAGAGGCGGTTGTAGTTCGGATGGTTGACGTTGGTGGAAAGATAGCTCGTGTACGTCGCCGCGTTGAGCACGTTGTAAACGAGCGCCGTCACCTTGAAGCCGTGATCGCGGATCGCGAACCGCTTCTGGAGCTGGAGGTTGAGCAGCTCCGTTCCGCCGACTTCCCGTCCGACTTTTTCCGAAGGAGGAGCGACGAGCAGCGTCGGGTTGAAGAGCGGGTCGGATACCACCCGCCCGTTCGACAGGGTCACGCGCGGCGCGGCCGTGCCGGCCGGAAACTGCTGGTACGTGTCATAGGCGATGGCATCCGAGAACTGGCTGAAGTAGACGCCGGCGGTGATGTCCCACGGGAACGTGTAGCTGCCCGAGAGCTTGAGGTTGTGCCGCCCGCCCACCTCGGTCTCGAAGAATTCGTCCGCCATGTCGCCATATGCGAACTGCTGCGCGGCGTCGACCGCGCGGCCATAGCCGAACTCACCCTTCTGCCGGTCGATGGCATACGTGTAGCTGCCGTTGAACTGCCACCGATCGGCGAAACGGCGGTTGAGCCAGATCTGCACCGCGCGGTACTCGCGCTGGACGCGATCGGTGTCGACGACGTCGATCATCTCGTCGAACCGCGGATCGACGCGTCCGACGAACTTCCTGTTCGGGATGTCGAGGATCAGGTTGCGATCGACCATGTCGGGGAAGTGTCCGTACTCACGCTGGACGTAGGCGACGTCGACCGCGATCCTGCCGGGAAGCTGCCGCTGAACGGAGAGAACGTACTCCCACACGGAGGTCACCGGACGCGAGATGTTGCGGATCGTCGTCGAGCTCGGCGCACCGGCCTCGAAGAACTGATCGAGCTCGCCGTTGACCTTGCTCGATTCCCAGCGATCCATGACCACGCTGTTGGGGAAGAAGCTGAACGCGAAGTCGAGCGCGAACTTCTCGCCGAAGCGCGACGCGCTCGCCTTCACGACCGTCGCGTCGTTCACCTGATAGGCGAGGCCGAGGCGGGGAGACCAGGAGTCGTAGTCGACGAGGGGCTCGGCGCGGCCGTCGATCGTCGTCTGGTTGCTCTCGTAGCGCAGGCCGGCGTTGACGGTAAGCCGCGTGCCGGGACGCCACGAATCCTGCAGCGCCAGCGCAAAGCCGCGATCGATCGCGTCGTTGTCGACTGAGCCAGCGGGACGAGGAACCAGTCTGCGCCACAGCTGCTGCGGGCCGTAGGTCGGGGAATCGCGATAGACGAGGACTTCGTTCATGCGCAGCCGGTTCAGCCGCCGCGAGCGCGGATACCACTCCGTCGAGAGCTTGACGTCGTGCGATCCGCCGAATGTGAGGCTCTGCGTCCACGAGCCGGCGATGTAAGGGCGTGTTTGAATGTTGGTCTGATCGCGGTCGTAATTTCCGTCGGTGGTGTGAATCGAGCCGGCCGCGTT
Source organism: uncultured Acidobacteriota bacterium (assembly GCA_937870635.1). Taxonomy (GTDB): domain Bacteria; phylum Acidobacteriota; class Thermoanaerobaculia; order Gp7-AA8; family Gp7-AA8; genus DATLEX01. The sequence goes on along the minus strand of CALMZP010000143.1, from coordinate 1,377 downwards.
TGCGAACTGCGTGCGCGGCGCCGTGCCGTTCCGGCCGTCCGTCGCATTGGGCTTGTCGAAGTAGCTGACGAGCAGGTTCACGAGCGACGTGTCGGTCGCCAGGAAATCCCAGTTGACGCCGGTCATGTATCCGCCGAACTTGCCGACGGGCGTGGCGTCGTAGCGGAAGCTCGCCGTTCCGAAGCTCGGGTCCTGGACTCTCGCGTCGCGCTGATACGTTGCGGTCAGATGGTGCCGATCCGCAGGACGCCACGTGAGCTTTCCGTACGCCTCGTGTCCGCTCGACTCGCGGCGGTAGTCGGTGACGTTGAAAATACCCTCGCTCTGCTTGAGGTATTTGTCGGATGCGAAAAACCACAGCTGATCGCGAATGATCGGACCGCCGAGGTGGAGCTCGGGGAACCAGGTCTCGACGTCGGCGGGCTGGCTGCCGGGGATGTTCGTATCGTTGAAGCTCTTCGGTGCCAGGAGGACCGACAGGCCGCCGGTCCAGTCGTTGCCGCCGCTGCGCGTGACGATGTGCATCAGGCCGCCGCTGCCGAAACCGGTCGCGGCTTCGAAGCCACCGGTGCTGATGGCGACTTCCTGGATCACGGCCTGATTCATCAGCGTGGTGGTGCCGGCGTTCACGTGATCGCCGGCGTCGATTCCGTCGATGAACACCTTGTTCTGCGACACCGCGGCGCCGTTGATGCTCGGCGCCCGCACGGTGGAGAGGAACGTGGCGGTGCTGTCGCGCACGCCGGGAGCCATGACCCAGAGGTCGGTGTACTGCTGGGACGTGGAGATCGGAATCATCTCGACCGCATCGGCGTCCACGGTGTAGTTCCTCGCGGTGTTGCGGACGTCGATGACGGGGGGCTCGCCGGTGACGACCGTCGTCTCCGTGACCGCCGCCATCCCCAGTCTGAAATTGACCTGGGCCGTCTGCCCGACGCGGACCTCGATCTGCGGCCGGACCATCGGCGCGAATCCCGACAGCTCGCTCTGCACGGAGTACCGGCCCGGAGGAAGCCGGCGAAGGACGTACTCGCCGTGCTCGTTCGTCACGGCGGTCTTCGCTCCGATGAGCGCGGGACTCGTCGTCGTCACGGTCACGCCGGGCAGCGGCGCGCCGGAGACGTCGATGATCGTGCCGGCGATGCTGCCGGTCTCCTCCTGAGCTGCCAGGGGGATGGTCAACGCCAACAGCAACAGGGGGATCAACGCATGAATCGCAAGTGCAATGGGCCGTCTCATGACAGACCTCCTCTCTCTTCAGATCACTTCGCCGCGCTGCTCCGCTTTTCGGCGAGCAGCTCCTGCAGCTTCTTCTTGATCGCGCTCAGATCACCGCCGCCTCGGTGTTCCATGCGGACGACTCCGTTCCGGTCGATG
>CALMZP010000142.1 GCA_937870635.1 uncultured Acidobacteriota bacterium | reverse complement strand
ACTCGAAAACGCCCTTCCTCCTGAACGTACACTATCCGCCGGCGGGTTTTGAGACAGTCTGCAAGCTGCCGCACTCCCCTCACTCCTCCTCTGTATCCGCCAGCGCGTTATAGGCGCGCAGGAGCTCGACGCGAAAGACCAGCTGATCGTCCCACTCCTCGTCGCTGCGCGTCAGGCGGAGCTGGACCAGGAGACGGGAGGCGGCGCGGCGGGCGTCCGCGTGGGTGGGGAAGGTCATCACGGCCGCCCGACCCGGCTCGCGCAGGAACTGCGCGATGACTCTCCGCCCCTCCACGCGCACGGCGCGGCGGAGCAGGATCAGGGAGCGGCGTCGGGACGACATCGGCAGTGCGGCGGAGTGTAATCCAGCCGCACTGCCGGCAGACTCGTCCGGTTTACTGCTGGGCGGTGGCCGTCGGCGCTTCCGCGACCTTCGGCGCTTCCGCGGGCTTGAAGGACGAGAACAGCTCGGTCACGCTCGGCGCGGAGCGCTGTTCCGGGGTGCGTCCCACGTAGAGGACCTGGAAGAGGCGGTCCTCATCGACGAGGAGCTGCGACTGCAGGACCGCGGCGTCGCTGCGGAACTGGATCATCGTCGACTTCTTCTCTCCGGGCAGAGCCTGCTCGCTCTCGACCGTGGCCTTGAGGCTCTTCAGGAGCGAGTCGCGCGTGGCGTTCATCATCTTCTCGGGATCGAGGATCTTTCCCGGCATCTTGCTCATGGTGACGACGACGGCCTCGCCCGTCTGGGCGCGGGAGATCCAGTTGGTGGTCTCGACCGTGCCGTCCGGCGACTCGGCCTTCTGCACCTGCTTGGTGAACTCGGCGAAGCCGGCCGGGAGCGTGATGTCGAACGCTTCCTTGTCGACCGGGGTCTGGGCCGTCGCCGGCACGACCGTCGCGAGCACCAGCAGAGCCACACTCAAGAATTTCGTATTGGACACTTTCATCAGGTTTCCTCCTCGTGGTCTCGTTTGGAACGTGGGACTCAATATAGATGATTCCTGGTTATGGATGAGGATGGCACGTTCCCTCCTCATCGCCCTGGTTCTGCTCCTGGCGGTCCCGGCCGCCGGGGCGCCCCCCGAGAAGGCCACCTTCGCCGGAGGCTGCTTCTGGTGCATGGAGCCCCCTTTCGAGAAGCTCCCCGGAGTCATATCGGTCGTTTCTGGTTACACCGGCGAGACGGGGATCGAGGCGGTCGAGGTCGTCTACGACCCGGCCCGCGTCACCTATCCGCGGCTCCTGGAAGTCTTCTGGCGCAACGTCGACCCCACCAATCCCCGAGGCCAGTTCTGCGACGCCGGTCCCCGCTACCGCTCGGCGATCTTCTTTCACGACGAAGGGCAGCGCCGCGCCGCCGTCGCCTCACGCGACGCCCTGGCGCAGCAGAAGAACTGGAGGATCGTCACCGAGATCCGTCCCGCCGCCACCTTCCACAGAGCCGAGGAGGGACATCAGGATTACTACCGGAGGAACCCGATCCGGTATCGCTTCTACCGTTTCAACTGCGGCCGGGATCTGCGGTTGCGGCAGCTCTGGCGATAATTACCAAACGTTCACCGCAGAGGCGCAGAGAACGCAGAGGGACGCAGAGCTGTTTCTTCCGTCTCTGCGTCCCTCTGCGCTCTCTGCGTCTCTGCGGTGAAGGTCGTCGTCACTTTTCGCGCGGCTTTTCCCGCCGCTCGAGCAACTCACCCTTCTCGACGTTGACCGTCGCGTGCACCCGTGACAGATGCCCGCACTGCTCGCACTGCCGCGGGAACTGCCGTTCCAGGAGCTGACCCTTGTCCTTCGACTCGTACAGCAGAGCCGAGGTGGTCTGCTCACACGTGCACCCGGCGAAGGTGCAGCGCAACGTGATGGTTGCCGCGTACGGCCTGCCTGACATGGACGATTGCGTTTATTACACCACAACGCATCGCTACAATGTCGGGCCATGTCTCAGACATGGTCCCGCCTCCTTCTCTCCGCCGCCGTCCTTTTCAGCGCGACGCTCCTCTCCGCGCAGAACGAACAGGCCCGCGTCCAGCGCATCCTCCGCGACGTCCCGCTGATCGACGGCCATAACGACCTGCCGTGGCAGTACCAGAAGCGCGTCGCGAATCAGCTCGAGAAGATCGACATCCGCTCCGAGCAGACGCTCTCTCCCATGCTCCACACCGACATCCCGCGCCTCCGCCGCGGCGGGGTGGGAGCGCAGTTCTGGTCCGTCTACGTCTCCGCCGATCTGAAGGGGGCGGATGCCGTGCGGGCCGTCCTCGAGCAGATCGACGTCGTGCATCGCCTCAACGCGCGGTATCCCGACACCTTCGAGATGGCGCGGACGGCGGACGATGTCGTGCGCATTCACAAGAGCGGGAAGATCGCGTCGCTGATCGGAGTCGAAGGGGGCCATTCCATCGGCGGCTCCCTCGCCGTCCTCCGCCAGCTCCACCGCCTCGGCGCCGGCTACATGACGCTGACCCATTCGGACAACAACGAGTGGGCGGACTCCGCGACGGACGATCCGAAGCTCGACGGACTCTCACCCTTCGGCGTCGAAGTTGTCCGCGAGATGAACCGCCTGGGCATGCTCGTCGATCTGTCCCACGTCTCTCCCGCCACGATGCACGACGCCATCGACGCCTCGGCTGCACCGGTGATCTTCTCCCATTCGTCCGCGCGCGCCGTGGCCGATCATCCGCGCAACGTGCCCGATGATGTGCTGCGCCGCATGAAGCAGAACGGCGGCGTGGTGATGGTGACCTTCGTACCGGGATTCGTGTCGGAGAAGATCCGCCAGCACAGCGCCGCGAAGTCAGCGGAGGAGGCGAGGCTGAAGGCGTTGTATCGCGGCCAGCCGAAGGTGGCCGCCGACAAGCTCGCCGAGTGGACCGCCGCGAATCCCACGCCGCGCGCGACCGTGGCCGATGCGGCCGACCACGTCGAGCACATCATGAAGGTCGCCGGCCCCGACCACGTCGGCCTCGGCTCCGACTTCGACGGCATCGAATCGGTGCCGGTCGGCCTCGAAGACGTCTCCACGTATCCGGCCCTCCTCGTCGAGCTGGCCAAACGCGGCCATACCGACGAAGAGCTGCGCAAGCTCGTCGGCCTCAACGTGCTGCGCGTGATGCGCCGCGCAGAAGAAGTCTCTCGAACCGTCAACCGTTAACCGTTAACCGTTAACCGTAAGTCGCTGATGGGTGGAGCCGCGGGCGATCCCGCCCGCGGGTCTCCCGTTCGTGCGACACCTGGTGGAGCGCGGGCGACCTCGCCCGCGCCTTACCCCTCGCGACTCTCCTCAATGCCGCGATAGAGCAGGAACGCCCCGGCGATCGTCCACAGCACATCCGCGAACGGAAAAAGCCGGAACGTGAAGACGTAGATCAGTGAGGGAGGGTAGGCGCTCCGGGCCACGAGCCACCAGTAGATCGCCAGGAGAAGGATCACCGCGCCGGCGATGATCTTGCCGTTCAGCTTCATCGTGTTCCTCCGATTGTTGGGTACGCGGGCCATTATCCCAGACCAGAAGGCAACCGCAGAGACGCAGAGTACGCAGAGGGGGACGGAGGGGCTCTGCGTCCCTCTGCGCTCTCTGCGGTGAGGGTCGTTCCCCTCACCACCCCCAGTGCCAGCCAACACGGCGTCCGGGACGCCACCCGGGTAAACGTCCCAGCCATGAACTACCCCCTCTGGGATCTCCCCGCGGCGGGCCTCCTCATCGCCTTCGTCGCCATCGTGGTGGTCGCGGCCTCGCTGCTCACCAAGCGCTACGCGACGGACGAGAAGGGCGAGGCAAGAGGGGCGCCGCTGTGATTCTTTCCCGCTCTCATCTGTAGCCCGCATTGAGCAAAGCGAAATGCGGGACGGCCGCCCCGGATTTCGCTCCGCTCAATCCGGGCTACGCCGCTACTTGTCAGTGTGCAGGATGGGTTGCGCGACTCGTCAGCCGAAGTATGGGCGCGTAGGCGGAAGCGAAACCCATCGATTCAAAGCGACAATGACGATGGGT
>CALMZP010000141.1 GCA_937870635.1 uncultured Acidobacteriota bacterium | reverse complement strand
GTTCGACAGTCCGCGATTCTGGAAGAAAAGTTGTGTTTCCAGACCTGACACCATGACGTACACCACGGGAGATGATGTTGAACGCGCCGTCTTCAAATAGAGTGGAGATCCGGCACCGACGAGTCTGCTGATCCTCAATGTGGATGCGCTGTTGCATTCCTTTTCTCTTTCACCCCCCACACCCCCTTTTCAGTGGCGGCCAAAGGAGAATCAAAATGGGAATGTTCGGCGATCTGATGGGCAAAATCTTCCGGCATGGCGCTGAGGCAAAGGCTCCCTCCGACGCAGCACGAGGCGGGACCATCCCGGAATCACGCGTTGCCGCAGCAGCACGGCAGGGTGTTGCGGTCGGCCAGGGGACACCGGGCGGGGCGGGTGTCGCTCAAGGCGCTCAGGTGGACATCGCGGCCGTACTCGACAACCTCGCCAGAAACAACAAGGAAAAGCTCGACTGGAAGCATTCGATCGTCGATCTCATGAAGCTCGTCGGCATGGACAGCAGTCTCGCGGCGCGGAAGGACCTCGCTGACGACCTTCATTACACCGGAGACAAGAACGACTCCGCGAAGATGAACATGTGGCTGCACAAGGAAGTGATGCGCAAGCTGGCGGAGAACGGCGGCAAAGTTCCGGCCGATCTGCTCGCGCACTGATGCTCATGGAAAACGACGCGATTCTCGACACGCTCTCCAGCCATCTCACGCCGGCAACGATCCGGCAGATGAGCGCCACCATCGGCGCCGACCCGGCGGCGACATCGAAGGCCGTGAACCTGGCGCTGCCGGCTCTGCTGGGCGGCCTCACGCGGAACGCATCGAACCCGCAGGGCGCGCATGCGCTCGATCGCGCGCTCAACGATCACAACGGCAGCATCCTCGACAATCTCGGCGGGCTCATGGGCGGCGCAGCGGGCGGCGGAATCGGCGGCGCGATCCTCGGCCACATCTTCGGCTCGCGCCGCGGTCCCGTCGAGCAGGGCGTCGGCAAAGCGTCGGGACTCAACAGCGCGCAGATCGGCCAGCTTCTCGTCATGCTGGCGCCGATCGTCATGGGAGTCCTCGGCCGCATGAAAAAGCAAAAAGGCATCGACGCATCGCGTCTTCCCGACGTCCTTCAGCAGAGCACGAGAAAGATGGAGCAACAGACTCCCGGTGCAGGAGGCCTGGCCGGTATTCTCGACTCGAACAACGACGGTCAGATCGCCGACGACATCGCCCGGATGGGAAGCTCCGTCCTCGGCGGCTTTTTCAAGAAGTAGTCCTCTCTCGGAGTGCGGCAGTTGCTGCCGCACTCCAAATCATTCGTACCGCAGCGCGTCGATCGGGTGCAGTCCGGCGGCCTTGAAAGCCGGATACCAACCGAATCCGGTGCCGATGGCTGAGCAGACGAGCAGTCCGGTCAGCGCCCATCCCCATGGAAAGACCATGGCGATGTCCAGCCACAGGGCGACACCATTGCCGCCAACCACGCCTAGAAGGATGCCGGCCAGCCCTCCCAGCTCCGAGAGGATCACCGCCTCGATCAGAAACTGCCGCACGATGTCCTGCTTCTTCGCGCCCATCGCCTTGCGCAGCCCGATCTCGCGCGTCCGTTCCGTCACGCTGACCAGCATGATGTTCATGATGCCGATGCCTGCTGCGATCAGCGCAATCACACTCACGACGAATGCGCCGATGCGGATCGTCCCCGCCACCTGCCCGAATGCCGAGACGAGAGTGTCGTTCGAGTAAATCTCGAAATCGTTCTCCTGGCCGAGCTTGAGGCCGCGCGCGAGACGCATCGCTCCCACCGCCTTGTCGAGCGTCTGGTTGTAGGTCGCCTGCGATGTGGACTGGACGGCGATGTTCACCGTCCGCCAGGCCCGGCCGAAATCGGCGAAGTACTTGGTGATCGGCATCAGCACGAGGCGATCCTGGCTCTGGCCGAACGACGAGCCCTTCTCTTCCATGACGCCGATGATCTGGTACGGTCGCTCATTGATCTTGATCGTGGCGCCGAGAGGACTTTGACTCGGAAAGAGCTTCTTCTCGATCTCGGTGCCGACGACGGTGACGTTCCGGCCGAGGTCGACGTCCTCCGCCGAGATGTTCCGGCCGTAGGCGAGGTTGTAACTGTTTGCCACGAGGAATGATTCGTTCGTGCCCACGACCGTCAGACCCTGAAGCTTCACCGTCCCATACGCGGCCGCTTTTCCCCGGTCGAAGACCTTGTATGCGATCGCTCCCGCCTGGCCTTCCATCAGCCGCGAGAACTCCCGGGCCTGCTCCAGCGTGATGTCCCGGCGATTGGCGAGCTCGTCGTCGCTGTCGTTCGTGCTGATCGTCGGATACTTCGCGATCTGGAAGATGTTGGAGCCGAGGAAGCTGAGGCCCGATTCGATGGAGCTTTGAATGACGCTGAGGGCCGTCATCACACCGATCACGGAAAAAACTCCGATCGTCACTCCGAGCATCGTCAGGCTGGAACGAAGCTTGTTCGTTCGCAGCGCCTCGACCGAGATGCGGAGCGTCTCACTCATAGCGGAGCGCCTCGATCGGATCGAGCCGTGACGCTGATACAGCCGGAGCGAAGCCGGAGATGATGCCGGTCAGCATCGACACGATCAGGCCGGTCATGACCAGCCCCGGAGAAAAGCGCATCGGGAACGACGGCGCGGCCGCCGCCACGGCGGTCGTCATCAGCCACGAAAGAACCATCCCCACCACGCCACCGATCAGGCAGATGGCGACCGCCTCGACCAGGAACTGCAGGAGGATCGTGCGCCGGCGCGCGCCGACTGCTTTGCGCGTCCCGATCTCACGCGTCCGTTCTTTCACGCTCACGTACGTGATGTTCATGATCCCGATCGCGCCGACGAAAAGCGCCAGTCCCGTCACGAAGAGACCGGCGACGGCGATGCCGCTCTTGATCGGTCCGATCGATGCTTTCAAAGCGCCCTGCTCGTTGATCTCGAAATCGTTCTTCGCTTCCGGCGGTAGAGCGCGCACGCGGCGCATTGCGCCGATCAGCTCGTCCCGCGCGGCATCGAGGCGATTCTTGTCCCGAACCTTCACCCGGATCTGGGTATCGAGCCGGGAGCTGAACGCCCGCATGAATGCGCCGAGAGGCACTACGACCTGGTTGTCGAAACTGAAGAGGCCGAGGAATGTCCCCTGTTTGGCGTACACGCCGACGACACGGAACGGGCTGCCGTCGATCGTAACGGTCTGTTCGAGCGCATTGCCATCGGGAAAAAGCGCGTCCGCAACGTCTGCACCGAGCACGACGACGAATCGCCCGCCCCTCGACTCCGCTTCCGTGAAAAAGCGCCCCTGGTCGAACTGCGAGGTCGATGTGAGGAGGAAATCGATCGTCGTCCCCTGGGTGAAGACGCCCTTGACCTCGTTCTCGCCGAACTTCACGCTCTTGCCGGTCTGCAGCGTCGGCACCGCGATGACGAGCTCGGAGTTCGGCGTGGCGGCAATGATCCGATTCAGCTCATCGGCGTAACGGACGTCCATCGTCCGGCGATTGCGATAGTTCCACCAGTCATCCACATGCCCCCATGGCCATTTCTCGACATAGAGGATGTCTTCGCCGAGAACAGCCATGCTGCGATCGAAGCCGGTCTCGATGCCGCCAATGGCCGAGCCCATAAGGGTCACGGCGATGATCCCGATGATCACACCGAGGGCCGTCAGTACGGAGCGCATCTTGTGCGCCCGGATGACGGAGAAGGCGATCCTGATCGCTTCAGCGAGTTCGCTGATCATGGTTCAGCTCTTCGGCTTCGGCAGCGCGATCTTCGCCTTGTCCTTGAGCCGGCGCGAGATGGCCGTGTAGGACCCGGAGACCACTTCATCTCCCGGTTTCACGCCGCTCTTGATCTCGATGTGCGTGTTGTCGGCGATTCCGGTCTCGACCTTCTGCATGCGGACGGTGTCGCCGTCCCTCAGGAAAACGACGCGCTGCAGCTTTGCCTTCTCCGCCCGCTCCTTCGCCTTTTCCATTCGTTCATTCGTCACGTCCGCCCCTTCATCGGGCGTGCGCTGCTTCTCCCGTTCCTCGGGTGACAGGTCGCTGTCAGTGCTGCGCACCGTGACGCTCTGGATCGGAACGGCGACGACGTTGTTCACCGTGGCCGTTTCGATGTCCGCCGTCGCGCTCATGCCGGGGCGAAGCCGGACCGAGCGGTCGGGGATGCTGATCTTCACTTCGAAGTTCGTGACTTCTTCCTGCGTGCCGGCGTTGCGCGTCAATGCCGTGGCCGCGATCTCGCGGACGAATCCATCGATGACACGATCCGGATATGCATCGACGCTGACGCGCACCTTGTCGCCCACTTTCACGTTCACGACGTCGTTCTCGTTGACGTTGACCCGCGCCTCCATGTGATCCAGGTCCGCGATCCGCATGACCTCGGTCCCTGCGAACTGGCTGGTACCGACGACCCGCTCGCCCACCCGGCTGGCCAGCGCGCTGATCGTCCCGTCCGACGGGGCGTAGATCACGGTCTTCGAGAGCGCTTCCCTGATCTGTGTCACGGCACCGGCGGCGCGCTGAATCTCGAATCTCGACGACTCGAGCGCCGCCTTCGCCATGTCGTAGGTCGTCTGCGCATTCCTCCGCTCCGCCTCGGATACGAGCCCGCGGTCGTACAGACTCTGAACCCGCCGGTACTCGCTCTCAGCCCGTTCGAGCTCCGCGCGGTTCCGAGTGCTTGCAGAGCGGGCGCTGTTGTACGCCGCCTGCTGCGATTCGACCTGCGCCTGGTAGCTGTCCGGCTTGATGCGGAGCAGAAGCTGCCCCTTCTTCACCAGCTGGCCTTCCTTGACGGGAATTTCCACGATCTCGCCGGAGACTTCTGGTGCGATCTTCACCTCGACTTCCGGCTGGATCTTCCCCGTCGCAGTGACCAGCTGTGTGATCGATTTGCGCACGGCTTTGTCAGTTGTCACCTCGATCGGTTTCTCGCCCTTGCGCGACGAAACAACCGCGACGAGAGCCATGACGACCACTAGGGCGACAGCAATGCCGATGTAGAGCTTTTTTCGGGAGAGTTTTGCCACGCTTCCATTATGTCGGAAAGAGGTGCTTGATGTTTAGTGCCTGGTGCGTGCTGAGTGCTGAGTGCTGAGTAATGCTGTCATCCCGAGCGTAGGAACGTCGCTGGCGACGTGCCTGAGAGGGTGAAACGAGCCCCGTCACCCTGATCAGGGTGACGTGAACCGTGAGCGCCGCGAGCGTTCAAGTTTCTCGGAAGCGTAGCGAGGGATGACACGACCAGGCACCAGGCACTCATCAGTATATCTTTCGATTCATGGACCACTTCTCCGGCACGTAAGCGAATCACGCGCGATCTCGTCTCATGGGATATGAGGCTGATGACACTTTTGCTCGCCACCGTGCTCATGGCATCGGCGACTGAAGCTGAGGACCGCAAAATCACTCTCACGTGGGTTCCCGGCTCTACGGTCAAAGTCGAGCAGATGATCGGCGACTGCGACTACACGGCACAGGCCAAGACCGGCCAGTGCGTGCCCACCACCAGCCGGACCGCGACCCGGGCGAGAGTGGTAGGCACGGACCTCGGGGCCTCCTTCGAATCGCGGGGCGAGCTCATCTTCCTGTTCGGCGACACGATCGGGCCCGCGGAGGACTACCTGGCCTCCGATACCATGGCCTCGAGCACGACGACAGATCCCTCGTCGGGTCTGTTTCTCAATGTCTTCACCACGAGCGACGGCGGCCCGTATTTCATTCGCATCCCTGGTGTCAGGATGGGCGCGGCCGAAGTCCCGCACGCCGGCATCGAACTGAACGGCGTGACGTACGTCGCGGTCAACAGCGGCGTGGACATCAATCTCCCCGATCCCAACGCCAACGCGTACTCGGCACTCACCCGATACGACAAGGTGCAGCGCCGATTCACGATGCTGCGCAGGATTTCCTCCAGACCCGACGGGCGGTTCATCACGACCGCGCTCCGGCAGAGCGGTAATGATGTCTACGTCTTCGGACTGGGAGCGTACCGAGCCAGCGACGTCTACCTCGCGGCAGTACCCGCGAGCACGTTCGCGAGCGGAGAAGGCACACGCTACTTCGCAGGACTGGTAAACGGACAGCCGGGATGGAGCTCCTCCGAATCAGCAGCCGTTCCCGTTCTGATCGACAACCCGCGGAAGACCCCTGCCTACACTCCGAGCATTGGAAACGTCTCGGTGATCTTCTCGAACGAGCTCGACCTGTGGCTGATGACGTACGACAGCAATGGCGGGCAGTCGCAATCGCACGCGGGCTTCTATTTCGCGTATGCCAGCGAACCATGGGGTCCATGGAGCGAGCCGCAACTCATCTTCAACGCCCGGCGCGACGGGGCCCTCGGCTCGTTCATCCATGATCCACGCGTCGTACCGAATCCGCCCGGGGATGGTCTGAACGGGCCGACGATCGGGCCGAATGATCCGGCCACGACGCCGGGTGCACCCTACGCGCCCTACATGATCGAACGGTTCACCCGAGTGAGCGGCGACAGGCTCTCCATCCATTACACGCTGTCGACGTGGAACCCGTACACGATCGTGGAGATGCGCTCCGACTTCACGATCGGGCGAGGCTCGCCGCGCCGCCGCGCCGTGAAGCGGTGAGACTCGCAGAACGACGTTGTGCATCCGCTTGACGCTCATGATCCCGGTCGCGCGACAGGACCAAGGTGGAAAGTCCGGCACTTTTCGCTTCCCGCCAAGAAAGAACGTCACGAAGTGATCCGCGGTCGAGAAACTCGGCGCGTTCCACTTCACGCTCCACCGCGTCGGGAACCGCGTCGCGGATGATCCGTCTGGCTCGATTGATCGCGTCGCGGGACGGGTGCGACGCAGCGACCTCGTCGGGCGTCGGCAGGTCGCTCTCGCGTGGTGGTTTCTTCCCTTTGCGCATTACACGGCATTCCTTCGAAGTGAGACCGCTGCCGCGGCAATGGAAATCACGAACAGAACCGGATACAGCAGAAGTAGATCGACTCTGATGTTGCATTCGCCGCTGCAGAGCACCCGGGCATGCATCAGGTATTCGTACACTCCATATCCGGACCAGAGCACCGCCGCGACGGCGATGGTGCGTCTTCGCCGAAAGTACCAGAGAACGGCGAAGGCGCTGGCCACCGCGAGAGCGGCCCATGGATATTCGATGAAAATACCGAGCAATTTCATGCAGCCGACGGCTCTCTGTGCAGCGGTGCGAACCGCGGCGCGAGGAGTGAGGGCTCTCGGATGACAGTAAAGCAGCGGTGGGCGGTCGGGTGCAACCGTGAGTCGGGCGGCGGTTCAGCAGCCGCCGCTTCGTCAGTCGGTCTTCGACTCCGCCATCGGGCCTTTCCTTCCGAACGCAATTACCCGGTCGGCGTGGTCGAGAAGGCAAGGACGAGATCGCCGAACGTTCCCGCGAACAGCCCATCGCGCACACCGCGGGGAACGACGGCGGTCACCCCCGGTGCGAGCAGCACTCCTGCCATCACCACGGATGATCGTGGCATGGCCGATCGCCACGGCCAGCTACTGAGTCGCCCAACGGCACCGCGCCAGCCGCGGCCCGCACGCGCAACTCTACCAAGTTGGGAGAGTGTTGCTGCTGGCCATGCCGGCTGAAGCGCGAGAGTTCGATGGCGCCGGACACCGTACGCTCATTCACGACGCATCCAACGCTCTGGGTGGCCAGGCGCCGATCCGCTGGCGCAACGCAACGATCTTGCCGAAGTGATAGGCGTTATGCACCGCCACGCTGTTCAACTCGTCGGCCAAGGTCACGCCTGGCTCGACCTCGGCGGCCAGTCGCGCCGGGGTCTGCCCTAAATCTGCCGCAGCGCGAGCCCCGGTCAGGAACAGCTGCACCAGCTGGTGCCATTGGTCCTCGTGTTCCGGCGCCGCGGTCGGGTATCGGTCGCCGGACGGTGCGCCTCCTGGCTCGATGATGCTCTGCTGGTATCCCACAAGGTGCCATAGCTCGTCGTAGATCGAGTGCGACGCACCCTCCGGCCGGAGAGTCACTTGCTCGAGCGTCAGCCCTGACAGCAGGTACTCTCTCTCTGCAAACTCGCCGGCGAGAAACAAATGTTCGAGAATATGCATACTTGCCCACCCCCTCCGGTTTGTAGTGAGTGACGGGTCTCCGCCGGCTGACGGACCGCCACTCGCACGCGCAGAGTGTGGAACAAGTCTAACCTTGCGTCGGGCCGAAGTCCGCTGCAACCGCGGAGTCGGGCATCACGTTGGCAGCCTGCGCACCAGAAGTACCGCGCACGCCGCCACTATGCCGGAAAGAACGGATAGAACGACTGAGCGCCGGGGAGTGAGCTCCCGATGGATTCGCTGCGACGAGAAGGAGGAGCGTAGTCATTCAAGCGCCTTCGGTTTGCGTCAGCCCAACGCGTGTCGCGTCATCCGCACCAAGTGGGCTCGGCGATCTGCGCGTCTGCTGCGCAGAGCACCCGCAGGAGGACGTTCATCGATCTCGGCATTCATGCGTCGCCCAACGGATCGCGCATCAGCCGCGCGACCCTTACGGGAGATCGTAACTCAGCTGCCAGAATGACGCTGCTGGTCGCGTCGGCTGCATGCGCAAGTGAGACGCGCGCGGAATCCACGAGGCGCGGTGTCTTTGTCGAAGAGGATCCAAGCGCTAGCAGAAGTCGGACGCCCGGGATCAACGTCAGCACCCACGAACCCAGTCGAACGCGTGCCATCGTGCTGCGCGAGCCGCGAGGGCGGGGCCGGCCGAGACCACCTCGGCCTGAAGGGGTCCCATGACAAACCCCGCGAAGAGGCCAGCGAGAAGAAACGCACCGACCGCACCCGACAGGAGAGACGCCGTCGCTGAGTCTTCCAATTGAGAACGAGAGCGAGGAGTAGGAGAGCCAAAGTAACTGTAGGCATCACCTGCCAGAACGGCCCGCTATTGCAGCGGTACTCACCCGAGTACATGGCGAGCGAGGCGGGGCTTTCGTCACCGTTCGAACGATGCCTGCGACGGCGAAGAGTTGGGCGCCAGCCTGAAGGAGAGCGCTGATGGCGGCGGCGAACATCGAGAGATTCGGAAGCCGAGGGTTCTCACGTATTGTGGCTCCGGTGCTGTTTAGCCGCCTGACGGTTCAGCGCTTCAGCGGCGCGGCCCACGCGAAAGAGTAACGCACTCGGAAGGATTGTGCCGGGCCGCGTGCGCTGCAAGCGCAAGTTAGACCGATACGGCCCTTCTCGGAAAATCGTCGGACTCACGGGCCGATGCTACCTCGGCTGCTCGCAAGACCGCGTCAACTCTACAGGCGCCAGACCCGCGTCTGCCCAACGTCTCCAGCTGAGCCGCTTCGGCCCGCGGGAGAGATGTGTAAGTAAGCGTATCAGACGCCGGGCTGAAGTCGGCTCCAGCGCCGAGTTATGCGGCCTTGCGGCGTGCATACGTTGTGCATATGATACTCTTGGTGAGTTTTGAGTGGGATGAGCAGAAGCGCCAATCGAATCTTCGGAAGCACCGGATCGATTTCGCTGATGCAGTGACTGCCCTCGATGATCCTGGCGCTCTCACGATGTTGGATGACGAGAGCGACGAAGAGGACAGATTCGTCACGCTAGGTGCTGACCTCTTCGGCCGACTTCTGATCGTTGTTTAAACGTGGCGTGATGACACGGTGAGGCTTATCTCAGCGAGAAAGGCGACGCCGAGTGAGCGAAAGCAATACGGATGAGACGATGAAGAAAGAATACGATTTTTCGCGTGCGAAACGAGGATCGGTCCTCCCTGCCGAGAAGAGAAAAACCAGAATCACCATTCGAATCGATTCCGATATTCTGGACTGGTTTCGTGAGCAAGTCGTCGAGGCCGGCGGCGGCAACTACCAAACGATGATGAACAACGCGCTGCGTGAGCACGTTCGCGAACGAAAGGAACCGATTGAGAAAACCCTCAGACGAGTGATCCGCGAGGAGCTCAAGAAGCGTGACGCCACTTGACGTCTCGCCTGGCCGCCTAACGGTTCAGCGCCCACCGGCGCCAACCGCACGCGCTGAAGTATAGCTCTCGCGAAAATAACGCGGCGGTTGGCGTCCGGTGCAGCGCAGAGTTGGGCGGCGGCCAACTCCGTTAGTCGACGTCGACCTCTTCCCGATAGTACTTGTCAACGTCGGCGATAAACTCTCGCATTGCCGCGAGAAGGAGCTCTCGGTCACGACTCTCGTAACCGGGAATCTCGGCAAGATCACCGGATGAAAGCATTCGCTCGACAGATTCGTATTTCGGATTGGAGGCCGCCGAGGAACAGTCTTGGTGACTTTTCCATAGGCTCAGGATCTCTTGGTGCTTTCCAACGGGCTGATCCTGCGCGTTCCAGAAGATGTACCAATCCGAGAGTGGACCGAATCTCGAATACGCCACGTCTTCGCCGCCCAACGGTTCAGCGCTCACCGGCGCCAACCGCACGCGTAGAAGTATAGCTCTCGCGAAAATGACGCGGCGGTTGGCGTCGGGTGCAGCGCAGAGTTGGGCGGCAGACCGGTCTTGCGAATATGTCACGTCTGACATATGTTGTTGGGTATGAGCAAGCCGCTCGTCTGGCTGCACGGTGAGGTGAAGTCACCTCCGTTCTCTGCTAGCGCGCGAGTTGAAGCCGGGTTTCTCCTCCGGATGCTCCAAGAGGGAGAACGCCTGGGGATGCCGGAGTCGCGACCGATGCCGGCAATCGGTAGCGGCTGTCATGAATTGCGAATTGTTGATGGCGATA
The DNA here is from genome assembly GCA_937870635.1 of uncultured Acidobacteriota bacterium. Classification (GTDB taxonomy): domain Bacteria; phylum Acidobacteriota; class Thermoanaerobaculia; order Gp7-AA8; family Gp7-AA8; genus DATLEX01. The sequence goes on along the minus strand of CALMZP010000141.1, from coordinate 1,714 downwards.
TCACTTGGCGGATCGTGTACGGCCTGTCGGCAGATGCGGTCGTGATTCTTGAAGTCTTCTCCAAGAAGACGCGCGCGACACCCAAGGCCGTCTTAGATGTGGCAAAACGCCGCTGGAAACAATACCTGAAGGTCGTTGACGGAGTGTGATCATGCGTACAGCAAAGAGAAAAGCATTAGAAGAAGCGGGCTGGCGAGTTGGTTCGGCCGGCGACTTCCTTGAACTAGACGAAGTCGAGTCGCAGTTCGTCGACATCAAGTTGGCGCTTGCACGGCTCCTACGAACGACCCGTACGCGTAGCCGTCTGACGCAGTTCGAGTTGGCTGAGAAGCTGGGATCTAGCCAGTCGCGCGTCGCGAAACTCGAGGCGGGAGACCCGACTGTCAGCGTAGACCTGCTCGTCAGGTCACTTCTGGCGGCGGGTGCGCGCCCGAGCGAATTGGCTAAGGCTGTCGCGGTGAAACGACGAACGTGATTCTGCCGCCCAACGGCCCAGCGCTCACCGGCGCCAACCGCACGCACGGAAGTATAGCTCTCGCGAAAATGAGGCGGCGGTTGGCGTCGGGTGCAGCGCAGAGTTAGCCGGCTTTGTCGGGCGGAGCGCCGTGCTCCACCAAGTACTCGCGAAGAGCTGCATTGACGGTTTCCGAATCGCGAAACACTTCAGCAAGATCCGGCGCTAAAAGCACCACGTTGGTTCCATTCATATACCGGTCGTAGTACTTTCCGCGAACGCCTCCCGGCGCCGAGGTCTGCTCCGGAATCTCCAAATCGTCGTCATGCTGACTCATAGAGGTCTCGTTCAGGTCTGCTGGCAAGTCGTCCCGTGATGATTCTAATGCGTTCGCCTCGTTCCGTATGGGCAACGATCGCCAACCGACGCCGATCAGTGTAACCGAGCGTGAGGGTTCGGTACTCCCCGATCGAATGCTGCGTGTCTTCCCAGCTTAGCGCGAACCTATCCGCGAATACCGTGGCAGCTTCTTCGAACCCGATCCCGTGCTTCGATCGATTCGCTTCGTCCTTCGCAGGATCCCATTCGAACGCAGCGGTCGGCGTCCGGTGCAGCGGCTGAGTTATGCGCGCTCGCGGAGAACTTCATGCAGATCGCAGGATGACCATTTCCTTGATGAAGAGACCGTCTATTGTGGTGTCAGTAAAGTACGCCGACGTGAGCGCTTCCGCTGGCGTACGCAAGAGGCGTCGCAGAGCCTTTAGAATCGGATACTCGCTAGAAACGACCTTCACCTCCGATATCCAGAGCGACGATAACGTTAGTGCGTTCATCGCATCCGCTACTTTCCGATACGCGAGCGGCTCTTGCGCCGGCAGCAGCGGGTCGAAGGTTTGTCCCGCGAGCAACAACTGCCACTGTTCGGCATCATCGTAGAAATACCAAACGGCCGCGCTTGGGCTGTCGCCACGCGAGTCGAGTTCGCGGACGAGTGCGGCCGCTTCGGCGACCTTGCCCTCTACCAGTGTTGTTTCACCCATTCGAACACTCCATGCGTTGGCTCCGCGATAGCGGCAAGCAGCGTTCCTGCCGCGATCGGGTCCCACAAGTCGTACCGGCTCTCCTCCGTCCACTTGCTCGCGATCGCCCAGTTCACGGCAAGCTGCGAATCGGCCTTCAGGGCCGCGTCGAACGCAGGCTTGAGACCTGCGGTTGCCAACAAGGGTTCGAGCTTGTGTGTGTAAATCGCGTTGACGAACG
>CALMZP010000140.1 GCA_937870635.1 uncultured Acidobacteriota bacterium | reverse complement strand
ATGGGCCATGTGACCGTCTGCGAAGCGGCGCCCGAGCGGGCGCTGGAGGTGGCCTTCGCGATCCGGCGGGACCTGGGCATCGGCGAATCCGGCTGACGGCCTCCTGGCGTCCAACCGGACATCCGAACCGAGGAGATCCCGATGAATGCCTACCGCACCTCCCTCATGCTCTGCGCCGCGGCTGCGATCGCCAGCCTGGGCCTCGCCACCGCGGGCGCCTGGAGCGGCATCGCCGGCTCCGGCCGCGCCCTGACCCAGCAGCGCGAGGTCTCGGGCTTCAAGGGCATCGCCTTGTCCGTGCCGGGGCGCATGGAGATCGTCCAGGGCGCTGCCGAGGGCGTGACGCTCACGGCCGACGACAACGTGGTCCCGGAAATCGAGACCGTGGTGGAACGCGGCGTGCTGCACATCCGCTTTCGCGAGAAGACCGGCGTCACCACACGCACGCGCATCGGCATCACGGTGAGGGCGCGCTCGGTCGAGTCCATCGCGGTGGCGGGATCGGGCGACGTGATCGCGCCGTCCCTCGACTCGCCGGAGCTCACGGTGCGCGTCGCCGGGTCCGGCGACGTGAAGGTGGCAGGCCGCGCGCAGTCGCTCAAGGTGCGCATCTCCGGATCGGGCGAAGTCGATGCGGGCCGGTTCGACACGCAGCGAGCCAAGGTTTCCGTGGCCGGATCGGGCGAGGCCACCGTCTGGGCGAGGAAATCGCTGGAGGTGAGCGTCTCCGGCTCGGGCGACGTGCGCTATTTCGGCGATCCCGACGTGCGTCAGAAGATCGCTGGCTCCGGCACGGTGCGCCGCAAGGGAGCCTCGCCGGGCTGATGCTCTCCTGGCTGCGCCGCGGCGCGTCCCCTCCCCCTGCCGAGATCGACGCGGAACTGTGGCGCGCGGCGACGGGCCGCTGGCTCTTCATGCGCGGCCTCGGCGGCGACGATAACGCGCGGCTGCGCGCGCTCAGCGCGCGCTTCATCGCTGCCAAGCAGTTCTCCGGCACCCATGGCCTCGAGATCACCGACCTCATGCACGTGGAGATCGCCGCCCAGGCCTGCATCCTCGTGCTGGAGCTGGGCCTTGAGTGGTACGACGGATGGTCCGAGGTGATCGTCTATCCCAGCCAGTTCGCCCCGGAACGCGAGGAAGTCGACGAGGCGGGAGTGGTGCATCTCACCAAGGATCCGATGGCCGGCGAAGCCTGGCTGGGCGGTCCGGTGATCCTGTCGTACGAGGACGTGGCGCTCAGCGCGGACGAGGAGCTGCGCGTGGCGGGCTACAACGTCGTGATCCACGAGTTCGCCCACAAGCTCGACATGCGCGGCGGCGAGCCCAACGGTTATCCGCCGCTGCACGGCAACATGAGCGCGGCGGCGTGGAAGCGCGCGTTCGCGCCGGCCTTCGAGGATTTCTGCCGCCGGGTGGATGCCGCCGAGTCGCGCCCCGAGCACCTCATCGAGGATGCCCTGGCCCGGTTGCCGCTCGACCCGTACGCGGCCGAGAGCCCCGGCGAATTCTTCGCCGTGGGCTCCGAGGCCTTTTTCGAGACGCCGGAGCTGCTCGCGCCGGCGTATCCGGCCGTGTACGAGCAGCTGCGGCTCTTCTACCGCCAGGATCCCCTGGCGCGCCTGGGTTAGCGCGGGTTCTTCTCGCCCCGCTCGCCGTCCGGCGAGGCGCCCTCGCCGCGCGACTTGCTGCGAGCGACGCGCTCGGCTTCCTCCATGTCCTTCTCTTCGGCGGCCGTGCGCGGCTCGGCATCGCGCGCCTCACGCTCGATGTCGTGGTTCTGCACGTGCTCCTTCAGGCCCTCGTTGTACTGGCGCGTGGCCTTGTAGTTGCCTTCGCCGTATTGCTGGCCCTCGCCGCCCTGCGGCTGCTGCTGTTGCTGCTTGTCGGCGCCCTTTTGCCCGTCGGGCTGTCCTGCGGGCTGCTTGCGATCGTCCTTCGCGCTCATTGCTGCTTCCTTTCGGGGGTCTGCTGGGGATCGACGTTATCGGCCTTCTGGGGGCTCCTCGGATCGAGCGTCGAGTGGGAGCTGTCATCTCCTTCCTTGGGGCGGGTGAGGCTTTCCTCGCGCTTGGTGAGCTCGCCCCGTGCGCCGGCGGGCGACGTGGTCTGCGCGGTATCCCCCTGCGCCGGTGCCTGGGGCTCGGCCGGCGCCGTGCCGATCACGACGGCAGACGGGCTGGCCGCCATGGGCTTGGGCGACTTGGTGGAAGTGTCCGAAAGACGCTCGCCGCAGCCGACGGCAGCCGCGAGCACGAACGAGAGGGCGACGGCTCGCTTGCCGGCCGTCGACTGAATGGTCTTCATGGTGTTCCTCCGGGTGCGTCGCCTGGGGCGGCGACCATCCCGACAGCTTATGCGGCCGGGCCCGCGGAGGTTATCGGACGGGAACCGCCCGGGGCGTAGGACGCGGCCTCGCCCCCCGGACGGCGGGGGCGACTACAGGAAGAGGACGGCGGGGAAGACGGCGATCGCGAGGACGATGAGGATCCACTCGCAATTCCACTGCTTCAGGTGCCCTGTGTAATGCAGGATGATCGCGGCTATGGCGAACACGTAGAAGGCGGCGAGCAACATTCTTTTGGTCCCTCCCTTATCCGCGCAAGGATACCGGAAAGGAACCGCCGGGCCTACCCCTGCCGATCAAACGGCGTCCTCGCCGGTCTCCCCGGTGCGGATGCGCACCACCTGGTCGACGTCGAAGACGAAGATCTTGCCGTCGCCGATCTTGCCGGTGCGCGCGGCCTTGACGATCGCGTCCATGGCCTTCTCCAGAAGCGCGTCGGCCACGACCACTTCCACCTTCACTTTGGGGAGGAAATCGACGACGTATTCGGCACCGCGGTAGAGCTCGGTGTGGCCCTTCTGGCGGCCGAATCCCTTCACCTCGGTGACCGTCAGGCCAGTGACGCCGATCTCGGAGAGCGCCTCGCGCACCTCGTCCAGCTTGAACGGCTTCACGATCGCTTCGATCTTCTTCATGGCGCGGCGTCAGCTCCTCGGTAGGTACCCGGATGTTATCGGATAGCGCCAATCCTTGCCAAACGAGCGCGGCGTGATCCTCACGCCGGGCGGCGACTGGCGGCGCTTGTATTCACTCGCGCGGATGAGCCGCATCACCTCGCGCACCGCCCCCATGTCGAAGCCGGCGCCGGCGATCTGCTCGGCCGTCATGTCGCGCTCCATGTAGCGCTCGACCACGGCGTCGAGAACCTCGTAGGGCGGAAGGCTGTCCTGGTCCTTCTGGTCGGGCCTCAACTCGGCGCTGGGCGCGCGGTCGATGACGCGCTGCGGGATCGCGGGCGACTGCTCGTTGCGCCAGCGCGCGAGGCGGTAGACGAGGGTCTTGACGATGTCCTTCAGGACCGCGAAGCCGCCGGCCATGTCGCCGTAGAGCGTGGCGTAGCCCGTGGCCATCTCGCTCTTGTTGCCGGTGGTGAGCACCATCCAGCCGCGCTTGTTCGAGATCGTCATGAGCACGTTGCCGCGAATGCGCGCCTGCACGTTTTCCTCGTCGAAGGACGTCAGCAGTACGACGGTCTCCGCGCCCGATGCGGAGGTGAAGCGAATGGCATTCAGCGTGGCCCGTGCATGGTCGAAGGATTCCTCGATCGGCGCGATGGCGTAAGCGATGCCGAGATTCCGCGCCAACCGCTCGGCCGATGTGCGCGTCCGTGCGGAGTTGAATCGCGTCGGCATGTTGATGCCGAAAACTCGCTCGGCTCCGATCGCTTCGACGAACAAGGCTGCCGTCACCGACGAGTCGATCCCGCCGGACAATCCGATCAGAACGTTCTGCAGGGGGATGTTGGCCATGAACTGCCGGATGGCGTAGACCAGAGCGGCGTGAATCTCGCGCGGTCCGTCGTCACGAGGCTGCGTCCGTCCGGTCGCCTTCGTTGTTTGTGGATCGAACGAGACTTCGATGACGGTCGATTCATGCGCGGGTGCTTGCACGACGACGTTTCCGTTGCCGTCGTAAATCGCGGTCCGGCCGTCGAAGGCGAACATCGTCTTCCCGATGTCCTGAAAGCCGACGTTGTTGACGTAGATGAGCGGGATGCCGTCTCCATCGGTGAAGAGACTGCGCACGACGCGGTCGCGCTTCGCCGCCTTTCCCGCGCCCCATGGAGACGCAGAAAGATTGACGAGGAATGAAGCCCCGTTATCGCGCAGCATCGCGGCGATGTTCACGCCATAGTCCTCCCACCACATGTCCTCGCATAGCATGAGTCCAACGCGATGCGTTGCGTTGCCAAGGGCGAGATCGTGCACCAGCAGCTTCTCGGACAGCGGAACGCCTTCCTCGTCGGCGAGGTCCTGGAGTGAGGTGAAGTGCCGCCGGTCGTGAAACTGGCGATATGTCGGAAGGTGCGTTTTGATGGCAACGACGGATGGCAGCAGCGCGCCGTGTCGCGCCGCAAAGGCCGCGTTGTACTTGCGGACGGTACCGTCGCGGTTCCGTTTTGCGCGGTCCACGAGCACGTTGCCCCAGATCACCGTGAGGCCGATGCTCGCCGCCGCGATGTCGGCGTTGTACGCCTCGCAATCGCGCAGAAACGCCTCGCGCTCGAAGGCGTCGCCGATCATGTAACCGGGAACGACCATTTCCGAAAAGACCACGAGATCGGCTCCGCGGCTCCGCTGCTGCTCGATCGTGTCGAGCACCCGGCGCACATTGATGTCGGGCCGGTTCGGCTCGACGTCCAGTTGTGCGAGCGCGAGACGGATCGCCGGGTGCGTAGTCACGGTTCCATTCCCATCGCGGTGATGAGCTCCACGCCGGCCCGCATGAGCCCTGCCGTGATGCCCTCCATTTGTATTTCCAGGTCGAATCGTTGCCGCTGCTGCGTGACCATCTGGTTCTCGGTCAGCTCGCCGGCACCGTAGTGCTGGCGCAGATCGGTGAGCACACGCTCGAGCTCCTTCCGCGCCTGCTGGCTGGCGATGAAGTTCGCAAACGCGCTTTCCACGTCGCTTCGATTCATCCGTTCCAGGTAACGGCGCCGATACCCAGCGTCTACAGGATGCGGGCCGCCCACGCGGTCTTCTCGCCGAGGCTTCGACAGCAATCCGCCCTCACGTCCCACGGCTGCAGGTTGCATGGAAGGCCGCAGTAACTCGGCGTGTGCAATCTGCTCGTCGAGCCGAGCGATGCGAAGGTCCGCATGCGCTTCGGCAGCCTGGACGACCAGCGCTTCGACGTCGGAGGGGATGCGCAGCAGTGCCGTCAGCTCGAACGTGGTGTTGACCACGACAGGAGCCTCGATCGATGCGTTGAGAAGCGCAGCCAGCCTGCTCGACGCCGTGTTGAACGCCGCTTCGGCAAGAGCGCGTGCCGCGCGCACGCGCCCTTGCTCGATCTCCAGCTCCCGAATCAGCTCTTCACTGGCGCGTCCCGCAGGCAGTGCTTTCACAGCGGCGAAGATTTTCTCGTCGCCGGCGCTGACGCCTTGAAGCGTGAGCAACCGACGACGTGCGCCGATCGCCTCGGCCCACGCAAGCAGGACGCGGCGTGCGCTGTCGAGCCGAGCGAGCCGCAAAATCTCAGCGGCCCGCTGCTTCTCCAACTCGTTCGACGTGGCCGAGCGGTCCATGGTCGCTCGCATGGCTGCTGCAATGGCGGGATCGAACTCCATCGCGCGGCTCACGAGCTCACCGGCAGTGTGTCCGTTCCTGCTATACGAGATCATCCGCGCCAGAAACGCGCGCTCCTCGCTCCGCGCCTCCTGCGCGTGCGCCGCAAGCGGTACGAGGAAGACCATCACGAACGATGCCGTGGCGGTCGCCAGCCGTGATCTTGTTCCGCCGATCATGCCTGGCTCACCTCCGCGTCCACCGCCGCAGCTTCCTCTGCGACGTCTTCACCGCGCTGCCCCATCCATGAATAGATCGTGGGGAGAATGAAGAGCGTGAGGATGGTCGAAGTAATGAGGCCTCCGATGACGACGGTTGCCAAAGGCCGCTGAACTTCCGCGCCCGTGCCATGCGACAGCGCCATCGGAATGAACCCGAGACCTGCGACGAGCGCGGTCATGAGCACGGGTCGCATTCGCTCCGCGCACGCCTCGCGAACGACGTCTTCGACACGGCTCGCCGACTTCGCCCGCAACTCGCGAATCTGCGACATGAGCACGATGCCGTTGAGCACCGCGACGCCGAACAGGGCGATGAACCCGACCGCGGCGGAGATCGAGAACGGCATTCCGCGGAGCTTGAGTGCGACGATGCCGCCGATCGCCGCAAACGGCACGTTGAGATAGATGAGCAGCGCAGGCTTCATCGAGTCGAAGGTGAAGAACAGCATCGCGAAGATGAGCGCGAGCACGAGCGGGACCACGATGGCGAGACGCTTGCTCGCTTCCTGCAGGTTCTCGAACTGGCCGCCCCAGTCGAGGTAATACCCCGGGGGCAGCTTCACGTCACGCGCGATCCGGTCGTTCGCGTCGTTCACGAAGGAGGCGACGTCGCGTCCCCGGACGTTGGCTTCGACCACGATGCGCCGCCGCACCGACTCGCGTGAGATCTGCGACGCCGACGCCTCGGTGCCGATGCTCGTGAGCTGGCCGAGGGGGACGAACGTGCCGTTCGGCGCACGTACGGGCACGTTTGCGATGTTCTCGATCGTCATCGTCGACTCGTCGGTCATGCGTACCGCGAGCGGGAAGCGCCGCTGCCCCTCGAACACCACACCCGCAACCTTCCCCGCGCGGAGCGATTCGATCGTATCGAGAATCTGCTGCACCGCGATGCCATGCCGGGCGGCCCGCTCGCGGTCCACCACGATGCGGATGAACGGCAGGCCGGCGGTCTGCTCGAGCTTCACGTCTTCCGCTCCAGGGACGCGCGCGAGGATGCGCTCGATCTCTTCACCTTTCTCGCGCAGGACGTCGAGGTCGTCGCCGAAGAGTTTGACCGCGACGTCCGATTTCACGCCCGCAACGAGCTCGTTGAAGCGCATCTCGATCGGCTGCGTGAACGAGAAGCCGGAGCCGAGCACCTCTTTCGAGAGCGCAGCTTCCATCTTCTCGACCAGTTCCTCCTTCGTTTTGGCCGTTGTCCACTCCGAGCGTGGCTTGAGGATGACGAAGATGTCGGAGAGCTCGATGCCCATGACATCGGTGGCCAGCTCAGGACTGCCGGAGCGCGAGACGGTCGTGATCACTTCAGGGAAACGGCGGATGACCCGCTCCACGCGAGTTGTGGAAGCCACTGATTCGGAGATCGCGACACCCGGCAGACGAATGCCGGTGATCGAGATGTCGCCCTCGTCGAGCCGCGGCACGAACTCGGCGCCGAGGAATGGCACGATCGCGAGAGCGACCGCCAGACCCGCCAGGCCGATCGCCAGCACGCTTCGGCGATGGCCGAGACACCAATCGAGCAGCCGCAGATAGCGGGCGCGGATCCAGCCAACGAAGCGGGGCTCGTGCTCCCCGCCGTGCTTCGGCTTGAGGAACAAGCTGACGAGCACGGGGATGAGCGTCACGGTCAGCAGCAGGGCGCCGATGAGCGCAAAGACGACCGTCCACGCCATCGGCTTGAACATCTTCCCTTCGGTGCCCTGCAGCGTGAGGATGGGGAGGTAGACGAGGATGATGATGCCGATGCCGAAGGTGATCGGGCGGATCACTTCGTGCGCGGCGGCGCGAACCACGCCGCGCATCTCCTCGCGGCGCACCTCTCTGCCCGAAAGCTTGCGTACGACGTTCTCCACGAGCACGACGGCACCGTCGACGATCAATCCGAAGTCGATCGCGCCGAGGCTCATCAGATTCCCGGAGATCCCGGCGGCGAGCATCCCGCCGAACGCGAACAGCATCGACAGCGGAATGATCGATGCGACGACGAGACCGGCGCGCCAGTTGCCGAGGAAGGCGAAGAGCACGAGCATGACCAGGATCGCGCCTTCGATCAGATTCGTGCGAACGGTGGAGATGACCCGGGAGACCAGGGTGGCCCGGTCGTAGTACGGGACGATCTGAACGCCTTTCGGGAGACTCGGCCGGATCTGGTCGACGGCCTGGCGCACGCTCTCCGCAACCTCGCGCGCGTTCTCCCCCGCCAGCATCTGCACCAGCCCGATGACGGTTTCGCCTTTCCCTTCCTTCGTCGCGGCACCGATCCGCAGCATCGAGCCGATCCGGACGACGCCGAGGTTGCGAATCTGAATCGGCGTCCCTTCCGCGGAGGCACCGACCACGATGCTCTCGATGTCGGCGATGCCTTTCACCAGGCCTTCGCCGCGGATGATGTACTGCTGCCGGTTCTTCTCGATGTACCCGCCGCCGGAGTTGCCGTTGCCGGCCTCGATCGCTTCGAACACATCGTCGAGGGAGACGTTGTAGGCCACGAGCTGCGCCGGATCGAGCACGACTTCGTACTGCTTCGGCACGCCGCCCCAGGTGTTCACTTCGACCACGCCCGGCACGGAGCGGAGCCGGGGGGCGATGACCCAGTCGAGGATCGTGCGCCGCTCCATCGCCGAAACGCCCTCGCCTTCGACGGTGAACTGGTAGATGTCGCCGAGGCCGGTCGTGATCGGACCCATCTCCGGATCGCCGAATCCTTCGGGGATGCCTTCGCGCGCCTGGGTCAGCCGTTCGTTCACAAGCTGACGTGCGAGATAGATCGGCATGTCCTCGTCGAAGACGACCGTCACGGCGGAGATGCCGTAGCGCGAGATCGACCGGATCTCCTGCAGTCGCGGCAGCCCGTTCATCGACGCTTCGACCGGGTAGGTGACGAACTGCTCGATCTCGGCCGGGCCGAGTGCGGGGGACTTGGTGAGGATCTGTACCTGCACGTTCGTGACGTCAGGGACGGCGTCGATCGGCAGGTGTTGCATGCTGTAGATGCCGAGCGCGAGGAGTAGAAGCGCGGCCAGGAGGACGAACGCGCGATCGCGCAATGCTGCATCGAGGAGTCTGGTCATCGGCTACTCCTCCTCGACCAATTCCGCTTTGGAGAACTGCGACTTGAGGATGAAGCTCCCTTCGGTCACGACGTCCTCGCCGGCTTTGAGGCCCGCGAGCACTTCGACGTAGTCGCCGAATCCGCGGCCGGCTTCGAGCGTACGGCGCGCAAAGGTGTTCGGCGCTGTTTGCACGAAGATGGTCGGTTTCCCTGCGAGCGTCTGGATGGCGCCGCTCGGCACGGCCAGGAGCTTCTCCTGCTTGCGCGTGCCGCCGGATACTTCGAGCCGGCCGCTGACGAAGAGGCCCGGCCGGAGTCGCTCGCCGGCGTTCCGCACCGTTGCGCGAATCCGTGTCGTGCGCGTGTTCGGATCGACTTCGCTGCCGACGTAGTCGATCGTGCCGGAGAAGCGCGTATCGGGGAGAGCTTCCGTCGTAACGGTGATCGGGAGACCGGTGCGGATCGCGCCGAGATCTTTCTCGTACACGCGCAGGAACACCCAGACGTTACTCAGATCCGCGACGGTGACGAGCGGATGCAGCGCCTCGACGAGCGCACCCGGAGTGACCTTGCGGTCGATGACGCGTCCGGCGAACGGCGCACGGACAGCGACGCGCGGCGCGCCGGCGCTGCGGGCTTGGCGAGGATCGTCCCCGGCCTGCCGCAGCGCCAGCTCGGCCGCGGCGAGTGCCGACTGCTTCGATCGATAGTCTCCCTCGCGCTGCTGGAACTCGCCCGAGGCGATCGCTTTCTCCGCGACGAGGAGCCTCGCGCGCTCGTACGACTTCTCCGCGATGTCCGCTTCCGTCGCCGCACGCAGGTACTCCTGCCGCATGCGGCCGAGCTCCATGCTCTCGATCCAGGCGACCGCCTGGCCCTTCGAGACGGACTGGCCCAGGTCGACCGGGAGCTGCACCACGCGACCGGGGACGAGCGTCGAGACGGCCAGCAGCCGGTTCTCGTTGAACGCGACGTTGCCGTTGAGGGTCAGCACGTTGCCGACCTCCATCGGCAGTGCCTTCCATGTCTTGATGCCCGCAGCGGCGACCGCCTCGGCGTCGAGGGTCACCTGTTCCGGCAGCGCTTCTTCTTCGCCTTCCTCGCCGCCCTCGGCCGGTTTCTTCTCTG
>CALMZP010000139.1 GCA_937870635.1 uncultured Acidobacteriota bacterium | reverse complement strand
GGATGCGTGGCCGCTGCGGCTTCGAAGTGTCGAGGTCGTGGATGTACGTCATGCCGAAATCATTTCACAACATCGAAGACCGGTTCACGCGCGACACGCGGAGCTCCGAAGTAGTTGTCGACGCGCATCGCCACCTTTCTCGACAGCGACAGGAACGTGGTCATCTTTCCGCCGAAGACGTTGACGAGATTTCCCTTTCTCACCACGCGGTAGTCGCGCCCGATCGCTCCGGGATTCGTCGCGCGGCCGACCAGAGGCCTCACCCCCGCGAACGATCCGGCAACGTCGCTGCGCGTGATCGGATTCGCAAAATATCGATTGAACCGGGCGACGAGGTACTCGATCTCCTCGTCCGATGGACGCACGGCGTCGAGCGGCTCCCGGTGAACGACTTCGGTCGTCCCGACGAGTGTCCCCCCCTTCCAGGGCAGCGCAAAAAAAACGCGGCGGTCGCCGATCGATTGGAGCAGGAGGCCTTTCTCCGAGACGGGCCGCCGCAGGATGATGTGGCTTCCCCGGACGAGCGACAGCACATACGACGCGCGGATGGAGTTCTGGGCGAGAAACTGAGTCATCCACGGGCCGGCGGCGTTGACCACGAGTGCGAACCGGTTTTCGTCCGATACCGTGCGAACCAGCCACGAATCTCCGTCGCGCCGGATGGAGGTCACCTCCGTGTTTTCCCGGACCGTGGCGCCGTCCCGGATGGCGGAGGAGACGACGGTCCGGACGAGCCGGTAGTCGTCGACCTGGGCGTCCCAGTAGGAAAAACCTCCGCGCAGCCCGGCCGGAACCAGCGGAGCCGTCTCGAGCATCTCGGCGGCCGACCACGACCGATGGCGCGCGATGTTCTGCCGTCCGGCCAGCAGGTCGTACAGCACAAGCCCCGTGCGGATCGTGGTCTTGCGCCGCGGGCTGTCTTCGTAGATCGGAAGCAGGATCTCCATCGGATGGACGAGCTGCGGCGCGTGCTCGATCAGCCAGGCCCGGTCCCGGAGCGACTCCCGGACCAGTCCGAAATGGAGGTGTTCGAGATAGCGCAGCCCTCCGTGGATCATCTTGGTGGTGCGGGACGACGTCTGCTCGCCACAACGCCCCTTTTCAAAGAGGGTCACCTCATAGCCGCGCCGCGCGAGCTCCCAGGCAATGCCGGCGCCGTTGATCCCACCCCCGATGACCGCGACATTTGTGCTCAAGATCACATCCCTTCCGATAGCTGGCAGAGCCGATGCAAAGGTCCTGCTGTCGTGCACGCTTTGCAGATGAAGCAACAGGACACACGGGGTGGCGAGCTGGCCGTCATGATGACTGGCGGCGGCGCACGGGCCGCCTACCAGGTAGGCCTCATTCGCGGGTTGGCGACGCATTTCCCCGATCTCAAGATCCGCATCATCACGGGCGTTTCCGCCGGGGCCATCAACGCGATGTTCCTGGCCGGCCGCCGCGGCACACTCGTCGAGAAGGCCGATCAGCTCCGCGATCTCTGGTGCGCTCTCGAATGCAGCAGCATCTGGCGCTTCGACTGGCGCAACCTGATCCCGTTTCGCAGCGCTCTCTCTTCCATCTTCTGGCGCCATCGCTGGGCGAAGCGCAGCAGCATCGTCGACACGGCGCCCCTTGCGCGGCTGCTCTACGAAGTCACCGACTCGCGCCCCGGGCAGCCGATCCCGGGGGTGATTGAAAACATCAACGACGGCACCATCCACGCCGTCGCTCTCGTCACGCTCGACTACTCCACGGGGCAGACGGTCCGCTGGTTCCAGGGAGGTCAGATCGAACCGTGGGAAGGACCGAACCGCCGTACTGTCGAGACCCAGCTGACCGTCGAGCACGTGCTGGCGTCGTCGGCTCTTCCCTTCCTCTTTCCCGCGGTGAAGATCGGCTCGCAGTGGCACGGGGACGGCGGCATCCGCCTCGTCGCTCCCCTCTCTCCTGCCGTCCACCTCGGCGCCACCAAGATCATTGCCATGTCCACCGGTTACCAGCAGACCGATGAAGAAGCCAGCCGCACGAAAGTGCACGGCTATCCGCCGGCCGCGCAGGTGATGGGCCAGCTGCTGAACGCGATCTTCCTCGATTCGATCGACGAAGACGTGACGCGGCTCGAGCGGCTGAACGGGATGGTGCGCGCGCTCGAACCTCACGAGCGGGGCGGCTTCAAGCCGATCGACCTGCTTGTGCTCCGGCCGTCGGTCGACCCGGGCAAGCTCGCGGCCGAGTACGAAGACGAGCTGCCGCGAAACCTGAAACTGCTCACCCGCGCACTCGGATCGAAAGAGACGGAGACGCCCGACATCGTATCGTTCCTCATGTTCGAACCGCACTACACTCGGCGGCTCGTTCAGATCGGGGAGGCCGATGTCGCCGCGAGGGTCGATGAAATCCGGGCATTCCTGGGCGAATCCGAGCCCGCGGCAGTAGCGATGTAAGTCTCCGCTGACCCGTCTCACGGCATCTATAATCGACTCGCCACACATGGCTCTCCTTCAACTCGAATTGCTCGGCGACTTCAGGATGCGCTCCGGAACGGGTGCGCTGATCAGTATCTCCGCGAAGAAGTCTCAGGCGATGCTCGCCTATCTCGGCGTTCGGCCGGCCCAGCTCGTCTCCCGCGACAAGATGGCTGGACTGCTCTGGAGCAGCACCGCAACGGAGCAGGCGCGCCAGAGCCTGCGGCAGACGCTGTCGAGTCTCCGCAAAGAGCTCGCGCACCTTTCCGCCGACCGGAAGATCCTCGTCGAGGACGGCGACTTCCTCTCGCTCGATCCTTCGCTCGTCACCGTCGACGTCGCCGAATTCGAAAAGCTCGTCGCATCGAACACCGACGAGGCACTGGCGAAGGCCGTCACGCTGTATCGCGGCGACTTCCTGGAAGGCTTCGAGCTGGATGAGGAGAAGTTCGACCAGTGGGTGCTCGCGGAACGCGACCGGCTTCACAGAATGGCCCTTCGCGCGCACGCACAGCTGATCGAGTCGCAGACGCGCGGCGGCGCGGTCGACGAAGCCATCGCCACGGCGCACCAGTCGCTGCGCATCGATCCGCTTCAGGAGAGCGTCCACCGCACGCTGATGCGCCTCTACATGGAGAGCGGTGATCTCGTCAACGCGATCCAGCAGTACGACGTGCTGGCGAAGACCCTCAAGCGCGAGCTGCAGGTCGAGCCCGACGCCGGCACACGGCGCCTCTTCCAGCAGATTGCCCAGCTGCGCACGAAGCGCAGCACCGAAGGCGATGGTCAGGCCGACACCCGCAAGCGCGTGCTGGTCGTCGAGGACAACGTTCTGAATCGCGAGCTCACGTCCGCTTTGCTGCGAAACGACGGATACGACGTCGTCGTCGCTCAGGACGGAGCCGAGGCGTTGATGGCCCTGGGCCGGGAGCAGGTCGACCTCATGCTTCTCGACATCGACCTCCCTTTCATCGACGGCCACAAGCTTCTGCAGGCAGTGAAGGAGAAAGGCATCGACGTTCCCGCCATCTTCCTGTCCGGCCTGCCCGGCGAGGAACCGGAGCTGCGCGCCTTCGAGATCGGCGCGGCGGACTTCATCCGCAAACCGGTGAAAAACAACGTGCTTCTGGCCCGCGTCGCCCGCGCCCTCGGCGCTTAGTGGAGCGCGGGCGACCTCGCCCGCGGGCGGACTTCTTGCAGGAGCGCCTCCCACCATGAGACGCGAAGACCGGGTACTGATCGTCGAGGACAACGCCAGCGTCGCCAACGCCATCGAAGCCGCGGGCCAGGAGTTCTGCTACACCTGCGACCGCGCCACCGACGGGTGGGAGGCGATCGAGAAGCTGGAGACCGAGCAGTACGCCGCAATCGTGATCGACACCGACGTCCCGCGCCACAGCGGCTTCGGAGTCCTCACCTACCTTCACGAGGAAGTCGGCGAAGACCTGCCGAACGTGATCGTCATGACCAACTCCGACCGTGACGAAGTCCGCCGCAAGGTCAGCGGAAATCTCACGATCGTGAGAAAAGACGACGCCGTGCGGGAGCTCACGCGGGTTCTCTGCGGGTAGTTTCATCCCGTAAGAAGTTCATCCCGAGCGCAGCGAGGGATCTCCGGAAGCACCGGCAGGATCGGAGCTTCGAAACCCCATTCAGCATTCAACATTGAACATTCAACATTGAACATTCCGGTTCTCTGTTCGCAGGAGACGAAATGTTCAATGTTGAATGTTGAATGTTGAATGTTGAATGGAAATCCTGCCGGTGTTACCGGAGATCCCTCGCTTCGCTCGGGATAAAAACTATCCAGGAATCGACCGCAGCACCGCCTCCGCGCTCCGCTCGATGTCTTCCTCCGACGTCGCCCAGTTCGACACGGAGATGCGCATCACGCCCCGCCCCTGCCACGAGGACCCGCCCAGCCAGCATGTTCCGTCCCTCTGAATCCGGGCGATGGTCTCGCGGGTCACTTCGTCCGAATCGCTGAAACGGACCAGCACCTGATTGAGGACGACGTCGTTGAGGATTTTCACGCGCGGATCCTGCGCAAGCAGCTTCGCGAACCGCTCCGCGTGAGCGCAGCAGCGATCGACGAGAGCCTCGACACCGTTCCGCCCAAGCGTGCGCAGGGCCGCGTAAACCGTGACGCCCCGGCCGCGTCGCGAGAATTCCGGTCCCCAGTCGAGGTTGTCACGCTCCGTGCCCTTCGTCTGCACGAGATAGGCGGCGCTCGAGGTCATCGCCGCGCGCTGAGCGGCGGCGTCGCGCACGATGGCCACGCCACAGTCGTACGGAACGTTCAGCCACTTGTGTGCGTCCGTCGCCCACGAATCGGCCAGCTCGATGCCCTTTGCGAGATGCGCGTACTTACGGCTCGCCCGCGCCCAGAGGCCGAAAGCTCCATCGACGTGCAGCCAGGCTCCGCGCCCGTGCGCAATTTCAGCGATCTCCGCGAGCGGATCGAATGCCCCGCTGTTCACGTTGCCCGCCTGCACGCAAACGATCGTCGGCCCCTCGAGACCCGAGAGAGCGCTGCGCAGTGCGTCGGGCCGCATCCTACCCTCCTCGTCGGCCGGCACCACGACCGCGTTCTTCGATCCGAGGCCGAGCATGCGCAGGGCGACGTGGATCGTGACGTGGGCTTCCGCGCCGATCACGACGTTGATCCGCGGCGCGCCCTGCAGCCCCTGCTCCTCCACGTTCCAGCCGGCGTCCCGCAACACAGCGTGGCGCGCGGCGGCCAGTCCGGTGAAATTCGCCATCTGGCATCCGGTCACGAAACCGATACCCGACTCGCGCGGCAGGTCGAAGAGGTCGAGAAGCCATTCGCGGGCGACGTCCTCGATGACCGACGTGACGGGCGAGGCCGCGTAGAGGCCGGCATTCTGGTCCCAGGCGCTGGTCAGCCAGTCGGCCCCGACGGCCACCGGGAGGCTTCCCCCGATGACGAATCCGAAAAATCTCGGACCCGCGGTGCCGAGGGCGCCGCCCTCGCCGGCGGCGGCAAGGGCATCGAGGACGCCCACCCCATCCTCACCGTTGTCGGAGAGCGGCGTGGCCAGTATCTTCAGCAATTCCTGACGGGTGAAGCGGGGTGCGACCGGGCGCGTCGGGAGCGAATCGAGGAACTCGGCGGCGTGCTCAGCCGCCCGGTTCAGGATCCGCCGGTCCAGCATGTCTGACATCAGTGCTCCCCCTTTTCTCAGGAATCTTTAACACACCCAGCCGTTAGGATGTGCGCGTGAAAACGAGGCAAACGCGAGAGATACGCATCGGAAACATCAGGATCGGCGGGTCGAACCCGATCGCCGTCCAGTCCATGACCGCGACGCGGACGCAGGACATCCCGGCCACGATCCGCCAGGTTGAGCTTCTCGAAGCCGCCGGCGCGGACGTCATCCGCATCGCCGTCGACAACCCCAAAGACGTCGTTGCGCTGGCGGAGATCCGCGCCGCGCGTCCCAACGCGAACCTTGCCATCGATCTGCAGGAAAACTATCGCCTCGCCGAAAAGGTAGCCCCCTTCGTCCAGAAGCTCCGCTACAACCCCGGACACCTGTATCACATCGAGCGCGAGAAGCCGGTGATGGACAAGGTCCGCTACCTCGTCGACGTCGCCCGCGAGCACGGCTGCGCGATGCGCATCGGCGTGAACGCCGGCTCCGTCGATCCGGCAAAAGTCGAGAAGTATTCGAAGGAAGATTCCATCGCGCCGATGCTCGAATCAGCGCTCGAACATTGCGCGATGCTCGACCAGCTCGGCTTCGATCAGTATGCGGTCTCCCTCAAGGATTCCGATCCGAACAAGGTCATCGACGCGAACATCCGCTTCGCCGAAGCCCGTCCCGACGTTCCCCTTCACCTTGGGGTGACCGAGGCGGGGATGCCGCCGGACGGGGTCATCAAGACGCGGATCGCCTTCGAACAGCTCATCACGCGGGGGATCGGCGACACGATCCGCGTTTCGCTCACCCTCCCATTCGAACGGAAGGGGGAGGAGGTCACCGTCGGCCGGCAGATCCTCGACGACATCGCCGGCGGCCGGTTCCGCTCCGTTCCCCGCTTCGAGCAGAAGGGCATGAACATCATCAGCTGCCCCTCGTGCTCGCGCGTCGAGAACGAAGCCTTCATCGAGCTGGCGCAGAACGTCAAGGAGATGACCGAGTACGCGAAAGACCACGACATCACCATCGCCGTGATGGGCTGCCGCGTCAACGGTCCCGGCGAGACCGACGACGCCGACCTCGGCATGTGGTGCGCGCCGAGCTTCGTGAACCTCAAGCGCGGCCCCGAGTCGCTCGGCCATTACACCTACGATGAAATTCTCAGCCGCCTCCGCGTCGAGCTCGATCGCCTGATCGAGGAAAAGCGGCAGGCCGCCGGAGTCCTGACTTGAAGCGTCTCCAGTATCTGGTCATCGCAGCAGCCGTCATCCTCCTCGATCTCTGGACCAAATCGCTCGTGCTGGCGCGAATCGAGCTTCATGAGGCGATTCCCATCATCCCGAACTTCTTCCAGCTCGTGCACGTGCGGAACACCGGCGCGGCGTTCGGCATCGGCGCGAACGCCAGCTCCGATGCCGTTCCGATCCTCTTGAACGTCGGTGCCATCGCGGTGTTCTGCGTGGTCGTCGTCTACGCGCTGCGCTCCGCCGTCACCGACCGCGTTCTCCAGGTCGGCCTGCACCTGATCCTCGGCGGCGCCATCGGCAATCTGATCGATCGCTTCCGCTTCGGCTGGGTCGTCGACTTTCTCGATGTCTACGCGACGTGGGGCGGCCGCGAGCACCACTGGCCGGCGTTCAACGTGGCCGACTCCGCGATCTGCATCGGCATCGCCCTGCTCTTCTTCGACATGAGGAAAAAGCCGGAAGAAGCAAGTACCGAGGCCGCCGAGGCCGCATAGTGGAGCGCGGGCGATCTCGCCCGCGTCCCCGTCCTTCGCGGGCGAGGTCGCCCGCGCTCCACTCAAACCGCCATCAGCCACAAACGGTCTGATATCTTCCGCCCCGTCATGATCAACAAAGTGGTCGCTTCGGCGGATGAGGCGGTGAAGGATGTCAGCGACGGCGCGACGCTCGTCGTCGGCGGGTTCGGGCTCTGCGGGATTCCGGAGAACCTGATCAACGCGCTCGTGAAACGCGGCACGAAGAGATTGACCTGCGTATCGAACAACGCCGGCGTCGATGACTGGGGTCTTGGCCTTCTCCTCCGAACCAGGCAGATCTCCAAGATGGTCTCCTCCTATGTCGGCGAGAACGCGGAGTTCGAGCGGCAGTTTCTCGCCGGCGAGCTCGAGGTGGAGTTCGTGCCACAAGGGACGCTCGCTGAACGCATGCGCGCCGGCGGTGCCGGAATCCCGGCCTTCTTCACCCCTGCCGGCTACGGGACCGTCGTTGCCGAAGGAAAAGAAACCCGCGAATTCGACGGGCGCGCCTATGTCATGGAGCGCGGCATCGTCGGCGACTTCTCCATGGTTGCCGCCTGGAAAGGCGATCGCCTGGGCAACCTCGTTTATCGCAAGAGCGCGCGCAACTTCAATCCGATGGCGGCCACCGCCGGAAAGATCTGCATCGCCGAAGTCGAAGAGCTCGTCGAGCCGGGCGAGATCGATCCCGATCACGTGCACACGCCGGGCATCTTCGTGCACCGCCTGGTTGTCGCAAAGCGGCAGAAGCGGATCGAGCAGCGCACGGTGAGGAAGGGGTAAGCGATGCCGCTCACACGAGATCAGATCGTCGCGCGCGCCGCGCAGGAGCTCCGCGACGGCTACTACGTCAACCTCGGCATCGGGATGCCGACGCTCGTCGCCAACAATATCCCGTCGGGCATGGAAGTCATCCTCCAGTCCGAGAACGGCATCCTCGGTCTCGGCCCCTTTCCGAAGGAGGACGAGGTCGACGCGGATCTCATCAACGCCGGGAAGCAGACGGTGACGACTCTCCCCGGCGCCGCCTATTTTTCGAGCGCAGATTCGTTCGCGATGATTCGCGGCGGCAAAGTCGACCTGTCGATCCTCGGCGCGATGCAGGTCTCCGAGAAGGGCGACATCGCCAACTGGATGGTCCCGGGGGCGATGGTCAAGGGGATGGGCGGCGCGATGGATCTGGTGGCCGGCGCGAAGCGCCTCATCGTGACCATGGAACACGTCACGAAGAAGGGCGAGAAGAAGATCCTCCGGAACTGCAACCTGCCGCTCACGGGCGTCGGCGTGGTGAATCGCATCATCACCGACTACTGTGTGATCGATGTGACGCCGGAAGGCCTCGAACTACTCGAGCTGGCGCCCGGAGTGACGGCCGATCAGGTCCAGTCGATGACGGAGCCGAAGCTGATCGCGCGAAACGTCAAAACGATGACGGTGTGAGTGGAGCCGCGGGCGATCTCGCCCGCGGTCTTCCTATCGTAGAGAAACTCTTCGAGAAATCGACGAGGGCGCGGGCGAGGTCGCCCGCGCTCCACTGGGTGTAGCAAGAATCACGAACGCGCTCGGTTCCGAGGGACGATCCATGCATGGTTGCGTCCGATGACACCGTTGCCTGGCGTCGAAGACTGCCCCACCTCCAACGGCGTGAACGGACGTACTTCCTGACGTTCTGCACCGAGAAGCGCCACGAGCTCTCACCTGCAGCACGCGATGTCGCCATGGCCTGTGTGCTTCACGATAGCGGGCTTACGTACTACCTGATCGAGGTGGTGGTAATGCCCGATCACGTACACATGATCTTCCAACCGTTCGACTTCTCTCTGCAAACGATTCTCGGACGAATCAAGGGTGTCTCGTCCCGGCTCATCAACGAGGTCACAGGAAGAAGCGGCCGGTTATGGCAGGGCGAGTACTTCGACAGAATTCTGCGAAGAGATGAAGACATTCGAAAAAAGGCGGAGTATGTCGCCGCAAATCCCGTGAGGGCGGGCCTGGTCGAATCGCCCGATCAGTACCGCTGGCTGTGGCGATGGTGGAACGCAGAAGACCAGCAACGCTGGCGCGACGAGATCGTCCGAGGGATCCTCAGTGGAGCGCGGGCGACCTCGCCCGCGCCATCTCGTCGTTAGGCGTCAGTGCGTGTGGCTGTGCGCGTGATCATGATCGTGATCATGACCATGCCCGTGCGTGTGACCTTCCATCCCGCTCGCGACTTGTTCGACCACGATGCGCGCCAGCTCGCGGAATGCGGCGGCGGCCGGGGAATCGGGGTTGGACATCACGATCGGCTGGCCGCTGTCGCCGCCGACGACCACTCTGCCGTCCAGCGGGATCTCGCCGAGGAAAGGAACGCCGAGCATGTCGGCGGTTTTCTTGCCGCCGCCGTGCCCGAAGATCTCTTCGCGCTCACCGCAGTGGCGGCAGATGTAATAGCTCATGTTCTCGATGATCCCCATCACCGGCACGTTCACTTTGCGGAACATCGCCAGGCCCTTGCGGGCGTCGATGAGGGCCACGTCCTGCGGCGTCGTGACCACGACGGCGCCCGTCAGGGGAACTTTCTGCGTGATCGTCAGCTGCGCGTCGCCCGTGCCGGGAGGGAGGTCGATGATCATGAAATCGAGCTCGCCCCATTTCACGTCCGTGAGGAACTGGTCGAGAGCCTTCATCACCATCGGCCCGCGCCAGATCACCGGCTCGTCGGGACTGGTGATGAGTCCGAGGGACATCGTTTTGATCCCGTGATTCTCCATCGGGATGATCTTCTCGTCCTCGCCGACGAGCGGACGCCCTTCGACGCCGAGCATCATCTGCTGCGAAGGGCCATAGATGTCGGCGTCGAGAAGCCCGACCGAGTATCCCAGCGCGTGAATGGCCAGCGCGAGATTCGTCGAGACCGTCGACTTGCCGACGCCCCCCTTTCCCGACGCCACCGCGATCGTGACCTTCACACCGGGCAGCACGCGGCCCGACACACCCGCTCCCCCCTGGCCCGGCGCGGGCTGACGTGAACCGACTTCGAGTCCGATGCGCGCCTCCGTGACACCGGGGACACTCTTCACCGCCGCCTCGGCTTCGCGCAGGATCTGCTGGCCGACCGCGGGATTCTCGGTCTGGAATCGGACGACGAACGACACCGACCCGTTCTCGATCTTGAGGTCCTGGACGAAGCCGAACGAAACGATGTCGCGGGAGAGGCCCGGAAAGCGGACCTTCTTCAGCGCATCGAGAATTTCCTGCTCACTCGGATGGGGCATGGTTTTCCTCTTTGAAGCTCTCGTAGGAGGCGCGGATGATGGGAATGGCGCCGTCCGCCGAGGGTACGACCGAGACGACGTCGAGATCGGGAGGACTGACCAGCCCGCGTTCGATCATGTTCTGCTTGATCCAGTCGATCAGGGGAGGCCACATCGTCCCGACCAGGATCAGCGGATGCGACTTCATGTGCTTGACCTGCAGGAGCTGCCAGACCATGAACAGCTCCAGCGCCGTCCCGATCCCGCCCGGCATCACGATGAACGCCGACGAGAGCCGCACGAAATGGTGCAGCCGCGAGAAGAAGGTACGGTGACGGAAGACTTTGTCCACGAACGGATTCGACTGCTCTTCGCTGGGCAGATGAATCGCCAGGCCGTAGGAACGGGAGTGGCTCTCGATCTGCCCTTCGATCGCGCCGGAGTTGGCCGCTTCCATGAGGCCGGGCCCGCCGCCGGTGACGATGTCCACGCCCATCCGCGCCAGCTCGAAGCTGAGCTTCTTGACCTCTTCGTAGATGGGATCGCCGCGGCGGATCCGCGAGCTGCCGAAGATCGAGACGCGGTAGTGCTCGACGCGCTCCGGCTGGATCTGGTCGAGATCGTTGATGGTCTCCCAGAGCTGGTAGATCGCTTTGTCGAGGATGTAGGAAGGGTCGGCGCCGCTCCGCTTCTTTTCCTTCTGTTCCTTGCGGAGATGCTCGAGCTCAGGTGTGGTCGTCCGGCGGTTGGGCATCAGGGCCGCACATCATACCAAGGGGGGACCTGGACCTTGGACCTTGGGAGTGACGGTTGCCCAATCGCCTCAGTGGAGCCGCGGGCGATCTCGCCCGCGGAAGTCGAGCGCGAAGCAAACACCGGCGGGCGGGATCGCCCGCCGCTCCACTGGATCCCGTCCAGGGTCCAAGGAGCCTTGGACTACTGCCGCGTGATCCAGACGTCCCGCGTGAACGTCCGCAGCCGGGCTTCGGCGGCACGAGCGGCCTGCTCGCTCGGGAAGTTCACACGCACACGGTAAAGCGTTCCCTTCTCGTTCGTGGCGCGGTCGACGTATGCGGCCTGGAATCCGCCATCGATCAGTTTCGCCGCGAAGGCCTCCGCCTTTTTCTGATCCGTGGTCGAGAGCAGCTGCGCGTAGTACGGAACCGCGGCACCGGTTGCGACCGGTTTCGCTGGCGCTGGCGCCGGTGCGGGCGCCGCTTCTTCCTTCACGGTCACCGCGGGCGTGGGCTTCGCGACGGCTGTCCGCGCCGGCTGCACCGCCTCGGCCGCCGGCTCCGCATCCGTGAACGTGTCCTCGGGCGTCGCGAGCTCGACGATGCGCTCCCGCGGTTTCTTCGCGGGCGCCGGACTGGCCTCGTCCACGATGGCCGGGCTGTTCTGCGCGAGCAGCTGATCGGCTTCGTGGCTGCGGCCGATCATCAGGCCGAAGGCAAAGGAAGCCGCGAGTGAGAGAAGCAGCAGAACGAATGCGAGAAACGCCTGTCCCGCGGTGAGAGAAACTTCGTAGTGGGACTGATCGTCGGTGACCGGCTCTTCAGACATGCACACCCTCCCTGGGGAAAACCCCTTCACAGTGCCGACACTTCATTGCCGCGGCGGAGCCGCGGCATTCCAGTTTGTGTGATAGACCACGCCGTTGTCAAAGTAGACGGCGGACGCGCCCCCGTCGGACTTCGGGTAGATCCAGACCGAGTAGACCCGGTTGTTCTGGACGACCTGCTTGATCCAGTCCTCGCGGGGAATGCCGATCAGAGCGCGGACTTCCTGCTCCTTCATCCCCCCCTTGACCGACGCGAAGGCGGACATGGAGACGTAGCGGCGCTTCTCGGCGAGAGCAATTTTCTGCTTCGCCTCTTCATTGGCCGGGTCGATCTCGAGCGCGGCGCGATAGAAATCGATGGCCCGGTCGTAGCGCGCCAGGAGATTCATGTAGTCGTCGCCGACGATGATCTTCTCGCGCGCCAGGATCGGGGTCGCGCGCGGGTCTCGGGTTCGGTCGTGGTATTCGCGGAGTTTGTCGAGGAATGCGACCAGCGTCGGCTCGATCTTGCGATGATGTTCGAGGCGCGCCTCGATCTGCTCTTTCCTCGTCGCCGTGGCCGGGGCGTCCTTCTGCGCGCCGCGCAGCGTCTGGATCCACTGGTAATCGGCCATGAGAAGGTTCCACTCGCGATCGTTGGGACGGGTGGGAGGGCCGGAGGAGACGCAGGCCGTGAGGAAGAGCGCGAGGGTGGCGAGAGCTTTCATTCGAGGCATTGAAGTTATTGTAGCGAGAGACGGGTGACGGGTGACGGGTGACGGGTCATACCCTGCTAACCCGTCGTCATCGCCGCCGGCTGCGCTGCCTCATCCACAATAGAACGCAGGCGGAAGCGGTTGTTCCCCACTCAACGTGCAGGCTAGCGTCTCGAGAGGTTTCTCTCGACCAAACATATCCCGACCGTCCCGTATCTTGAGGCTCGGAAAGATCCGAGCTGTGGCTGTCCACGGCGTCGTCGTCGCGTCATAATGCCATCCAAAAAGGGGAGTGTCGTGACTTCGCCCTTCGGCAGCCCTCAATCGGGCGTAACTAGGGAAACTCGCTGCGATAGATTGGAGACCATGGCAACGAACGCCCATAACCTCACATCGTTTTGACTTTTGATGTGGAGTCGTACGCGGTCCTCCACGACAATGTGGGGGAAGATGTCGGTCAAGGAGAGAACCGCTCCATATTTCGGTGTTCCCCGCAACGGAATCTCAGCGGTCGCGAGTAATTGTTCATCGGGAGAGTAGACGGTAAGTGTCACCGTGTCGCCGGCGGTCCAGTAGTCATTGGGATGGACGTACACTCGCAACGCGCTCCTTACCTGGACACCTGTCGAAACATTGAGCAAGTTCACCTGGTCCTCGAATTGGCTCGCGCGGACAACCGGGATCTTTGTGCCGACCGTGTCATCCGGGTCGGCGACATTGAATAAGCGGAGATCAAACTGCACGTCTTCTGATCCCATCTTGGTCACAAGCAAGAACGTTCCGGGCTCGTTGGGCGAGATCGGAGGGAGCCTCAGCCGTTCTGTAATGTCCTTACTGCTCGGGGGACTCGAAACGCTGGCTGTACCGAGTACCTTCACCGGATAGATCGAATTGTTTCGGTACCACAACTCAGTGGTCCACACACTGCCGTACGCTCCGCTTACGTTAGTAACGTTCAATGGAATCAGGAACGCTTCAAATTCGCTGGTACTGTATTGCTGCGCGGCAACGGGGGAGTGCACGATGACTAAGATGATGGCGCACAGTAATCGATACGGCGTGGTAGTCATATGGCCCCCGTGCTCGGCTCACCAGCCGATCTTTTGCATGGTGAACGTACAGATATTTTCCGTGGACGTGTTCGTCATTACGCATTCCACCCTGGGCACCGAGCAAAGCGTCTGGTACCCGTCTCCGGCGGTCGGACCGGCCGCGCAGTTGGCATTCAGTACCGACGGCCGAGGGCCGTTTGAAGCGCAGGGACCGCACGACAGGCAGCCTGCCAGGTACTCGTCACACGCCCAGAAATTGTGCCCCGTCTCGTGGCGCAAGACAAACCACAGGTAGTTGAGACCAAACCCGGCGGCGTTCAACGCCACGATCTGCGCTGTTCCGCCGAGAACCGGAACGAATGCACCGTACGACGCGCCATTAAAGGCACCAGGACCGGCCGTCCCATCGGCCCTGAAATTTGATACGAGGTAGATCGAGAAGGCATGGTCGTATGGACCCCCACTTGAGGATAGCGCTGCAGCGTTGAATTCCTCGTTCTTTTCCCAAACATTTGTAAAAGTGATGGGAGAAGCGCCATAACCGTGGAGAGAGAGCGCGTCGTTGACCCACAGGTATGCATCGTTTGGCGAGTTGTTGATGGGCTCGTAATTCGTACGCGTCGGAACGGTCGAACGTGTGTAGTGGCTGAACGGGTCTTTGAAGTTGGCCGTGAATGACAGCGGAACATTGCGAAGGGACGCCATGTACGCCCAATAGTTCATCATGTCATACACAGAATCGGCGGCGAACAGCATATGTGTGGTCGACCAATCGTACACGCTGGCTGCGCCAGTGCTGTCCATCCGGAAGACCTGCACAGTAACCCGGCCCCTCATCTCCAGATTCAGCGTTGAGTCCCAAAAGTGGGTATTCAGTGGGTATTCACGGTCGCGAAACGCGGCCGCCGTGATGACGTTGCTGCGTCGAGCGTCGGCAAGAGTACCTTCTGCGTCTGCTGTCGCGCGGTGTCGTGTGACCTGTCGCCGAAGAGGGTGTCGCGTTTGGGGTCATCGGGAGCGTCCGGGATGCACTGCGTAAACTCGACCGGTCCACTTGCAAACGCAGCCTCAATGGTGTCTTCGAAGTCGGGGCCGTGGGTGCGGTTGAAGTATCGAAGCGCGTCACGACCTCGTCCAACCGGGAGTTGGTCGATCGCGTCAGCAGAGGGCCGATGCAGAACAGTCCGTACTGCCGAGTTTTTCCGCACGAGTGTCGCACCGGATGCCGGGACCCATCCAAGTAGAACTTCATCCGCCTCGATTGCGACTGCGCCACCAGCCTGCCGGATCGCACTGATCACCGAGAGGAACTGTTCTTGTGAAATCCCGTCGCGGAGAATTACCGCAGTGTACCCGGTCTTCCATGCAAGCGCCTGCCGGCAAGCATCTGTCTTGCAGGCTGCGTGGGCGACCTGGGTATCGAAAAGGAATAGCGTCACGATCACGATGAGGACTCTTCGCATTTTCTGGTGTCTCCGTCAAAAAATCTCTGCGCACGCCACGAAGTGCGTGTCGCGCCCGCGGGCTACTCTGTCCGCTGGCGAGTTATGTGAGGCGCGAATAGTTTGCCAGATAGTTTGCAGCCATACTAGTGGCATTCAGTTGCATTAGCCTATCTTCTAGTCCTGATTTGCGGAACGTGGCGTAGTGCCACGGTGTCGCCGGAATTCCCGGAACATCGTGCCTCTGGTCCGGTAACCCGCCCGGTACGACGCTTGCGCGGTCGTAAGTCCGTGCGAAAGCAGTTCCTCGGCGCGGCGTAACCGATCCTCCCTAATGATGATATTGGGCGGGACACCGAACTCGGTTGTGCACCAGCGGTAGAGCGTCACCCGATTCACACCGAGCCAGTCAGCGAAATCACGTGTGCACGGCTGCCTCTCGTGCGCATAGCACCAGTCGAGGTATTCCGGCAGTAACTCGAGGAGGAACCCGGCGGGCATGAGAACCTAGTAGTGGAGTGACGCGAACGCGAAGTTCCTACCCACTTCCCAAGACCTGTCACCGTTTTGTAACGGATCGGAGTAGTCCGCCCGGCGCTCGTCAGCCAAGGCGAGCGAGCCGCTGGGGCCCAAGGAAGGCCGAGCCAAGCAACCCGCCGCCTGGGCTAGGCGCAACCAGTCGCCTTCCCCCCGCTGCGACCAGCACGCTTACCAGCATACGCAGGCAGCCTCATCAAAACAGGCGAAGACGTTTTCGCGCGG
>CALMZP010000138.1 GCA_937870635.1 uncultured Acidobacteriota bacterium | reverse complement strand
CGTCTTCGCGGCCCCCTCCTGATCGTCGATCGTCACGACGAGATTGGTGCCGGTGCCGGCCGGGATCGTAACGCTTACAGCGCCTCCGGCGATGAAGGCGTTGTACGGCAAGTATTGAACCGGGATGATCCCGACCGCACGGATCTCCGCGAGCCAGGCCGGTCTGATCGGGCCGGCGAACTGAATGATCCACGCACCCCATTCGTCATTCTGGTAAGGCGGATCAAATGTTTCGCCGGGAAGTGAAGTGCGCGTTCCGAGACGCGTATCGATGAGGCGGCCATTCACGAAAATCTTGTCGTAGTCGTCGCGCGGCGTGATTTCGACGCCATACTCGAGGGCCCGGTCGCGAAGCGTGTCCATCGCGATGGGATTGACATAACTGAGCGTCGATTCCTCGTACGTCTCGATGATCGTGGCATCCAGATCAGTGAGCAAGGCGATGGCGGGTGCTGCCGAGGCGTTTGGCTGAGCAGTGAGATAGCGGTTCCCGACCAGAACTTTCGAATAACCGAGCTTTGGCTCGGCGCCGTACGCCGGAACGGCGGCAAGGATGATCAACGCCAGAAAAAGAATGTTGCTCGGTCGCGGTGGTTCAAGCGTCTCAAACATGCATGTGCTCCTACCGGATGTCCTGCATACTGAATCGCGTTTCGTCTGTGCTGCGATGGACGGCGTGTTGTTGGGACGGTCGATTGAGGATTCATCAAAGGAGTGACGAACGGGGGTTGAATCCCTACCCTCTTCCATTGAAACCTCTGTCAACGACCGACTCTCGCCGGAGCATGTCGGACAGACGCCATGGAAAGAATTCAGTGGAGTGGTTCGAGATGGCGGGTGCGTGACTTAGCGAACCAACGACTTCCTCCCCGTCGAGAAGCCACCGAGGCGCGCCCACTGACTGGCGAGGCGGTCTGAGTGTTGAATGCGAATGGCTATCGAATCTGAACCGACCGGCTCAGATCGAATGCATTCGATCTGAGCACCGTCTCACGATGACACGCGTTCGAGAACCCTTGCTCACGTCCCGATCACGTCCACAGAATGATGTATCGCGAAATCTCGATGTTCCTCGCCGACGCTTCGATCGTCAACTCCTCGATCTCGTCCGCCTTGACCGTCAGCTCGTCCCGGCGCGTCTGCAGCTCACGCTCCCACGCCTTCTGGATCTGGGCGATGTGGTCGAGGTAGTCGGTCTCCCGGACCGACTGCGGAGCATCGGTCACGGCTGATGCCGGACGGCCGCTGGTGATGTTGTAGAGGGTCTGTCCCCACGCCACGTTCACGCCGGCCTGCGACTCGTCTCGCTGCGACTCATCGCGATT
This sequence comes from uncultured Acidobacteriota bacterium, assembly GCA_937870635.1. Taxonomy (GTDB): domain Bacteria; phylum Acidobacteriota; class Thermoanaerobaculia; order Gp7-AA8; family Gp7-AA8; genus DATLEX01. The sequence goes on along the minus strand of CALMZP010000138.1, from coordinate 29,298 downwards.
CTCGATCTCGCGGTCTTCGCGCTCCGAGCGCTCGCGCAGCTGATCCATGCGCCTGCGGAACGTGCTCTCCAGCCTCTCGGCCTCGGTGCCCAGGCGCCGCTCGGCTTCCTCGAGACAGCGGGCGCGGAACGCGTCGCGCGTCTCATTCGGCTCCGAGTACATGCCGAACGTCGCGTTGTGAAAGACGCGCAGGCGTTCTGATTCGGCGAGGTACTGCAGGTACGCGTCCTGTCCGCGCAGAGCTTCCTGCTGCAGTTTTTCCGCCGGCATCGAGCGGTCGATGGCGCGCTCCGGATCGGGCACCGCGCGCAGGTCGAGCCTGTCCGCTTCGACCGGTGCCGCCTGCTGCCACAACACGCCCGCTTCACCCGGCGCAACGGGCGCCAGGAACGCGCGCGTGACGCGGTGATGAGTCCCGCTGCGCGGTTCGTCGAGCGTAATGATGGCTTCCGCGAGCACGGACGGACGGTATTCACCGGCTCCGCCATAGACATACAGCTGCTCGATCGATTCCGACGCGCGCACGTTCGTCTGTCGCGGGCGTATGAGCGAGCTTGCCGATTGCGCGTCGTCACCACGCTGAATCGTCATTCCGTGCGGGACGGGCGCCGCGTCGAGGACGCGTCCGGGAACTGAGGCAAGCGCCTCGATGATTGCTTCCCGCTTTTCCGGCGGGAACAGGAAGATGATGCATCCGCCGCCCCCGGCGCCGCAGACCTTTCCGGCCCAGGCGCCTGCACCGGTCGCCGCAGCGATGGCCGCGTCAATCTCCGGCGTTGAAATCCCGTCGATCAGAGCCTTCCGGTTCTCCCACTCGTGGCCCAGAGCGCGGCCGGCTGCTTCGTAATCCCCTGCCTCCAGCGCCTTCTCCATCGCGGTCGCGCTCGCAGCGATCTTCGTGAAGCCGCGCTGGACTTTCTTCTTCCCCTCGATCTGGCGCTTGTACATGTCCCAGTTGTTCGTGCCGGAGAAGTGAGCGACGCCCGTGTAATGAAGGAGCATGTGCCGCGCGAGCTCGGCGGTCGTCGAGCCGATGGGATGGCGGACGGGAGCGCCGGGGATCAGGTGAATCGATCCGAGGCCGCCGTAAACCGGAGGGTAGTAATCCTGAAGCCCGGCGGGAATGCCGAGAAGCCGTGTTTCGAGGTCGCGGACGAGGTTGATGAGCTGGTCACCGTCGACAGGGTTGCCCGCCAGCTCGGAGAGTGCGCGGACGAGAGTGATCGCCAGCGCGGAGGGTCCCCCGAGGCCCGAGCCGCGGGGCGCGTCCGTGCGCGTCGTGATGCTGATGCCGGTCAGGTGGAAATGCTCGACGGCGCGAAAGATGAGGGCCGCTTTCGGATCGGAGCCGAGCTCCTGCATCGATTCGTAACGCCGTTTGTAGCCTTCATCGGAGAGATGGATCTCGATCGCGCCGTCGCCCGTCTGGACCACTTCCGACTCGGCGTAAAAGGAGATGGCGACGTTGACCGTGCGCGATCCCGGATGGAATAGATAGATCGGCCAGAGATCGAGAGTTCCGCCCGCGAGGTCGGCTCGCGCCGGTGCGCGGACGATTACCTTGTTCATGGTGCAGCCCCGTTTTGCTAGAAGAGTGCCCGGCGCTTCGGTGGAGCGGCTTCGGCGATCGCTTCACTCGGCTCGGTGAGGCGGGGGCGAAGACGGGCGACATCGCTCTTGAACTTCCGAAGCGATTCGCCGCGAAGTGGATCGGGCGTGATCGATTTCAATTTCAACGGATCGAGCCACTTCCCATCTTCGCGGACGCGATAGTCGAGATGTGGGCCGGTCGCGAGACCGGTGCTCCCAACATATCCGATGACGTCTCCCTGCACCACCCTGGTGCCGGGCTTGATGCCCTTTGCGAACCTCGAAAGGTGCAGGTACGAAGTCTCGATCCGTGACGTGTGCTTGACCCGGACGACGTTGCCTTCCGCTCGCTTGTAGCGGGCCTCGACCACGACGCCGTCGGACGTCGTCATGACCGGAGTGCCGACCGGGGCGCCGTAATCGACGCCGTAATGCGGGCGGAAGTAGTTCAGCACAGGATGGAAGCGGCGCTTCGAGAAACCGGACGTGATCCGGGTAAAGCTGACCGGCGCGCGCAGAAACTGCTTGCGCAGAGGAGTGGCCTTCGACGTGTAGTAGCCGGCGCGCCCGTTCTCCTGTTCGTGGCGGAAGGCCTCGTAGGTGATGCCACCCTGGTCGAAGCGGGCCGCGAGGATAGGGCCATAGCCCACCGGATCGTTGCCGACGTATCGCTTCTCGACGACGAGGCTGAAGGTGTCGCCTTTCTGCAGCGCGAAGAAGTCGATGTCCCACTGGAACACGTCGACGAGCTGCGGCACGAGCGCCGGATTTTCGCCGGCGGCTCGGATGGCTTCATACAGCGAGCTGTCGATCGTCGCCGAGATGGTCGCTGTCTCGGCACGCTGTTCGGCCTGACGCGGTGTGACGTGGAAATTGCCGTCGTCCTGGCGGAGCGCATGGATGTCGCCCCAGCCGGTGACGCGCATCTGCACCGCGTCGATCTCGTGATCGCGGTCGCGGTGGAACCGCACCAGGTGTCCCGGGCGCAGACGGCGAAGGTCGATCGAGCGCGCGAATTCCTGTGTGAGCAGCGCGCTGTCGCGGCGGGAAAGTCCGCCCGTCGTGAAAATACTGTCGAGGGTGTCGTTCGGCTCGATGGTGAGGACGACCGAATGCTCGGGAAGCTCGGCCGGTTCGAGAGCGCGCAATTCTTCATAACGGAGGTCCGGCGCGACCAGCGCCACCTCCGCGGTAGACGATTTCAGCGGCTCGGTCCGGATCGCTGCGAACAGCAGCGTCGCGATCGGAAGCGCCGCCGCCATGAACACGCGGCGCCGCCGCACCAACCCGCCCTTCCTTCGTTTTCTGACCATTCGAGAGAGATAACCGAGCCTGGTACCGGCCTGGGCCGGATGGTATCAGATCACTTGCTGGAGGGTTCGAGACTGAGAACCTGCGTCTGCGGCTTCGGAACGCGCTCGGCGAACTCCGAGCGGTTGAATCCGGCCGGAATCGCAAAAAACGCATCTTCGACCCGTGCTTCGCGGATCGCCGTGACCGTCATCTCGCGCGTGAGCGTGGTCGTGCTGGGAATGGACAGCTTTGATTTCACGGGACCCTTCGGCGCCGAGTACACCGCGGTGACGCGAATGGACTGCTTGAGCGGGAAGCCGGCGATCTTTGTGGTCTCCGCCGCGATCAGATTATCGATCTCGACGTTGCCGGTCTGGAGGGTCTTCGAGACTTCATCCGTGATGTCGCCGAACCGGACCGTCGTCCATTTGTCGATCTCCGTGCGAATCGTCCGCCGCAGCGCACGCGCGTTGAAGACGACCGTGATGTCGAAGGTCAGGCTCAGCCGGTAGTGGTCCGTCGGAATCCCGGCGATGATCGGCTGGTCGTCCAGCTTGGTCACCGAGCTCTTGAGATTTTCCACCTTGATGTTGCTCATCCCGATCGCACTCGCGATCGTCAGCGTATTCACCTCGGTGTAGGTCTTCTGGCTGGGATCAACGAACTTGAGCTTGCGCGCTCCGTCCGTGGCGATCACGTAGGTGCCGGGTGGGTAGGCGTTGCCGGAGACGAAATCGACGCGTGAGCGGCTGCCGTCGATTACGGCTTTGGCGCTCAGATCCATCGCCGGCAGGCCGTCTGAATCGGATCTGCTCGTCTGAACGAATTCGTATTGAAGAGCACCGAAGGCCACCTGAGCCATCAGTACGACCGCCACGCCCATCCATATTCTCTTCATTGGCAAACCTCGATTTCGCTTGAGTATACACCGGGCCGGACTATCAGGAATAACCAATGTGAGCCGCCCCGAAATATTCAATCCTGCCGTCAAGTTCCAAGGCCCATGTCCACAAGGAAGCACCTGGCGGCCGCTCTCTGCGCGCTCGCCCTCTCGGCCCCACTTTCCGCGGCGAAGCGACCCGCGCCGGTGACCCTCGATACGGTCATCAGGAAGGTCCAGGAGCAGCAGAAGAACACGCGCACTCTCCAGGCGTCGTTTCGGCAGGAAAAAGAGCTCGCGCTGCTCGCGGCGCCCGAGGTATCGACGGGCACGTTCTCGTTCTCGAAGCCGAGCAACGTGCTGTGGTCCTACGACGCTCCGAAACGCGTGCAGATGCTCATCGCGAACGGGATGATGACGACCTACTACCCCGACCTGAAAAAGGCCGAGACGATCGACATCAAGAAGTTCGAAGACCGCATCTTCAAGTACATGGGTGCCTCCGGCGCCATCGACGAGCTCGCCCGATACTTCGATTTTACGTTCACCGATACGAAGAACAGCCCGACCTGGCTGCTCGACCTCACTCCCAAGAACCGCGCCGTCGAGAAGCGCGTCAAGCGCATCAAGATCTGGATCGACCGCGAGACTTACCTGACGACGAAGTTCGAGTACGTCGAGGCCGATGGCGACATCACCCGCTACACCTTCGAGAACATCCGTCACAACCAGCCGATCGAGAACGGCCGCTTCACTCTCGCGCTCCCGCCGACGGTCAGGGTCGAGGCGATGAAGATCCAGTAGCGCAGAGGATTTTAGATTTTGGATTTTGGATTGGATGAAATCCAAAATCCAAAATCCAAAATCTAAAATCCAAAATAGAAAATCCTCTGTGGTTCAAGCCGCAGACATGACGCCATTCTCTTTCAGACTCCTGGCCACGGATGGCGCTGCCCGCCGCGGTGAGATCACCACCGCGCACGGCACGATCCAGACGCCGGTCTTCATGCCCGTTGGAACCGCCGCTTCGGTGAAAAGCCTCACCACCGAACAGCTCGAGCGTCTCGGTCCGGAGATCATCCTCAACAACACCTATCACCTGATGCTGCGGCCCGGCATCGACCTGCTCGACAGGCTGGGCGGCGTCCATCGCTTCATGAACTGGAAGGGCGCCGTACTCTCCGACTCCGGCGGCTTTCAGGTTTTCTCGCTCGCGAAGATCCGCAAGATCCGCGAGGAAGGCGTCGAATTCCGCAGCCACATCGACGGTTCGAAGCACTTCCTCTCCCCCGAGCGCTCGATCGAGATTCAGACGCGCATGGGCGTCGACATCGCCATGGCCTTCGACGAATGCCCGCCTCACGGCTGGTCGCGAAGCGAGGTCGAGAAGTCGATGGAGATGACCCACCGGTGGGCGCGCCGGTCACTCGAAGCGCGTGAGGCCGCGCCCGCCGCCGGCTCTGCACCGGCGCTCTTCGGCATCATCCAGGGCGGGACGTACCCGGACCTTCGGCGGCACAGTGCCGAGGCGATCGCCTCGATGGAGTTCGATGGAATCGCGATCGGCGGTTTGTCGGTGGGAGAACCGAAAGAGGAGATGCTCGAAACGATGCGGTTCACCGCGCCGTTGATGCCCTCCGGCCGCCCGCGATATCTCATGGGAGTGGGCACTCCCGAGGATCTGGTCGAGGGGGTGGCGGCGGGGATCGACATGTTCGATTGCGTCATGCCGACTCGCAATGCCCGGAACGGGACGCTTTTTACGAGCGAGGGGAAGATCGCGATCAAGAACGCCCGGTTCGCCGCGGACGAGGGACCCCTGGATCCCCGGTGTTCCTGCATGACCTGCGCGACGGTCTCCCGGGCGTACCTGCGGCACCTGTACACCAGCGGCGAGATCGCGGCCGCGGTTTACAACACCATCCACAACGTCTCGTTTTACCTTGACTTGATGCGGTCGATCCGGCAGGCTATTGCGTCCAATTCGTTCAGGTCTTTCCGCGAGGCTTTCCTGGCGCGGGTCGCAAGCGGCATCGAGGTCTGAGCCCTGCGGCGGCCTGCAAAACAGAAAGAGACCCTGATGCCTGTGTTAGCTCTGTTACAGAGCGGTGGCGCGACGACCGCGCTCATCGCGAACCTGCTGCCGATCCTGGCGATCGGCCTGGTCTTTTACTTCATCGTCATCGCCCCGGCGAACAAGCAGCGGAAGAAGACGGCGGAGATGCTGAGCTCGCTCAAGAAGGGCGATCGGGTCCTCACATCCAGCGGGATTTACGGGACCGTCCAGGGCGTTGAGGACCGAGTCGTTTATCTGAAGGTAGCTGAAAACGTCAAACTGAAAGTCGCCCGTACGGCGGTTGCAGAGATTTTGACCGGGGAGTCCGAATGAACCGAAACATCTGGAAGATCGCGTTGATCCTGGCCGTGCTGGTGATTTTCACGGCCGCGATCATCCCGACGAAGAACCGTCCTGAGCCCATCCGTCGGGGGCTCGATCTCAAAGGTGGCACGCACCTCGTCATGCAGGTGAATGTGAATGAAGCGGTCCGCCTCGAGGTCGATCAGGCCATCGAGACGCTCAAGGCGCAGGCGGCGAGAAACAGCGTACCCGCGCCCGTCATCCGCCGCGTGAACGATTCGACCTTCGTCGCCACGCCGCCTGCTGGCGTGCCGGTTGCCGACTACGAGCGCATCGCCAACGACTACCTTGGCGCGTTCGAAGTCAGCCGCGCCGGCGAAGGCCTCCAGTTCACCTACACCACGGCCGCGGCCGCTCAGCTGCGCCGCGATACGGTCGCGCAGGCGGTGGAGACGATCGACAACCGCGTGAACGCGCTCGGCGTCACCGAGCCGGTCATCGCTCCGCAGGGAGAGAACCGGATCGTCATTCAGCTTCCCGGCGTCGACGATCCGGCACGAGTCAAGGAAATCATCAAGACCACCGCGCAGCTGCAGTTCCGGATCGTCGAAGGCAATCCCGCCGACTCCGAAGAAGCCGTTCGCAGCTCGCTCGGCGCGAACCTGCAGAACGAAGTGGTGATCCTCCCTGGAACTCGCGAAGACGAGCTGGGACGCGCCGCGGGCGTTCAGTACTACGCGGTGCGCAAGACTGTTCCCGTCAGCGGCCGCGATCTGAAGAACGCGCGTGTGCAGAAGGGACGCATCGGCGAGCCGGTCATCGGCTTCAGCCTCACGCCGGAAGGTGCTCCGAAGTTCGGCGAACTGACCGGCAACAACATCAAGCGGCAGCTCGCCATCGTCCTCGACAACCGCATCGTCTCCGCCCCGGTGATCAACAGCCGCATCGACGGCGAAGGAGTGATCGAAGGAACGTTCACGCAGCAGCAGGCGGCCGACCTGGCTCTGGTCCTGCGCAGCGGATCGCTGCCGGCGTCGCTCACGACTCTCGAAGAGCGGACGGTCGGTCCGTCGCTCGGTCGCGATTCGATCCGTCAGGGAGTGATGGCCACGATCATCGGATTCGCCGCGCTCGTGGTCGTGATCATCGGTTACTACAAGGGCGCCGGAATCAACGCCGTCCTGGCGCTGCTCCTGAACCTCCTGATCCTGCTCGGCATGATGGCCTTCTTCAAGGCCACGCTGACGCTGCCCGGCATCGCCGGCATCATCCTGACGCTGGGTATGGCGGTCGATACGAACGTGCTCGTCTTCGAGCGTATCCGCGAAGAGCTGCGCGAAGGCCGCACCGTCCGCGCCTCCATCGACAACGGATTCACGCGGGCGTTCGGCACCATCATCGACACTCACCTGACGACGATCATCTCGGCGCTCTTCCTGTTCCAGTTCGGCACCGGCCCGATCAAAGGCTTCGCCGTGACGCTGCTGATCGGTCTCGCCGCTTCCGTGTTCACCGCGTTCTTCGTGTCGCGGATGATCTTCGACATCATGTACAAACCGGCCGACCGCCCGCAGGCGATCAGTATCTAAGGGCGAGGAAACCACCATGCAGATTTTCGTCAATCCGAAATACGACTTCGTAAAGTGGCGCTTCGTCGCGATGATCGTCTCGCTTCTGATCATCCTGGCCGGCGCCGCCATCTACTTCACCCGCGGCATCAACCTCGGCATCGACTTCAAGGGAGGCGCGAACATCGTCCTCAAGTTCGCCGCGAACCCGCCGATCGGCGAGCTGCGCTCGACTCTTCCGGCGGCCGTCATCCAGCAGTACGGCGCGGCGAAGGACAACTCGGTTCTCATCCGCCTTCCCCAGCAGCGGCAGGAAGGCGATTACGCCGGCGCCGTGGTGACCGATCTTCACAAGAAGATGAACCCGCAGGCCGCCGGCAAGCACGACCTCAACTATCTCGGCACCGACAGCCTGGCCGGTCTTCTCCAGCAGGCCGATCCCGACAAGCGAGGTACGAACGCCGCCGCTCTTCAGCACTACCGTTCGGTGGCTGAGCGCATCATCGCGCGCCGCTCCGAGCTCGGCGTCTTCACGTCGATGCAGCAGGTGGTTTCGGTGCAGGGTGTGACGCCCGCCACCGCCACCGTTCTCAACGAGCGCGCCTTCCTCGGCCGCTTCAACCTGCTCAACCAGGAGACGGTCGGACCGCAGGTCGGCAAAGAGCTGCAGCAGAAAGCCTTCTGGGCGATCGTTCTCTCGTCGCTGGCGATGGCGATCTACATCGCGTTCCGTTTCGAAGGCGGCCTCATTTTCGGCGCGGCATCCCTGGTGTCGATCATTCACGACGTCCTCATCGCGATGACCTTCGTCCTCGTGATGCGCCTCGAGTTCTCCCTGAACGTCGTGGCCGCGCTGCTGACTCTCGTCGGCTACTCGATCAACGATACCGTCGTCATGTACGACCGGGTCCGCGAGAACAAGCGCAAGACGAAGCAGCCGATGACGCTCGCCGAGCACATCAACAAGGGCATCAACGACACGCTCTCGCGCACGATCCTCACCGCGGGAACGGTCCTGGTCGTCCTCGTGTCACTCATCCTCTTCGGTGGTGAAGTCATCCGCGGATTCTCGTGGGTTCTCTTCATCGGCCTGCTCTCGGGTACCTATTCGACGCTGTTCATCGTTCCGGCGGTCGTCGTGGCCTGGGACAACTGGAAGAACAAGAACCGCCGCCAGCCCGCCGTCGCGACGTCACCCGCGCGCACGGATGTGCGTGACGACGTGACGAACCGCAAGCGCAAGGCGAGCTAGCTCCCGCACGTTTCTCTGCTTTTTGATCGAAGCCCCGGATCCGTCCGGGGCTTTTGTTTTGAAGGATGAAGGCAGAAGGATGAAGGATGAAGGCAGAAGGATGAAGGATGAAGGCAGAAGAATGAAGGGTGAAAGATGAAGGGTGAATTCTCCCTTCCTTCATCCTTCATCCTTCATCCTTCATCCTTCCGCCTTCATCCTTCATCCTTCCGCCTTCATCCTTCATCCTTCCGCCTTCATCCTTCATCCTTCCGCCTTCATCCTTCCGCCTTCATCCTTCGTGTAGACTCCGCCGCCGGAGAACACCGATGCCCGAGACCCGCGACGACGCGCTCGATTACCACGAATCCGGCAGGCCCGGAAAAATCGAGGTCGTCCCCACCAAACCCACCGCAACCCAGCGCGATCTTTCACTTGCGTACACGCCGGGCGTAGCCAAACCGTGCCTCGAGATCGCCCGCGATCCATCCGCTGTCTACAAATACACGGCGAAGGGAAATCTGGTCGCCGTCATCACCAACGGCACCGCCGTGCTCGGACTGGGAAACATCGGCCCCGCGGCCGGCAAGCCGGTCATGGAAGGCAAGGGCGTCCTCTTCAAGCGCTTCGCCGACATCGACGTGTTCGACATCGAGATCGACACGACCGACACCGAAGATTTCATCCGCTGCGTGAAGCTGCTCGAGCCGACGTTCGGCGGCATCAACCTCGAGGATATCGCTGCTCCGGCGTGCTTCGAGATCGAGGAGCGCCTGAAGAAGGAGATGAAGATCCCCGTCTTCCATGACGATCAGCATGGAACGGCGATCATCTCCGCGGCGGCGCTCATCAACGCGCTGGAGGTTGCCGGCAAGAAGATCGGCAAGGTGAAGATCGTCATCGCCGGAGCGGGCGCCGCCGCCATGGCCTGTCTGCGTCTCTACATCAAGCTCGGACTCGATCCGAAGCACGCCATCCTCACCGACCGCCACGGCGTGATCTACAGAGGCCGGACCGAGGACATGACTCCGTACAAGGAAGAATTCGCGGCGGATACGAAGAAGCGGACGCTCGCCGAAGCTCTGGAAGGAGCGGACGTGTTCGTCGGCCTCTCCGCCGGCGGAATCGTCACGCAGGACATGATCCGGAAGATGGCGAAGGATCCGATCGTGTTCGCGATGGCGAATCCGGACCCGGAGATCGGATACGAGGAGGCCACGGCCGCGAGATCGGACATCATCATGGCGACCGGCCGCTCCGACTTCCCCAACCAGGTCAATAACGTCCTGGGCTTTCCCTTCATCTTTCGCGGCGCGCTCGACTGCCGCGCCACGACCATCAACGACGAGATGAAGCTTGCCGCCTCGAAAGCGCTGGCCGATCTCGCCAAGGAAGACGTGCCTGACTCGGTGCTCCGCGCGTACTCACAGGAGCGGATCACGTTCGGCCGCGAGTACCTGATTCCCAAGCCATTCGACTATCGGGTGCTGCTCAACGTTCCGGTCGCAGTCGCGCGCGCGGCCGAGGAGACGGGGGTCGCGCAGCAGCCTATTGGAGATTACGAAGCATACCGGCGCCGGCTCGAGCAGATGCTCGGCCGATCGCGCGGCCTGATGTACGACATCTACGCGCGCGCCAGGCAGGAGCCCAAGCGGATCGTGTTTCCCGAAGGCGATCAGGAGAAGATCATCCGCGCCGCGAAGATCCTCATCGAGGAAGGCCTCGCGCATCCGATTCTCCTCGTGAAGCACGACGTCATCGCGCCGCTGCTTCGGAAGTACAACATCGACGAGAGCAAGGTCACCACGATCGACGTCAGCGATTCGCCGAAGTTCGAGCAGTACGCCCAGAAGTTCGCCGAGATGCGGCACCGGCGCGGCGTCACTCTGCCGGACGCGCGGCGCATTCTGAACAGCCGCAACTACTTCGCGATGATGATGGTCGACGCATGTGACGCGGACGGTGTCATCGCTGGCCTCCGCGCCTACTATCCGGCCACGATCAAACCGGCGCTGCAGATCCTCCGCACCCGCCCGGGCGTGAACAATGTTTCCGGCGCCTATCTCCTCATGTTCAAGGGAAGGATGCTGGTGCTCGCCGATACGACGGTGAACATCAATCCCACGGCGGAGGAACTGGCCGAGATTGCTGTGCTCACCGCTGCGACGGCGCGGCGGTTCAACCTCGACCCGCGCATCGCCATGATCTCGTTCTCGAATTTCGGCTCGACGCGCCATCCCGATGCCGAGAAGGTCCGCGATGCGGTGGCCATCCTGAAGAAGACGCATCCGGAGCTCGTCGTCGAAGGAGAGATGCAGGCCGACACCGCGGTCGATCCGAGCGTTGCCGCGCAGGAATACCCATGGAGCGCGATCCAGGGAGACGCCAACGTGCTCGTCTTCGCCAACCTCGATGCAGCGAACGCCGCCTACAAACTGCTATGGCGCATCGGAAACGCCGAAGTGATCGGTCCGATCCTGCAGGGGATGTCGAAGCCGGTGCACGTGCTCCAGCGTGGAGTCGATGTGAACGACATCGTGAACATGGCCGCCATCGCCGTCATTGATGCGCAGGACCACGGCCTGTCATCCCGAGCGTAGCGAGGGATCTCCGGTACCACCGGCAGGATTGAAGTCGTGAGGGCGAGCTGGCGTCGCCTGTAGGCCACCACTGCGCGGTGCTTCCGGAGATCCCTCGCTTCGCTCGGGATGAATTCACTCACGGCGCTGGATTCACACAGCTGTGCACGAGAGCCGAGAGGGCCCCGATGTCGAACGGCTTCGGGAGAAACGCGCAGACGCCTTTGTCGACGGCGTTCGCGATCTCGGGATCGCGGTTGGCGCTGATGAGGATGACCGGGATCTTCCTCAGCTGGGGATCGTTCTGACGCTCGCGCAGGACATCCCATCCGGACAGGATGGGCATCATGAGGTCCAGCACCACCACGTCGGGATCGTGGCTGCGCATGAGATCGAGGGCGTCTTTCCCATTCGGCGCCTCCAGGAACTGGTAGGGTCCGCGCCTGAGCGCGGCAACGATCATCTTCCGGATGCTGGGATCGTCGTCGACGACGAGGATCCGGAACGGACGGGTACCCTGCTGCTCTGATTCGGGCTGGGCCACGCCTGGGAGGGCATGCACAACGAGTACCCGGGTGGAATTCTCCGGCACGCCGCGGCGTCATTCGGGGCTGGAATGAAGGTAGCCGTAGCCATGTCCGGCGGGGTCGATTCCTCGACTGCCGCGCATCTCCTCAAGGCCCAGGGGCACGACGTCGTCGGTCTGTCGATGCAGATGTACGACAACCTCGCAAAGGCGGACTCGCCCTACGGAGGCTGCTGCACGATCGACGATCTCGCGGACGCCCGGCGGGTGGCCTGGAAGCTCGAGGTTCCCCACTTCACGCTGAACATGGAGTCGAACTTCCACGACAAGGTGATCAAGCCCTTCGTGCGGGGTTACCTCAGCGGAGTCACCCCGAGCCCCTGCGTCCTGTGCAACACGCACGTCAAATTCGATCTCTTCCATCAGAAGGCGCGCGCGATCGGCGCGGAAAAAATTGCGACCGGTCACTACGCGCGCATCACTGTCGGCGAAGACGGACGGTTCGAGCTTCGCAAGGCCCGCGATCTGGCCAAGGACCAGACGTACTTCCTGTTCGAATTGACTCAGGCCCAGTTGTCCGAAGCTTTGTTTCCGCTCGGCGACTTGACGAAGCCGGAGGTGCGCGACATCGCCGAAAGTGCCGGCCTCAACGTCGCGCGGAAGAAGGAGTCCTACGAGATCTGCTTCGTCCCGCAGAAGGAAGGCTACGGTGCGATCGTCGAGCGTGAGGCCGGCATCGATCCGGGCAGCGCCGCGGGTGAGATCGTCGACACCGCAGGCAACGTCCTAGGTACCCACGACGGGTATTACAACTTCACGATCGGGCAGCGCCGCGGTCTGCGGATCGGAGGTTCGCTCGAGCGCTCGTACGTAGTCGACGTCAATCCCTTCACGCGCCGCGTGACGGTTGGTCCGTCGTCTGCCCTGGAGCGGTCCGAATTGATCGCCGAGCGGGTCCTTTGGATCAGCGGCGACACCCCGGCCGGACCGATCGAAGTGCAGGGACGGGTACGCTCCCGCATGCCCGATGTCCGCGCCACGGTGTTTCCGCTGGCGGATGGCCGCGCGCGCGTGGTATTTGCACAGAAGCTTCGTGGAGTAGCCCCCGGACAGGCCGTCGTCTTCTACCAGGACGACCTCTGCCTCGGCGGCGGCTGGATCGCGCGCGAGTGAGGAGCGTACGGGGTGCAATTGGATCAATCAGGTGAAACCACAAGCCATCGGAGTCTCTCGACGACGCTGGCCGCAGCAGCGCGGTCAATGACCGGCGAGAAAGTCTCGTTGCGCGAGCTGCTTCACGCGGTCGGCGAGGACGGCCTGCTGATGTTCTGCATCATCCTCATGGTGCCGTTTCTCTTTCCTGTATCCGTGCCGGGAGTGAGCACGATCTTCAGCACCGTGGTCATGTACACCGGGACCGGCGTGATGCTCAATCGCCGCGGACCATGGCTTCCGCGAAAGATCATGGACCGGCAGGTCGGTACGCGAAAACTGATCCCCGCGCTCGAAAAGGGATCGCGCCTGTTCGCGCGACTCGATCGGATGTCGCGCCCGCGCATGCTGTCCATGGCTCGTGGCGTCGGCATCACGCGGTTCAACGGGGTCATGCTGCTTCTCGGTGGCATTCTCCTGATCTTTCCGCTGGGCGGTGTGCCCCTGTCGAACACACTCCCGGCGCTTGGAGTTCTCTTCATCGCCGCGGGAATGACGCAAAGCGACGGGCTCTTCGTGCTGATCGGGTACGCGTGGACCGCCATCTCGATCGCCTATTTCGTCATCCTCGCGCTGCTCGTGCTGCGAGCGGGCAAAGGAATCACCGGGTACTTCACTTTTTTCGCGCTGATGAGTTGAGGGCGAATTCATCCCGGGCGAAGCACAGGGGTAAATCCCGAGCGAAGCGAGGGATCTCCGGTACCACCGGCAGGGAAGGTGTTCATCCCGAGCGAAGCGAGGGATCTCCGGTACCACCGGCAGGATTGAACTTTGGGCGCTCGTGGGCCACTGTAGCGCGGTGCTTCCGGAGATCCCTCGCTGCGCTCGGGATGAAGTCTCTGTGCTTCGCTCGGGATGAACTTCTCTCACTCCACCGTCACACTCTTCGCCAGATTCCGCGGCTGATCGACGTCGCATCCTCTTCTCAGCGCGATGTAGTACGCGAGGAGCTGCTGCGGGATGACGGCCAGAATCGGCTGCAGCGGCTCGATCGTCCACGGGATCTCGATCACGTCGTCCGCGAATTTCTTCATCTCTTCGTCGCCTTCGTCACAGATGACGATGAGCTTTCCGTCGCGGGCTTTCGTTTCCTGCAGGTTCGAAACGACCTTGTCGTAGACCGGTGTGTGTGTGGCGACAGCCACAACGGGAAGGTTCTCGTCGATGAGTGCGATCGGCCCGTGCTTCATCTCACCGGCTGGATACCCTTCGGCGTGAATGTATGAGATCTCCTTCATCTTCAGGGCGCCTTCGAGCGCGATCGGGTAGTGCACGCCGCGGCCGAGGAAGAGGAAGTCCTGGGCGCGGTGATACTTGTTGGCGAGCTGCTCGATGTGCTTCTCCTGTTTGAGGAGCGTCTCGATCTTGTGCGGGATGACGCTCAGCTCGTGCATCGCGTAGCGGATGTCGTCCTTGTTCTCGCCGCGCAGCTGGCGCACGTAAAGGGCCAGCAGGTAGAACGCGACGAGCTGCGTGGTGAAGGCCTTCGTCGACGCCACGCCGATCTCCGGACCGGCGTTTGTATAGATGATCCCGTCGGACATGCGCGTCGCGGCTGAACCGATCACGTTGCAGATGGTGATCAGGCGCGCGCCCTTCTTCTTCGCCTCCTGCATTCCGGCGATGGTGTCCGCGGTCTCGCCGGACTGCGTCACGCCGATGACGAGGGTGTTTTCGTCGACGATCGGGTTGCGATAGCGGTACTCCGACCCGTAGTCGACCTCGATCGGGATGCGCGCCGCTTCCTCGAGGAGGAACTTGCCCACCAGCGCTGAATGCCAGGACGTACCGCACGCCACGATATGCACGCGCTGGAACTTTGCCCACTCCTCCGGTGTGAACTGCAGGTCGTTGAAGTAGATCTCCCCGGACTCCTCGAACATCCTGCCGTTGAACGTGTCGCGCACGGCGCGGGCCTGCTCGTGGATCTCCTTGAGCATGTAATGGCGGTAGCCTTCCTTCTCGGCCATCACCGCGTCCCAGAGGATGCGCTTCGGTTCGCGATTGACCGGCTTGTCGTCCTGGCTGAAGACGTCGACCTTTTTATCGTTCGCAATCGCGTACTCGCCGTCTTCGAGATAGATGATGTCGCGCGTGTAAGCGAGCAGCGGCGCCACGTCGGACGCGACGATGTTCTCGCCGTCGCCCAGGCCGAGGACGAGGGGAGGTCCCTGTTTGGCGGCGATGATCGTGCCCGGTTCCTTCGCGTTGATCATGACCAGCGCGTAGTGGCCGTCGAGCTCTTTCAGCGACGCGCGCACGGCCTCGACGAACTTGCTTCCGCCCTTCATCTTCTCTTCGATCAGATGCGCGACGACTTCCGTGTCGGTCTCCGTCGTGAACTTGTGTCCCTGCTTCTGCAGCTGTTGCTTGAGAGGGAGGAAGTTCTCGATGATGCCGTTGTGAATGACCACGATGTCCCCCGTGCAGTCGCGATGGGGATGCGCGTTGTTCTCGTTCGGTTTCCCGTGGGTCGCCCACCGGGTGTGGCCCATGCCGAACGTTCCCTTGAGCTCGTGCTCGGCGAGCTTGTTCTCGAGGTTCGTCAGCTTCCCTTCTGCACGGACGACGTCCACCCCCTGTCCGTTGACGACGGCGATGCCCGCGCTGTCGTAGCCGCGGTATTCGAGTTTCTTCAGCCCGCCGAGCAGGACCGGCACGACGTCACGATTGCCTACGTATCCAATGATTCCGCACATGAAAGGCTCCTGGTAGAGAAGGATGAAGGATGAAGGATGAAGGATGAACGCTCTGGATGCAGCGGTCATGCTTCATCGTTGACGTCCTTCATCCTTCATCCTTCAGTAATGTTTTATAGTTTGGGCCGGTGAAACGTCTCGGGGTCGTGTTGCTCCTGCTCGCCGCCGCCTGTGGCAAACGCGGCGATCCGCGGCCGCCGGTCCCTATCATTCCGCAGGGAACGACCGATCTGGTAGCAACACAGCGCGCCAACAACGTCCTTCTGTCGTGGAGCTACCCCGCCCTGACGACGACCGGGCGAAGCCTGACCGGGCTTCGCCGCATCGTCCTCTATCGATATTCGGAACAGTTACCGCCATCTGTCGCAACCAGGCCCCCCGACACGCCGGACCCCGATGTCCCTCAGGCGATTGCTCAGTTCGCCAGAGTGCCCGAGTTGACCGCCGATCAATTCGGCAGGCTCAGCGAGAGAATCGAGAGCATAGAAGGCGCCAAGTTGGCCGACGCCACGGTGGGCTCGAAGCTCATCTTTACAGATTCTCCTCAGATGCGGACCACGGACGGACAGCCGATGCGGCTGACCTATGCCCTCGTCAGCGAAGCCGAGAATGCGCGGAGTCCGCTCTCGAATCTCGTCGCGATCGTGCCGCTCCCCGTGGCGTTGCCGCCCGAGCAGCTGACCGCGACCGCCAACGCGGGAGGCGTCGTTCTCAGCTGGAAGGCCCCTGCGCGCTCCATCGCCGGCGGGACCGCCCCCGTGGTCACCGGCTACAACGTCTATCGCGGTACCGGCGAAGCAGTTGGCGCGGCATTCGACGCACCCATCAATGAGACCCTGATCAAAGACATCACCTGGACGGATGTTCCGCCTTATGGCGCGCACACGTATCGTGTGACCGCCGTCGCCACGAACGGACCGCCGAGAGTCGAGAGCGAACCGTCGGTCCCGGCCGGAGTCACGTTCAAGGATCTCGTGCCGCCGCCGCCCCCTGCGTCCGTATCCGCGCTCGTCGAGACGGCAGCCGTCCGCCTCGTCTGGGACGCGGTCGACGCACCGGACCTCGCCGGATACCGCATCTACAGAGCGGAAGGAACCGGGTTGGAGACGCTGCGCGAGGTCGGCAAGTTCCCGCTCACCGCGCTGACGCAGGAGACGACCTGGCTCGACACCACCGTGCAGGTGGGCATCTCGTTCCGCTATGAAGTGACGGCTCTCGACAAGAACGGGAACGAGAGCCCGGCGGTTTCAACGGGATGGGTGCTCGTGTCGAGAACGCCGTAGCGGACGGAATGGCATGATCGCCCGTCTTCTCGAACGACTTTCGAACCTGGTGCTCAACCGGCCTCGCACCATCGTGGCCGTGGCGCTCGTGATCGTGGCCATTTCCGCGGCGATCGCCTCGCGGCTCAAGCTCGATCCCGACGTGCTGAAGCTCGTGCCGCAGAACAATCGCGAGGTGAACGAGTTTCGCGATGTGCTGACCCAGACCGGCACGCTCGACTTTCACGTCGTCGTCTTTCAGTTCCCGAAAGGCTCCGAACCGGCGGCGTACGGGCCGCTCCTCGACGGCATCGGTGAAGGGCTTCGCGCGTCGAAGCTGATCGACAACGTGACGTGGCGCGTGCCGGATCCGTTCGCGGTGATCGACAAGATCATGCCGCACGCGCTGCTCGTCCTCACTCCCGAACAGCTCGACCTGGTGGCCGGAAAGCTCACGGACGAGAGTATCCGTGAAGCCGTCGAGCGTAATCGGACGCTGCTGCAGACGCCGCAGTCGACCGTGGCCAAGCAGCTCGTCCGCGTCGATCCGTTCAACCTTCTGCCGATCTATCTGGAGAAGTTGAAGCACGCCGGCGGTGGATTGAATGTCGATCTTTCCAGCGGCTACTACGTTTCGCGGGATCAGACCTCGGCGGTCATCATCGCCAGGCCGCAGAAGGCCGCGCAGGATCTTCCGTACAGCCGCGCGGTCATGAACGACACGTTCGCGGTCGTGGAGAGAGCGAAGAACGACTTCAAGGTGGCCAATCCGACCCTTCCCCTGCCGGACATCGGGTTCACCGGCGGATACGCGATCGCTGCCGCCGACGAGAAGATCATCCGGCGCGACATGACACTCAACAGCATCACGTCGATGGTGGGCGTGCTCCTCCTCTATCTGTACGCCTATCGCCGGGTGAGCTCGCTCCTCTACTCGGCGGTTCCGATGATCGCCGCGATCGTGATCACTTTCGGGATCGCGACGCTCGTCTTCGGGACGCTCTCCGCCGCGAGCACCGGATTCAGCGCGCTGCTGGCTGGCCTCGGCATCGACTTCATGACCGTGCTTTACGAGCGGTTCGTCGACGAACGCAATCGTGGCGCGTCGGTCACGGCGTCGGTGCAGGCGATGATGCACCACGCGCTTCCGGGCGTGATCGTCGGCGCCCTCACCACCGCGGCGACGTTCTACGCGTTCCTGGCGACGGACTTCCGCGGGATGACCGAGCTCGGCGCACTGACAGGCCACGGCATCCTGGTGTTCCTTCTCTGCACCGTCTTCGTCCTGCCGGCGTTGCTCGTCATCGTGGAACGCCGCCGCAAGGTGAACAAGCCGCAGCACATTCACGCATTCGGATCCGGCCATGTCGTGCGGGCCAGTCTCAGGCACCCGCGCGCCGTGATGATCGCGTGGACGGTCGTCGTGATCATCACCGGCATCCTGGCTACACGCGTCCGTTTCAGCGACAGTCTCCAGAACCTCCGCTCCAAGGGCAACGAAGGCATCCGGCTTCAGCACGTCGTGACCGGGAAATTCGGTCAGTCGTTCGAATTCATGATGTACGCGGTGCGTGGAAAGACGGCGAGTGAAGCGATCGCGAAGAGCGAGAAGGCGCTTCCGGACCTGGAGCGCATCGCCGCGAAGGGAGTGATCGGCTCGTATCAGTCGATCGCAACGTTCGTCCCGAGCGAGCAGGCGCAGCGGCCGGTGATCGAGCGGCTCGCGGCCGGAGCGAACGACGTCTTCTCGTACCCGCGAATCGAGCGGACGTTCCGCGCCGCGCTGATGGAGAACGGCTTTCGTCCCGATGCATTCGATCAGTTCCTCACTTCGTTCGAGCAGGCCCTCAATCAACGGCAGCCTCTCACCATGGAAACGCTCGAGCGCCTCGGGCTGGCGGAAGGCGTGTCCCGCTTCATGAAGAAGACGCCGGACGGATACATGTCCGTCGTCTATCTCTATCCGACGACGGGAACGTGGCCGCGCTTCCTGCCGGACGAGCTGCAGCAGTTCCGCCGCGATCATCCCGAAGGAATGCTCACGGGCGTGAACCTCATCTCCCAGACGCTGCGCACCATCACTCACAACGATGCCATCCGCGCCAGCCTCCTCGGTTTCGTCCTCGTATTCGGGCTGTTGTGGATCGGCTTCCGCTCTTTCTGGCGCTCCTGCCTCGTATTCGTTCCGTTCGTGGCCGGCTGCACGTGCATGCTCGGGTTCATGGCCGCGCTGGGCATCGAGTTCAACTTCATGAACGTGTTCGTAGGGCTGATGCTCGTCGGCACCGCCACCGACTACGCGGTGTACATGCTCCAGCGCTACGACGAGTCACCCGAAGAGTTCCCGCGCAACGCCACCGAGACCGGGCGCGCCGTCACGCTCGCCGCGCTGATGTCGATCATCGGATTCGCGTCATTCGCGATCTCGCACTATCCGGGCGTGCGCTCGATCGGGTACGCGGGGGTGGTGGGAATCGCGCTCAGCTGCTTGGCTTCGATTACGTTGCTGCCCGCGTTGCTGGCCACCGGCAAGTTCCGGCGGAAACACGCGGCGATGCTGGGTGAGCCGGAGCACGAGGAATCGTTAACCGTTACCCGTTAACCGTGCGCGGGCGAGATCGCCCGCGCTCCACCACGTCACCCTGAGCCGCGAAGACGGCGAAGGGTCTCAAGATGCGTAACTTGAGGTCCAACGCCCGCGCTTCGCCGGCTCAGGATGACGTGGGATCGTCCTCGCCGGTTAACGGTTAACGGTTAACGGTTAACGGTTAACGGTTAACGGTCCACGCTCACCGCAACAGTTCCGCGAGCCGCTCGGGCGAAGCGGTCGGTTCCTGGCACATGTAGCCGTGGCAGACATAGGCCATCGTCTTTGAGCTGGATCGGCCCTCCATCACTGGCAGATCGGCGACATCCGTGCCGGAGATGAGCACGCGATGCGGCAGGTACTGCTCCCCAACGACCCGTCGCAGAGAGCGGAAGTTCTCGTCGTTTCCGGTGATCACGATCTCCTTCGGTTGTCCCGCGCGCCATTCAGCGACACCGAGAAGAAATCCGAATCCGCTCGGATATCGCTCCGCCAGCGGCCACGCGGCTTCAATTGCGCGGCTGGCCACTTCGGCGTATCGCTGCTCGCCGAATAGGATCGATAAGCGCAGCAGGAGGTCGCAGGCAACGGAGCTGCCGGCGGGCGTGGCGTTGTCGAACATGTCCTTCGGCCGCGAGATGAGCTTCTCGTGATCGGTCGGGGTATCGAAGAAGCCACCCTTGTCCTTGTCCTCGAACCGATCGATGATCTGTTCCGCCAGTGCGCGCGCCGCGTCGAGGTAGCGGCGTTCCTGCGTGGCTTCGAACGCGAGCGTGAGTCCCCACGCCACGCCGGTGTAGTCCTCGAGCAGTCCGGGGATACGCGCATGCCGCGTCAGGCGGCCTGCCGCGTCGATACGGGTCAGAAGGCAGTCGGCGTTCCGCCGTGCCACGCTGAGATATTCATCCCAGTCGAATGCAATCGCCGCCTCAGCGAACGCGGCGAGCATCCAACCGTTCCAGCCGGCGAGGATCTTTTCGTCGCGCGCCGGCCAGACGCGTTTCGCGCGTTCTCCGTAGAGCAGGCGCTTGCCGCGAAGGGCAATCTGCGCGAGCTGGTCGAGAGTGAGGCCGAGGTCGGCGGCGACGCTTGCGGGCTCCCGCGGCACGTTGAGGATGTTCTTCTCCTCCCAGTTCCCACCCTCGGTGATGTCGTAGAGCGCGCAGAAGACACGTCCATCATCCGGCCCGAGAATGCGCAGGACCTCCGCGCGATCCCACACATAAAACTTTCCTTCCACTCCCTCGGAATCGGCGTCCTGCGTGGCATAGAAGCCGCCGTCGGGCGAAGTCATCTCTCGCGCGACGTATCCGAGGATCTCCATGGCGATGCGGGAGAAGAACGGGTCCTTCGTCCACTGCCACGCGCGCGTGTATAGCCGTGCCAGCAGGGCGTTGTCGTAAAGCATCTTCTCGAAGTGCGGCACCAGCCATTTCGCATCGACGGAGTATCGATGGAAGCCGCCTCCGATCTGATCGTAGATGCCGCCGCGGGCCATCATCGTGAGCGTCCGCGTGATGATCCGCCGCGGGTGACTGTCACCCGTCCGATTGGCGACCTGCATGAGAAAGTCGAGCGACATCGATGGCGGAAACTTCGGTGCGCCGCCGAAACCGCCGTGGACTGAATCGAACGCTTTCGCGATTCCGGCGGCGGCGCGCTCGAGCGACTCGTGATCGGCGGGGTTACCGCTCGGTTTGATCGGAACGCCCTCGCTGATCGCCCGCTGCACTTCGTCGCCAGCCTCCTGCACATCCTTCCTGCGACTGCGATAAGCCTCGGCCACGTGGCCCAGCACGCGCTTGAAGCCGGGCATGCCGTGACGATCATCGGGGGGGAAGTAGGTACCCGCGTAAAAAGGTTTGCCGTCAGGCGTCAGGAAGACCGACATCGGCCAGCCGCCGTGGCCGGTCATCATCTGCACGGCGCTCATGTAGATCGAATCGACGTCGGGACGTTCTTCGCGATCGACTTTGATCGACACGAAGTCGTTGTTCAGCACCGCTGCGATCTCGGAGCTCTCGAACGACTCGCGCTCCATCACGTGACACCAGTGGCACGCCGAATATCCGATTGAAAGGAAGACCGGCTTGTCTTCTGACCGCGCCTTCGCAAACGCCTCCTCTCCCCAGGGATACCAGTCCACTGGGTTGTGCGCGTGCTGCAGCAGGTAAGGAGAGATTTCTTTGCTCAGACGGTTCGGCATCGTCCCGATGCGCAGCGACGAGCGTGCCTACTTTGCCGGCGCCCCGGCTTCGCGCTCGGGAACGAGGGGGTGCTGGATCGCCTGGAGGAGCTGCGGCGGGAATGCCCGCATCTCGAAATACTCCGTTTCGAGCTCTTCGATCTGAAATCGATCCAGTCCGGAGTTGGAGAGGAAATCGTTGCGCAGCCGCGCGTCCTGCTCGTCGATGATCCGGGGCAGGAGCTGGTTGATGTAGAACGCCTCCAGCCTGATCTTGGTGATGACCTCTTCCAGGAGGGACTCGGTGATCACGTCCTGCAGCTCCTGCAGTTCGTCATCCACCCCGATCTCGCCCTTGATCTCGCGGCGGAAGGTCTCACGCCCCTCCGGCGTGTTCAATTCCAGATAGAAGTTGGACATGCGGCGCCGTGCGAGGTTGTAGACCGCGAAATACGCGCGCTCGCCGCGGTTGATCGCGGAGATCGACGCCGTGACGTCAGCGATCGACGCCTCGTTGTTCTCCAGCGAGATCATCCCGAGCGTGAACGCGTAAAGCTTCTTCTTGCCGTAGGAGAGAACGTACTCGTTGGAAACGATCGGTTCGATGAAGAGCTGTTGAAACAGGCCGCGCCGGAGCGACTCGAACACCTGCATGTTGCCGAGGAGGGAGCGGACCTGCTCCTGGCTGAGCTCCACGTCGTCCATGAACGCGAGCTTGTTGATGAGAGTGGTGGTGTGGTCGATCCGGTCGAAGAGCGTGACCAGCTCTCCGAACGATTCGAGACGCTCGATGTCTTCTTCTTCGCGGCCGATCTCGTCGATCTGGCGTCCGGTCTCGAGAAGCAGCTCCTCGAACGTCTGGTCGCGGTTTGCCGCGGCCTTCTGTTTGTTCTCCATGAGCTGGACCATGTCCAGTGAGGAGAGCTTGCGCCGGATGTTCTTGCCGAGGAGGAAGCCGCCGAGGATTTCGCGTGTGGACTCGATGTAATCGGGCTCGGCCTCGTTTGTCGCGACGCGGGGTTCCTGCAGGACGATCTCTTCCAGCGTGTCGAAGATTGAGAGCGGTACTTCGTTGCGCAGGGAGAGTGTGCGGATGCGCATCAGCCGCGCTCGCGCCGACGGGTTGATCGTCGATCCGGCGCACGAAGCCAGGATCCGTTTGTATTCGTCGATCAGTTCCTGGTTGGCCGGATCGTGATAGATGACGTCGATCTGAATCCGTTCGCGCTGATAGGCTTCGACGCGTCCGAGCTCCACGTCGTCGGCAATCAGCTCGTCGACGTCCAGTTTGGCCGTGTGCGCCTCACGGCACTTCTCGGCGAACTTCTGGTTGGCCAGGTTCACGACCCGGAGCATGACCAGAGTCGATTCCGGCTCGCCGAGGGAATCGAGAATCTCATGGGCGAGGCCGATGAACTGGCCGATCCCGACGCGCCGCGAACGCTTCATCAGCTTACCGGCGCTTCGGAGCGTTTTCGACTGCCGGTCGGTGACGTCGTCGTACTTCTTCCGGTCGTCGATGAAGAAGATGTAGTTCGCGATCGCGTTGCCCTGCAGGAACAGGTTGTCGTAAGTCTCGAACCCGGTCGTGTTGTACGTGAACTTGAGACCGCCGCTCTTTTCGTCGGACGTCGCGCCGAAGAGAACGAGCCGGTTCACCACCTCGTCGTTGAGCAGATCATCGACCGGCAGATGCCCCCCGAACATGTACTCGCCGAAGATCCCGCCGTTTCCCTGAAAACGGACACCTTCAGGATTGAGGACCAGCTCCGAGCCGCCCCCGAAGTAGCGGACCACGTCGCCGCGCGGATTGCTGATCTGCTCGAAGAAAAATCGCCGATCGACGTCCGGACCGACAACCACCGCGAAGTATTCAATCGCTTGGCCGATGAACCCCTGGTGGACGATCGCGCGGATCACGCCCTGCGAATTATAGGCTTCGGGCCCCGGGCTCCCAGCGGTTTTCGGGTTTCGCTGTCATGACGATTCGACCTTCGACCCTCGACCTTCGGAGTACCGACCTGTGCTCTGAAGGTCGAAGGTCGAAGGTCGAAGGCCGAATCCCGTCGAAGTGCTGCTGTGACAGCTGGCCGGCAAGCGCGCCGAAGAGATGCTGGCCGGCCCGCGCTCCACTCACTTCCGCGGATGCGACTTCCGGTACACCTCGATGAGCTGCCAGTCATTCAAATGGGTGTACTTCTGAGTGGTCGAGAGCGAGGCGTGGCCGAGGAGCTCCTGGATGGCGCGGAGGTCGGCGCCGGCGTTGAGCAGATGCGTGGCGAAGGAATGACGCATCGTGTGAGGAGAGACGCCGTCCTTCATCGATGCTCCGCGGGCGTAGCGGTCGAACAGGCGCCGCACGCTGCGCGCGCTGATGCGCTCGCCGCGGTAGTTGACGAAAACCGCCTGCTCGTCAGGGTCCGCCTCGCGCACCTTCAGCCAGGCGCGCAGCGCGCTTTCAGCCTTCGAGCCGAAGGGAACGATGCGCTCTTTCGATCCTTTACCGTGAACTTTGACCAGGCGCGATCGCAGCTCGAGGTCATCGAGATCGATGCCGACCAGTTCGCTGATGCGCAACCCGGAGGCGTACAACAGTTCCAGGAAAGCCCGGTCGCGGACGATGAGCGGCCCGTCGCCTTCCGGCTGGTCGATCAGAGCGGTGACATCGGCCGGCTGCATCACAGCGGGAAGGTGTTTTTCGCGGCGAGGGGTGGCCACGGTGCGGGCCGGGTTCGTGTCGACCTTGCCTTCGCGCATCAGGTATTTGAAGAACGACCGCAGGGCCGAGAGGTGCCTGGCCACCGAGGACCTCGCCAGCTTCCGGCGGGCAAGGTGGGCGAGGTACGCGCGGATGGCGAGGTTGTCGATGCGCCGCAGGTCGACCTGGTCCCGCGCCATCGTCAGGTAATCGTTGGAAAGGAAGGAGACGAAGGATTCGAGATCGTCGCGATACGCCTCGATGGTGTTCGGGGAGACGTTCCGTTCGTAGGTCAGATAGTTGAGGAATTCGCCGATCTCGCCAGTCACACCCACCCCCAGCGCGTTTATGTTAGCGTACCGCCCCGCCATGGCCGACCACGACGCTCCCCTGAAGAAAACCCCTCTCAACGCAATCGAGAAGGAACTGGGGGGGAAGATGGTCGATTTCGGCGGCTGGGAGCTCCCGGTCCAGTTCTCCGGCATTCTCGAGGAGCACGAGGCCGTCCGGACCCGCGCGGGCATCTTCGACGTCTCCCACATGGGGGAGATCACGGTCAAGGGACCCGGTTCCATCGAATTTCTCCAGAAAATGACGTGCAACGACGTCGCGAAGCTGGAGGATGGCCGCGCGCAGTACAACGGCCTGCTCTATCCGAATGCCGGCTTCGTGGACGACATCATCATTTATCGCAACGGCCCCGAGGATTACTTCATCGTCGTCAACGCCTCGAACACGGAGAAGGACTACGAGTGGATGGCGGGGCAGGCGAAGGGCATGGACGTCGAGGTGAGGAACGTCAGCGCCGATTACGCCCAGCTCGCTCTGCAGGGTCCGCACGCCGAAAAAACGCTTCAGCCGCTGACCAACGCGAATCTTCCTTCCATCAAGTACTACCGTTTTGCCCACGGGAAGGTCGATGGAGTCCCGGCGCTGATCTCACGCACCGGGTACACCGGGGAAGATGGATTCGAGCTGTACGTCTCGCCGGAGGAAGGTCCGCGCCTGATGCGCAAACTGATCGAGGCGGGAGTCACGCCGTGCGGGCTCGGTGCCCGCGACACGCTGCGGCTCGAGGCGAAGATGGCACTCTACGGCAACGACATCGATCAGACGACGACGCCGATCGAAGCCGATCTCGCGTGGATCGTGAAGCTCGAGAAAGGTCCCTTCACCGGGCGCGAGGTCCTCGAGCGCGAGAAGAACGAAGGGCCGCGGCGGAAACTCGTCGGGTTCGAGATGGTCGATCGCGGTATCGCCCGTCACGGATATCCGGTCGTGGAAGGTGGCAAAGAGATCGGCGTCGTCACGAGCGGGACGCACTCGCCGACATTGAAAAAGGCGATTGGACTCGCATATCTTCCGCTCGACAAATCGGCCCAGGGATCCGAGTTCACGGTCCTCATCCGCGGCAAAGAGACGCGGGCCAGGGTTGTCCCAACGCCGTTCTACAAACGCGCAAAGTAGTTCAAGGAGCGATCGATGGCGAATACGCCGGAAGACAACCACTACGCAAAGAGCCACGAGTATGTCCACATCGAAGGGGACATCGGCACCATCGGCATCAGCGATTACGCGCAGAAAGAGCTGGGCGACGTCGTATTCGTCGAGCTCCCGCAGGTGGGAGCGCAGCTGGATGCGACGGACGAGCTCGGCAGTATCGAGTCGGTGAAGGCCGTCTCCGAGCTCTTCTCTCCTGTCTCCGGCGAGGTGATCGAGGTGAACGAGGCGCTCGCTGACAAGCCTGAGCTCGTGAATACCGACCCCTACGGCGACGGTTGGATGGTGCGCGTGAAACTGACGACGCCGGACGAGGTCGACGCGCTCATGAACGCCGAGGAGTACGAAGAGTACGTCGAGAAAGAAAGCGCCAAGTGACGTGAACGCAACCACAAAATGACTCAACTTCCGAATCCCACCGACGACGCCAATACCCACCGCTACATTCCCAACGCTTCCGAAGACATCGCCGAGATGCTTCGGGTCGTCGGGGTCGATTCGATCGAGAAGCTCTTCGATTCGATTCCGAAGGACGTCAAACTCGACCGCCTGCTCGACTTACCCGGCCCCTGGTCGGAAATCGAGTCGCGGCGTTGGTTCCGCGGCCTCGCCGCCCGCAACAAGACCGCTCTCGATCACGCCTCCTTCCTTGGCGCCGGGGCTTACGCGCATTACCAGCCGGCATGTGTCGACCAGCTCCTTCTGCGCGCTGAGTTCCTCACTTCCTATACGCCGTATCAGCCCGAAGTCTCGCAGGGAACGCTGCAGTCGATCTTCGAGTACCAGACCCACCAGTGTCTTCTGACCGGCCTCGACGTCGCGAACGCGTCGCTCTACGACGGATCGACCGCGTTGTGCGAAGCGGTTCTTCTCGCTGAGCGCGTCGGCAAGGGGCGGACGAAGGTCGTCATCGCCAGGACGGTGCATCCGGAATACACCTCCACCGTGCGCACCTACGTCCAGAACCTCGGCCTCGAAGTGGTCGAGGTGGGCTGGTCGGCTGACGGACGCGTCGATCTCGATGCTTTGCGCGCCGCGAGCAAGGATGCGTTCGCGATCGCAGTGCAGTCGCCCAATTTCTTCGGCGTGATCGAGGACTACGACGCGATCGGCAGGATTGCCACCGAGGCCGGCGCGACGAAGATCGCCGTGATTGCCGAGGCGACGTCGCTCGGAATCGTGAGTCCGCCGGGGCTGCACGGGTTCGACATCGCCGTGGGTGAAGGGCAGGCCTGGGGCATACCGACGCAGTTCGGCGGGCCTTACGTCGGCTTCATGGTCGTGAAGGATGCGCTCAAGCGCCACATGCCGGGCCGCCTCGTCGGCGAAACGGTGGACGTCGATGGCCGCCGCGCGTATGTCCTCACGCTGGCCACTCGCGAGCAGCACATCCGCCGCGGCAAAGCGACGTCGAACATCTGCACGAACGAGGCGCTGATCGCTCTTGCCGCCAACATCTATCTTTCGCTTCTCGGCAAGGCCGGGCTGCGCGAGGTAGCCGAACAGTGCGTACAGAAGGCGGCCTACCTCAGGAAGAAG
The DNA here is from genome assembly GCA_937870635.1 of uncultured Acidobacteriota bacterium. GTDB lineage: Bacteria > Acidobacteriota > Thermoanaerobaculia > Gp7-AA8 > Gp7-AA8 > DATLEX01. The sequence continues at coordinate 1,590 of CALMZP010000138.1, read as the reverse complement.
CTGAGCGAGGTCCATTCAGTCACGCTGCCTTACAGCGGACCGATCTACAACGAGTTCGTCGTGCGGACCCCGTTCCCGGCGACGGAGATCCTCGCGGATCTCGAGCACGAAAAGATCCTCGGCGGCGTGCCGTTGAAGCTGTTCTTCAAGGATCAGCCGAACGACTTCCTCATCGCCGTCACTGAACTGAACACACGCGAGCAGCTCGATGCGCTCGCCGCGGCGCTTTCGGCCGCGATCTCCAGGGAGCGCCGATGACTACCGTCGCGGAAACGCCTGCCGCGACCAGCGGCGCCGAAGCGAAGCAGGTTTCGAATCGCCAGCAGCTGATCTTCGAGCATTCGAAAAAGGGCCGCCGGGGCTACCAGCTGCCCGCGCTCGATGTTCCGTCGGCGAATCTCGATGAGCTGATTCCGCACGCGCAGCGAAGAGATGAAGTGGCTGGCGAAGTGGAAGTATCGGAAGTGGATGTCATCCGCCACTTCACGCGTCTCTCGAAGCTGAATGTGTCGATCGACGCGGGCCTCTATCCGCTCGGCTCGTGCACGATGAAGCACAACCCGCGGCTCAACGAAGAGATCGCGCGCGTTCCCGGCTTCGCGCTCTCGCATCCCCTGCAGCCCGATCATCAGGTGCAGGGAAATCTGGAGCTGCTCTGGACGCTCGAACAGACGCTGAAGGAGATATTCGGCCTTCCGCGTGTGACGCTGCAGCCGGTTGCCGGTGCGCATGGGGAGCTGACGGGCATCCTGATGGTGCACAAGGCGCTTGCGAAGAGCGGGAATCCCCGCAAGTACATCCTGATCCCGGATTCGGCCCACGGCACGAATCCGGCGTCCGCCGCGTTTGCCGGTTACGAGATCAAGGAGCTGAGGTCGAACAGCCGCGGCACGGTCGATCTGTCGACGCTGGCCGAGGCGGTGACCGAGGATGTGGCGGCGTTGATGGTGACGGTGCCGAACACTCTGGGCGTGTTCGAAAGTGACATCCGCAAAATGGCGGACATCCTTCACGCGAAGGGTGCGTATCTCTACTGCGACGGCGCGAATCTGAACTCGTTCGTCGGCATCGCGCGTCCCGGCGAGATGGGCATCGACGTGATCCACTCGAACCTGCACAAGACCTTCTCCACGCCGCACGGCGGCGGCGGTCCCGGCGCTGGTCCGGTGGGTGTGTCGCAGAGCCTCGTTCCGTACCTTCCCACGCCGACAGTCGAGCGTCGCGAGGACGGCTCGTTCTATCTGGACTTCAATCATCCCGAATCGATCGGCCGGATGCGCGCGTTCATCGGCAACTTCGGTGTGCTGGTCCGGGCTTTGACGTACATGCGCTCGATGGGTCCGACCGGGCTGCGGCGCATCGCCGAGCTTGCGGTTCTCAACGCCAACTACATCCGTGCGCGTCTCAAAGGCGCATACCACCTGCCGTACGAGTCTCCGACGCTGCATGAGGTGGTCTTCAGCGACAAGAAGCAGGTCGAGCACGACGTGCACACGCTCGACATCGCCAAGCGCCTCATGGACTACGGCTTCCATCCGCCGACGATCTACTTCCCGCTCGTCGTGCCGGAGGCGCTGATGATCGAGCCGA
>CALMZP010000137.1 GCA_937870635.1 uncultured Acidobacteriota bacterium | reverse complement strand
ATGATCATCCGCCGAGGAGACGTCGTCACGCAGGATGCCAGGGTGAGGTTCGAAGGCGGCAACCTGACGATGATGAGCTTCGGCGACGGCCGTCACCCGCTCGATCCCGACCTGACCGCCGAGCTCGAGGTCGTGGCCGGCGAAGGCCGCCTGGCCGTGGGAGAAGCCATCCGCGACGCGCGCGTCGCGAACGAGCTCGAATACCGCGAACGCATCGCCTTCGCCCCGAAAATCTCCCCCGACAACATGCGCGCCGCAAGAATGCTGGGCATCGCCCCGTTCAAGGCCGCCCCCTTCCAGGATCCCGCAACGGGCCTGATCTACATGCGCGAGCGGTGGTACGACCCGAGGACGGGGACGTTCATGACGCCGGATCCGATGGGGTTTCTCGATTCATCGAACACATACGCGTACGGCGCCGGAGATCCCGTCAATAACAGCGACCCGACAGGGCTGGCGTTGTATGCGTTCGATGGGACGTGGGATCACGAGGGTAGACGAAAGGGGTTCGGGCGCAGTCAGTCGAATGTCTGGCGTCTTTACCAAAGTTATACCGGAAGCAACGCGTACTACATGCGTGGCGTCGGTAACGAACTAGAGTTCGGCAGGACGGGTCAGGCTATTAGTGGATTCACCGGCTCGGGCGGCCGAGCGAAAGTCGAAGCCATGTACCAAGAACTCGTTCGCACGTTCAACTCGAAAAACGATCGGGTCATCGATGTGATCGGTTTCAGCCGCGGTGGCGCGATGGCGCTTGATTTTCTCAACCTGATCCGGGAAAGAGGAGTACCGGTACGAGACCAGCACAACCGTGACACCGGGCGGTATTTCCAAGGGGTCACAATCCGAACAGTAGGGCTACTCGACGCGGTGGCGTCTGTCGGGATGCCCGGCAACCCCGGCGGCCCATGGCGCCTGTACAAACCCCATGGTCTGCCGGTCACCGTGTCCCTTCACGCCATCTCAAAAGATGAAGATCGAATCGGGTTCGAGTTGCTGCGTCCCTGTGGTTTTGACGAAGGTTGGTTTGAGGGTGGCCATGCCAACGTCGGCGGTTCTTCGCGCTGGAGGGGCCTTGGAGATATCAGCCTAGCCTGGATGGCACGTGAGGCGAACAGAAGATCGGGAGCAAGGATCTTTGATCTCGGGAAAGTTCAATTTCAACCCGATCAATTCGACTACTGGCATAACGTCGTAGATGATTACACTGTAGCCGCGGGCGACATCCGCAATCCATTCGGTCGCGGCGTCCACAACACATGCGCGCCCGTACCGACACCTTCATGGGTATCCGAGTACAACCGAGCAATGGGACAGACCTGGGGAAAACGGTGAAACGTCTTGCATTCGCGATCCTTGGAATCGCCGTCGCATGCTCGCCACAACACCAACCTTTCTCCGTCGAACTTCATAACTCCGGAAAGGAACCGATCACCGTCAACGTCCGATTCGACGGTTACGAAAGCGGTGACATGCCGCTGGAGCCCGGGATGCAGAAAACTGAAATGGGGATCCATCTGCCATTCCCTTCCGAGTTGAGGGTCGAAATAACTCGAGCTGGTCGCTCTCAGCACCTTCGCGTTCCGGTTCCACCGAAGCCAGCTGATTTTGCTGATTTTCAGAAAATTGTGATCGACATCGACGAGCTGGGTGCCCGCGCCCGGATCGAGGTCTGAATATCCGACGAGCGTGAGCAAGCGTCGCCCGAGGTCAAGTCGACTCCATATTGAAGGTGACATCGAAAATCCATTCGGGCGTCCGATCTTTAACACATGCGCACCGAAGGCACCTCCGACTCAAACTGGGTCTCCGGATACAACCGGGCCATGGGAGCTACATGGGGAAGACGCTGAGGTTCCTGACCATCCTGACCCTCATGTTTGGGCCCGGCTGCGAACCACGACATCAACCGTTTTCGATTGAGCTGTCGAATCGTGGAGATAGGCCCGTGGAGGTGCGCGTTCGTTTCAACGGCTACGACAGCGGTCCAACGCCGCTAGACCCTGGAACGCAATGGACGGAAATGGGCGTCGAGCTCCCCTTTCCCTCCGAGATCGTCGTCGAATCCATTAGGTCGGGCGTGCGGCGCGAGGAACGATTGATGGTTCCCCTGACGTCCGATGCATCCGAGCACCAGACCATCATCGTCGAAGTGAGCGACGCCGGAACGGCGTTGCGCCTCGGCTTGCCCATGTCAGCACCGAGACGGTAACAAGAACTCGACCCTGGGCCCCGAGCCATAAGCATTGACGGACGGACCGACCACGTGAGGACCTCATCCCTGCTTCTTCAGAACGAAGTATCCAGAATCATTAAGCCGTCATTCGTCTTGCGGATCTTCTGGATCGGCGCGGCGATCACGACCGCTGCTCAGCTCCTCTCACTATTCACGTTGCGAGTCGACACTATTCTGCTCGGGTACTACTCGTTCCTTTTCCACGGTTTCATCTTCTTGTGGACGATTGTCGTCATCGCTTTGGGCAAGGTCACCCGCGCGCGGCTTCTGGCGATCATCGGTTGTTTCATCCTCGAGGGAGATCTATTCGTAGCCCGTTTCCTACGCGACATGCCGATCGGGTAAACCGAGAGTTCCGGTCAACCGCACGGCAAGTCTTTCACTACTGAGGATCGGAGCCTACAAAACGACAGGTATGCTGCAGAGATTGAGCCGTAACTGGATTGCATTGCTGCTTGTCCTGTTCGCCTGTGGCGCATCGGAGTTCGACCTTACTCTCGAGAATGGGACCTCGGCGCCAATTGACGACGCGCACGTTCGGTTCAACGGCTTCACCTCACTCGGTGGAGCATTCGACAGCGGAATCAGGAAAACACAGGGAGGAATTATCCCATCGCTTCCCGCCGAGATCACGGTGGAGTGGCGAAACGCAGAGGGGAAACCCTATTCGAGGCGGATCACGGTTCCAGAGGACGTGCGCTCAGCATCCGACGTCCTCGTTCGAATCAATCAAGACGGATCGGTAACGGTCGCAAGCCTATCGGACTAGCGAACGTCTGTGGTCGTCCGAGATGATTTCCGCCGCTCACCACGAATCCGGAGTGATGGCGGGTTGCGCGTCTCCAACCTCACTTGAATCCGAAGCTCATCATGCGGATGACTCCAAGACTTCTCATACTGATCATGGTCTCGCTGGCATGCTCGAGGGAGCATGGAATTGCTATCAGAAACATGACCTCGTACGTGATAACATAGGGGCGGGTAACCTTAGATGGGTTCAAGTCCGTCGGCGGTGTGCTGGATCCGGGCATCTACGCCGTCACCTATACCACTGGGAGGATTCCAACCTCAGCGGAAGTCGAGTGGCGAACGCACGATGGCCAGCCTCATATCAGCGTCGTTCAGGTGGATGTCCCCTCGGGATTTCAAGGTCGGATCTTTTTCGAGATCATGCCGGACAACACGGTTCGTGTGCGCGCGCGCGAGACCCTGCCTCCGATGACGACGGATCCGGATGAACCATGAGATGGATATTCTGGCTCGAGCCAGTCGCGCCTTCCCGACGGACTGCGACGAGACGTGGATTAGCCACTTGGATGATCGCTCGACTTCTTCCTGTCTTGATCTGCATCGCTCTGGCGACCCAATGTGCGCGTCGCGAATACGGAGTTGCAATAAGGAACATGACCACTAACGACATCGAGGAAGCGCACGTGACCTTTGACGGCTTCCGTTCAGTCGGAGGCGGGATCGAACCCGGTCTCTACGTGGTCCACATGGACGTCGGACGACCGGTTCCCGAGTCGGCTGTCGTGGAATGGAAAGCTGGCGGCACGCGCAGAAGCCAGACCGTCCGCGTCCGCGACGTCGTCCCCTCACATTTCCATGGGGACATCTACTTCGACATCATGCCCGATGGGTCCGTTCACGTTGTGCCGCGGACCGAAGCGCCTCCCCTGCCATCAGCGCTCCGGTAAATTCAGCGATTGAGCCTGCAGGATTATCAATCGAGGTCCGCAGGCGCCGAAGGATCTCAAAACGCGATTCCCGTCGTTTGAAACCCTTCGCCGTCTTCGCGGAGGTGATGAGTGCTGAGTGCTGGGTGCCTGGTGCTGCGTGGAGCGGCGGGCGATCTCGCCCGCCGGTACAGGACGCGGGCGGGGTCGCCCGCGCTCCACCAGACGCACCAGGCACCAGGCACCAGGCACTGTTATAAACGCCGCCCCTCGTCCGTCATACCCTTCAAACGTGCCCACATTCCGCGAGCTGTTCGACAGTGAAGCGCCGGCGCTTCTCCGCTATGCGCGGCGTCTGACCGGGACCCGTTCGGACGCCGAGGAGATCGTGCAGGAGGCGTTTCTCGCGCTGCATCGCCGCATCGCGGAGGATGGCGGGGAGCTCACGAATGCACGGGCCTGGCTGTTCCGCGTGACCACCAACGCCGCGCGCGACCTCGAGCGCCAGCGCCGCGTCCGCGCACGCGACGCCAGCCAGACGGACGCCGGAACCGGCGTCCTCGACTTCGAGAGTCACCTCGAACGGCGCCAGCTCACCAGACAGACCCTGCAGCGCATGCCAAGGCGCATGCGACGCGTCCTCCTCCTCTGGTCCGAGGGGTTCAAGTACCGCGAGATCGCGGACATCACCGGCATCGAGCCCGGTTACGTCGGGGTCCTCCTGCAGCGCGCACGTGCGCTGTTCCGCAAGGACTTCGAACAGCTCGAGAGCGGCAACACAGGAAGGAAACACGATGGTGTGCTCTGATCCAATTCTCCTCCAGCGATTCTTCGATGACGAGCTCGATCCGTCGCAGGTGGACGTCATCGCCGATCACCTCCAGACCTGCGACGAGTGCCGCGGCGAAGCGGCGCGGACGGTATCGCTGCGCACCTTCGTCCAGGACCAGCTCGGCGCAGAGGATGAAGGAGAGGAAGAGGCTACGGCGCAGGCGCTCGCCGCGATCCGCGCGCGCGTCGTCGCTCAGGAGACGGCTCGTCCTCGCCTTCTCCTCCGCTGGTGGCGGGAAACATGGTTCGCAGCCGCGGCCGTGCTCGTGCTCGCGCTCATCATCCCCATCTCTTTTCTCCCGTTGCTCGTAGCGTCGCCGGGAGAAATCCTCGAAGAAGCCGAGGAGCGCGGTCGGGCGTGGATGTATCAGCCGGGAAAGAATCTGCACTGGCAGGTCGACACCAGCGCGCAGGGCATCAAGGGAGTGCGCGACGGGCGCTGGCGCACCTTCTTCTGGCGCAGCAATGCCAGAACTTCATTCGCGGAGATCAGCCGTCAGATCGATCCCGCCGGCCGCACGGAGTTCGTGTACTGGCAGCGGCACGACGGCGGCAGCGTCAATTACCACGCCAGGACCGGAAGAGTGGAGATCAGCCCCTCGACATCCGCCGCCCGCGAGGCCCTTCCGACTCTCGACACACCGCTTCGCCAGGCGCTGCAGGCTCATCTCACGGCGCGATCGCTGCGGTCGAGTCTCGACGTCAACCGGCGCCGCGATCAGGAACGCGTACACGGCCGCAGCGTCTGGGTGTCGGGCGGAGAAACGGTGTTCAGCCGCGGGTTCCTCGACCGGTTCGGATCGACTCGCCGCATCACCGTGACGAAGGAAAACCCGATGCCGCACGCGCTTCGTGCCGTCCACGAATACGACATCGATGGCGACACCCTCCGGCTGCTGCGCCTCAAGACGACCATCACCTACGCCGACGGCACGACCGGAGTCCACGATTCGAAGTGGGTCCTGTTCCGTGAGATCACCCCCGCCGAATTCGCCGCTCAGCAGCCGAACGAACTCGTCAACCGAGGCTTCCCCGTCGTCCACCTCACACCGCGAGATCTCGCCGAACGCATGATCGCCAGCACGAACAGGAGCAATACGACCGAATGAAACGATCCATCCTTGCCGTCGCCCTGACTGTCATCCCGTCGATCCTTGCAGCACAGTCCGCTCCCACAACACCGGCCGCCGCACCAGAGCCGCCCCGCGTTCCGTTCACGCGCTACGTCATGACCGCCGGCGATTTGACCGGCGACAAGATCGACGAGTCGGTCATCTTCGACTCCGACTCGAAAGCGCTCCGCGTCATCGACTACGCCGGACCGGCTCCGCTGCAGTCGATGGGCCTCTACGTCAAGGACACCGTCACGCGGATGACCATCGCCGATGTCGACGGCGACGGCAAAGCGGAGCTCATCACCGGCGAAGGCCTCCTCGGATACAACCCGAAGGAAGGGCCGCAGACCGACGTCTCCATCAAGATCTACAAGCCGGCCGCGAAGGGCGGCTGGTCTCCGGTCGAGATCTACCGCAAGGCCAGCGAGCGCCCCGACGTGACCAGCCTCCAGGTCACCGACCTCGACGGAGATGGGCAGAAGGACATCGTCTTCGCGTACATGGCGTCGAAGTACATGACCGACGTCCGCGTCGCGGAGCGCAACGGCAGCGAGTGGAAGGTTTCCGAACTGCCCACAGTCCGCATGGGGATGAACGTCGCCGCCGGAAACGTCCTCGACGCAAAGACCACGTCGATCATCGTCGGCCGGCCCTACGGCGATCCTCCTGACGAAAAGAGCACGACCGCGATCGGCGACGCCTTCATTCTCGACGGCGGCAAACGCATCGCATTGCCGGTCACACGCGGCGTATCGGCCATCGCGGTTGCCGATCTCGATGGCGATCGCCGCGACGAGATCGTCGTCGCCGACGGATGGCACGCCAACTACGGCAAGCTCGCACGTTCGCGCCTCGGCATCATTTCGAAGAAGGGTGACGCCTGGCGCTACGACCTCGTCGAAGACCTCGACAAGCACATCCGCTTCGAGCAGATCGAGGTCCGCGACCTCGACGGAGATGGAAAGGCCGAGATCATCGGCCGCGCGTCACTTCCGGCCGCACTCGGCGGAACCGTGCGCGTCTACCAGCGCTCCGGAAACGGATGGCGCGGCATGACCGTCGCGCAGCTCGCGCAGACATTTGCGGCCGGCGACTTCGACGGCAACGGCAAGCTTGAGCTGCTTTTCGCCGGACAACCGCCGCTCCCCTTCTCGCTCAACTCTCAAACCACTGCGAAGTGGGAGACCGAGCTGGGCGAAGCCGTCGAGATCGTCGAGATCGACCCGAAGTCGCTCGTCGGCAAGCGCGCGCCCGCTCTCAAGACGACGGAGTGGGTCGGCTCCAATCCGCAGACTCTTGCCGGTCTCGAAGGGAAAGTGGTGCTCCTCGATTTCTGGGCGACGTGGTGCAAGCCGTGTATCGACATGTATCCGGAGATGCGCGAGTGGACCCGCGACTTCGGCCCCCAGGGTCTCGTCATCCTCGGCATCACCAATCATTCGCGGCAGACGTCGGCGCAGGTGCGCCGCTTCTTCGATCGGCAGAAGCTGCCCTGGCCCGTCGCCATCGATCCGAAGAACGCCACACACGTCGACTACGGCGTCTCGCCGATTCCCCACACGTTCCTCATCGACCGGACGGCGCCCGTCTCGAGCAAGCCGCGGGCGCAGCTCCGTGCGGGCGGGCGGCTGTCGGGGTCGTGGCACATGAGCCGGTTTCTACCTGCT
>CALMZP010000136.1 GCA_937870635.1 uncultured Acidobacteriota bacterium | reverse complement strand
CACGGAGCCGATGCATCAGTCCTCCTATCCCCGGCCGGACCAGACCGCGTGTAAGGTGGTGGATCGTCACAACACGTGCCCGAGCTTCGCGACGAATAAGCGGGAGATCGGCTACCGAGTTTCCATGCACAACATCGAACGAACCGTGTTCGCTTATTTCGTTTCTCAACGCCCTCGGTAAGCGCCGCCAGAACCCTAACGCTCCTTCGTATCGATGGCTCACGGCCACGACCCGCTCACCCAGATGCGCGAGACCGATGCGGCCGACCGTCGACACCATGGCCGCGCGGAGCTCGTCGAGCGGCTGCGGTGCGGCGCATCCGATCTCACCGAGCGCGTGGTCGACGCACTCACCACGAACGAGACCTCGTCCACCATCGCCTTCCTGCAGCGGCTGAGCAGACGGGAAATAGCCGTCGCCGCTTGGAACGAGGTCGAAACGCGCGTCGAAGGGGTCTTTACCTCGGCCGACCTCGCCATGATTGCGGGCGACCCTCTGGTGATTGCGGCCGTCGAGCGGCCCACGATCGCCTTGTCGGACGAGAGAGCGACGCTGTCGGTGACGAGTTTGACCCCTGGCACCACTCCCGGCAAGTACAAGAAATGGCTCGGTGACCTCTGCGAATCGTGCGGCAATCTGAGCGCCGACGGTTACTACATCGGCTTTGCGGACGTCGGACTCGACGGCGGTTCGCATGCGGCGACGGCACAGATCAGCGGTGAGCCAGATGCCAGCGGACTGCATCGAGCGGATATGCCGCCCAGCCGCATCGTCTACGGCAGCAGCTTCGAGGACCCGGCTGGTGAATGGGCGCCCGCCGCCGAAATCACCCCCGACTCGACGGGCACCAAACACGATGTTCGGGGGCATGGAACTTTGGTCGCTGCTGTCGCAGCAGGGGACCCCGGCACCAGCGGGCTCACGGATGGAGAGGGGTTCCTCTGGGGCTTGGGAGTGGCACCGACTGCCGGCATGTTGATCACGAAGATCAACCCGAGAAAGATCGCTATATTTGCAACTCCGGTAGATGGTGTCACTGCAGACGCTCGTTCACATCCAACTCAGATCGCTTATGTGCAGAATCACTCGTACAACCAGTACAACGGTGCTCAACGGCAGAACTGCGACAAGTATTACGACGGGTACTACTCGATTCTCTCGCGCGACTTCGACGCTGGAACTCGGGACGCTGATGCCGATTTGACGGGCAATCAACCAATCCTCCTGACGGTCTCGGCCGGGAACATCGGCCAACAGGGTTACGCGAGCGACACCTCCTGCCACCCGCGCCGGTATCTGACACTGCCGCCGGCGACGGCGAAGAACGTGCTCGCGCTGGGGATGGCCGAGAACGTGCGGCCTGACTCAACGGCATGGAACTGCTATGGAGCGCTCGCGCAAAGTCATGACAACATCGCCGGCAACGGCAAGACTGGGACGGCAACGACTGGGTGGTTCAAACCCGACCTGATGGCCGTCGCGGCGAACATTGCCTCCAGCCGCTCCAATGACCTTTCCACCGGAGACTTCTCAGACGACTACTGCCAGAATCAAGTGTCGCCTCCGTCACTTCCCTCCCAGTACCTCTCGTCCACGGGGACCAGCTTCGCGGCGCCGCTCGCGGCGGGAGCGGCCCTTCTGGCGAGCCGCTCCTATGCCGCCCGCACAGGCGGAAACGCCTCCTCCGCCTCACCCGCCCTTCTCAAGGCCATGCTCATCGCCGGCGCAGTGAGCATGAGAGAGGGGCTCGATCGGAGTCGCGTGCGAACCTGGCGGCCGAACGTCGTCTACCGCGACGGCGAGCTCGCCATCCCCCGCGCGCCGAATGGTCGGGTTTACCGGGCCAGCACAGGGGAATTCGGCGGATATACGGGTACGACGGAGCCGTCGTGGCCGGCTCCGGGGGGAGGCGGGGTCGTGGACAAAGACATCACATGGTACGACGACGCCGCCGAGGCGATTGTCGGCTCCTTACCGAACGACAGACAGGGATTCGGCCGGCTGAGTCTGAAGGATGTTCTCAGGAGTTACCCCGCTCGCTACTTCGTCAACCAGGACGCCAGTCCCGACTCGACTCTCGATTCAGGACAGGCCTGGACGAAGCCGTTCAAGGTGCATGACGCCGCATATCCCGTGCGGGTCGTTCTGGTTTGGACCGACCCGCCAAAAGTGGTCGAGCCGCCGGCCGAGTTCATCATCGGGCCGCCGCTGGTCAACAACCTCGATCTCTCGATCGAGCTGGGAAGTCCCTGCAGTGGCCGCTACATCGGGAACGTTCTCTCGTCCGACGAGATCTCACAACTGCACCAGCCCTGCACGGCGGGGGCGACCACCTTCGATACTCTGAACAACGTGGAAGTGGTGCGTTTCTTCGGAGTGGCGAATTCCGACTTCGTCGTCCGCGTTGCGGCCACGGAAGGAGTGAGCAATCAGGACTTTGCCCTGGTCGTCTACAACGCCTATGACGCCGGACTTTCGCCACCGCCGGCCACGCCGGCGAACCTGTCTGCAACGGCGACATCGGGTACGGCCGTGCAACTGACGTGGACGGCTTCGTCGGGAGCAGCCTCGTATCAGGTGCAGCGGAGCAGCGGCGCGGCCGATTCTTACGTGACGCTTCCGAACGCGCCGCTCACGAACAGCTATAGCGACGGGTCGGTGGTCGCAGGGCGAACCTATCTCTATCGGGTCCGCGCCGTGAACACCACCGGCGTGTCGGACTTCAGCAACGTCGACCCCGCCACGACGATCGTGTTCGATGATGATCCTCTCGTCGCCGCGAGCACGCTGATCCGTGCCATTCACGTGACGCAGCTCCGCGAGGCGGCGACGGCCATGCGAGCCGCTTCCGGATTGATCAATCCTTATCCGTGGACGGACACGACCATCAGCGCCGGGACGACGATCGTCAAAGCGGATCATCTCGTCGATCTGCGGCTGGCGATCGACCAGGCGCGGGTCGCGCTCGGTCTCACCACCGCTTCTTATACTGATGGCATTCTCACCCCGGGATCGACTCCCGTACGCGAGATCCACATCCGGGAACTGCGGAAGCGAACGAAATGAAGATCGTCCTCCTGGCCGTGGCCCTGGCGGCGGCCTTGCCTGCCGGCACCCAGACCATCTTCGAGCACGGCGACGTTCTGGTCAGCACGGTCACCGAGACCGGGATGTACACGGCGATCTCGAGGATACTCCTCTACCGCGCCGATGGCACGTTCAAGCGCGAGATCGTCTCCTCCGATATCACCGATTACCGGGAGACGCTCCTGCGGGACGGCGTGCTTTACACCGCCGAACGCTGGCAAATCGGCCGCTTTGATCAATTGGGGGGCATTTTCTCCCCCTTCCGAACGCAACCGATGGTTTATCTCTCTCCCGCGCTCGATGGGAGCATCGTCGCTTCGGACGGCTCTGGGTTGCTTTACCGGTTCAATCGCGACGGATCAATTCGGACGCGTCGAGACACAGCCATTTTGTTCGAGCCACCTGCCCACGGCGTCGAGCTAACGCCCGACCAGTGTATGGTCGTGTATCTTGCGGCCACCCGGCTGGCGAGGTGGGACTCCTGCCGGAACACAGCACCGGTTCTTTTCGGTTCGAGCGGACCTGGACCAGCAGGGCGAGCGCTTCGCATGCTGCCCGACGGCGGCTTCATAGCCGCTTTTCTCAGCGATATCGTTCATTACGACCCGGCGGGTCAGATCATCCGGCGCTTTGGCATCCCCGGTGACGC
>CALMZP010000135.1 GCA_937870635.1 uncultured Acidobacteriota bacterium | reverse complement strand
AACGTCATCGTCGGGAGACTCATCCCGGCCGGTACGGGCATGCCGACGTATCGCGAGATCTTCCTGGAGAAGGACGAAGCGCCGGTCATTCAGCCGTCGCTGGAAGACCTGCTCCGTCCGGAAACGGAAGAGGAAGACGCGCTCAGCCTGGCTGACTTCGACGACGAGCAGTAATCCGCGATCAAAGCTTCAAACACGGATCGGGCGGCCTTCGGGCCGCCCGAATTGTTTGTCGGCGACATCGGCGCGGTGGTACCGGAGACTCCTCGGCTCGGAGTGAACTTCGAGGATCGAAGTGACCTCCTCGGATTGTCGTCGCCGCGGAGATAAACCCCTCCACCGGCACAAGTTCCGCCCAGCATGCGTCCCAAAATCTCTATGAACGACTTTTCCCTGTCGAAGAGCAGCAGGTAAGACAGGTAAGACGCACGAGACGGTCTTCTGTGCCACGACCAAGGATGTCATGGTGCCCGATAGGGTCACGCCTGCATCCGTCTCAAACTGTGACAAAACTGTAAACACACCAATTACGGGGGGGGTAGGATTCGCGCCATTTACGTCACTCCTTGAATAGGTTGATTGAAGGTTATTTGCGGCGAGGAAGGGAAGAACACAAATGCGGCATGTTTTCAGTTTTTCAGTGATTCTGGTGTTCACATCGATGGCATATGGATACGAGCGTCTTTTGGAACCCGCGCCGACTGTCTCGGTGCGTCTGACCGGACGACAGGTTGCGACAGCTTCACAGCTCCTGGCGGGCCGCGGCGTGATACTCGGCAACGGATCAACGTCGCGCGCAGTACGTGGCGAGGACGGCACCGAGTTGATCTGGGAGAAGGTGAGTGAGGAGCGAAGCCGGGACGGCCTGCTCCACGTGAGATACAAGCAGCAGATCGCCGAGCCGGGCGTGGGCGCTGTTCCCATCATCGGCGGCGACCTCATGCTGCATTTTCGAAGCTCCACGCTGATTCACGTAGAAGGGCGGCAGCTCGCCGCGATTCCGGCCCGCGCAAGGCCTGCGATGGGACGGGATGAGGCGCAAGCGCGCGCGATTCTTGAAGCGGCGAAACTTCCGGGGTTCAATCCTCGTCCGCTCAATGCGCTCACATTGCGCGAACGTACCCACCGAGACGCCGGCACCACGCTCGTTTTCCTAGCCGCCGGTGGAAGATACCGGTATGCGTACTCCACGCTGGTCACAGACGGACGGGGCGTCCTGCACACGACGATCATCGACGCCGGCAGCGGGGCCGTTCTGGCAGTTTTCGAGACCAATCCGAGGGGAAATTGCTATCCCACGGGGGCGTCCTCGTCGGCGGCGACAGGCTACCCCGTACGTGACGGCATCCCTCTCCGGAGCATCCGCGCGCATTCGGCCGCCGACCGCCCATCGCCCTTCACTTACGAAGGTTTCTACCAGGGATCGCCGAACATCTCGGTCGTGCAGGAAACAGACGATACGGCATTCCGCTGTTACGACTGGACTCGTTCGTATTCGCTCTTTCCCGTCCGGACGGTGTCCGGAACGCCGGTCTACAATGACTTCGGCGACGGTTGGAGCGGTCGCGCCGCCGGTGATGCCACGTATCACACCCGGCTGAGCATGGACATGCTCTCCTGGCTCGGAAGAACCAGTTGGAACAACAACAACGCCGACGCCAACATCGCAGTCGAGTCGACTTTCCTGGGTAGTGAGCGCGATAACGCTTTCTTTGTACGCGACAGCGGCGGAAGCGAACTACTTCCTCCCGGGAACAGCGTCGGGGTGACCCCGCCCCAAAACCAACTCAATCAGGTAGCCGCTCTTGACGTCATAGCACACGAGTGGGGTCACGGCGTCATCTTTAGTTCTGTAAATTTCGATCGAACGCCAGTCGGAATTCAACTCGACGAAGGCTTTGCCGACATGTTCGGTTACACCGCCGAACAACTTCATCATTCTTCAGACGGCGCCGGCTGTGAGCGGAAGGATTGGAATTACGCCGAAGACGCGCGCGCTTGTTCAACTACTTGTGATGGCGGATGGGCTCGATCGGCCGCGTGTGACGACGGGCCATCAGGCGGTCACGCGCTCCACCGCGACGATGACGCCGGCAGCAATCATGGTCGCGGCAATATGATGGGCGTCGTTCACATGCTCCTCACCAACGGGGGCCAGAATCCGATCTGCGCTCGTGCAGGAGGCTTCGCCAACTGCAATACATTGGTCGACAGTCTCGGACTCGATAGGGCGAGCCAAATTCTCTATCAAACGGTGGCCTTCTATTCTTTGTCCAGTAGTGATTGGCAGAACATTGCGAACAACGCCGTCGACGCTGCTCGGAACATCTATTCCGATTGCTTTGCATTCCCCGCCTACGATGCTCTGGCCGAGCAGCAGTCCACATTCAACGCATTCACCGCGATCGGTTATCAACCAGTAACACCGGTTCGGGCGTGCGGTGAGTAAAGTATGAAGCGATTCCCTATCCTAATGTTTTTATTGCTCACGGCTGCGGCCAGAGCAGACGTGATACCCTTCGACCCATATAGTCAAAACATTTACCTCTTCCGGATATCTACTGATGCCGGCGTCTTATCCGTCGCGCCGGACCAAGGCGTGTTCGTGTTCGATCCCAAGACGGGACTGTTCGACCGGGTGATGCCATTTGTGTATCGGGATGATCTTCACCCGTTCGGTCGTGTCAACCTCGCCGCTCTCGAAGATCGACTTGTCATCCAAGGCTCGGACTACTTTGAGATCGATCTCCTCTCAGGGCGGTTCCTGCGGCGATACAGAGGGAACGTCCCGGGCGGGTGGGTGCTCCAAGGACCGATCGTACCGAAATCTTTGGCCGCAATCCTTGGTATCGAGCCAGGCGTGTATGGCTTTTTGATTTGTCCCGAATCGGCCGCTTCCTCCGGCCATTCATGCGAGCCAACCGACGTACCAGGTTTCCGGTCTATTCTTGCCGGCGAGCGTCTCTTCAACTACGTATTTCATCGGCCCCTCGATCCAGGGGCCAGAACGATCAGGCTCGTGAAAGAGTACGATCCCGACGCTCAGAATCCTTTTGGGAACCGCCGGCATCTCGTGCTCGACGGTCCAGCCCGGCGCTTTCTCTCGGTCGTCGAGAAGCGGCCAGATCCTCTCATTGTCCCTATTGTGAAGGACATCAATGCGATCGAGATCCGCAACGGTAGTTTGGGGCCAGAGATGCTCCTTCTTCGCAGAACGGATACTGACCGCGAGCGCTATCGAAAGACAGAAGAGTTTGCGTATCTTCCATCTATCCAGTCCGTGTTCGAGGTCGTGTATGAGGACGGTAAGAGTTGGGAGTACCGGCTCGTGCAGCGTCCGCTTGCGGGGGGCGAGGAGCAAGTCATCAACCGTGTCTCGAGCTCAACACCGCAACCGAGGTGGATGGACGGTCCGCTGACGGCACTGCCTGGCACGCTGCCCGAGCGTTACGAACAGCTCATTCCCGCCGTCGGCGAGGCACCCGGCGCGAACGGCACGGACTGGCGCAGCGACGTCTATCTTTTCAATCCATCCGAGAGCGCCGTCACCGTCTCGCTGCGGCGCGTCAGCAAGCCGGAGATCAGCAGGACGATCGAGATCGAACCCCGCGCCTCCGTCATCTTGCCGCGCGTGCTTCGCGCTTTCGGCGGCGGACCCCTCAGCCGCGGAGGCGACGGCATTCATACCGATGCCTTAGTGGCGGACTCGCCGTACCGCTGGGGCGAGCAGCTCGTGATCTCCTCGCGAACGTACACACCGGCCCCGGGAGGCGGCTCCTATGGCCAGGCGGTCCCTTCGGTCCCGAGCACGATCGGCTACACGAATCATCACCCCGAGTATGGCCGAGGCATCGATTCATTCGCTGCAGGCGACAGCCTCATCATTCTGGATAAGCGCGATCCGGATCGGTACCGTCACAACATCGGCGTGGTGAATGACACCGATATGCCGCTCACCGTGCGGTTGCGCCTGGCCGTCGTCACGCCCAATCCGCCATCCGATCCCCGTGTGGAGCAATCGTTCCTGGTGCCGCCCCACTCGGTGAGCAATGTGAACCTCGAGTCACTCTACCCGCCGGAGATTCTGGCGGAGCGGCCTCCGCGCCTCTGGCTGGTGGCCGATCAGCCGGCCGCGATCTGGGTCTCGATGATCGACAACATCACAGGCGATGCGACATTCATCCCCTTCACACTGTTCGGTCTTCGTGGAACGAGAGCAGTGCGTTCGTTCGTGCCAGGTGTTGGGAGCACGCCGGGAGCAAACAACTCTCTCTGGCGAACCGATTTGTACGGATATTTCCCGGTGGTTGAGCTGAATGAGACGCCCCAGCAACCCGATTCGCTCCTGCGTATGACCGGATGCACGAGCAGCGCAAAGCTGCAGGGTGTGGGCGGCAATGCGCTGGCGACCAGCCCGTTCTGGCACAGCATCTTCCCCGATGTGGCACGTCAGTTCTCCTGTACCGGAGAATCACTTCTCGGTGCCCTCGGATTGCGCGTGGCGTCATGGACAGCCGGCTTCGCCCGCACCTACACGACTCGTCCGGACGGCGGGACGTACGGCGACATGTTGCCGTTCTACCCGCACGATGGATGGCCCGTCCAGCACTTCGCCGGCGTCGTCGTCAACGAGAAATTCCGCGCGAACCTCGGGATGTACAACGGACAGGAGCGAACGACCACCTACACGCTGCGGCTCTTCGATGAGGGGGGGCGGCTGGCGCACGAAACAACGATCGCGCTCGCGGCTCACGAATCGCGCCAGAACAATCTCGCGACATGGTTCGGGGCCTCGCTCGAGCCGGGACTCTACGGACTGACGGTGATTCCACACGATGAGAACGGCGACCAGGGACGCTCGTGGGCGTACGTATCGATCGTGGACAACATGACCAACGATCCTACCAACTGGTGGTAAGAGCTGGTTCGCCGGCGATCGCATCCACACCGCCCCCGAGCGAGCGTACCGGGTTTCGCGAAGTGCATAGGCGATAGTCAGATGTCTGGACGGATACGTATTCTGAGCGGGAGGGAGCTGTCGCTCGCGCGTTTCCGAGCAGTCCAAGCACGAAGCGACCTCACCCGGCCGCGTTCAGCTCATCAACGTCAACACCGTCACGAACAAGAACGGCGACCTCGTCGTCATCAACCGTAACGGCAA
>CALMZP010000134.1 GCA_937870635.1 uncultured Acidobacteriota bacterium | reverse complement strand
AACCGTTAACCGTTAACCGTTAACCGTTAACCGTTAACCGTTAACCGTTAACCGTTAACCGTTAACCGTTAACCGTCGAGAGCGTAACCGAGCCCACGTCATCCTGAGGCGCAAAGCCGCCGAAGGATCTCAAGTTACGCATCCTGAGACCCTTCGCCGTCTTCGCGGCAGGGTGACGTGCTTACGCAGTCTGTGGCCGCGGCACGGTTAACGGTTAACGGTTAACGGTTAACGGTTAACGGTTAACGGTTAACGGGTTAGACTCCGCTCCGGTGAATCGGGCCGCCGCGATCGCTCTCCTGTTCTTCGCGGTCTTGACCGCCGTGACCCTCTCCCGCCACGAGATGTGGCGGGACGAGCTGCAGGCGTGGAGCATCGCCGCGGCGGCGACGTCTCTCCCCGACCTCTTCGAGCGAGCCGCGTGGGAGCCCGATCCCAACCTCTGGTTCGTCACGCTTTTCGCCGTCACGCGGATCAGCACCTCGCCGGTAGCGCTGCAGATCCTGAGCTGGGTCATCTCTTGTGCCGCGGCGGCGGCCATCCTGTTCCTCGCGCCCTTTCCAGCGCCCCAACGCTCATTGATTGTCTTCGGCTACTTCCTGCTGTACGAGTACGCCGCGATCAGCCGTCCCTACTCGCTGGCGGTGCTGCTGGTATTCCTGATTGCTCACGCACTCTCGACACGAGCGCGGCCGCTGGGCACTGCCATTCTCGTGTTCCTGCTGATGCAGACGAGCATGTTCTCGTTCCTGCTTGCGCTGCCGCTCGCCGCACTCCTGCTCTACGAGACCGTGCGAGCATCGGGCATTCGGCGAGCCGTCGGCCCGGCGTTGCTCGTCGTGCTCGGAGTCGGACTCGTCGCCCTGGAACTGCGCATGCCGCCCGACTTCCAGTTCCCGCGTTACGAGCGCGACGCCATTCGAACGGTGGCCGCGCTGGGCGAGGGACTTCTGCCGGTCGCCATGCCGCGCCTGCACTTCTGGAACAGCGACGCGATCCCGCGGCCGTGGGAAGCGCTGGCCGGCGTCGTGATTGCGGGCAGCATCCTCGTGTATCTGCGCCGGTCGCACAGGGCGATCTTCATCTTCGCTGCGTCCATGGCGCTCCTTCTCGCCGGCTTCTATGACGTGACGAGTACTTCCTGGCGCCACCATGGGTTGCTTCTGATCTCGCTGATCGCGGCGCTGTGGATCGGGCGGGTCAGGATCCCGGTCGCACTCACCGCGCTTCTCGCCGTCCACTGCCTTTCGGGACTCATTGCTGTCCGCAACGAGATGCTCTATGAATTTTCCGCGGCGCAACGCACTGCAGCGTTCGTGAAGAGCCTCGGTGCAGGGCTCGTCGTCGGATATCCCGATCACATCGTTTCGCCGGTAGCGGGCTATCTCGGCCGCCCGATGTTCTACGTCAACGGTGCCCGGTTCGGCACGTACGTCATCTGGGACCGGCAGCGCGATGTCGTCGATCCGGCAGCGCTCGCTGCCCGGCTCGAAGACGCGCGAAGCCGTGGCATCCGCGTGGCCGCCGTCGCCGGGTCGGGCCGCGAATTTCGCGGCGGACCGTTCCGTCTCGTCGCCCGCTTCGGTCCCGGCGTCGTCGGGGACGAGAGCTACGCGGTTTACGTCATCCCCTGATCTACAGGCGGTAGCGTTTGCTAGACTCGGAGCCACCGTGATCACCTACCTGAAAATCAGAAACCTCGCCATCGTCGAGGAGCTGGTGATCGAGCCGGGACCCGGGCTGAACGTCCTCACCGGTGAGACGGGCGCGGGCAAGTCCCTCCTCATCGATTCGCTCGAGTTCCTTCGTGGGGCACGCAGCTCGGCGGAGATGATCCGCGCGGGCACGGAGAAGATGTCGGCCGAGGCGGTTTTCGAGTTGCCGGGTGGGATGCGAGGGACGATGGAAGATCTCGGCATCGACGTCGACGAGGGGGAGGCCTTCGAGCTGATCGTCAAGCGCGACATCGCCGCGGGAGGGCGAGGCCGCGTCCTCGTCAACGGCTCGCCCGTCTCGGTACGCCAGCTGGCGGACACGATGGAGACGGTGCTGGAGATCCACGGTCAGAACGAGTCGCACCACCGCGTTGCCGGACAGACTTACCGGGAGCTCGTCGACCAGTACGGCGGTCACGAGACGATGCTCGACGCCACCCGATTGGCCTGGAAAGCGTGGCGCTCCGCCTCCGACGAGCTCCGCACGTTGTCGGAAGCGCATCGCGATCGCGCCCTCAAGCTCGACCTTCTCAAATACCAGATCGACGAGATCTCGGCCGCACGGCTCGATCCCGGCGAAGAAGAGACCATTCGGGACGAACGCAGCATCCTCGCTCACGCTCGTGAAACCATCGAGGCGACGGCTGGCGCATTCAACCTCCTCGACGAGGACGAGAATGCCGCGCTCACGCAGCTCGCGCGAGCGATTCACCTGCTGCAGCCGCTATCAAAAGACATCGCAGAGATCCGGCGCATCACCGACGACCTCCAGGAAGTGACGTTCCGCCTCCAGGACGTTGCGCGCACCGTTTCGCACCTGAGCGAGACCGTGCGGCACGATCCGGAACGTCTCGATCAGATCGAGGAGCGCCTGGTCACGATCGAACGGCTGAACAAGAAGTACGGCGGGTCGGTTACCGCCGTCCTCGAGCACCTCAGCCGGATCTCCGACGAGTACGAGCAGCTCTCCGATTTCGAGGGAAGTCTGGAGCGGCTGGAAAAACTCGAACGCGACGCTCTCATGGCCTGGCGGAAAGCGGCAACGAAGCTCTCCACGGCCCGGCGTAAGGCGGCGGAATCGTTCCAGCACGACGTCGAGTCCGAGCTGCGCGACCTCGCCATGGAAGGGACATCGGTCCGCGTCGAGGTATCGGGCGAAGAAACGAGCGAACCAAAGGAGCACGGATTCGACCGGATCGAGATCCTCATCGCCCCCAACCGCGGCGACGAGCCGAAGGCGATGCAGAAAATCGCCTCGGGCGGCGAGCTGTCACGAATCCAGCTGGCGATCGCGGCAGCCCTCTTCAAACGTTCGGAAGCCAGCGCATCCGCCACGCTGGTCTTCGACGAGATCGACGCCGGCATCGGCGGGCGCGTGGCCGAAGTCGTCGGCCGGAAGCTCCGCGAGCTGGCGGCGGCCAACCAGGTCATCTGCGTCACCCACCTCCCTCAGATCGCGAGCTTCGGGACAACCCACTTCCGCGTCTGGAAAGAGGACGTCAAAGGGCAGACGCGGGCGCAGATCCGCCGCCTCGACGAACAGGACGAGCGCGTGACGGAGCTCGCGCGCATGCTCGCCGGCGAAACCATCCCCGATTCCGCACTCGCACACGCGCGCGAGCTCCTGGGCGCCGGATCGCGGCGGCGGCGATGAACCCCGATCTCGCGGATCTCGCTCCGATCCTCCAGCGCGGCGGCGTCGTCCTGCTGCCGACGGACACCATCTACGGTCTCCATGCAATCGCTACTGACTCGGGCGCCATCGATCGAATCGCCGCCATCAAAGGGCGCGACGATACCAAGCCGTTCGTAGTCCTCGGCGCGTCGATCGCACAGCTCGAATCGATCGGAGTCGTTTTCGACGACGCGTCGCGAGTCGTTCTGGACGAGCTGTGGCCCGGTCCCCTGACCGTTGTCGCTCGACTCAAAAATAAAATCGCGGCCAGCCGCGAGAACGAGACGATCGCCGTTCGCGTGCCTGCACTCGACTGGCTTCGGGATCTTATTCAGATGACCGGACCGCTCGCGTCGACGAGCGTGAACCGCAGCGGTGAATCACCGCTCACTTCGCCCAAACAGCTGACGAATGAAATGCTTGCGCGACTGGACGGATCGGTCGACATCGGGCCGCTCGAGGGACAGCCATCGACGATTTTCGACCTTTCGTCGCGCGAACCGCGACTCATCCGAGAAGGTGACGCTTTGTTTACACAGAAAGTGTGGAAAACGCTGCGGAAAACCCTGTGAAAAACTCCTGAGGCCGCAAAAACTCGGGGCTTTCAGCGATCTGCACAAACGCTTGGGCGAAAGCCCGCAATTCATTACGTTTATTTGACTTGCAGCCGAAAGCTCGACCGTTGCAGCGACTTTTGTGCACTTCGCGGCCCTCACTTTTCACTTTCCACACCCACCTTCGCGGCCGCCGTGACGCCGCCCAGCCGCCACCGTGACGCCTACCGCCCTCCCCACCATCGCGCTCTCCACCCTTCCACCCGTGAGGCCCGCTACCCTTCCTACCGTCATGAATGGAAGTGAAAAAGCTTGTCATCCCGAGCGTGAGGCGAGGGACCTGGGCGGCGGGCGGCACGAGGCATGACCGTCGTGCCTCCCGGTCCCCCACGTCCCTCGCTCACGCTCCGGATGACAGCCTGGCCTACCCGAGGTATCGCAACGCCAGAGTCGCCAGCCCCAGGAACGAGAAGAAGCCCGCGACATCCGTGAAGGTCGTGACGAAGATCGACGATGCCACGGCGGGATCGAATCCGACCCTCTCCAGAGCAAGAGGCACGAGGCCGCCGGCAACGCCCGAGACCATCATGTTGAACACCATCGCGCAGAAGAGGATGACGGCCACGACCCAGTTCCCCGTCCAGAGTCCGACGACGAGCATCGCCAGCGCGCCGATCGCCGTTCCGTTCGCCAGCCCGACCAGCGTCTGCTTCATCACGTGCGGCCTCCCGGTGTTCCAGTCCACTTCGCCGAGCGCGAGCGCGCGCACGAACACGGTCAGGGTCTGGGTTCCGGCATTGCCGCCCATTCCGGCCACGATCGGCATGAAGACCGCGAGCGCGGTCCATCGCTGGATGGTCCCCTCGAAGCGGCTCACCACCCACGCTGCGAGGAACGCCGTCACGAGATTCACCGCGAGCCACGGGAATCGCATCTTGAACGACGTGCGCGCGGGCGTGGCGATCCTCTCCGACGCGTCGACGCCGGCGAGGTGCATCAGGTCTTCTTCCGCCTGCTCCTGGATGACGTCGAGGACATCGTCCACCGTCACGACTCCGACGAGGCGGTTCTGGACGTCCACGACCGGCAGCGAGAGAAGGTCGTACTTGGAAACCACTTGCGCGACCTCGTCGGGCGGCGAATCGACCTGCGTCCGCACGACGCTCTGCACCATGATGTCTTTGATGTGTGAGGCCGGCGGCGCGAGGATGAGGCTCCGCAGCGAAAGGACACCCACGAGGTGTCCTTCCGCGTCGACGCAATACACGTAGAAGAACGATTCCTTCCGGGGATACTGCCGGATCGCATCGATCGCCTGCCCCACCGTGAGGTCTTCATCCAGCGCGAAGAACTCCGTGTTCATCAGCGAGCCGGCTGTCTCCTCTTCTCCTTCGAGGAGTGACTCGAGCGTCGCCCCGCGCGTCGTGCCGAGGAGCTCGAGGATGCGCTCACGGCGGTCTTCGCGAAGGGCATCCAGAAGGTCCGCTGCGTCGTCCGACGCGGAGGAGTTGCAGATCGCGGCGACGGTCGCGTCATCGGTCGCATCGAGAATCTCCGCCCGCTCGACCGGATCCAGACCAAGGAGCGCCCGCCCGGCTTTCCCTGCTTCGATGAGCAGCGACATGATTCGCTTACGGTCGTCTTCGAGGAGGAGCGGAAGCACCGGAGCGAAGTCAGCAGGAAGTGTCTTTTCGACGATCTTCCTGAGCTGCGGGTAAGCGCCATGCCGCAGCAGCTTGGTCAAAAGCTGCTGATACGAGGCGGCCGGCGCCGCGGGGGTCGTCGCGGGACGATTCACTTTCGCATCGTAAACGATAGAATCGACCTTGTGACGACGACAATCCAGCCCGATTCCCAGTCCACGCGCCCGACGGAGACGCCCGCGGCGCGTCAATTCGTGAATTTCCTGTTCTTCAGCCTCGACCGTTCATTCCGCGCCGAGCCCGCAACCGTCAAGCTCGAAGCCAAGCGCGAGCTGATCGAGATCGTGAAGCGTCACACCGGCCCGATGATGGTTCTTCCCTACTCCACCGTGGGCCTCAAGGCCGGCGTCGACTTCATGCTCTGGAGGATCGGATACGACATCGACCCGTTCCAGAAAATGGTCGCCGACATCAACCGCTCGACCTTCGGCCGCTACCTCACCGTCCCCTTCAACTTCATGGCCATGACGAAGCACTCGCAGTACGTCGAGGAGCACGTTCACGAGGGACAGGAAGGACGGCGCCTGAAGATCGTTCCGGGAAAGCGGCCGTTCCTCTTCGTCTACCCGTTCGTGAAGACGCGCGACTGGTACCTGCTGCCCATGAACGAGCGGCAGCGCATCATGAACGAGCACATCGCCATCGGGCACAAGTACCCGCGGGTGAAGATCAACACCACTTACTCTTTCGGGCTCGACGACCAGGATTTCGTCGTTGCGTTCGAAGCGGACAAGCCGGAGGAGTTCCTCGACCTCGTGCAGGAGCTGCGCGAGACCGAATCGTCGAAGTACACGGTCCGCGATACGCCGATGTTCACGTGCCGGCGATCGACGATCGAGGAGATTCTCGAGTCGCTGGCGTAGTCGCTCGGTTTACCCACATCACGAGCGCGGCGATCAGGGCCATGCCGATGACGCCGCCGCCGAGCATCAGCACCGCTCCGACGATGCCGCGCTTTTCGGCCGCCAGTCCGGCCGCCAGATTCCCGAACGGAATGGCCGCAAAGAACGCGAACGTGTACATGCTCAGCACGCGCCCGCGCATCGAGTCGGGGATGCGCCGCTGAATCGTCGTATTGCAGAGCGCCATCCCGGCAACCATCGATGTCCCGTAGATGAAGAGCAGCCCCAGGATCGCCGCTCCGGAACGGAACGCTGCCACGGCGGAGAGCGCGGCCCCGTTGACGAAAAGCAGCCCGACGATCAGCAGAAGTGAGCGCTTCTCCCCCGGCGTCCTCATCGAGAGCGCCAGCGCACCGCTCAATGCGCCCGCGCCGATGGCTGCCATGAGATACCCGAGGCCCGCCGCTTCGTCGGCGAACGCGGCTCGGGCAACGACCGGCATCAGATTCACGAGCGGGTAGGCAAAGATGCTCGACGCTGCCACCACTCCCAGCAGCAGCATCACGATGCGATCATTCCTCACGAACCTGAACCCCTCGGCCAGGCGGTCTCCGATCGCCAGCGAGCCTTCCAGCGGTGCCTGCCGATTCTTCGTCCGCATCAGCACCCAGACCAGGGGAAAGAACGAGAGCGCGTTGGTGAAGAACGACCAGGCCGCTCCCCACGCCGATAGGGTGGCGCCCGCGATCAGTGGTCCGATCACCCTCGATGAATTGAACTGCAGGGAGTTCATCGCGATCGCATTCGACAGGCGCGTGCGGTCCTCGAGAAGATCGATGATCATCGCCTGGAACGCCGGCGCGGAGAAGGACTGCGCGATCCCGACCACCACCGCGGCACCGATGATCTGCCAGACGCTGACGCGCTGGAGGGCGATCATCACCGCCAGGAAGAGGGCGCAGGCAGCCTGCGCGATCTGCGAGAACGCCACGACACGCTTCCGGTCGAAATGGTCGGCGATCACCCCGCCTGGCAGCATGAGCAGCACCGCGGGCGCCGAGCTTGCGAATCCTACGAAGCCGAGGAGAAAGGGCGAATCCGTGAGGCGGTACACCAGCCAGCCCTGAGCGACCGTCTGCATCCACGAGCCGATGTTCGAGATGAACTGCGTCACCCAGAAACGCCGGTAATCAGATTCCTGAAAGGCCTCGAACATCGGGGGCGAGCGGATTGTAGCGTGGAGGACGGATACACGAGGAGGCGGGTCGAAACTTCAAAGGAAACCGGAATGTTGAATGTTCAATGTTGAATGTTCAATGTTGAATCAATTTCAACATTCAACATTGAACATTCAACATTCAACATTTCGGTTTCCCCGGCTCAGGATGACGGGTCGTCACCTTCCCCCAAAGAAGACCGGATCTCCCGATCTGTTGTCGATCACGCTTCCGTAGGCGAAAAGGCCTTGTGAATCGGCCCGTGCGTGCACCGTGAAGCTGCCGAGGGTCGCGGCGTCCACTCCGGGAAACAGGGCCGCGACCGATGACTGCACCAGCTGGTCGGGATTGAGGCTCAGCGATGCGGCCGAGAGCTGTGTCCCGCTCGCGCTGATCAGCGTCAGCCGCACGGAAATCGGCGAAGTGCCGCCGTTGACGAATCCGAGGTTCGTACGGAACGAAGAATCCGAGCGGAGACCGGTCACGTACGATTCCGCCGTGAACGCTGCCACGGGGTCGATCGACTGTCCGAACGTACCTCCGGCCGGCGCCGGCGTGTAGTTGCGCGTGGTGATGATCGCGCCGGTGCTGTCGTCCCAGGAGACGACGAGTGTGCCCGTGCCCGATTCAAATCCCATGGCCTGGACGATGTCGGGGATGACGACCGTTTCGTTCGCGGTCAGGAACAGCGACTTGCTCTTTCCGCCGTAACGAACCGTCAGGGACAGCCATCCGCTGCCCGGGTTGAAGATCGTGACGTCGCTCCGCCAGAAGGTGCCGTTCGCACCCGGCGAGCGGCCCACGACGGGAACGATCGCTTCCCGGCGCGTCGGAAGCGCAGTCGCGCTGATGTACAGCGGATCGTGCGTACGGTTGTCGACGACGGACGCATAGGCGCTGAGCGAGTTCGCGACAGAGGCCGAAATGCGCATGGAAAGACCGGTCAGCGTGCGGCCGGCCGTCGCGGGAAAGAACGCCGCGAGCGTATCCTGCTGGAACGACGACGCCGGAACGGTGATCGTTGAGCTCGCGACCACGCCGCCGCCAGTTTCGAACAGCGTCAGCGCCGCGGAAACGGGCGAGCTGCCGCGGTTCACGAATCCGACGTTCGTACGATAGCCGGCGTTCGCTGTCATCCCCGCGATGTACAGCGTCTGCTTCAACTCGGACGGAGCGACATCGGGAACGGCGAGCCCGTACGTCCCGCCGGGGGCGTCGTTGAACGTCCGGCTCGTTACTTTCAGAAGCGGAGTTGCCGTCGCACCGGTCGCTTCGATCGCAATGGCACCGGCACCGCTGGCCATCCCGAAGACATCCCGGAGCGCGTTCGCGTAGGTCACTGTCTGCCGTGGCGCGACGAAGATCGCGCGGCTCTGCGCACTGCCTCCCGCCCCCGGCACGTGCACCAGCGTCACATTCGCTCCCTCGGAGCCCGCGTTGAAGAGTGTGAGCTCCGTGCGCCACCGCGAGCCGCCGATGCCTTCGCTCTGCGAAGAGACAGGAATGACCGAGCGGTAGGTTTCGACGGGCGGCAGCGCGGGCGCCCGGGACGCGATCGCCACCGGCTTCGAGACGACGCGCGACTCCGAGCCGCGATAGACGGTGAGCGTGACGGTATAGGTTCCCGGGCTCGAGTAGCGCTTCACCGGCGTCGCCTGCGCCGACGACGAACCATCGCCGAAGTTCCACTGGCGCGAGGTCACCCCCCCTGTCGACGTGTCGGTGAAGGAGACCGGATCTTCTGCGACCGGACTGGAGGGAGAAAACGTGAACCCGGCCACGAGAGGCGTCGCCGGTGTGGTGGAGATCGTGAGAGTGGCGGTGTTGGAAGCGCTGGACTCGCCCGCCGAATTGAACGCGGTCACGTAGAAGCGCCACGTTCCGTCGTTGAATCCGGTCAGGTTCGCCGATTCGTCTCCCGCCCCGACATCCCCGACTTTCGCAAACGAGCCGTTTCCCACCGCGTAGTAAATCGACTGTCCGAGCTCGTTGGACGCATTGTCCTTCCAGCGCAGTTGAACTGCGGTTCCCGACAGCGAGGCCGACAGGTTCGATGGAGCCGCGGGAGCGGTAGCGGGAGGCGGCGGTGGAGGGTTGGAACCGCTGCTCGCCGGGTAGAGCCATCGCGCAGCGACGCGATCATCGTCGCGAAGAGCGGGGCCGATTCCGGTCACGCTCGAATACATGAGGGCACCCGCGTCGGCGCTATGGCCAAGGCCGAGGGTGTGGCCGAATTCATGAGCGATGATTTCGGCGAGTCGATTGGAGCTCATGCCCGCCGATGGCGTGACGCCATCCTGGATCACGAGGTTTCCTTCGATGATCTCCCACGCGCGGAACGTGCCCTGATGCGTCGCATCGGCCGCGAACGGAGACGTCCAGGTGCGGCTCGAGCTGACGCCGTTGAACCCTCCGCGGCCGACGACCCCGCCCGTGGATGGATTGAACGATCCGGCAATCTCGCTGAGCGGATCGTTCAACAGGATTTCGTTGATTCCGTTGCCGCGTTCCAGCCCGGCTGGCGCGCTCGAGAACGTCCCGTCATAGCTGTAGAGGATTCGCGCATCGGCGTACCCCGTCCACGAGGACATGCCGCTCCGGACTTCGTTGATTCCTCCGCCGGTGTAGCCCGGCTGCGAGCCGGAACTTTTCCACGAAGCACGAGTTCCCGAATCGAACGCGAACCAGCGATAGACCGTCGGTTCGGAGATGAGAGTGAAGTTTTCTTCCGCGCGAAGGGCGTCGTGGCGGATTCCGGGCACTCCGTAATTGGGATTTCCTTCGCGGCCGGCGACTCGGTCGTCGAGATAGCGCTCAAAGCCCGCGGCGTCACGCTGCAGAGTATTCGCCGGAAGCGGCTCGAGGTCTGCGCCGAGAAGATCCACGTGCGGTTCATCCTCGCTTCTCACCCACAACGTTCGGCCCGCGTCGGCGCGCGCCGAGAATTTGCCGACGAAAAGGTCGACGGTCTGATAGTCGCCGCGCGGCGTCTCGGCCAGGAAAGCGAGGACCTTCTCCCCGATGACGTACTCCGGCGATCCATGAATCTTCGTGATGCGGTCGCCGAGGATGCCGCCGAGCTCACGGATGATGATGGGGTTGGCGACATCACCTTTGATGCGTGCATCGATCCTCAGAACGGTCTCGGTCCAGATCGCATCGCCCTGGGCGACGGGCGACGAGCTGATGACGGTTCCTCGCACGATGACCGGCGACTTCTCGATCAGCTGCGCGTCGGTGGGCATGACGATCGTGGTGGCCCGCGCGGTCACCGCGACCATGAAAAGGACAGACGTCAGCCCGTACACCGCGATTCGATTCAATTTCGGACCCCTGCTCTGGATTAGTTATTCAGAGCAAACGGGAGTGGACCGGAGTGAATTTCCGTAACGGATGGGGTCGTCGGTAAATTCTGACCGCTCAGGAAGGTGGGGTGTCGTCTTCCAGCCGGAAGATCGAGCGGATGCGCTCGGCGATCCAGGGACTGGCCACCTCCCGGGCGATCTGGTCGCCCAGGGTCTGCATGCCGCCCTGGTTGAGACCCGCTTCGTTGACGAAGCGGCGGCGCAGCACCTTCGTGGCCAGGTTGAATTTCGTATCGGAGAGCCGCGCCAGCCCAGGGAGTTCCTCGAGGAGGAGCCCGAAGGGCCGCTGGTGGATACTCTGCGTGAACTCCACCATGTCGGCGAACGTGGTGGCCTTGCGGCCGCGTCGGATCAGCGTTGAATCAAAGTCTTCCATCGTCTCTCGCATCTCGAACCCGATGCCGATCCCAGCAACGCGCAGGCCAACTCGGACTAGTGGCAATAAGTATACGCCTACAGGTGCCTGCCGCCGTGACGGCGCACACTCTTTTCACCGTGAGGTACGCTCCTTCTCGTGAAAACCAATGCTGTCCGATGCCTGGAATCGGCCGGTGTCGCGTTCGAGACGCGAGATTACGAAGTCGATCCGGACGACCTCGCCGCGGAGTCGGTCGCGCGCAAGATCGGACTGCCGCCGGAGCAGGTCTTCAAGACGCTCGTGGCCCGCGGCGACCGCACCGGCGTCCTTTTCGCGGTCGTTCCCGGCGATCAACAGCTGGACCTCAAATCGCTGGCGCGTCTCACCGGCGACCGCAAGTGCGAGACCGTCACCCTCAAGGAAGTCCAGCCGCTCACCGGTTACATCCGCGGCGGGGTCACCGCGATCGCGGCGAAAAAGGACTACCCGGTCTTCGTCGACGAGACCATCGAGCTGTTCGACCAGATCTCGATCTCGGCCGGAACGCGAGGCACGCAGATTCTCATCGCACCGGCGGATTACATCCGGGTCACGCGGGCGACGGTGGGCGCGATTTCCACCCACCCGACCCGCCCGTGAGGCCACCGCACACCCACCCGTGGCGCCCCACGTCACGGTGGCGCGGGGGGTGGCGTCACGGTGGAACGGGCGGTCGGCCCGACGGAATCATGAACGTAAACACCGCCCCCCCGCCCGGCGCGTTCGCGGCCGACACCGTTCCGCCGTGCGCTTCCACGATTCCCCGCACGATGGCCAGGCCGAGGCCGGCGCCCATGTGCGCGGTCTTCTTGGCCTGGTAGTACGGACGGAACAGCTCTTTCAGATCCGCTTCCGGAATGCCGGGACCCGTGTCCGAAACCCGAAACTGCACGCCTCCAGGGACGGCTTTGGCCTCGACCGCGATGCTGCCCCGCTCCGGCGTGAACTTCATCGCGTTGCCGATCAGGTTGCCGAAGACCTGCATCAGCCGGTCGCGGTCCGCGCAGATCTCCGGAAGCTCGCCCTCGACATGGCAATGGATCCGCTGCGATTTACGCTCCGCGATCGGCCGGTTCGATTCGCACGCGTGCGTCACGAGAGGAAGGGGATCGATCATGTGCCTGTCGACCGCGAACCGTCCTGATTCGAGCCGCGCCACGTCGAGCAGATCCTGGATGAGACGATCCATCTGCCGCGCCGAGGCCTGGATGGTCGAGATGAGCTCGCGTTGTTCGCCGGCGGGAGCGTCCAGCAGCAGCTCGGCGCTCAGCGCGATCTTGGTCAGCGGGTTGCGCAGGTCGTGCGACACGATTCCCAGCGTCTCGTCGCGGACTCGTACCGCGGCCTCCGCTTTCTGCTTCGCTTCGCGCTCGAACTCGAGCAGGCGCACGCGCCGCAGTGCAAGTGATGCGAGATCGCCTAGCGTGCGGGCGCGAATCACGTCGCTCTGCCGCAGTTCCCGCCCCGACGATCTGCTGTTGAGCAGCACGAGGGCTCCCAGAGGCTCATCCTCAGCGACGATCGGGGTGACGAGCACCTGACAGTTCGAACAGGTATCCATCAGATAAGGCGCCATCGCCTCGCCGAATGACGACATGTCCGTAAGGATCACGGGCTGCCGGTTCTGCATGATCTCTCTCGTCATCGATCCCGGGAAGGAGACGCGCAACCCGCGCGGCGGCGTACCCCGGCCGGCCGAGGCCACGACTTCGACCTGTCCCTGCGAGTCGACGATTCGTTCGACATAGACCCCGTCCGCCCGCGTCACCTGCGTCGCGCGGTTCGTGATCTCGTACAGAACCTCGGTCATCTCGACCGCGCCGGTGAGCGCGCTGGCCAGGTGACGAAACGCCGCTTCCTCCTCGGCCCGCCGCTGCAGTTGCTCGCGCGCCGCCTGCGCTTCCTCGAGGCTTCGCTGCAGATCGGCCGCGACGCGCTTCCGTTCCGTGATGTCGCGAACGTAGCCGGTGAACCGCGTCCCGTCCGGCCCGCGCCAGGCGCCGAAGGACATCTCCGCCGGAAACTCGTGTCCATCGCGGTGCAGCGCTGGAAGCTCGACCGCGACCCACGACAATTTCCGCTCGCCGGTGCGGACATACCGCGCCATCCCGCGGTGATGAGCATCGCGGAGCCGATCAGGAATGATCACGTCCAGGCTCCCGCCGATCAGTTCCGACGGCTCCCATCCGAACAACTGCTTCACCGCGGCGTTGCAGAAGGAGATGCGGCTCGCCTCGTCGATCGTGAAGATCGCATCCTGAGCCGTCTCGGTGATGAGGCGATAGCGTTCTTCACTCTCGCGTAGGGCCTGGGTCTTGCGGCGGCCCTCGATGTAATCGCCGATCTGCGCTCCGATGAGCGTCATGGCCGGGATGAGTTGCTGGTCCGGCTCTCGATCCCTCGTGCTGAAGAACTCCATCACGCCGCTCGTTTCCGCCTCGTGCACGATCGGAAACGCAAAGGCGGCGCGGAGATTCGCACGGCGTGCGATCGGCGCGCGCGGAAATGTCCGCTCGTCTGAAAAGTCGGTGATCCAGATTGCTCCACCCGACTCCCACACCTTGCCCGGGAGGCCGTCGCCGCGGCGGAACGTGCGGTTCATCGACAATTCCCGGGCGACGTCAGGATCGACGTGGCGGGCATGCCAGTAATCGACACAGATAATCTCGGTTTTCGCGGCATCGACTTCCCACATCGCGCCGAAATCCCAGCCGAGGTTCTCACAGACGGTGTGCATCACTTCGCGTGCGACGAGATCGGAAGGACGATCCTGGTTCAGAAGGCTCGTCAGCGCGAGCTGAGCCGCGAGGCGTTGCTCCGTGCGAAACCGTTCGGTGATGTCGCGCGCGATCTTCGCGAATCCGGCGACCCGGCCCGATTCATCGATGATGGCCGTGGTCACGCCGTCTGCGAAGAACGTGCGCCCGTCGCCGCGGACATGCCAGCGCGTGTCCTCGGTCCGGCCCTCGCGGCGCGCGATGTCGAGCTCTTTCTCGGGGATGTGGTTCCGGCGGTCTTCTTCGAGGAACAGCGCTCCGAAATGCCGGCCGACGATCTCTTCGGCCCGGTATCCGAAGACGACTTCGCCGCCCCGCGTCCACGTCTCGATCCTTCCCTCGGCATCGAGAAGGAAGATCGCGTAGTCTGTCACCTCGTCGATGACGTAGCGGTAGGCGTTTTCGGCGGACGAGCCAGGTCCGGGCATGCTCCTTCTTGAGCACGCCGCGTGCCGGGGAATGGAACGTAAGGCCGTGGTTTTTGTAGTCTTCTCCTGCGGTCCATTGGTGGGGAGTCGCCAAGTGGTAAGGCAGCGGTCTTTGGAGCCGCCATTCGGAGGTTCGAATCCTCCCTCCCCAGCCAGCGGCGCCTTACAATCATTGAATGGCTCGCCCAGCTAACGTCCCCGCCCTCACTCCGCAGCAAGCCCGTTACATCCTCGAAAAGCTGATCGACGAGAAGATCGTCTCCGCTGCCGATGTCAGGCGGCACCTCGCCGGGATGTGGCAGGAGATGTCGTTCATCGAGAAGCGGCTGTCCGAGCTGCGCGGCATCGCCGGCTCGGTTCACCCGGTCTCGAAAGCGAAAGGCGCAATGCGCGATGCAACGAAACGCATCCGCCGCCGCGCGGTGACCGCCGAAGTCGCCGCCTCCCGCAAACTGCAGGGCGCCTACCTCGGCCGCCTGCGACAGATTCCCGAGGGCGATCGCAAGACGTTCCAGGACATCGCGAAGACGAAGGGCCGTGAAGCCGCCGTCGCCGCGATGAAGAAACGCCTCGGCAAATGAGTGGAGCGCGGGCGATCGTACGCGTGCGGAGCTAATCGACCCGCACGGAATCGAGATCTTCCTCGGCCTTCGGGTACTTCAAGCCCAGCCCTTCCAGCGTGTCGACGAGGACCTGCGAGATCACCACGTTGCGATACCACTTCGCGTTCGCCGGCACCACGTACCAGGGCGCCCACTTCGTGCTGGTCCTGCTGAGGACGTCCTCGTACGCGGCCTGGTAGTCATCCCATAATTTGCGATCATCGAGATCGCCCTTGCGGAACTTCCACCGCTTCGCCGGATCGTCGAGCCTCGCCTGCAGACGTTCCTTCTGCTCGTCGCGATCGATGTGCAGAAAGAACTTCACGATCGTGGTGCCGGTCTCGGCGAGCAGCTTCTCGAAATCGTTGATCTGGTCGTAGCGCTCGCGCCAGACCTTCTTCGGGACGAGGTCGCGCACGCGCACGACGAGAACGTCCTCGTAATGGCTGCGGTTGAAGACCACGACCTCGCCCTTCCCCGGCACCTGCTGATGCACGCGCCACAGGAAATCGTGGTCGAGCTCCACCTCGGTCGGCACCTTGAATGACGCGACGCGAATGCCCAGCGGGTCCATGCTGTCGAAGACTTTGCGGATGGCGCCATCTTTCCCGGCCGTGTCCATCCCCTGCAGGACGATGAGGAGTTTGTGCTGGTGGCCCGCGTAGAGCAGATCCTGCAGCTCCTCGAGGCGCGCCCCGAGTTTGGCGAGCCGCGCCTCGCCGTCTCTCTTTCCGCCTTCGACGAGGGAAGTGTCGGAAGCGTCGTGATCGCGGAGGGAGACCTTCTTCCCGGGAGAGACGCGGTAAGTTTTCATGAGGTGGACAGTCTATCCCCTACGGTGATCGCGAGCCGAACCACAAACGCAACCGCAGAGACGCAGAGTACGCAGAGGGACGCAGAGTTCGTGTTGCCCTCTCTGCGTCCCTCTGCGTACTCTGCGTCTCTGCGGTGAGCGTCGTCCTTCGCCCCGTCGAACCATTACTATGGCGGCGTGCGCTTCGCCGTCCTGGCCGCCGGGTTGTTCGCGCTTGCGTGTCGCACGACCCTCCCTCCCCCCGCCACTGAACCGTTCGCCCTCGTCCTCGGCATCGCCCAGGATGGCGGGTATCCGCAGGCAGGGTGCAATCGCCCCGACTGCGTCGACGCATGGCGCGATCCGGCACTGCGGCGCCGCGTGGCCTCGCTGGCCGTCGTCGATCCGGTCAGCAGGGAACGGTGGATCATCGATGCCACACCCGATTTTCCTTCGCAGCTCCGAACCCTCGACGAGATCGCGCCGGGCGAGATGCCGCGCATCTTTCTCACGCACGCCCACATCGGACATTACGCCGGGCTGATGCACCTCGGGCGAGAAGTGATGGGCACGGCCGGCGTGGAGGTTTACGCGATGGCGCGGATGAGGGAGTTCCTCGAACAGAACGGACCGTGGAGCCAGCTCGTGCGCCTCCGCAACATCGACCTGAAAACACTCGAGGAAAAACATCCCATCGTCTTTCCGCGCATCACGGTGATGGCGATCGCCGTCCCCCATCGCGACGAGCTCTCCGAGACGGTGGCCTTTCTCATCAGCGGGCCGTCGCAGAAGATTCTGTGGCTTCCCGACATCGACAAGTGGGAGAAATGGACGACACCGATTGAATGGATGATCGCCCGGGTTGACGTCGCTTACATCGACGCGACTTTCTACGACGAACGCGAGCTGCCCGGCCGCAATCTCAGCGAGATCCCCCACCCCACGATCACCGAGACGATGCTGCGGCTTGCCCCGCTGCCGGCAACGGAACGCGCGAAAGTACGGTTCATCCATTTCAATCAGTCGAATCCGGCCTTGCGCGACAGCGGTATCATGCGAGAGATCCGCAGCCGTGGATTCAACCTCGCCGCCGAAGGAGAGAAGACTCCCCTTTGAATCAACCGGCGCTCGCGCGCAGGCTCGGACCGTTCGACGCGACGATGATCGTGATGGGCGGGATCATCGGCTCCGGCATCTTCATCAATCCGTATGTGGTGGCGCGGCAGGTCGGCAGTGCGCCGCTCATCATCCTCGCCTGGGCCGCCGGCGGTGTCGTCGCTCTCCTGGGCGCCTTCGTCTATGCGGAGCTGGCGACGCTCCGGCCCGAAGCCGGCGGTCAGTACGCGTATCTGCGCGATGCCTGGCACCCGTCGGTGGCGTTCCTTTACGGATGGGCGCTGCTGCTCGTCGTGCAGAGCGGCGGCATGGCCGCGGTCGCGGTGACCTTCGCGCGGTACGCGATCGAGCTCACGGGAATCGGCGTTGCCGACTGGGTCCTGGCCAGCGTGACGCTTCTCATCCTCACGGCGATCAACGTGACGGGCGTTCGCAGCGGCAGCAACACGCAAACCGTTCTGATGCTGTTGAAGCTCGGTGCGATCGGAGCGCTGATCGTGGCCGGATTCCTTTTCGCGGGACGGTCGGCGCCCACTACTGCGCCGGCATCCGCAACCTCGCTGATCGGATTCTTCGCGGCGCTGACACCGGTCATGTTCGCGTACGGCGGATGGCAGACCGCGAGCTTCATCGCCGCTGAGTTGAAGGATCCCCGCCGCGATCTCGCGCGGGGCCTGATCATGGGCGTCTCGGCGGTCGTCGCCATCTATCTCGCCGTCAACCTCGTCGCTCTCCGCGTCCTGGGCTCGGCTGGCCTCGCGGCCACGACCACACCGGCGTCGACGGTCATGCGGACCCTCTTTGGCGAGCCGGGGGCCCGTCTGATTGCCGTTGGGATCGCCGTATCGACGCTCGGTTTTCTCGCGCAGGGCATGCTCACCGCTCCCCGCGTCTACTACGCCATGGCCGCAGATGGCCTGTTCTTCCGTTCCGTTGGTTCCATTCACCCCGTGACACGCGTCCCGCACGTGGCCATCGCGCTGCAGGGAGTGGTCGCGGTGATCATCGCCGCGAGCGGGACGTACGAGCAGATCCTCGCCTACGTCGTCGCGACCGATTTCATCTTCTTCGGCCTGACGGGCGCCGCGCTTTTCATCTTTCGCCGCCGCTCACCGCCGGCCGAGGGGTTTCGAACGCCGGGACATCCTGTCACCACGATGTTGTTTACGGCCGCCTGCTGGATTGTCGTCGGCGCGACGGTCATCCGTTCGCCTCGCGACAGCATCATCGGTCTGTTGATTCTTTTATCGGGAATCGTCGTTTATCCGATGTGGAACTCGCGACGGGCTTAGAGTGTCATGGTGTCAGGTCTGTTTTGCGATCACCACGACGCCCTTGATGCCGCCGTGGTCCGTATGCTCGAGCCGCGCATCGCCGAAGCCGTGGCGGCGATAAAGCTCCAGCACTTTCGCGAGGTCATACACGTTCATCTCCATGTACGGGAGCCGGGTCTTCTCGCCGCGCAGCATCTGCATCGCCCGATGAACGAGCGGGACGCGGGAACGGATCCTGCGGCCGGTCCTGCGAATCCAACCGCCGGGGCGGCCGACCGCCACGTGCAGCGCCGCGACTCCGCCCGGGGCCACCTTGCCCAGCAGCCAGTCGACCAGTTCGTAGCCGGTGGTGAGCGGAATGTGCTGAAACACGATGAGTGAATACCGCCGATGACCATCGAATCGTGGCCTGCTCATCACGCGCAGCTCGGACCCCTGACCATCCGCCGCGCCCTCCCCGTCCGGCAGCGGCGCATGGTCGGGCCGTGGTGCTTCCTCGACCGGTACGGTCCACTCACGTTCCAGGCGGGCAAGCCGATGGATGTCGCTCCCCATCCGCACATGGGACTGCAGACCGTCTCCTGGCTCCTCGACGGCGAAGTCCTTCACCGCGACAGCCTCGGGTTCGAAAGCCTGATCGTCGCCGGTGAGCTCAACGTCATGACCTCCGGCCGCGCCATCGCACATTCCGAGGAGACGCCGGGGCGTTCGAGCGGCGTGTTGAACGGCGTCCAGCTATGGGTCGCCCTGCCCGATGCCGTCCGCAACAGCGATCCGGCGTTCAACCACTATCACGACCTTCCGGTCATCGAGTCGCGAGACGGAAGTGCAACCGTCATCATGGGAGCTCTCGAGGGCGTGCATTCTCCGGCGCTCTCCTTCTCGCCGATGATCGGTGCCCAGCTGAGCATCGTCCGCGGCGGCGAGCTGTGGCTCGACCTGAACCGGCGATTCGAGCACGCGCTGTTCGTGCTCGACGGTAGCGCGACGCTCGAGGGTGAGCAACTGTCGCCCGACATCCTCTACTACCTCGCCCCCGATCGCGCCGAGCTCTCCCTCTCCTCACCGGACAACGCGCGCATCCTCCTCCTCGGCGGCACTCCGTTCGAGGAGCGGATTCTGATGTGGTGGAACTTCGTCGCGCGCACGCACGACGAGATCGAGCGCGCGCGCAGCGAGTGGCAGACCGGCACGAGGTTCGGCGAAGTGAAGGGCTACGCCGGTGCGCGAATCGATGCGCCGGCGCTCACCGGAAGAGCGGCCCCGCCGAATCCAGCGTCGTGATCCGGTGCTGGGTGCTCTTTCCCACGTCATCCTGAAGCGCGAAAACGCCGAAGGATCTCAAGATGCGTAATCTGAGATCCTTCGCCGCGCTTCGCCG
>CALMZP010000133.1 GCA_937870635.1 uncultured Acidobacteriota bacterium | reverse complement strand
GCACGAGGAATGATGTTCGCGCCACCCGCCCCCCAGTTCCCTCGCTCACGCTCGGGATGACAGAATGTTGCGGCAGCTGCCGCACTCCAGCTATTCGAGCGGCTCTTCTGCGCTTGGACAGAGCTCGTTCAACCGGCACTGCGAGCACTTCGGTTTTCTCGCGACGCAGATGGTCCGGCCGTGCTCGATCAGGCGGTGCGAGAACGAGGTCCACTCCCTCGGCGTGATGAGCTTC
This sequence comes from uncultured Acidobacteriota bacterium, assembly GCA_937870635.1. Lineage (GTDB taxonomy): Bacteria > Acidobacteriota > Thermoanaerobaculia > Gp7-AA8 > Gp7-AA8 > DATLEX01. The sequence continues at coordinate 15,697 of CALMZP010000133.1, read as the reverse complement.
ATCAGATCCTGCTCGATCTTCTCGGCCATGGCGTTGGACGTGAGCCCGAGGCGGCCGGCGACCCGGGCGACGTGAGTGTCGACGACGATCCCGACCGGCTTCTTGAACGCGTTCGACAGCACCACGTTTGCCGTCTTGCGTCCCACACCCGGCAATGCGATCAGCTCATCCATCGTCGCGGGGACCTGTCCGCCGTGCTTTTCGACGATGGCCTTCGACGCCGCGATCACCGCCTTTGCTTTGTTCCGGAAGAACCCGGTCTGCCGGACGTCCCGCTCCATCTCCACCTGTGAGGCCGCCGCAAACGCCTGGGGATCCGGGTATTTGCGGAACAGACTTTTCGTCACGATGTTCACTCTCGCATCGGTGCTCTGAGCGGAGAGCATCGTGGCAATGAGGAGCTCGAAGGCGTTGGTGAAGTCGAGTGAGCACTTCGCCTTCGGGTACATCCGTTTCAGCGTGGAAACGATGTCTGCGGCGCGCTCCTTTTTCTTCAGCACCGGCGAATAGTAGTCATAAGATCGGCCCATGACGACCACGATCACCCATCCGCCCCGCGTCGTGCGAGCGCCCCGTGGCAGCTCCATCAGCTGCCGCGGCTGGCAGCAGGAGGCCGCGCTCCGCATGCTCATGAACAATCTCGATCCCGAGGTTGCAGAGCGTCCGGAACAGCTGATCGTCTACGGCGGCATCGGCAAGGCCGCGCGCAACTGGGAGTGCTACGACGCCATCGTCGCCACGCTCAAGCGCCTCGGCAACGACGAGACGCTGCTCGTGCAGTCGGGCAAGCCGGTCGGAGTGTTCCGCACGACTGAGAATGCGCCGCGCGTGGTGATCGCAAATTCGAACCTCGTCCCCCACTGGGGCACGTGGGACGAGTTTCGCCGGCTCGACGCCCTGGGCCTCACGATGTATGGACAGATGACTGCCGGTTCCTGGATCTACATCGGCACGCAGGGCATCCTCCAGGGAACGTACGAGTGTTTTGCGGCAGTGGCGCGGCAGAGATTCGGCGACACACTTCGTCGCAAACTCGTCGTCACCGCAGGACTGGGCGGCATGGGGGGCGCGCAACCTCTTGCCGCGACGATGAACGAAGCAACGTGCCTGGTCGCCGAGGTTGATCGCACACGAATCCAGCGGAGACTGGAGAAACGGTACCTCGATGAAGAGGCTCCCTCCCTCGATGGGGCGATCGAACGCGCCATCAAGGCTCGCGACTCGGGGGAAGCGGTCTCGATCGGTGTCGTCGCCAACGCGGTCGATCTGCTCGAAGCGCTGATCAAACGCAACATCCTCCCGGACGTACTCACCGATCAGACGTCCGCGCATGACGAGCTGCAGGGATATGTGCCAGCGGACGTGTCTTACGACGAAGCCGTCGCGATGCGTGCGAGCGACCCCGAAAAGTACATCGCTCTTTCCTACGCGACGATGGCGCGTCACATGCGCGCGATGATCGAGCTTCAGCGGCGGGGAGCAGTCACCTTCGACTACGGCAACAATCTCCGCGGACAGGCCCAGAAGGCGGGCGTCACGAACGCGTTCGACGTCATCGGTTTCGTGCCCCTGTTCATCCGCCCGTTGTTCTGCGAAGGAAAGGGGCCGTTTCGCTGGGCCGTGCTGTCAGGCGATCCGAACGACCTCTACGTGACCGACGAAGAGATCCTCAATCTTTTCCCGGGCGATCAGGCACTGCACCGGTGGATCCGCATGGCGCAGAAGCGGGTCGAGTTCCAGGGTCTGCCCGCTCGAATCTGCTGGCTCGGGTATGGCGAGCGCCATCGCGCCGGGCTGCTGTTCAACCGGCTCGTCGCCGAGAAACGAGTCTCCGCGCCGATCGTCATCGGCCGCGATCATCTCGATGCGGGCTCGGTGGCTTCACCGAACCGGGAGACCGAGGGGATGAAGGACGGGTCGGATGCGATCGCGGACTGGCCGATCCTTAACGCGCTGCTGAACACCGCGGCCGGCGCGACGTGGGTATCGTTGCACCACGGCGGCGGAGTGGGCATCGGATACTCGCTGCACGCGGGGATGGTCATCGTGGCGGATGGAACCGAGGCGGCGGCAGCGCGGCTCGAACGGGTGCTGATGGCGGACCCCGGAACAGGCGTGATGCGTCATGCCGATGCAGGATACGAAGACGCCATCGAAGTCGCCCAGGAGCGGGGCGTCGATATTCCGATGATGCCGCGCCGGGAGTGACTTCCCCGTCGCGTCCGCTAATTATTGTCAGACCGCAATACAAACTTCGAAGTCCGCGTTGGTAGGTGGGCCTTCCCCATGCATACTTACCCGGCTCGAAGGCACTACCTGGAGGCTCATCATTCAAGAAACACGCGAAAAAGACTGGGTGAACATTTCGTTTCTCACCCTCACACCGGTGATCGGCGTCGCCGGCACCGCTCTCTACACCTGGTACGCGGGTTTCAGCCTGTGGATGCCCCTTCTCCTGGTCGGGATGTATCTGGCCGTGGGAATGTCGATCTGCGCCGGCTATCACCGCTTCTTCTCTCACAAGAGCTACGAAGCACATCCCGCCGTGCAGGTCTTCTACGCGATTTTCGGAGCTCTTGCGGCACAGAACTCAATCCTCTGGTGGTCATCGAGCCACCGCGTCCATCACAGCTATGTCGACAAGGACTGGGATCCGTACAACATCAAGCGCGGATTCTGGTGGGCGCACATCCTCTGGATTTTCTACCGGAACGACGAGCGCGATGAAACGTTCGAGAACGCCAAGGACCTGCTGCAGAACAGGATCGTCATGTGGCAGCACCGCTGGCACAAGGTGATCCTGATCGTGGTCGGCTTCGGGCTGCCCACGCTCATCGGCGCCGCATTCGGCGATCCGATCGCCGGGCTCCTCTGGGGCGGCTTCCTCCGTATCGCGGTCATTCACCACACCACGTTCTTCGTGAACTCGCTCGCGCACATGCTCGGCAAGCCGGTGTTCAACGCCGAAGTCTCCGCGCGCGACAACTGGATGGTCGCGCTACTCACGCTGGGCGAGGGCTATCACAGCTTCCATCACCGCTTCCCCGCCGACTTTCGCAACGGCATCCGCTGGTATCAGTGGGATCCGGCGAAGTGGTGGATCGCCGCGCTGCGCGGCGTCGGCCTGGCCGAAGAGCTGAAGACCACGCCGATGCCGCAGATCGAGCAGGCCCGCCTGCGCGCCGCACTTCGCCTCGTGGAGCCGCGCATCGCTTCGTCCGCGCACCCGATGGCCGCCGAGATCCGCCAGCGGATCGACAAGGCCGTCGAGCACATCGAACGCGCTGTCATGCTGTGGCGCCAGCACGCAGATGAGCGCGCCGCGGGCGTTTCGAAGAGCTGGAAGACGACACAGCGCCGCGCGCGCCGGTACGTGCGTCAGTCACGCCGCCAGTGGAAAGACGCCATGCGCCTCCTCGGACGTCTGCCCCAGGCCGCATAACACTTCGGCTATCTCCCCAGTTTTCGCAGCGCTCTCCTGGCCGCCTTCGCCTCGCGTGGAAACGCGCACTGCTGCTGAACGATCTTCTGGTACAGCGCGATTGCGCCTGCCTGGTCGGCGCGTTCGAGCAGCCTGCGCGCCTCATCGAGCGCCGCTTCGGCGGCCGCCGCCCGGACGTCGAACTCGCCGCGGACCATCATTTCGACGTGACTGGCCCGGACGGTCGCCTGGCCGTTGGGAAGGCGTGCGAGCTCGCGATCGCCGTCTGCCAGCACGACGACCGGGAGGGTAGCCGAGAAGAATCGCTGGATCCGCGCCGCATCGTCGATGCGGACCACGTGCATCGCCACGCAACGGCCACTGTACGTCGTGAGTGCCCGCGACGTCAGCAGATCCGAGCGCCGAAGCTCCTCCGATGAGGCCGGGATCCAGTACACCGCAAGAAACGACGGTTTCGCTTCTACGCCCGGCTCGAGGACCTTCCACGGCACGAACCAGACTCGTCGCGCCGCGTCCGCTGGACCGGCGAGAAGAATCAATGCGACGACAACCGCTGATCGGACGCCTCTCTGCATGAGCCGCGCTCCGGGGGGTGGCTCGGATTATAGATCGGGCATAGAACGTGGACGTTGGCGGGCGGGAGCGTGCAAGCATGGACGTATCGCCTTCGTCAACGAACCCCGTACCGGCCGACCGGCGCACCGGGCTCACCGTCTTTGGAATCCTTCAGATCCTCCTCGGCCTCTGCGCGGCAGGCCTCGTTCTGGTGGTCGCAGCGGGCCATGAGTTCGCGGAGCAGAGCGGCGGGGCACCATCGGAAGCGGCGCTCGCCTCAGCGGTCGTTGTCTACGGTCTCGCCGCCGCGTACTTCATCACGGTAGGAGTCGGGTCGATCCGCTGCCGGCGATGGGCACGCGCGCTTACCGTCGTCGCGAGCGCACTGTGGATGGCGGCCGGCGTCGTGGGCGGTCTGATGATCGCGGTCGTAATGCCCCGCGTGGCCGCCGCACAAGGGATGGCCAACAGGGCGATGGGCACGGGCTGCGTCGCGATCGGCGTCCTCGTCCTCGGTATCGTTCTTCCGCTGGTTCTTTTTCTTTTCTACCGCCGCGCCGACGTTCGTCTCACCTGCGAGCGGATCGATGGGAAGTCGCGATGGACGGACCGTGTGCCGCTGCCGGTACTCGCCGTGATCCTGGTTCTCGCGTTCGGTGCCGTCGCGCTGATCGCCAACCTGGCCAGTCCGAGGTTCACGATCCTCGGCCGCGAGGTGACAGGAGCCACGGCCGCGATCACGCTGTTCGCGCTGGCTGGATTGTGCGGGGTACTCGCGGTGCAGCTCTATCGGTTGAAAGAGTCAGCGTGGTGGACGCTCATCCTGCTGCAGCTCGCCGGGGTGGGGATCGCGATCACGACGCTCATGCGCACCGAGCCGTCGAAACTCGCTCCGGCGGGAACCCCGGCGGAGGTCGCGGCGATTTACCGCGACCCCCTTTTCCTGGCGATTCTCGCAGCCACGTGGATCGCTTACTTCGCGTTCCTCGTCTATCTGCGGCGCTTCTTCATCCCGCGGCATGCGCCGCGGACGCGCCTCGCCGATCAGTCGAGGTTCTCGGAGTAGACCGAGACTTTGCTCGTTCGCCGGAGCTCGTTCGTCAGACGGGTGACCGTGGTCATCACCTCGGCAGATTTCTGGCTGAGCAGATATTCACGGATCGCGCGGCTGACGTTCTCGAACGGCTGAGGAGCGGCGGGCTTCACGTCATCGACGAGGATGAGGTGATAGCCGAATTGTGTGGACACGATGCCGCTCATGACACCGGGCGGCATGCCGAAGGCGACTTCTTCGAACTTCGGATCGAGGCGGCCGCGCTCGACCCATCCGAGGTCACCGCCTTCCTGGGCGGAGCCGTCTTCGGAGTACTTGCGCGCCGCCTCGGCGAAGCGTGAACGGAACGTCAGGCGTCCGCTCTCCCCGGCGGCGTGCAGGGCGACGATGTGCGTCTGCAGCTCGGTGAAGATGCGGCGCATGATCTCTTCCGCTTCCGCCGGCGTCCGGTTGTTGGTCGCGATCACGATGTGACGGACCTTCACCTTGTCGCCTTCCATGAAATCCTTGATGTTCTTGTCGTAGAAGTCGCGAACGGCGGCGTCGGTGACGATCTCGGATGCCACGATCTCACGGACATAACGGTCGAAAAGCGCGGACTCACGCGCGGCCTCGATGGCAGCCTTCACGTCCTCGCGCTGATCGAACCCGCTTTTCATCGCTTCCTGGATGAGGAGACGCTTGGCGATGTAGTTGTCGAGGAAAGCCTTCTTCCCGCCCGACTTGTCGTACTGCGCGCGCATCTGCGGCGCGAGGTTGTTGTAAAGCGCATCGAGCTTCTCGGCGGTGATGATCTCGCCGTTGATGACAGCGGCCGTCTTGACCTGCGGCGCGGCTGGCGCGGCCGGGGCCGTCTGCTGGGCCAGGGCCGCCGTGGCGGCGATGCAGAGTGCTGCGGTGATTCCCTTGAGCTTCATTGAGGCTCCTCCCGAAAACGCGCTCACCAACAGAGAATGAAGGACCCGTGATTCCACAACAGGTAGAACGACCATGCCGCGCTCTCTGTGGAAAACGGCCAGGGTGCGATCTACAGGCCGGTCGCGTACCCTACTGCCTGTGGAAATCCCACGGAAAAATCTCCTGATGCATTGCGGAGACAAATTCGCGCACAATCCGCGCCTCGTTCAATGTCGGCTGCCCAACTTGATGTAGCGCTCGATCGGCCCCTGCCGCAGAGCACGGACGCGGAGCGCGCCGTGCTCGGCTCCATCCTCATCAACAACAACGCCTTTTATCGCGTCCTGGGCACGATTGACACGCCCGATTTCTTCCGCGATGCCCATCGCACGATCTTCGGGGCGATGCGTGCCCTCGCGGAGCAGAGCCGCGAGATCGATCTCCTCACCCTCAAGGACGAACTGGCAAAACGCGCGGTCCTCGACGGCGTGGGAGGCTCGGCCTACATCTCATCCCTCGTGGACGGGATCCCGGACGTGGCCAACGTCGAGCGCTACGCCCGCATCGTCAAAGAGAAGTCGACTCTGCGCCGCCTGATCATCATGGGTAACAGCGTGATGCGCGCCGCGCTCGATGCGCCCGGCGAACCCTCGGAAGTGCTCAACATCGCCGAGAAATCGCTTTACGAGATCGCCGAAGGAAGCACCGAAAAGGGTTTCGTGGCGCTCGACCGCATCACCAAGGCGAACATGACCGCGATCGAGTCACTTCAGGGCGCGGGCCGCCTGATCACCGGCATCCCGACGGGCTACGATCGATTCAACGAATTCACATCCGGGTTCCAGCCGCAGGACCTGATCATCATCGCCGCCCGCCCGTCGATGGGTAAGACGAGCTTCATGATGAACATCGCCGAGTCGATCGCCATCCCTGACCGTTCGGGCGGACCGCGTCCGCCCTCGCAGCGACTCTACTCGGTCGGCGTGTTCTCGCTGGAAATGTCGAAGGAGCAGATCGGCCTCCGCATCCTTTCCTCCGAGTCGGGAGTATCCAACCACCTCATTCGCGCCGGCATGCTCTCCGAGCGCAACTGGCGCGATCTGGCCGAGGCGTCGGCGCGGCTCTCGAAGGCGAAGATCTACATCGACGACACGCCGGGCATCGACATCATGGAGATGCGCGCGAAGGCGCGGCGGCTGAAGATGGAGACCTCGCTCGACATGATCATGGTCGACTACCTGCAGCTGATGTCCGTCAAAGGCAAGGTCGAGTCGCGCAACCAGGAGATTTCGCAGATTTCGCGCGGCCTCAAGGCCATCGCCAAGGAGCTCAACACTCCGCTGATCTCGCTCTCGCAGCTCTCCCGCCGTCCCGAACAGCGCACCGGCGATCACCGGCCGCAGCTGTCCGACCTTCGCGAATCAGGATCGATCGAGCAGGACGCCGACGTCGTCTGCTTCATCTACCGCGACGAGGTCTACAACAAGGAAACCGAAGAGAAGGGCATCGCCGAGATCATCATCGCCAAGCAGCGCAACGGCCCGATCGGCGACTTCAAACTCGTCTTCCGCAACGACATCACCAAGTTCTTCAACTACGAGCCGCAGCCCGACGGGATGCCGGTCTAGCCACCGCCCGCGCCACCGTGACGCCGCCTCACCCCCGCCCGTAACGCCAGCCGCCCGGCCACCGTTGAGGTTGATTGATGGTTATTTGAAATAAAATAACTCGGCAGCTCCGTTCTGGCGCGGGTCACACCAACATCCCTGTCCCCGGTCAACGTCGATTGGAAGGACTCTGTCGTTGGAAACTGCTGCGAAGAAGGTTCTGGTGGTCGAGGACGACGAGGTCGTTCTCATCCTGATTTCCCACATCCTCGCGCGTCACTCCTACGTCGTTCACACGACGACTGACGCTCTCCAGGCCGACGAACTGTTGAGCCGCCAGCCCTACGACGCCGTCCTCATGGACCTCAAGCTTCCCGGCGGCGGAGTCGACCTCATCCGGAAGATCGAGCAGAACAACCCCGACCTTCTCCGAAAGATCATCGTCGTCACCGGCGCCATGGACGAGGCGGCGAAGCTGGCCCACCTGCCTCTGCACGCGACGATCAGAAAACCTTTCGAGGTGAAGTCGCTCGTCGACACCGTGCACAGCTGCGTGCACACGACCTGAGCGGACTCGCCTGGTCCTACGCCCCGGACTTTTTCTCCCACGGCAACTCCCACCGCCCCTCTTCTTCATCGAGCTTTGGAAGAGGGACCGGCTTGCCCAGGCGCTTGAGCTGCGTGAACTCCCACAGCTTCGCGTACTTCCAGAACGTGTAGTAGACGTGCATCCCCACGGAGATCACGCCGCGCGCGCCGTCGAGGAAGCCGAGGTTCACGATGTAGTCGCGGACGAATTTGGCGAGGCCGTGGCCGACGATACCCGCAGCACCGGTCGTCTTGCCGTCGATGAACATCTGCGCGGCGCCCCAGTTCGCATACCTCGTCATCTTCGCGATCATGTGATCGAACGACCGGATGTAGTAGTGATCCATCCGGTGCCGGAGCGGCGTCGTCTCGCCGTCGACGAGCAGGTCGGCGTGGACACGCCGGTTCGGATAACGGGCGTGCTTGCGATGAAAGAGCCTCGTGACCCGGTCGCGCTGCAGGCCGCTGTACCGCACCTCTTTTCCGAGCATGAAATTGCGGCGGCCGACCGAGTACGCCCAGACCTCGAGCTTTCCCTCGAGCGTCTGCAGGATCTCGTCACGCAGCTCGGGCGTCACTCGTTCGTCAGCGTCGATGTAGAAGATCCAGTCGTGAGCGGCGCGGTCGATCGCGTAGTTCTTCTGTGAGGCGGCTCCGAGGTATTCGCGTTGCTCGAAGCGGATGCGGGGAAACTTCGAACGGATCAGCTCCACCGTGCCGTCGGTAGAGAACGAGTCGATCAGGTAGATCTCATCCGCCCACTCGACCGAGCGGATGCAGTCCTCCACGAAGTCGATCTCGTTGAAGGTGGTGATGATCGCGCTGACGGGAACGCGCATGGCCGCGAAATTATATGTGCTTGGTGCTTGGTGCTTGGTGCTGCACCGGAGTGCGGCAGCTTGCTGCGGCCGCGTCGTGCCGAGGGGAGCGAGGATGCGAACTCAGCACCAAGCACCAAGCACCAATCACTTCAGAGCGTGTAATTCTTCTCGAGCAGCACACGCGCCCGGCGGTCGCGCAGATTCCGGATCTGTGACTCGATGTCGCGCTCGAACGGAAGCTTGCGGTGGCTCGCGTAGACCGGCGCATCGGCCACGATCTTCTTCAGCTCGTCGCCGAAGCTCTGCGGCGTGAGGTGCGCGGTCTCGTCGGCGAGCGACTGCTGGTCGTTCGGAAATGACGCCTCCGTCACCAGCGCCACCACGTTCTCCGTCTTGTTGGCGCGCTTCCAGATGTCCTGGGTCGGCCCGGTGTCGCCGGTGAAGACGATGGCCTGACCATTCATCTCGAGGATCACCCCGGCGGCGGGAATCTGATGGTGAACGTTGACCGCGGTCAGGGCGATGTCGCCAAAAGTGACTCTCTTCCCCGGCGCGAGGGGACGGTACAGAACAGCGGGCTTGGAGGTGGCCGGGTTCGGGATCGTGGAGAAGTCCGGCCAGTGGATGCCGTTGAACAGGTGGGTCGAAAGCTGATCCATCACGTCCCGCGTTGCGAAAAGTGTGAGCGGAGGTCCGTTGAGCGAGAAGCGGTTCTGGATCAGATGAGGCAGGTCGCGGACGTGATCGGCGTGGGCGTGAGTGATGAAGACAGCCTGCACGCGGGCCTGCTGAACGAACGAAAGCTTGGACGTCAGCGTTCCTGCGTCGACGGCGAACCAATCGTCAATCAGATAACCCGTGAGATTGTGTTCCGCGTCTGACGCCCCGTAGGCGCCGAGCACCTTAAGCCGCATTCCCGTCCTTCAACCGGCGTGGTTTTTGGAGACTTACTACTATTGTTGCAGAGCGTACGTCGAACAGCAACGTAAAGTCCCGTCAGAGTTTCGGTTAGCTGTCACCCATTTCCTGTTACCCATGTCACGCAAACAGCCGCTGCCCGCTCGATTTCACCCGGCCGTGGAGTCCTGGTTCTCCGCATCGTTCGGGCAGCCGACCCGCGCTCAGGAGCTGGGCTGGCCCTCGATCTCCAGCGGCGCGCATACCCTGATCTGCGCCCCGACGGGCAGCGGCAAGACCCTGACCGCCTTCCTATGGGCGCTCGACCGGCTGATGTTCCGCCCCCTGCCGCCGAAGGACGAGCGCTGCCGCGTTCTGTACATCTCGCCGCTCAAGGCCCTCGCCGTCGATGTCGAACGGAACCTCCGCGCGCCGCTGACCGGCATTGCCAACGTCGCGGCGAGTCGCGGCGACGACTTCTTCACACCGGAGATCTCCATCCGCACGGGAGACACACCGCAGCAGGAACGCGCGCGATTTCTCCGCGCGCCATCCGACATCCTGATCACGACACCGGAGTCGCTGTACCTGCTGCTCACATCGAACCCGCGCGCGATGCTCCGGAGTGTGGAGACGGTCATCATCGACGAGATCCACGCGCTGGTCCCGAACAAGCGCGGCGCGCATCTCGCGCTGACTCTGGAGCGCCTCGACGCGATCTGCAGAGCGCGCCCCCAGCGGATCGGTCTCTCCGCCACCCAGCATCCCCTCGAAGAGGTCGCCCGCTACCTCGGCGGCGCCATCCCCGTGGAGCGCGGGCGACCTCGCCCGCCGGACTCAAAACCCGTCACCGAGGATCTTCACGACGAATTCGCGGGCGGCGCGAAACCGAAGTTCCGCCCCGTGAACATCATCGATACCGGCGAAAAGAAACAGCTCACCCTCCGCGTCGAGGTTCCCGTCGAGGACATGGCCCTCCTGGGCGAATCGGAGGGAATTGCCAGCGGTCCGGCGTCCGCGGCGCCCCAGAAGGCATCGATCTGGCCGGCCATCCATCCCCGTCTCCTCGAGCTGATCCGCGCCCATCGTTCGACGCTGATCTTCGTCAACAGCCGTCGCCTCGCGGAACGCCTGGCAGCCGCCCTCAACGAGCTGGCCGGCGAGACACTCGTCAGCGCACACCACGGATCGATCGCGCGCGCACAACGAATCGAGATCGAAGACAACCTGAAGTCCGGACGATTGCCGGCGCTCGTCGCCACTTCCTCGCTGGAGTTGGGAATCGACATGGGCGCGATCGACCTGGTCGTCCAGATCGAGGCCCCGCCGTCGATCGCCAGCGGGATGCAGCGCATCGGCCGCGCCGGCCACCAGGTCGGCAGCGCCAGCGAAGGGATGATCTTTCCGAAGTATCGCGGCGATCTCATCGCCTGCGCCGCCGTCGCCGATGCGATGCATCGAGGGGCGATCGAACCCACTCGCTATCCGCGTAACCCGCTCGATGTCCTGTCGCAGCAGATCGTGGCGATGGTGGCCATGGACGACTGGAACGCCGACGATCTGTACCGCGCGATTCGCGGCGCGGCGCCATACGCCGAGCTTTCGCGCAGCAACTTCGACGGCGTGCTGGACATGCTCTCGGGTCTCTACCCTTCGGACGAATTCGCGGAACTGCGTCCGCGTGTCACCTGGGATCGCATGACCAACAACCTCACCGCCCGCCAGGGCGCAAAACGAATCGCCATCCTCAACGGCGGAACGATCCCCGATCGCGGCCTTTACGGAGTGTTTCTGGCGGGCGCGGAGCGTGCCCAGAGCGCGCGCGTGGGAGAGCTCGATGAAGAGATGGTGTTCGAGTCGCGTGTCGGCGAAACCTTCCTTCTCGGCGCATCGACATGGCGAATCGAAGAGATCACGCACGACCGCGTCGTCGTCACGCCCGCACCCGGCGAGCCCGGGAAGATGCCGTTCTGGAAGGCCGATGCAGCCGAGCGCAGCGTTCGATTCGGCCAGGAGATCGGCCAGCTGATTCGCGAGATCCGGGCGATGAAACCGGCCGCGGCGATCCGCCGGCTCACCGAACAGCACGATCTCGACAAGCTCGCCGCGGTGAACTTCCTGAAGTATCTGAGCGATCAGGAAGAAGCGACCGGCGCCGTTCCGGACGACCGCACCATCGTCATCGAACGAGTCCTCGACGATCTCGGCGACTGGCGGGTGTGCGTCCTCACTCCGTTCGGCGGGCGCATTCACGCTCCCTGGTCGATGGCCGCGACGGCAAAGATCCGCAACGAGCTGGCGATCGACGTCGAGACGATGTGGAGCGACGACGGCTTCATCGTGCGCTTTCCCGACACGGACACGCCGCCGCCAATCGAGCTCGTGCTTCCCGATGCGGACGAGACCGAGCAGCTCGTCGTCCGCCAGCTCGGCGCGAGCTCGATGTTCGCGGCTAAGTTCCGCGAGTCGGCGGCGCGGGCTCTTCTGCTGCCGCGTATGCGCGCGCAGGGCCGCACCCCGCTCTGGCAGCAACGCAAACGCGCCTACGACCTGCTGCAGGTCGCAGCGCGCTTCGGTTCGTTCCCGATGATCCTCGAGGCCTACCGCGAGTGTCTTCGCGACGTGTTCGACGTGCCGGCGCTGGTGCAGACGCTCGAACGAATCCGATCCCGCTCGATTCGCGTCGTCACGGCGGATACACCGAGGCCTTCGCCGTTCGCGGGTTCGCTTCTCTTTCGATATGTCGCGAACTTCCTCTACGACGGTGATGCCCCTCTGGCCGAGCGCCGTGCACAGGCACTGGCCATCGATCAGTCCCAGCTTCGCGAGCTCCTCGGCGAACCGGAACTGCGCGAGCTGCTCGATCCCGCCTCGCTCGAGGAGTTCGAGCGCGGCCTGCAGCATCTCGCCGAAGGGCGCAAAGCTCGATCGGCCGACGCTCTGCACGATCTGCTGCTGCGCCTCGGCGACCTCTCTACGCGACAGATCGACGAGCGGGCGGAGCCTGGCGCAGATCCGGCGGGATGGATCGAGGAGCTGGTGAGGGCACGGCGCATTCTGCCGATCAGCATCACCGGCGAAAAGCGGTACATCGCCATCGAAGATGCGAGCCGTTATCGCGACGCTCTCGGCGTGCCGCTTCCGCCCGGCATCCCGGAGAGATATCTCGAGCGCGTCCCCGATCCGGTCGGAGACCTCGTCCTGCGGTACGCAAGAACGCATGGACCTTTCGCCGCGGCAGAACCGGCAGGCCGATACGGCCTTGGTATCGCAGTTGTCACTTCTGCGCTGGAGCGCTATGTCGAGCGCGGGCGGATCGTCGAAGGTGAGTTCCGGCCGAACGGCACGCAACGCGAGTTCTGCGAAGCGGACGTTCTGCGCAGCATCCGCCGCCGGTCTCTCGCCAAGCTGCGCAAGGAGGTCGAGCCGGTCGAGCAGCCTGTCCTGGCTCGGTTGTTCACGCACTGGCAGGGTGTGGCCCGCAAACGGCGCGGACTCGACGCGCTGCTCGAGTCGGTGGAGATGCTTCAGGGATATCCGATGGCGGCGTCGATCTTCGAGCGGGAAATTCTCGCATCCCGCATCGACGAGTATCGTCCGTCCGACCTCGACACGCTGAGCGCGGCCGGAGAGATCGTATGGGTCGGGGTCGAGCCTCTCGGCGGCAAGGATGGACGCATCGCTCTGTATCTGACCGATCACCTCCCCGTGCTTCATGCGCCGAGAGTGGCGGAGACCCCGCGGGATGAGCTGGGAGAGAAGATCGTCGAGTTTCTTCGCGCCAACGGAGCCTCGTTCTTCGCCCAGATCCAGATGGCGGTCGGCGGGTTTCAGAACGAAGTGATCGAGGCGCTGTGGGATCTCGTGTGGCGCGGTGACGTCACCAACGACACCTTTCACGCGCTGCGCGCCTTCACGCGGCCGAAAGCGCCGGGCCGCGGCGGCGGCTTCCGCTCACGGCGCGTCGCCCCACCATCGACGCAGGGACGCTGGTCGATCGTCGGCACCGGCACCGCGACGGCAACACTGCGCGCGACGTCAGTCGCGCAGCAACTGCTCAACCGTTACGGGGTCGTGACGCGCGAAGCGCCGGGAGCGGAAAACATCCCCGGCGGCTTCGGCGCGGTCTATCCGGTGCTCAAAGCGATGGAAGAGGGAGGGAAGGTCCGCCGCGGATACTTCGTGGCCGGTCTCGGCGCCACGCAATTCGCGAGTGCCGGTGCGCTCGACCGGCTGCGATCCCTGCGGGAAGATCCGGAGGAACCGGAGACTGTGATGATCGCCGCGACCGACCCGGCCAACCCGTACGGCGCCATCCTTCGGTGGCCCGAGGGTGCGAACCGCACATTCAGCCGGAGCGTGGGGCCGCGGGTGATCTTCGTCAACGGACGCCTGGTCTGCTACGTCGGGCGAGGCGAAAAGCAGCTGACCGTCCTGCTTCCCGACGATGAGCCGTCACGCAGTGTCGCCGGACGTGAGATCGCGAGGGTGCTCGCATCGATGGTGACGGCCGGGATGCGCCGTGCACTTCTCATCACCGAGGTCAACGCCGAGCCCGTGGGGCGCAGCGCGATCGCGCCGTTCCTCGTCGAAGCGGGCTTCACGCCCAGCGCACTCGGATACCAGCTTCGGGCCGCGCATGCCTGAAGGCGATACCATTTTCCGCGCCGCACGGACGTTGCACGCGGCACTCGCCGGCGATCGAGTGACGCGCTTCGAAACCGCGCTTGCGCCGCTGGCGAGGGTCGACGATCAGGAACCCATCGCGGGCCGCACGATCGAGCGCGTTGCCGCGGCCGGTAAACATCTCATCATCGATTTCTCGGGCGGCCTTCACCTGCGCACGCACATGCGGATGAACGGGAGCTGGCACATCTACCGGCCGGGAGAGAGATGGAAGCGTCCGCGGCGGGACATGCGTGTGGTGATTGGCACCGCCCGTTTCGTAGCCGTCGGATTCGACATTCCTGTGGCCGAATTCCTGGATGACCGCGCGCTCCGCCGCCAGGAGGATCTGCGGCGCATTGGCCCCGACCTTCTTGGAGAGCAGTTCGATGCGGATGAAGTTCTGCGCCGCATGACCGCGCGGCCGGATGCCGAGATCGCAAACGTCCTGTTGAATCAGCGTGTCGTTGCCGGAATCGGGAACGTGTTCAAGTCGGAGATTCTGTTTCTCGCCGGCATCAATCCGTTCGTCGAGTGCGCAGTGATCTCCGAAGCCGATCTGCGGCGCGTGCTGGCCATCAGCCGCAAGGTTCTGCGGATCAACGTCGAGCATGACCGCTCCGACCGCATCACGATGAACAGCCTCGATCGCAGCAGGAAGTTGTGGGTCTACGGCCGCGGCGGCGAGCCATGCCGCCGCTGCGGGACCCCGATCGAGTATCGCAAGCAGGGCACCGACGCGCGCGGAACGTACTGGTGCCCGAGGTGCCAGTCGCGGAACGACGGATGAAGGCAGAAGGATGAAGGATGAAGGATGAAGGATGAAGGATGAAGGATGAAGGATGAAGGATGAAGGATAGGTTGCACCTTGTCATCCGAGCGTGAGCGAGGGACCTGGGGGGATGGGCGGCACGAGGAATGGATCTTCGCGCCACCCTTCACACCCAGGTCCCTCGCTCACGCTCGGATGACAAGTTCGTGGCGGAGCGATGCATCCCTGTTCCTCATTTCCCTCGCCCCCTCGATCACCGCTATTACCGTCGATCAGCGGGGGAGGCTGGTCCTGCGGACCACCTACAGGGATGACAGGGGGTTTCATCCTTCATCCTTCATCCTTCATCCTTCATCCTTCATCCTTCATCCTTCATCCTTCATCCTTCATCCTTCATCC
>CALMZP010000132.1 GCA_937870635.1 uncultured Acidobacteriota bacterium | reverse complement strand
GCGGGCGAGGTCGCCCGCGCTCCACTGATCTTCGCAAGAATCCGAGCACGGTGGAGGGCGGGCGACCTCGCCCGCCCACGGCGGCATTTGAGACGCCCTCCAAGCTGCCGCACCCCTACTCGTGCGAAACCAGGATCCGGTCGATCCGCCGTCCATCGACGTCGATGATCTCGAACCGGTAATCGCCGATCGTGATGACGTCGCCGAGCCGCGGGATCTTTCCGGCGTGGGTGATCACATACCCGGCCAGCGTCTGGAACTCCTCTTCTTTCTGGCCCGGGAGGGCGAACATCGACGTTCTCGTCTTGAACTCTTCGAGATCGATTGCGGCATCGACAGACCATGATCCGTCGGCGCGCCGAACGATCGACGGTTCGTACGCCTCGCCGGCTTCCGGCAGTTCGCCGACGAGTGCCTCGAGGATGTCAATTGGAGTGACGATACCTTCCACGCCTCCGAACTCATCGATGACGATGGCGAGATGATTGCGGGTCTCGCGGAATCGCTGCAGGAGAGAAAGTGCCGACGACGCCTCGGGGACCATCAGCGGCTGGGCGAGGTGTTTCGAGAGGGCGGCCGTCGTGTCGACACCTTCGCTCCACAGATCCTTGAGGGTCAGTACGCCGCGCAGCTGATCGATGCGATCGAGTGCAGCGGGAAAGCGATGATGGGGGCTCATCCGTGCCGTCTCGCGCAGCTCTTCGATCGGGCGGCCGAGATCCAGCCACGTCATCTCGACCCGCGGAGTCATCACCGCGCGCACGGGACGCTCCGCCAGGCGAAGCGCGCGATCGAGGATCTCGCTCTCTTCGGTGCCGATGGTTCCTCCGGCAACGCCCTGATGAAGCAGGACACGCAGTTCTTCGGGCGTGATCGGAGATTCCTTGCGCGGCTTGACCCGCAGGAGGCGCATCACGAGATTGGTCGAGAAGCCCAGGAAACTCACGGCCGGCGAGGCTAGTCGCGAGAGGAAATTCATTCCTGGAGCGACCACGGTTGCGATCCGCTCGGGTGCATTGAGCGCCAGGCGTTTCGGTACGAGCTCTCCGATGATGAGCGAGAGATAGGTGATGCCGAGGACGACGACGCCTACACCGATCGCTTCGCTGTACGCGCTGACTCCGGGAATGGTCTCCAGGTACGAATCGAGCTGCGCCGCAATCGTGGCGCCGCCGAATGCCCCGGCCGCGACGCCGATGAGCGTGATTCCGATCTGAACGGTCGAGAGGAAACGGTCCGGGTTCTCGGCCAGACGGAGCGCGTCAGCGGCTCGCCGGCTGCCCTGGCGAGCCAGATGGTGAAGCCGCGCTTTGCGTGAAGAAACGACGGCGATCTCGCTCATCGCGAAGACACCGTTGGCCAGTACCAGCAGAAAGATGACGACGATCTCGAGGGCGATGGTCTGAAACATGACCATCGAACGGTACTACGGAGAGAGGGGCATGGAGCGCGGGCAGCCTCTCCCGCGCTCCACTCCGGTTACGCCGTTGCGGTCTGCGGGACTCCCGAATACCTCGAGTCGCCCCACGCCAGGATCGGGAAGAAGATCACGCCGAGGAACAGCAGGCCGAGCGCGAAGCCCACGCCTTTTCCGAACGCCTGCGCGAAGGAGATGTACGTCATGATCGCCACTACGAAGTTGACCACCGGGATCAGGAAAAGCAGAAGCCACCAGCCCGGTTTGCCGGCGATCTTGAGAATGATGTAGAGGTTGTAGATCGGAACGATCGCCGCCCAACCCGGTTCTCCCGCCTTGACGAAGATCTTCCACATTGCCGCGATCATCAATACGACGAGGGCGAATACCACGATCATGAAACCTGTGCCGACGGCGCCCGCGGCCGCCTCCTCGCCTGCGGAAAACTCCTGGAAGAGCATGAACGCGAAAAGGTTCTGCATGGACGAGCCTTCCTCCTTCTGATTCAGTTGTTGGGGGATGACCTACGATGATAAAGCCAGCAGGCTCAGCCGCAAACGACCAAAAAGAGAAAGCGCCCGGCGATCAGGCCTTCTTCGATTTCCAGGCGGCGATCACTCCCGCCTCGCGTTCCGGAGCGATTCCTGCGCGCAGCTTCGCTCTACGTTCCTCGCTGCGCGAGTGGTGAAACTCGAGCGTCGCTTGGGCGGTGTCCGCGAGCGGACGGAACGTCAGCCCGGCTGCGATCGCCTTCTGATTCGAGCGGCGCCCGAACCCGGCGTACTCACCCTCGGCGGGAATCCAGACCGGCATGTCGCTCCACGGGGCGACCTTCTGCGCTTCGAGAAAGTCGGCGGGCACCCAGTGCAGCGTCACCGGCACGGAGCCCGGCACGACCGCGCGAATTCCACCGAGCATCTCCGCCATCGTCAGCTGGCCCGCGGGTCCGATCGCGTTCATCGTCCCGAAGGTCCTGTTTTCGACGAGGCGGATCGTCCATTCGCCGAGGTCGCGCGCGTCGATGATCTGGACTGGGTTGTTCGGATCGCCGGGAGCGAGCACGTCGCCGCCGCGCGCGATGCGCACAGGCCAGTACGTGAACCGGTCGGTGTTGTCTCCGGGCCCGACGATCAGTCCGGGACGAATGATCGTCGCGCGATCTCCGAACGCTTTGCGCGCTTCCTCTTCGGCGAGCGCCTTCAGTCCGCCGTAGGTCTCGCCCGTGATCTGCTCGACAGTCGGGTCGGCGAGCGTTGCGACCGGGTCGCTCTCGTCCATCCCGACCTTCGAGTTGTCCTTGTAGACAGAGAGCGTCGAGATGAACACGTACTGTCCGGCCTTTTCCTTGAGCAACTGAGCGGAGTCGCGAACCCACCGCGGCAGCGTGGACGGGTTGTCGATCACGGCATCCCATTCGCGGTTCTCGAGCGCGTCGAGCTTTCCGTTGCGATCGCCCTCGAGATGCTCGACGTTCGGGAAGAGGGTCGGGTTGGTCTTGCCGCGATTGAACATCGTGACCTTGTGGCCGCGATCCACGGCGTAGCGGACCTGATGGGGCCCGATGAATCCGGTGCCGCCGAGGATGAGGATGCGAAGAGGCCTGGAAGCCTTTTCGGGCTTTTTCTGGGCAGCGAGCGCTCCGGTGGCGAGGAGTGTTCCGGCGGCGATGGATCCGCTGATGAATGTTCTGCGTGTCGGCACGGGATGACCTCCGGCGGGCGATGGTAACAGGTGGGACCGCCCGTGGAAGTGTTACGAACTCGGTGCAGTTACACTGATCGCGTGAATCGTACGGTTCTGATCAAGGCGGAGAAGTGGGCCATCTGGGCGGGCCTGATCGGGATCATCGTGCTGCTGCGCCACCTCTTTCCCGTTTTCTTCCTGACTTTCGTCCTCTCCTACATCGCCAACACGGGCGTCAAAGCCCTCGGCTCGAGGATCTCCCATCGACGCGTCGGCGTCGTCATCGTCTACCTGACGATGCTGACGGTGATCACCGGCATCGGTGTGCTCGTCGTGCCGCGCATGATCAGTGAAGCGCGGAATCTGGCGCGGCTCTACATCACCACCGAAGCCGCGCGCGGCGATGCGGCCGAGGGCGCGCAGACCGAGGAGAGCGTCGGGGTCATCGAGCGCGAGGCGCGCGAGATGCTCGACGCATTCATCATCAGTGTGGCCGGACACGACACGTTCTACTCGTTCCGCGAGTCCGACGCGTACGCGGTCATGGTCGCCCGGCTCCACAACGGTCTGGCCAACGCGACGCCGCGCGTGATTCGGGGAGTGACGATCTTTGCGAACGAAGCGTTCGCTTTCATTTTCGCGTTCCTGATCTCGATCATCCTCTCGTTCCTGATGGTGTGGAACCTTCCCGCGACCCGGGAGCGCATGCTGCAGTTTCAGTACGGTCGCACGGCCGAGGTCTACGCGGAGATCGCCCCCGGGCTTCGCGCATTCGGAGTCATGCTCGGCCGCGCATTCGAGGCCCAGACCGTCGTCGCAATCGTCAACGCCCTGCTCTCCGCCATGGCCTTCGTCGCGCTCGGCCTTCCATCGATCGCGCTGCTCGCCACCATCGTGTTCTTCTGTTCCTACATCCCCATCCTGGGCATGATCCTGTCGACGCTGCCCGCGGCGCTGCTCGCGTTCAAGCTGGGCGGCTTCACCCGGGTGGTCTGGCTGCTGGTGGCGATTCTGGTCATTCACGCCGTCGAGGCCTATCTCCTCAATCCGCTCATCTACGGGCGGCACCTGCGCCTGCATCCGTTGGCCGTGCTCGTGATCCTGCTCGTCGCCGAAGAAGTCTTCGGCGTCTGGGGCCTCATCCTCGGCGTCCCCGTGGCGGCGTTCATCCTGAAGTACGGGATCGAAGGGGAGGATGTGGAACGAACGAAGCCGAAGGTGGAAGAGGAAGCGCCGGCGCCATTGCCTGCGGATGGGTGAGCCGTTCACCGTTCCACCGTTAACGGTTAACGGTTAACGGTGAACGGTGAACAGTTAACGGTGAACGGTTAACAGTTAACGGTGAACGCCGAAGCCTTTCAGCAGTTGAAGCCAGCGCGCCCACGCTTCGTCGTGGGCGCGTCTGTTTGCGGGGGTGGCATCGGCGGCCATCCCGGCGCGCATGAACGCGTGGCCCGCCCCTTCGTACGTCACGGGCTCGAACCGCTTCCCGGCCGCACGCATCAGCTCTTCCGTTTTGGGAATGGTGGCGTTTACGCGCGCGTCGTTTCCGCCATAGAAACCGTACACAGGTGAGTTGATGCTGGCGACGCCTGATCCTTCCTGCGGCCCGGTGCCGTAGAACACGTACGAAGCGGTGAGGTCGCGGCGGTCGTTGGCGAACAGCCAGGTGCGCGCGCCACCCCAGCAGAATCCTGCGACCTGCAGCGTTCCGTCCGCCGCCGGGATCTTCTTCGCGTAATCGGCGACGGCGTGCAGATCGGCCATCACCTGAGAGGCCGGAAGTTTCCCGATCGCTTCACGCGCAGCATCGGCGGAGCCGACGCCGATCCCGGAGAGCATGTTCGGCGCTAGCGCGATGAATCCGTTCTCCGCCAGCCGGTCCGCGACGCCGCGTTCCCAGTCAGTGAGTCCTCGGTTCTCATGGATGAGAATGACAACCGGCGCCTTCGTCGATACCTCGGGATACGCGACCCATGTCTGGATCGTCCGGCCATCGCGAGTGATCTGTGCCCACTCGCTGTGGCGGGGGCTGGTCTCCAGCCTGTCGGTCACGGCACTCTGCGTGGCGCATCCGAACGTGAAGAGAACGAGAGTGAGAAGAAGCTGCCTCATTTTGCTTACCTCCGTTGTGCCAGATGAAGGACCGTCGTCGCCAGGTCGGCGGGATCGACTGGTTTCTTGAGGTAGCCGTCGAACCCGGCCGCGAGCGTTCGCTGCCGGTCTTCCGGACGGCCGAACGCGGTGAGGGCGATGACCGGGGTCGCGCTCAACGGGTGGCGCAGGGATCGAAGCGCACGGATGAAAGCAAATCCGTCTTCGTCGGGCATCGCCAGGTCGCAGATTACGACATCGGCCGGACCGCCGTGAAGGAGTTCGAGACCCTGATGAACCGATTCTGCGGTGCGCGCCACAGCGTTGACCCGGTGGAAGATCGCCGCCAGCACATCGCGCGTGTAAGGCTGATCGTCGATGACGATGACGCGCAGACCTTCGAGATCGGGAAGCTCATCGCCCTCGTTGCCTTTGGCAGCGACGCTCGCGCGAGTCGCCTCGGGAGTCATCACCACTGCTGATTCGAGGATCGGCAGGTCGACGGTGAACGTCGCGCCGCGCCCGATGCCCTCGCTCGCCGCGCGAATCGTTCCGCCGTGCAGGGCGATCAGAGAGCGAGCGATCGAGAGCCCGATCCCGATTCCCTCATGCGAGCGGGTCGTGGACCCGTCCTCCTGGCTGAAGGTGTCGTACACGTGAGGGAGATATGCAGGGTCGATTCCCTGACCGTCGTCCTCCACGGTCAGTCGGATGATGGATCCGACCGCGCTCACCCGGACGGTGATCGTGCCGCCGCGTGGCGTGAACTTCACGGCGTTCGAGAGCAGGTTCCAGATGACCTGCTGCAACCGCCCGTCATCGCTGTTCCCTCGACGCGTGCGCGGATCTTGGCAAAAGCCATGTCGCGTGTCGTGGATGTGTCGTCGCTGAACGGCGAGAATCCGCAATCGTCGGTCGTGCCCAGCTGTCCGACCGGGATGAACTCCGCCGCCTCGAGGACTCGATCTCTCACGCCCTCCGCAGTCTCCACTTCGGGATCGATCGATGCCACCACTCCCACGAAAACCCGGTGTTCCGGCTTCATGTGTTCTCTGATGATCTCGAGAACGCGCCCGCGGTCCGGCTCACCGGCGAGCGCGATGTAGAAGTTGCCCACCTTCATCTGGAACAGGCTCGGCAGAAGCGCCGCGTAATCGACCTCGGCGCTGTGCGTGGAATCGAGATCGCCGCCCGGACAAGTGTGAACGCCGATCTTTGCGCGCTCGGCAGAAGTGAAACGAGAGAGCGCGAGGTTGTTGAGATCGATGAAGCTGTTGAGGAGATTGCCGGAGGGGTCGATCTTCACCGCCAGGCGGCCTTCGGTGAAATCGATCTGAACTTTGTGCGCCCCTTTGGCGAGGCACTGCCGAATTTCCTGCTCGTGCTGCGCGAGAAGATCGTGAATGAATTCGTCGCGCGAGTAGCCGGGGATGCCTTCCGCCGGGTACATGAGGCTCAATGCCGATGGGGAGATGACGGCCTGCTTCACCGGCCGCTTTGTGTAGCGCAGCGCCACGTCGAGGTACTGGCCCGCCTGGCGCTTGTATCGAAACGGGCCGGAAGTGAGCCGCGGCATCCGGCGTGTATGCCCCGCCGAGAACGGGATCTTGAATCCATCCGGCGCAGTGTTCGGAAGCCCGTGCACCGAATACGTCCAGAAGTTCTGATACTTCCTTTGTTCACCATCCGTGATGACCGGCGAGCCAGTCTCCTCGAATCGCGCGATCGTGTCGCGAATGGCGTCGTCGTAAAGCACGTCGAGCGCCGGACCTTCGCTGTCTCCCCGCGCAACCGCGGCGATCAGCTCCAGCGGCCGCGGGATACTGCCGATCGGTTCGGTGGGGATCACTGAAGGGTCAGATGCAAGATGGGAACCGTCGGTTAGGATAAGGTTGGACCCTGGACGTTGGACCCTGGACCTTGGGAGCACGAAAGGCAGCGCGGGGTTTCAAGGTCCAGGGTCCTTCGATGAACTGGCTCGACTAACTGGAAGTCAACCATGACCGGATCCATCATCTCGTTGTGGCTCAAGCCGGCGCATGGCCGCCCCATGCAGCCCGTTTCTGCCGCTGAGCTCGTCGAGGGCCGCGGAATTCGCGGCAACGCCGACCAGGACGGATGGCGCCACGTCACGATCATCGAGGAAGCCGCGTGGCGGGAGGCGGAAGCCGAGCTCGGCGCGACAATCGATCCGAGCGCCCGGCGCGCGAACGTGCTCGTCCGCGGCGTCGATCTCCGCGAGTCACGCGGGAAGCTCCTCCGCCTCGGCGATGCTGTCATTCGCATCGAAGGGCAGACGCGCCCGTGCGAACAGATGGACGATGCATTTCAGGGACTCCGACTCGCGCTCGGTCCGAACTGGCGGAGCGGAGCCTACGGTCAGATCATCGAAGGGGGCACGATCCGTCCAGGTGATCGAGCCGAGGTCTTGACGATGCTTCGTCATCGCCGGCGGCTGCCTGGCACTGACTTTCTGGCGAGTCCCCTTGGCATCGGAGACGTCGCCGATCCCGCGATTCCCGTCGAGCAGAGCGTGGCTCTGCTTCGCCGCGCGATCGATGCCGGGCTCAATGTCGTCGATACGGCGCCGAATTATGAGAACGGCCGTTCCGAGACGATCGTCGGCCGCGCCGTGAAAAGCGATCGCGATTCATTGTTCGTGATCGACAAGATCGACGACCACGATTCGCCGGTCCAGCCGCAGATCGACGCTTCCCTTGCACGGCTTGGGACACATGCCGACGCGTTCGTGTTTCACGGCGTATCGAAGATGGAGGTTTTCGAGAAGCTGCGCTTCGACGAGGTGGCGCGATGCATCGAAGCGGGCAGGTTCCGCTATCGCGGCATCTCCTCGCATCATCCCGACGTTCTTCGGGCAGCTCTGCAGGCGGGCGTGTGCGACATCGTCATGTTCCCGGTCGGGCCGTTCGTCGACCGTCGCTACATCGACGAGATCCTTCCGCTGGCTCGCGAGAGGGGTGTCGGAGCCGTTTCGTTCAAGACGTTTGGTGCTGGAAAACTGGTCGCCGATACGTCCGGGTACAACCAGCCGCTCGAGAACGCGAAGGATCTGCCGCGTCTGACGGCGCGTCAGTGTCTCCACTACACCCTCACCATCGATCCCGACGTCGCCATCCTCGGGCTCAGCAGCAGTGAAGACCAGGACGAGTCCTTCGACGCGGCGATGAAATTCCGGCCGCTCGCGAAGAAAGAAATGACCTCGATCGAGGAACGGGCAGCCGTGGCGCGCCAGGGAAAAGGTGCGTGCTGGTGGAACCCCGATCCGCAAGCCTGAGTACAATCCGTCCGCCCATGCGCAACGAGGTGATCTTCTTCATCAACGGCGCGGAACATCGCGCCGGCGGCGAAGGCGTCTTTCAGACGCTCTCGCGCTACCTTCGCTATGACCAGCGCGCGACCGGCACGAAGATCGTCTGCGAGGAGGGTGACTGCGGCGCGTGCACGGTTCTCATCGGCCGCCGCGAGGGTAAGGGTCTTCGCTATCGCCCGGTCAATTCGTGCATCCAGTTTCTCTTTCAGCTCGACGGAACGCACGTCGTGACGGTGGAGGGACTGTCGCGGAACGGGCTGACCCCGCTGCAGGAGTCGATGGTGCGGACTCACGGAGCGCAGTGCGGTTATTGCACGCCGGGATTCGTCATGGCCATGGCCGCGATGTACGAAGGTGGAGCACGGCCGGCTTCACCCGCGGACGTCCGGTCGGCACTCACCGGCAATCTCTGCCGATGCACCGGATACGAACCGATCATCAAGGCCGCACTGGACGTCAACGGCCAGCCGGCGATCGACGATCTCTTTCCACCGGCCCCGATCGTCGAAGCGCTTCCGAACGGCGAAGGTGTTCGCATCGGCAACTTCTTCAAGCCGGCATCTCTGGCCCAGGCGATCGAGTTCAAGGCGGCGCACCCGAAGTGCGTGATCGTGCAGGGAGCGACCGACTTTGGCGTCTGGTGCAACAAGCGCGGCTTCGTTCCCGAGGCGGTTCTCTCGCTCGATGCGGTGCCCGGACTGGACGAGCTCCGCATCGAAGGTGATGAACTGCACGTCGGCGGCCGCACGACGCTGGCTGTGCTCGAGGAGTTTGTCGAAGGGAAGATCCCCCAGCTGGCGAAGATTCTCGATCGCTTCGGATCACCGCAGATCAAGAACGCCGGCACGCTCGCGGGAAACGTCGCCAACGCATCGCCGATCGCCGATTCGCTGCCTTTCCTTTACGTCACCGGTGCGACTCTGGAGCTGTCGGGAAGCACGGGCGTACGCAACGTGCCGGTCGAGAAGTTCTATCGCGGCTACAAGACGCTCGATCTGCAGCCCGACGAGATCATCACCCGCGTTCGGATCCCTCTCCCGGCCGCTGCCGATTCACTCCGCCTCTACAAAGTCTCGAAGCGCAGCCACCTGGACATCTCCTCGTTCACGGCTGCCGTGCTGATGCGGCGACGGGCAGATCAGATCGAGTCCGTGCGCATCGCCTACGGCGGCGTTGGCCCCGTGGTCCTGCGGCTTCCGAAGACCGAGCGGTTTCTCGCCGGACGTCCCTTTGCGCTCGAGACCTTCGAGGAGGCGGGACCCATCGCGCGCAGCGAGATCACGCCGATCTCCGACGTGCGAGGCTCGGCTGATTTCCGGTACCTGCTCGCGGGGAACGTCCTGCGCAAGTTCTATTACGACGTCCGGTGACCTTGGACCTTGGACCTTGGACCTTGCGGCCACACGTCACCACGTGAACTCCCAAGGTCCAAGGTCCAGGGTCCAAAGTCCAGGGCTACGGCCGATACCCCGGCCCCCTCACCACCCGCCCCGGCCTCGCACCCGTATGTTCGCCGTCACGCAGGACATGCACTCCATTGACGAAGACGTGGGAGACGCCGGTCGAGTACTGGTGCGGTTTCTCGAACGTGGCGTGATCCTGGATGGTCGCCGGATCGAAGACGACCACGTCGGCGAAGTAGCCTGGCCGCAGCCGTCCTCTCGATGCGATTTTGAGCGTTTCCGCCGGGAGCGATGTCAGGCGCCGCACCGCTTCTTCGACGGTGATCACTTTTTCATCACGGACGTACTTTGCGAAGAGGCGCGCGAAGTTTCCATACGCCCGCGGGTGCGGATTCGATTTCAGGAACGCGCGCTCCGGCGCGAGCGAGGACGCATCGGAATCGAATGCCACCCAGGGGAGCGCGATCTGCTTCCGGATGTTGTCCTCCGACATGAGGAAGTAGACGCTCTCGACACGGCTGTCGTCCTCGATCACCAGTTCGATCGCCGTCTCCTCGGGTGACTTGCCGCGCATGTGCGCGACTTCGGCGAGTGTCTTGCCGGTCAGCGGTTTCAGCGAGTCGTTTCTGAACCCGACCAGAAGCACGCGATCCGCGCCGCCGGCGAGCAGATAGAGGTTCTCCCATTCCGTCGTCGGCATGACCATGTCGGAGATGAGCCTCCTGCGGATCGACAGATCCTGGAGGCGCTCTTTCCACTTCTTGAAGCCGCCCTCCTGCACCCAGGGTGGCATCATCGCGTCGAGCCCGGTTGCTCCCGCCGGGTACGTGTACATGTCGGCGGAGACTCTGATCCCCTCGGCACGCGCAGCGGTGATCTTCTCGATCACCTCGTCCATCTTCGGCCAGTTTTTCTGGCCCGCTGCCTTCAGGTGATAGACCTCGGCCGGAACACCCGCGGCACTCGCGATCGTGATCAGCTCGTCCACCGCGCCGATGAGATCGTTCCCTTCGCTGCGCAGATGCGAGATGTACATGCCGCCCGACTCGCCGACCGCTTTTGCGAGCTCGATCAGCTCCGGCGTTTTCGCGTAGAACGCCGGCGCGTAGATGAGCGACGAGCCGACGCCGAGCGCGCCCTCGCGCATGGCCTGGCGGATGAGATCCTTCATCCGCGCCAGCTCGTGTTCCGTGGGAGGGCGGTCGTCGTATCCGACCTCGTGAATGCGGACCGTCGTCGCGCCAACGAACGACGCCACGTTCGGCGAGATCCCGCGCGCCACGAGCTGGTCGAGATACTGTCCGAGGGTGGTCCAGTCGACGGGGAATTTGATGTCGCCCTGTTCTTCGACCAGTTCGCGCTTCATCGCGTCGTTGAGCGGTCCCATCGACACACCCTCGCCGAAGATCTCCAGCGTGACGCCCTGGCGTATGTCGGATTGCGAGCGGCCGTCTGCAATCAGCGACACCGTGGCCCAGCTCAGCATGTTGATGAAGCCGGGCGCGACCGCCGTCCCGCGCGCATCGACGTCGATCGTGCCGCGGGCGGTGCCGATGTCGCCGACCGTCACGATGCGGTCGTCGTCGATCACCACTCCACCGTGCGCCGGTGCGCCGCCGCTTCCGTCGTAGACCATCGCGTTACGGATGACCACGTCATGAGAGGGCGGCACGGTGGCGCAGGCGGTGAGAAAGAGAAGGGGAGCCGCAACGATCGAGCGCATGGGCGGGATTCTACGCGTCCCATTGCTGCCCTGAAGACCGAAAAAGCAACCGCAGAGACGCAGAGTACGCAGAGGGGACGCAGAGGCTTTCCTGATCTCTCTGCGTCCCTCTGCGTACTCTGCGTCTCTGCGGTGAGCGTCGTTCCATCTTCTCGAGCGTCGTGCGCCCTTCTCCCGCACTCCTAGTATCCTTTCCGCGTATGGCTGTCGTCGGGAAGAATGTGCCGCATGACTCGGCCCGCGGTCACGTGTCCGGAGAGTCGCTCTACGTGGACGACATCGCTCCGGCGCGCGGCGAGGTGCTCGTCGACTTTCTCTGGTCGCCGCACGCGCGAGCGCGAATCAGGTCGGCCGACCTCGATGCGGCCCGCAAGGTGCCTGGCGTCGTTGCCCTGCTGACGCACCGCGATCTGCACCACAACCTCTTCGGTCCGATCTACAAAGACGAGATCCTTCTCGCGGTGGACGAATGCACGTTCCGCGGGCAGCCCATCGTCGTGATCGCCGCCGAGAATGCAGAGGCCATCAGGAAGGCCAGGGCTGCGATCGTCATCGACTACGAGCCGCTGGAGCCGATCCTCACGATCGACCAGGCCATCGCTGCGCAGAGCTTCTTCCCCGATCCGCGGATCATCCGCCGCGGTGACGCCGACGCCGCGCTCGCGAACGCGGAGCACATCCTGGAAGGTATCTTCGAGAACAAGGGGCAGGACCACTTCTATCTCGAATCACAGGCCGCGCTCGCGTTCCCCGAGGAGCACGGTGCGCTGACGATTCTTTCGTCGACACAGAATCCCACCGAAGTCCAGGAAGTGATCGCCCACCTCCTCGGTCTGCAGATGAACCAGGTCGTGGTGGAGACGAAGCGCATGGGCGGCGCGTTCGGCGGCAAGGAGTGTCAGGCCACGCATCCGGCCGCGATGGCGGCGCTCGCGGCGCAGAAGACCAGACGTCCCGCGCGGATTGCGTACAACAAAGACGACGACATGCACGCGACGGGCAAGCGTCACCCCTTCCAGAACCGCTATCGCGTGGGCTTCAACAGCAGCGGCGAGATCGTCGCGGCGCAATTCGATCTCTACTCGGACGGCGGTGCGTACGCCGACCTTTCCCCCGCTGTCATGGGCCGCGCCATGACGCACGTCGACAACGCGTATTTCATTCCGAACGTGGAGATCCGCGGCACCGTCTGCCGCACCAACATGCCGCCCAACACGGCGTTCCGAGGATTCGGGGGGCCGCAGGGAGCAACCACGATCGAGAGTGTGATGGAGGAGATCGCCGCGGTCCTGAAGAAGGATGCGCTCGATGTTCGGCGCGCCAACTGCTACGGCATCGACTCGCGCAACACGACGCCTTACGGACAGATCGTCGAGAACAACACCCTTCCGCGTCTGTTCAAAGAGCTTCCCGAGCGCGCCGACTACAAGCGTCGTCTCGCCGAGGTGAAGCGGTTCAATGAATCCTCCGAGACGCATTTGAAGGGAATCTCCACGACGGCCGTGAAGTTCGGCATCTCCTTCAACACGAAGTTTCTCAACCAGGCCAATGCTCTCGTGAACGTCTACCTCGACGGCAGCGTGCAGGTCTCGACCGGCGCGACCGAGATGGGGCAGGGAGTCAACACGAAGATCCAGCAGGTGGTCGCTGACGAGCTGGGGATCGAGCCCGAGCGCGTGATCGTCATGGTCACGTCGACGGAGAAGAACAACAACACCTCTGCGACCGCCGCGTCGAGCGCAGCGGATCTGAACGGCGGTGCCGCGGTCGACGCCTGCCGGCGGATCCGTGAACGGATGGCGCAGGTGTTCCGCACGTCGACCGCGGCAAAGGGCGAGATCGTGTTTGCCGACGGCCAGGTGTGGGACGCCGCAGACCTCACGAAGAAGATGACCTTCGACGACCTCGTCGGCATCGCCTACCGTTCCCGCGTTTCGCTGGGCGAGCGCGGTTTTTACGCGACGCCGAGGATCAGCTGGGACTGGACCACCGGCGGCAATCCATTCCTTTACTTCACGATGGGTGTGGCCTGCTCGGAGGTGCTCATCGATCGTTTCACGGGCGAGATGAAAGTGCTGCGCTCCGATGTGCTGATGGACATCGGCAGGCCGATCAATCCCGGGGTCGACCGAGGCCAGATCACCGGCGCGTTCATTCAGGGAATGGGATGGCTGACGACGGAAGATCTGCAGTACGGCGCTCAGGGAGAGCTGCTCTCGCATTCGCCGACCACGTACAAGATTCCGAACATCCATGATCTGCCCGAGGTGTTCAACGTCGACTGGATCGAGCACGACAATCCGGTGAATCTCTACGGCAGCAAGGCGGTGGGCGAGCCTCCGCTGCTGATGTCGATCTCAGTGTGGTGCGCGGTGAAGCACGCGCTGTCGTTCGTATCCAACGGAGAGGTCGCCAGGCTGCGCGTTCCCGCAACCTCCGAGGAGATTCTCATGAGGATGAGCCATTCCAGGGCCGCCGTCGCTCAGGGTGTGCAGCGTTGAGCTACGTGATGCAGGAGTGGCTGAACCTGGCCATCCGGTGGACGCACGTCTTTGCAGGCATCCTCTGGATTGGCGCCACCTGGTATTTCACGTGGCTGGACCGCCGCTTTCATACCAGTGATCCGGACGAGGTGTGGATGGTGCACAGCGGCGGCTTCTATCAGGTGAAGAAGACGCAATCGCCATCGCGTGCGCATACGCTCCACTGGTTCAAGTACGAGGCCGCATTCACGTGGCTCAGCGGCATCGCCCTGCTGATTCTCGTCTATTACATGGGCGGCCTGATGACCGACGGCGATCCGGGCAAGCTGTCCACGGGCTGGGCGATCGCCGCGGGAGCCGGAACGATCGTCGCCGGCTGGTTCGTCTACGACTTCGTCCTCGCGCGGAACGGCTGGCTCGCGCTCGGCGCAGGGCTGGTGCTCATCATGTTCACGGCGTGGGGGCTCTCGCAGTGGATGTCGGCGCGCGCTGCGTTCATGCACGTCGGCGCGATGCTCGGCACGCTCATGGCCGCGAACGTCTGGGAACGCATCATTCCCGCGCAGAAACAGATGGTGCGCATGGCGACGGAAGGCGGGATCCCGGATCCGAAACTCGGCGAGCGAGCGAAGAATCGCTCGAAGCACAACACCTACCTGATCATGCCGGTCGTTCTGATCATGATCAGCAATCACTTCCCGGTCACCACGTACGGCAACGAATACGGCTGGGCGATCCTCGGCGGCCTCACGGTGGTGGGCTGGGGCGCCGCGCACGTCATCAGGAATCATTAGAGGCTCCGACTGAGTGATTTTGGATTTGCGATTTTGGATTTTGGATTGATCCAAAATCCAAAATCCAAAATCCAAAATCCAAAATCGGCAAAGACATGACTTTCGACGAAAACGACATTCAGCGAATCACCCGCAACCTCGAAGCCGCGCTCGTTCCGTTCGTGAACCGCTTTCCGGGAAGTGCCGGCGAGCGGCAGCCGGTGCACTCTGTGTACGGGGGCGCGCATCTGTTCAAGTTCGATACGACGCGGAAGCTTGGAGAAGCCGCCCTTCGCACGCTCGAGGAGTACGGCGGCGATCCGAGGACATTCGCGAAGGCGATCGGCATGCGCGAGGATCTGGCCGACGTCGTCCATGCGCGCGTGGTCGAGAAACTGAAGCGGGAGGCGATCGAGGATTTCCGGATCGACTTCGAGGACGGATACGGCAACCGTCCCGATGCCGAGGAAGACGGGCACGCCGAATCGGTCGCGCGGGAGCTGGCGAAGGGCATGCGCGAGAAGAGGCTGCCGCCGTTCATCGGCATCCGCATCAAGCCGTTCACTCAGGAGCTGATGCGCCGGTCGATCCGTACTCTGGACATTTTTCTGACGACGGTCGTCAAGGAAAACGGCGCACTGCCCCCGGGCTTCGTGGTCACACTGCCAAAGATTCAACTGCCGGAGCAGGTGACCGTCCTCGCCGATCTTTACGATCTCATGGAGTCGAGACTGAAGCTTCCCGCCGGTTCGCTGAGGCTGGAGTTCATGATCGAGACGACGCAGTCGATTCTCAGCGCGGCTGGCGTCTCGAACCTGCCGCTGTTTCTCGATGCGGCGCGCGGCCGCGCCGTCGCCGCGCATTTCGGGACATACGACTACACGGCCAGCTGCAACATCACTGCGGCGGAGCAGCGCATGGATCATCCCGCGTGCGACTTTGCGCGCCACATGATGCAGGTCGCGTATTCAGGTACTGGTCTCTGGCTCTCTGACGGTGCGACCAACATCATGCCGATCCCGCCTCATCGCGGCGCCAACCTGACTCACGCACAGACAGCGGAGAACAGGGACGTGGTGCATCGCGCATGGAAACTCCACGTCGATCACATCCGCCACTCTCTCGTTCACGCGTACTACCAGGGATGGGATCTCCATCCGGCGCAACTGCCGACCCGGTACGCCGCCGTCTACTCGTTCTTCCTCGAAGGCCTCACCGCCGCAACGGAACGGCTGCGCAATTTCATGGAGAAGGCGGGTCAGGCAACGCTCGTCGGTGACGTCTTCGACGACGCCGCGACAGGGCAGGGACTTCTCAACTACTTCATCCGCGGATTGAACAGCGGCGCGATCACGGAGCAGGAGGCGCTGGCCACCGGACTGACCATCGACGAGTTGCGTTCACGCTCGTTCGTGAAGATCCTGCAGGGACGGCGCAAAAAAAACGACGGCGGCTACGCGCCGCCGTCTGTGTAGGAGATTGTCTTGTTGCTACGTCTGATACGGATCTGGACTCCATGGCGTCCATGGCCGTATCACTCTTTTCTCGCTGCAATGGAAATGCCGCCCTACGAGCCTCGGTAAGTCGTGTATCCGAAAGGGCTTAACAGCAGCGGGACGTGGTAGTGCTCCTCCGGCTTGTCGACGCGGAAGGTGATCGAGACCTGGGGGAAAAAACCGCCCGTCTGGAACGTGAGGCGGTAGGTTGCACGCTCCAGCTGCTTTCCCTCGGTCAGAGTTCTGAGGCGTCCATCGGCGTCCGTCTCGCCGCGGCCCACCAGCTCCCACTTGCCCGTTCGGTCCACTTCCAGGCTGACCGCGATACCGGAGCCTGGGCGGCCCTTCGCTGTGTCGATGACATGCGTCGTGATTCCGGCCATCAAAGCACCAGTTTCTCCAGCCTGAGCCGCGTGATCTTCCGCTGCTCTTCAGCAGCGACGCGCAGTTCCGTCTCCCGGCTGTTGTTCATGCGTGTCTCCAGATTGGCCAGCATCTCGTCCGCGCTGCGGCCGGTCGCGCAAACGAGGTAGATCAGCCCGAATTTCTCTTCGTACTCTCGATTTGCCCGCGCCAGGCGGTTCATCGTTTCCTCCGACGCACTGTTGGTTCCAGCCTGCTCGTCCGCCGACCATTTCGAAGAAGCTTTCCGTTCGCCAATCCGGGGGTGGGCAAGAAAGGCCTCGTTCCAGTCCTCGGGCGAGAGGCGCGACCAGATGCCATCCGCTTTTTCGGTCAGCTCGTCCCACGACTGAAAAGGCCGCCCGGCAGCGAGCTGCTCGGCCCACTTCGTCGATCCGCAGCATGAACGCAGCAACTCGGCCGGATGGGTGGCAGTGTTCACGCGATCGACCACGGCCTTTCGCCGGCCGGCTTCTGTCGCCAGCCCCCAGACGCGAAGCCGGCTGACCCCGCCGTCCGGGAAAACGTTCAGGCGGATCTGCGAGGCCGGACCTTTGCCGGTCAGCTCGTCGCGAAAAAAGTGACGCGTGTGCGCCTGCAGTTTCGTTCGCGGAAGAACCTCGAACCATGTCCGACCATCGATCGATCCTTCGATCGACGCCGTGTCGGGATAGTTGCCTTTGAAGTGGTTCGTGTCGATCTCGATCCGCCTGATGATGCCTTCCGCCGTCAGGTTGACGATCACCCAGTCGTGACCCGGTCCACGGCGGCGGCGCGTTTCCCATCCGTCGCTCATGTTCAGGGCGCGGCCGGGCATGATGAGGTTGTGTTTCGGTCCGAAGAACTGATCGCTGCACGACTCGACCGCTCCGCCATTTTCCAGCGCGGCCAGATCGACCTCGGTTGCCAGCCCGCCGGCGCGGCTCCAGTCGGGAACGACGTCGCCGTGGACACGG
Organism: uncultured Acidobacteriota bacterium; assembly: GCA_937870635.1. Classification (GTDB taxonomy): domain Bacteria; phylum Acidobacteriota; class Thermoanaerobaculia; order Gp7-AA8; family Gp7-AA8; genus DATLEX01. The sequence goes on along the minus strand of CALMZP010000132.1, from coordinate 38,590 downwards.
AAGCGAGCGACGCCCCCGTCTGGAAAGATGTTGAGCCGGATGTGCGTGAATGCGAAGGGGGAGGCGGTGGTGAAGAGATTCTCGCTGTCGCCGTTGAGAGGCGACCGTTTCAGAACCTCCGTCCACTCCGCAACCAGAAGATCGTCGGCGGGCGCATTCGCGGGCATGACGGCGCCGTCGATGGAACACGACTCCGGAAAATTGCCTCGAAAAAAGCTGGTGTCGACGACCACGCCCCGCACGATCGTGGGGGCGCCGAGGCGGATGATCGCGAAGTCGTGTCCGGCCGTGCGCTTGCGTCGCGATTCCCATCCATCCATCCACTTGCCGCGATCGGTGTACTCATGCTCTTTCCAGATGGCGCGGGACGGCCGGATGAGGTTTTCCTTCTCGGCAAAGTAGTCGTCGCTGGCAAAGAGCACCGTGCCACCGGCACGCTCGCTGGCGAGGTCGGGAAGCTCACGAAAGTCCATTGGCATGATGGTACCCGGCTTCCCGTTAACGGTTAACGGTGACCCCTCACGACTGTTCCGAAATCTTCTTCCGGAGGGCGTATCCGACCACCTGCGCCCGGTCGTGCAGGCGGAGCTTGTCGAGGATGTTCCGCACGTGGAACTTCACCGTGTTCTCGCTGAGGTTGAGGCGCTTGGCGAGCTTGCGGTTCGACGTCACGCCCTCGACCATCAGCTCGAGCACTTCGCGCTCGCGCGGCGTGAGCTCTTCCTCTTCGGATTTCTCTTTCTCGACCGGCTTCGCGAATTCCTGCAGGAGGCGTCGGGCGAGGGTCGGTGTGAGCGCCGGCTCACCGCGGCTGGCGCGTTCGAGCAGCGTGAAGAAATCGTCGGCTTCCAGATTTTTCTGCAGGTAGCCGTGGGCACCGGCTTTGATCGCGTCGAACAGCGTCGCGTCGTCTTCCGATGCAGTGAGGATCACGACTTTCACCTCGGGCATCAGCGAGGTCAGTTGTCGGGTCGCGGTGAGGCCATCCATCTCCGGCATGGAGATGTCCATCAGCACGAGATCAGGCTGCTTTTCCTGCGCGAGCGCGATCGCCTCGCGCCCGTTGCGCGCCTCCGCCACGACCTCATGACCCTGCGACCCGAGGAGGCTTCGGAGGCCGTCGCGGAAGAGGGAATGGTCGTCGGCAATGAGGATGCGCACGCGTTCCGAGTATATGCGACGGCCCGTTTCGGCCCACCCCGATGGGTAGGTTACCGACTACCCCGCGGCGTTTCGTGCCTACCTGCATGAGGTTCGTCTGACAACCTGGCCCAGCCGAAGATGCGCAAATGGAACGTATCTCTCTGGTCGTCGCCCTTCTGTTGGCCGGCACGCGCACGTCGGACGGGTGTTACGTTCTCGCCGGACGGGTTCCCGTGAGGATGAGTGACTTCGGCATCACGCCGCCCGCGAAGATGAAGGGCGTCACCGCCGGCGACGAGGTCAAGGTCACGTTCCGCTGGGTCATCGCTCCTCGAAAGGCCGATTGAGCACGATGCGACGGGACATTGCCGACAGCTTTCGAAGTGCGCACCCGATGGTCGACCCGATCGCGGTCATGAGCGATGAAGTGGCTGGTGCAGAATACGCGCTGACAGAGTCGCTCTCGATGACACTCAAACAACTCAGGCTGATCGCGACGATCGTCCCGATCGCCGCCGTTTTTCTTCTCGAAGTGGTGCGCTATTTCGTGATGGGACCGGTGCCCGTCGGGAAGCGCCTGCTCATGGATGCAGTGTCTGTCGTGGGCATCCTCGTTTTCTCGATGATCATCTTCCGATTCATCGACGCCATGCAGGCGCGGCTGCAACGGCAGAACGAGGAACTGCTCGCGCTGCACAGCGCCGGGCTCGCGATCAGCGCCGAGCTGTCTCTTGATACGGTCCTCAAGAAGGTCGTCGATCAGGCCCGCAGCCTCGTCGGCGCTCGTTATGGCGCGGTCTCGGTGGTCGATCGAAACGACCGGATCGACCAGTTCATCACTTCGGGGATCAGCCCGGAGGATCGGGAAGCCATCGGACCGCCGCCGGTCGGCCACGGCGTCCTGGGGATCGTGCTCCATGAAGGCCGCCACCTTCGGCTCAAGGACGTTCGCGAGCATCCGGCATCGAAAGGCTTTCCGCCGAACCATCCGGTGATGCGGAGTCTTCTCGCGGTCCCGATCAACTGCAAGGGACCGTTCCGCGGGAACATTTACCTCAGCGAGAAAGAGGGGTGGGAGGAGTTCAACGACCGGGATCAGGAAACGCTCGTCCGTTTCGCCGTCCAGGCGGCGGTGGCCATCGACAATGCTTACCTTCACGCGCAGGCAGCGGATCTCGCGGTCGCGCAGGAACGCCTCCGCATCGCCCACGAAATGCACGACGGCCTCGCCCAGGTCCTCGGCTACGTCAACACGAAGGTCCAGGCGGCCGATGCGTATCTGCGCAGAGGAAAGGGCGAGGAAGCCAGCGCGCAGCTGAGGGAGCTCGCGGTCTCAGCGCGTCAGGCATACACGGAAGTCCGCGAAGGGATCGTCGGACTGCGAACACTCCCGGGACCAGACCGGCCTCTGTCCGAAGTGCTGCGCGAGTACATCGACCGATGGCGTGAGCAGAGTGGAGTGCAGACGGACCTGCTCATCGAGGGTGAGCTGAGATTGCGGCCGTCGGCAGAGCTCCAGCTCGTGCGAATTCTGCAGGAAGCGCTCGGGAACGTGCGCAAGCATGCCCACGCGAGCAAGGTGCGGGTCGACGTACAGCGCCGCAACGGCAAGCTCATCGCGACGGTGGTCGACGACGGCCTCGGATTCGATCCTGCTCTCCGCACCCGCACCGAGTTCCCGCGCTTCGGACTTTCCACGATGCGCGAGCGCGCGGAGAGCATCGGCGGCGAGCTGACGATCGACAGCTCGCCCGGTAAGGGAACGACGGTCCGGTTCGAGCTGCCCGTGATGTCGGAAGCGGGTTAGAGCAGCGTTCCGCGACTCGCGCCCGCCAGCGCACCCCGCACCCAGGTTTCTTTCACCACGCCGTACAACGTTTCGCCTTTGTATGGCGTGACCTTGTGGCGATGCTGGATGACCGAGTCGTCCACTCTGAATGTCTCCTCTGGCGACCAGATGGCGAAGTCGGCGTCGCGGCCGGGCTCGATCGCCCCTTTCCGGGACAGCCGCGCGAGCCGGGCGGTGCGGCCGCAGAGCCATCTCGCGAGATCCGTGAGTTCAAATCCCCGCTGACGCGCCTCGGTCCAGATCACGGGCAGGACGAACTGGACGGACGCGATGCCGCCCCAGGCCGTGAGGAAGGTGCCTCGTTTGAGTTCGGGCGTGCACGGAGAGTGATCGGAGACGATCATCTCGATGGTGTCATCGGCCAGGCCCTGCCAGAGCTGCTCGCGGTTTGCGCGTTCGCGAATCGGAGGCGCGCACTTGAACTCGTTGCGGCCCGCAGGAATCGTCTCCGCGTCGAAGTGAAGGTAATGCGGAGTCGTTTCAGCGGTGAGCCTGAGTCCCGCTGACTGCGCGTCTTTCACGATTGCGACCGCGCTCGCTGACGACAGGTGGACAATATGGATCCACGCCCCGGTCTCTGCGCAGACGTCGCGCAACAGTGCGATCGCCTCGTCTTCGGCAGCGCGTGGCCGTGAGTCGAGGTACGTTCCATAGGATTGTTGATCGGCGCCGGCGACCTTTCGCGCGGCCCGATCGATCGGGGCCGGCAGCTCCGCGTGGACGAGAAGCGGCGCACCCGTCGGCGCGAGCTCGCGCGCGGCCGCGCGCAGCTCGCCGGGCGATACGTTGGGGAAATCGTCGACGCCGGAGTGAACGAGAAAGCATTTGAAGCCTCGTGCGCCTTCCTCGAGCATGGGGCGCAATTCGCCGAGGTTGCCCGGAATGACGCCGCCCCACAGCGCGACGTCGACGAAGCACTGACCCTCGAGCGCCCGCTTCTTGATCCGCAACGCTTCGAGCGTCGTCGTGGCGGGGATGGAGTTGAGCGGCATGTCGACGATGGTCGTCGTCCCGCCCGCCGCCGCGGCGCGCGTCGCCGAAGTGAATCCTTCCCACTCCGTCCGCCCCGGCTCGTTGACGTGAACGTGCGAATCGACGACGCCGGGCATGATCACGAGGTCGCCGTAATCGACAGCGCCCTCGATCTGGTCGAAACCCGTGATCCGGCGGATGACCGAGGCGAACTCGATCGCCGCCGGCCTCACACCGTCGGGAAGCACGACTCTCTGCGACCGGATGGATGTCATGGTGTCAGGTCTGGAAAAACAACTTTTCTAACAGAATTGTTGAGTCCAACAAACAATCCTGGAAGAAAAGTTGTTTTTCCAGACCTGACACCATGACATCTTGGAGCGTCACATGGTCACCTTTTTCGAAGCGCTCAACGAGCTTTCAGCGGCTGGCGCGCCGTTCGTTGCGGTCACGGTCGTCGATACCGTGGGTTCGACGCCGCAGGATCGCGGATCGAAGATGCTCGTCACCGCCGCGGGACGCCATTTCGGGACCGTCGGCGGCGGGAAGATCGAAGTCCGCTGCATCGAGGAGGCAAAGCGGTTGCTCGGCGACTCCTCGCTCCCGAAGACCGAGTTCTTTCAGTGGAGCCTCAACAAAGACATCGGGATGACTTGTGGCGGAATTGTCCGCGTCTACTTCGAGCTATTCAACGCGACGCGGTGGAACATCGTTGTTTTCGGCGCAGGCCACGTCGCGCAAGCGCTCATTGAGATTCTCGTGAAGCTCGATTGCCGGGTGACGTGCATCGACCCGCGAACGGAGTGGCTCGACCGGCTGGTCGCTTCACCGAAGCTGACGAAGATGGTGAGCTCTGACATGCCCGCCGAGGTTGCGCGGATCCCCGATGATTCGTTCGTGGTGCTGATGACGATGGGGCATACGACCGACAAGCCGATCCTTCTCGAGATTCTGCGCACGCGCACTTTCCCGTACGTCGGTGTGATCGGGAGCAACGCCAAGGCCAAGCGTCTTCGGCAGGATGTCGCCGAGGCGGGGCTGCCCGAGGGAGCGCAGCGAGCGTTTTACTGTCCGATCGGACTGCCGGTGGGATCGGACTCGCCGTATGAGATCGCGGTGAGTACGGCTGCGCAACTGCTCGCAGAACGCGATCGACCAAAATGAAAAGTGCGCCAGCTCACGGGCTCCTGACAATATTCGAGGCTATCCTCCCCACATGCTCCGGGTCCTGGTCTCTCTTCTCGTGCTCTCGCTGTGCCTGGTGTCTGCTTCCGCATCGGACTTCGGTCTGTCAGAGAACGACGTCCGCGCGGGCGAATCGATCAACGGCTTTCCGAACTGGGGCGAGCGTCTCATGCTCACCTGGATCAACCGCGCGCGCGTCGATCCTCAGGTAGAGATGAGAGCTTGTGGCGCAGCGTGTGGTGACGGCCCCTGTTACGCGCCCGTCGCGCCGCTGACCTGGACCACGGCTCTCAATCGCGCGGCGCGGTTTCACGCGGACGAGATGCAGAAGCAGCGCTACTTCGGTCACGACTCGAAATGCACGGTGAATCCGCAGATCGCGGCGCTTTATCCGGCTGCGTGCGACGCTTCCGCTTCGTGTGCTTGTGTCGGCGAAGCGGCCACGCCGTGGATGCAGCGCGTTGCCTTCTTCGGAGCGCAGCCCAGCGGCGAAGTGATTGCGCTCGGAGCCGACCCGAATCAGACGTTTTACATGTGGCTCCACGAACAGGCGTCCGCGCCGCTGTGCGGACCGGCCGGCTCGAACATTCATCGCTGGCTCATCCTCGCTTCCAGCGGCGGCGTCGGCCTCGGCTTCAACGACAAAAACCACGCTGCCGTCGGCAACTTCGGGCCCGCTCCCGCGCCTTACCGCATTCCTTCGGCGAGTCACTACCCGCGGCAGGCCGCGTCGGTCGAGATGTGGGCGAACTGGTTCGATGCCGCCGCGCCGCGATCGGCATCCGTCGTCGTCGATGGCAAGTGCACGCCGATGAAACTCACGCGTGGGAGCGGAACGAACGGCGCCTGGTCAGCAACGGTCAACGGTGTCGGCAGCGGCTGCCATCGTTACTATTTCTCATTTATCGACGCGAGCGGGCGCGAAGTCACTTATCCAGCGACCGGTTCGCTCGGCATCGGCTGCGAGGATTGGAACAGAGATCGGACGACCGCTTCGTGCTTGGCGATCCCGGCGACGCCGTCCATGCCTTCACGAAGACGCGCTGCCGGACGGCGCTGATCACGTCGCGTCGATCACGCGATAGCGCGCGTTGACGAACTGATAGACGCCGTACGCGATGAGACCGACGGCGATGAGCACGAAGAGCCACTCCGAGTAGCTGGCGATCTCCTTCAGCGCGCCGCTCGTTCCCCGCGCTTCAGAGGGATCGAGCTGCCACGCGGCGCGCGCGATGGAGAAGCCGATGAAGAGAAAAACAACGGCCCGCGCCGCGATGCCGAAGCGGCAGACACCCACGAGCTTGCGCGTACGAAGCTGCTTCCCCAGCTTCGATTTCCATGCTCTGGTCAGTTGATAGATGCCATAGCCGGCGATCCCCGCGCCGACGAGAATGGCCAGCCAGCGGCCGAACGGCGCATCCATGAGGCGGGCCGTCCAGTTCTGCGCATTCTGGTCGCTCCCGCCGCCGCCTGATTGCCCGCGCGCAAGCTGAATCGCGCCGAAAGCGAGGAACACATACACGACGCCACGGAAGAAGCTGCCCGCGCGGATAGCAGAGCCCTTCGCATCGGCGCCGTGATCTTCTGCGTCGGAGATCGCGCTGATGATCCGCCATGCGGCGTAGCCGAGGAGACCGACGGCGACGATGATCAGGAGCGAGCGTCCGAAGGGTTGTTCCCTGATGAATCGGAAGGCCGCCGCCGAATCGCCCCGCGTGCCGCCGAGGCCGAAAGCGGTGGCGGCGGCGAGGCTGCCGACGATTGTGTAGACCATACCTTTGGAGGCGTATCCGAAACGTGCGAATCTCTCGATCCACGGCGCGGCGCTGGTTACTGCGTCAGTCATGTTCTGCCGGACTGAACGATCCGTGCCAGACTTGAACCATGCGTTTTTTCGCGCTGGCGTTCGTCCTCTCCGCTGCGTGTGCGACTCAGCCCGTTCCGCCGCCCGCTCCTGTTCCTCCTTCCGCTCCCGCAGAACAGAATCCCTCGCCGATGGTCGATTCGACGCGCGCCCATCAACGCGTGGAGCAGCGTGAGGTTCAGGGACGGCGCGTGACGATCACCGGCGTTCTCGAGAGGCCGGTGGAGGTGCTCGTCACGCCGGCCGTGTCAGATCGCGCTGACGTCGTCATTCACTTTCACGGTGCCGCCTGGCTGCCGATGCAGGCGGCGGAAGACAGCGGGAAACCACTCGTCATCGCCAGCGTGAACCTCGGAGCGGGGAGCCGTCGTTATTCGATCCCGTTCGAGGATCCGGCCGCGTTCGTCCGACTGCGCGAGCGGATTGCATCCGAGGTCCCGAGAGTCGAAAGGGTTTATCTGACGGGATTCAGCGCGGGGTACGGCGCGATCCGCGAAATCCTCAGGCAACGACCCGACGAGATCGACGGCGTGCTGCTGCTCGATGGACTTCACGCCGGCTACGTTCCTGACGGCAAGCCCCTCGCGGACGGTGGGGTGATCGATGCGAAGGCGATGGAACCGTTTCTCCGTTACGCCGAGCGAGCGGTCCGCGGCGAGAAACGTTTCGTCGTGACGCACTCGGAGATTTTTCCGGGAACCTTCGTCAGCACCACTGAAACCGCGGACTACCTCATGGAATCGCTGCAACTTCGGCGGACGCCGCTGCTCGAGTGGGGCCCTCTCGGGATGCAGCAGCTCAGCAAAGTGGAGGGGGGCCGGCTCACCATCCTGGGCTTCGCCGGGAACACTGCGCCGGACCACATCGACCACCTGCATGCGTATCGGCATTTCCTGGAACTGCTGATCGGCCCTTGAATCCAGAATCGAAAATCCAAAATCGAAAAGGCGCTATATTCCGCCCGTCATGTCGCATACCTATCCCCAAGAAGCCGTCCTTCGCGATGGCCGCCGTGTTCTCCTTCGCCCTTTCGCCGCGCACGACACCGAAGCACTCCACGACTTTTTTCACCGGCTGCCGGTCGAGTACAAACGGTTCGCCTGGGACAACGTCGACAACCGCGCTCTCATCGAGAGCTGGGGCCAATCCATCGATTACTCGAAGGCGTTTCCGCTGATCGCCCTCGACGGCAAGCGAGTCGTCGCCGACGCGACGCTGCACCGCCGCGAGGGTGGCCCGCTCAGGCTCGTCGGCCGCATCAAATGGATGATCGATCCCGCGTTCCGCGGCGTCGGGCTCGGCACCATCCTGGTGAAGGACCTGATCAACGTCGCGCGCGAGCGCGGTCTTCGCCACGTCAATTCGATGCTCATCTCCGATCTCGAAGCCGACGCCGTGAAGACGCTCGAAGGTCTGGGGTTCAAGGGCTTCGTGCAGCCGGGCTACGGAACGGATCCGGATGGCAACCAGCACGACATGACGAAGCTGATTCTGAAGCTCTGAGGTGGAGCGCGGGTCGCCCGCGCGGGCGCAGCAAGCTGCGCCCAGCCGAGCGGCAGCCAAGCTGCCGCACTCCCTGGTCACTTCGGCGTCAGCCGGCTCTGCGTCTTCCGAATCAGCGCGAGAAGGAGCGACGCTTCGCGACGCGTGAGAACGGCGCGGCCGGCGATCGCCTGAAGCTCCATGCAGATCCTTTCGGGCCGTTTGGCGCCGTAAAAGTCGATCTCCTCCATGAGCGCGCGCGCGTGTGTCTCGAGCGCAACGGTCAGATCGCGCGGAGGCAGGTCGGGGTCGCGGCGCGGGGTATTCGCGGGTCTCTTTCCGATCTCGTACGCGAAGACGGCAACGGATTGAGCGAGGTTCATCGTCGGAAACGCCGGCCAGGTCGGAATCGAGGCGGTGCGCTGGCACAGCGCGATCTCTTCGCCCGTCAGTCCCCATTTTTCGCGTCCGAAGACGATGGCGAGGCGGTCGTCAGCGCCGAGCTCCTCGGAAGCGAGCCGGGCCACGTCTTCCGGGGTCAGCTGTTCCGATACCTGGCGGTCCTTCACCGCGGTGGTGGCCACGGTGATCGTGCAATCGGCCAGAGCCTCGGGGAGCGACGTCGTGCGGGTGATGCGGTCGAGGATGTCGTCGGCCCCCATGGCCCACCAGAGCGATTTCTCGTCGACGCCATGCTTCTCGCGGTCACCGACGATCCAGAGGTCGGTGAAGCCGAAGTTCTTCATCGCCCGCGCCGCGGCGCCGACGTTTCCCGATTCCTGCGGCTGCACGAGAACGACCCGGAGTTTCATGCGCGGGAGATTAGCGGATTACGCGTTTCTAATAGACTGTTGAACTCACTCTGGAGGATGCGATGACTGTCACTCTCGACAACGCCACTGCCGCCGGAAAGGCGAACAAGGGTGAGAACCCGCTCAAGCTCAAGAAGATCCATCACGTCGAGTTCTGGACGGGCAACGCGAAGCAATCATCGTATTTCTATCGGAAGGCCTTCGGGTTCTCGCAGCTTGCGTACAGCGGCCTGGAAACGGGAAACCGCGACCTGGCTTCTTATGTCCTCTCCCAGGGAAAGATCCGCTTCGTCCTCTCCACGCCGCTCAACCCGAAGCACCCCGCGGCCGAGCACATCCGCAAACACGGTGATGGAGTCCGCGACATTGCTCTGCAGGTCGAGGACGCCGACTTCGCCTTCAACGAGGCGGTGCGGCGCGGCGCGAAACCGGTGATCGAGCCGCACGACATTCACGACCAGCACGGGACGGTCCGCCGCGCGGCGATTCACACCTACGGCGACACGATCCATTCTCTGATCTCCTACAAGGACTATCAGGGAGCGTTCCTGCCTGGCTACGAATCGGCGGAGATCGCCTCTCCATCGTCAGGGCTCATCGTGATCGATCACATCGTCGGCAACGTCGAGCTCGGGAAGATGAACGAGTGGGCGGAGTGGTACAGCAAGGTGATGGGGTTCTCCCGCTACATCACGTTCGACGACAAGGACATTTCCACCGAGTACAGCGCGCTCATGTCGATCGTGATGTCGGACGACAACAAAGTCGTGAAGTTTCCGATCAACGAGCCCGCACCCGGCCGGAAGAAAAGCCAGATCGATGAGTATCTCGACTGGTATCACGGTCCCGGCGTGCAGCACGTGGCGCTGCTCTGCGGCGACATCGTGGAAACGGTGACGCGCCTCAAGGCCGATGGCGTCGAGTTTCTCTCTGTGCCCGATTCGTACTACGACGAGCTCGAGGCTCGTGTCGGCAGGATCGAAGAGCCGATGCAGAAGCTCCGCGAGCTGAAGATCCTCGTCGACCGCGATGAAGAGGGATACCTCCTCCAGCTGTTCACCAAGCCGGTGGAAGACCGTCCGACGGTTTTCTTCGAGATCATCCAGCGGAAGGGCAGCCGCGGCTTCGGCAAGGGAAACTTCAAGGCGCTCTTCGAATCGATCGAAGCCGAACAGGCGCGACGGGGAAATCTGTAGGGCTGGTGCTTGGTGCTTGGTGCTGAGTGCTGGGATATGTCATCCCGAGCGTGAGCGAGGGATCTGGGGGAAGGGTGGCTCGAAGATCTTCCCTCCTGCCTCCCGCGCCCCCAGGTCCCTCGCTACGCTCGGGATGACACCGGAACCAGCACCCAGCACGCATCACCAAGCACCAAGCACCAAGCACTGTTGTTACCATTGCGCCCCGTGACTTCATCCGAACCGATCGCTCCTCATCCGACGCTTCCGTCCTTCTACGACGATGACCGTGACCGGCAGCGCGCGGTCAACGATCTCTTCGACAAGGGCTCGCGCGATTACGACCGTGTGAACGGCATCCTCTCCTTCGGATCGGGTTACTGGTATCGCGGCGAGGTGCTGCGCGGCGCGGGATTGAAGGAAGGGATGCGCGTGCTCGATGTCGCCACGGGCACCGGCCCGGTTGCTGCCGTGGCTCGCGAGATCGTCACGAAGTCGGGGCTCGTGGTCGGGGTCGACCCGAGCGGCGGGATGCTGCATGTCGCCAAGCGGAAGGCCGATGCAGAGTTCATCCGCGCGGTCGGCGAGGCGCTCCCGATCCGTGACGAGATGTTCGACATGCTCACGATGGGTTACGCGCTGCGTCATGTGTCAGACCTTCGCGCGGCGTTTCGTGAGTATCGACGGGTGCTGAGGAACGGGGGTCAGCTCGTGATCATGGAGATCACCATGCCTCAGTCCTCGGTTGGTCGGGCGCTCCTTCGTCTCTACATGGGAACGATTGCGCCGCTCATCGCGAGGCTCAGCACGCGCCGACGGGACACCGCACGGATGATGCGCTATTACTGGGAAACGACAGAATCGTGCGTCCCGCCGCCCGTGATTCTGGATGCCCTGCGCCGCGCCGGATTCGACGAGGTGCGTCGCGACGTGAAGTGGGGCATCCTTTCCGAGTATCGGGGCGTCCGGCGCTGACGGCGAAATTAGTCACGCTAACTTCTGGTTGCGCGACACTTATGCCGTTTACAGCACTGGGCCTTGGCCCGAGCATCACCAAAGCAGTCCGCGAAGTCGGTTACACAGAGCCGACCCCCATCCAGACCAAAGCAATCCCCGTCGTCCTTTCCGGCCACGATGTCATCGGCATCGCGCAGACCGGGACCGGCAAGACGGCTGCCTTCGTCCTCCCGATTCTTCAGAACCTGACCACTCACGGCTCCGCAATGGGCCGGCGGGGGATGCGCGCGCTCATCGTGGCGCCGACCCGCGAGCTCGTCGTACAGATCGAAGAAAACGTACGCGCCTATTCACGGCACACCCGCCTTCGCTGTGCCACCGTCTTCGGCGGTGTCGGAGAACAGCCTCAGATCAAGGCGTTGCGCGCCGGCACCGAGATCGTCATCGCCACGCCGGGACGCCTGATCGATCTCATGCAGCAGGGCCACGTCGACTTCTCGCTCGTGGAAGTGGCGGTCCTCGACGAAGCCGATCGCATGCTGGACATGGGATTCCTTCCCTCGATCCGCCAGATCATCCGCAAGCTGCCGCAGAAGCGGCAGACGCTCATGTTCTCAGCCACGCTCTCCAAGGAGATCGAGGCACTCACCCATGAGTTCCAGAAGTCGCCTCAGGTCGTCCAGGTTGGCAAGAGGGCCAACCCCGCCGAGAGCGTCGAACAGCTCGTTTACGAGGTTCCGAAGAGCCGCAAGCTCGCCCTGCTCCTCCATCTTTTGCGCGACCAGGGACTCGAGTCGGTGCTCGTCTTCTCACGCACGAAACATGGTGCGGACAAGATCGCGCGCAAATTGACGGCGGCCGGAATCACGACCGCGACGCTCCACTCCAACCGCAGTCAGAACCAGCGCCTGGCCGCCCTCAAGGCTTTCAAGAGCGGCACGGTGCGCGTTCTCGTCGCGACCGACATTGCGGCACGCGGAATCGACGTCGAAGGGATCTCTCACGTCGTGAACTTCGACTTCCCGCCGCAGCCTGAGGATTATGTGCATCGCATCGGACGGACGGGGAGGGCGCAGGCGATCGGCGACGCGATCAGCTTCATCACGCCCGATGATCTGTCGACGCTCCGCGCACTCGAGAAGTTCATTAGCCGGGGCATCCCCCGCAAGAAGGCGACCGATTTCGATTACACGGAAGCGCCCGAGGACCGCGCGGAAGCAGCGCTCTTCGCGGATCGTCCGCGCCGGTTCCAGCAGCAATCCCGTCCGGCGCAGCGCGGCAGCCGGCCGTCCGGATCGAGCCGTCCCGAGCGTCCTTCAGCGCGTCCTGCGCAGCGGCCTTTCCAGTCGAAGCCGGCGCGCCGCCGTCCGTAACGGACCCTGGACCTTGGACCTTAGACCTTGGGACGATTCGCTTCGAGATCAGCGAGAAAAAAATCGAAGGTCGAAGGGTCGAATCGCAGCAGAACGACCTGGGGTCCCATCTTGCGAGTTCCTGCCCGTGAAGTGCCAAGGTCCAAGGTCCAAGGTCCTAGGTCCTAAGCTAAGCTAGCGCCGATGTCCGAGCGTCAGTACCTGTCGGGTTTCGGCAACGATTTCGCGAGCGAGGCACTCCCCGGCGCGCTGCCGCCGGGCCAGAATTCACCGCAGCGTGTGTCTTACGGGCTGTATGCGGAGCAGCTGAGTGGAACGCCGTTCACCGTTCCGCGCGCGCTCAACCGCCGGTCCTGGCTGTATCGGATCCGTCCATCGGTCACGCACGAGCCGTTCCGCGCCTACGATCAGGGCGCCGTTCTCCTCGACGGAACGCCAAACCAGCTTCGATGGGATCCGTTTCCGATCCCGACCTCGCCGACCGACTTCGTCGACGGCCTCCAGAAAATCTGTGGCACCGGCAGCGCCGCGGCGACGATGGGCATCGCCGTTTACGTCTATACCTGCAGCAGCTCGATGGAGAAGCGCGTGTTCTACGACGCGGACGGCGAGCTCCTGATCGTTCCACAGGAAGGCAGCCTGCGCATCGCGACCGAGTTCGGCATCATCGATGCCGGGCCGGGAGAGATCGTCGTCATTCAGCGAGGCATCAAGTTCCGCGTCGAACTGCCCGATCACCTGGCGCGCGGCTATGTGTGCGAGAACTTCGGCGCCCTCCTGCGCCTCCCCGACCTCGGTCCCATCGGGGCGAACGGCCTGGCGAATTCGCGCGACTTCCTCACGCCGGTCGCCGCGTACGAGGATGTGGACGGAGACTACGAGATCATCGCGAAGTTTGCGGGCAACATGTGGGCTGCGAAGATCGATCACTCGCCACTCGACGTGGTCGCCTGGCACGGCAACTACGCCCCGTACAAGTACGACCTTCATCGATTCAACGCGATCAACACCGTGTCGTTCGATCACCCCGATCCGTCGATCTTCACGGTTCTCACGTCGCCGTCCGAACTGCCGGGGGTCGCCAATCTCGATTTCGTCATCTTCCCCCCGCGATGGATGGTGGCGCAGCACACCTTCCGGCCGCCGTACTTTCACCGCAACTTCATGAACGAGTACATGGGGCTGATCTCCGGTGAGTACGACGCCAAGGCCGAGGGATTTCTGCCGGGTGGGGCGAGCCTGCACAACTGCATGTCGGCGCACGGTCCCGACGCCGCGACGTTCGAAAAGGCGTCGAAGGCCAAGCTTGCGCCGCAGTACGTCGACGACACCCTGGCCTTCATGTTCGAGACGCGCTATGCGCTGCGGCCGACGGCGCTCGCCCTCGAATCCGAGCATCTGCAGCGCGACTATTTCGAGTGCTGGCAGGGCCTCGCGAAACATTTCAATCCGGACAAGCCGTGAGCCGATCGCTGAAGATTCTGCTGGACGGCCTGATCGATTACGCCGGGTTGTTCCCGCCGGCCTCGCTCCCGATGGAAGAGGCCGTGGCCAACTACGACCGATACCGGCGCGGTCCATTCGCCTGGGCCCTCGGCCGTTTCGTCGTGCAGGCGGAGCGTCTCGCGGAGGTGCCGCGGACGTTCTCCGTGTCCGTTCTGGCGACGCCCGAAAACCTGCCCGCGGTGGATGTCGTCGAGATGAAGGCGGCGACCGAAGAGGACGTCCGGCGGATCGCCGCCGTTCGAGGGAATCGCACCGTTTATGTCGAGGTAGCGGACGTCAACCTGCTCGACGCCATCGCGCAGCACGGGCTTCGCGCAAAGATCCGGACCGGCGGCGTGATCCCGGATGGGGTTCCGGCGGCCGAGAAGGTGGCGCTCTTCATCCAGGGCTGCCGCGACCGCAATCTGGCGTTCAAGGCGACGGCGGGCCTGCATCATCCGATTCGCTGCGTGCGTCCGCTGACGTATGAAGCCGATGCTCCGGTGGCGACGATGCACGGCTTTCTGAACGTTTTCATCGCCGCGGCGCTGCCGCGGTTCGCCACGCAGATCCTCCTCGAGGAAAATCCGCGCGCGTTCGCATTCGACGACGGTGGCCTCTGGTGGCACGACCTCCGCGTGACGTCGGAGGAGCTCGTCCGGCTGCGGGAACAGTTCGCGATCTCGTTCGGATCGTGCTCCTTCGAGGAGCCGATCGCCGATCTCAAGGAGTCAGGGTGGCTTTGAGCAGCTGGGTCGAATCAGCAAACGGACATCGCGATTTCCCTCTCGAAAACCTCCCTTTCGGCGTCTTCCGCCTCGGCGCGGGTGAGGGAAGGATCGGCGCGGCGATTGGCGATCACGTGCTCGATCTCGCCGGATGCCAGGCGGCGGGGCTCATCAGCGAATGGTCGTGTACACGCAACACTCTCAACGAGCTGATGTCACGCGGCCGCGACGCGGCGCGGAAGCTTCGTTCGCGGCTCGTCGAGCTGCTGTCGGATGGCAATGGGGATCGTGAAGCGGTGTCGAAGCATCTCGTCGCGCAGCGAGACGTCGAGATGCTTCTTCCGTGCGCGATCGGCGACTATACGGACTTCTATGCCTCGCTCCATCACGCGACCAACGTCGGCTCGATGTTTCGTCCGGACAACCCGCTGCTGCCGAACTACAAGTGGATCCCGATCGGCTACCACGGCAGGGCCTCTTCGATCGTCGTGAGCGGCACGCCGTTTCGGCGGCCTGTCGGCCAGACGCGTGATGATGCGACGGCGCCGCCGCGGTTCGGCGCCTCGCGGCGTCTCGATTACGAGATGGAAGTCGGCGCCTTTATCTCCCGGGGCAACGCCGCGGGTGATCCGATTCACATTCACGATGCCGAAGAGAATGTGTTCGGCCTGTGCCTCGTGAACGACTGGTCGGCGCGCGACATCCAGACCTGGGAGTACCAGCCCCTGGGGCCATTCCTCGCCAAGAATTTCGCGACGACGATCTCGCCGTGGATCGTCACACTCGATGCTCTCGAGCCGTTTCGCGTCGCGGTTCCTCCGCGCGCGGCTGACGATCCTCAGCCCTTGACCTATCTGTCGTTCGACGAAGACCGCGCCATCGATCTCACGCTGGAGGTATCGATCCAGTCGCAGCGCATGAAAGACGAGAAGATCGACCCGCTGACGTTGAGCCGCGGCAACTTCCGGGACATGTACTGGACGATCGCGCAACTCATCGCGCATCACACGTCCAACGGCTGCAACCTTCGCCCCGGCGATCTGATCGCCAGCGGAACCGTCTCCGGCCCCGCAAGAGATTCGCGCGGCTCTCTTCTCGAGCGCGCGTGGCGCGGCACGGAGCCGATCGAACTGCCGACCGGCGAGAGCCGCGCGTTCCTCTGTGACGGCGACGAAGTGATCATGCGCGGCTGGTGCGAACGGGAAGGCGCCGTGCGCATCGGGTTCGGGGAATGCCGGGGGACCGTGCTCGCGGCGAGGCTGGACTGATTTTGGATTTTGGATTTTAGATTTTGGATTTGGATTATCGTGTTCAATCGAATCCAAAATCCAAAATCTAAAATAAGAATGCCGAACATTCCGAAGCCGGTTCCGAAGGGCATCGACCCCGAGTCGATCATCGACACGTTCGCGAAACGGATGATGTATTCGGTCGCGCGCGACCAGTTCAACGCGACGGATCTCGATGCGTTCCACGCTCTGGCTTATGCGGTGCGCGACCGCCTCATGGACCGTTGGTTCGCCACGCAGGACAAGTACTATCGCGTCGACGCCAAGCGCGTTTACTACCTTTCGCTCGAATTTCTCCTCGGCCGCCTTCTCGTCAGCAGCGTCGTGAACCTCGGCGCGGAAAAGGAACACGTCGAGGCGATGAACCGCGTCGGGTACGAGCTCGACGACCTCGCCGAGCGGGAGAGCGATGCCGGGCTTGGTAACGGTGGCCTGGGCCGGCTCGCAGCGTGCTTCCTCGACTCGGCGGCGACGCTCGGCATCCCGTTCTACGGCTACGGAATCCGCTACGAATACGGCATCTTCCGTCAGCGAATCGTCGACGGAGTGCAGACCGAGTCGCCCGACAGCTGGCTGCGCTACGGCAATCCGTGGGAGGTCGCGCGCCCCGATGTGCTTTTCCCGGTGAAGTTCTTCGGCCGCGTCGAGCACGTCACGGACGATCATGGACGGGGCAGGTACCGGTGGGTCGACTGCGAAGAGGTCTACGCGATGGCCTACGACATCGCCGTCCCTGGCTTTCGGAACGACACGGTCAATTCGCTGCGGCTGTGGGCCGCGAAGTCGAGCCGCGAGTTCGATCTCGCACAATTCAATGCAGGCGCGTACGTAGCGGCCGTCGAGGACAAGAACAAGACCGAGAACATCTCGAAGGTCCTCTATCCGCCGGACGATCAGTATGCCGGCCGCGAGCTGCGGCTCAAGCAGCAGTACTTCTTCACCTCGGCGACGATCCAGGATGTGCTGCGGCGCTTCACCAAATATCCCGGCCGGGCCTGGGAGGATCTGCCGGACAAGGTTGCCATCCAGCTCAACGATACGCATCCGACGATCGCGATTCCCGAGATGATGCGCATTCTCATCGATGACGAAGGGCTGGATTGGGACCGCGCCTGGTGGATTTGCGAGCGGGTGTTCGCGTACACGAACCACACCGTTCTGCCGGAGGCGCTGGAAACCTGGCCGCGGGAACTCCTGCAGCGCCTTTTGCCGAGGCATATGCAGATCATCGACGAGATCGATCGGCGGTTTCGGGCGGCGCTCATTGCCGACGATCCACGCAGCGAAGACCGGGTACGGCGCATGTCGATCGTCGACGACGGAAACGGCAATGTGCGGATGGCCCACCTGGCCGTCGTCGGCAGCCACAGCGTCAATGGCGTGGCCATGCTCCACTCACAGCTGCTGAAGAACAAGATCTTCCGCGACTTCCACCAGTTTTATCCCCGCAAGTTCACGAACAAGACGAATGGCGTGACGCCTCGACGCTGGCTGTATCAGTGCAACCCCGAGCTCTCCGCGCTGCTGACGGAGGTCGCCGGAGAAGAGTGGCCGAGAGATTTCGTGCGGGTGACGGCGCTCGAACCGCTCGCAGAGGATGCGTCCTTCCGTGAACGATGGGAAGCGGTGAAGCGGCGGCGAAAGGAACTGCTCGTCCGGTGGCTGAGGAAGCGCCAGACGGTCGATGTGGACCCCGACTCGATCTTCGACGTGCAGATCAAGCGGATTCATGAGTACAAACGGCAGCTCCTCAACGCGATGCACGCCATCGCGCTGTGCAACCGGATCACCGACGGAAAAGACATCGTCCCGCGCACAATCATCTTCGCGGGGAAGGCCGCGCCGAGCTACCACATGGCGAAGCTCATCATCCGGCTGATCCACGACATCTCCGCGCTCGTGCATCGAAGCCCGCGGATCGCGGCGAAGCTCAACGTGGTCTTCGTCCCG
Organism: uncultured Acidobacteriota bacterium; assembly: GCA_937870635.1. Classification (GTDB taxonomy): domain Bacteria; phylum Acidobacteriota; class Thermoanaerobaculia; order Gp7-AA8; family Gp7-AA8; genus DATLEX01. The sequence continues at coordinate 20,326 of CALMZP010000132.1, read as the reverse complement.
AACTACGACGTCTCGTGCGCCGAGATCCTCTTTCCGGGAACCGAGCTGTCCGAGCAGATCTCCACCGCCGGTACGGAAGCGTCGGGAACCGGGTGCATGAAGGCGGTCATGAACGGCGGCATCATCATCGGCACTCTCGACGGCGCGAACATCGAGATCCGCGCTGACGTCGAGCCGGAAAACATGTTCGTCTTCGGCAAGACGACCGAGGAGATCGATGCGCTGCGCCGGGAAGGGTATCGGCCGCAGGCATTCATCGAGGCGGACCCCGAGCTTGGGCGCGTCGTCCAGACGATTGCCGGTCTGCGCAACGGTGAATACCGTCCCATCGTCGACATCCTGACGGCGAACGATCGTTACTTCCACTGCGCCGACTTCCGCTCCTATGTCGACAAGCAGGAAGAGGCCGCCGGCACGTGGCTGGATCGCGACTCGTGGAACCGCAAATCGATCCTCAATGTCGCGCGGAGCGCGTTCTTTTCGTCCGACCGCACCATCGCGGAATACGCGAAGGAGATCTGGAAGGCCGAGCCGGTGAAGGTGCCGCTGCTGAAGAGGTGACGGTCCGTTCACCGTTAACCGTTCACCGTTAACGGTTAACGGTTAATGGTTAACGGTTAACATCTCCCCGAATGCTCGCCGGGCGATTTGCGCCATCACCTACAGGGCCGCTGCATCTCGGCAGCCTCGTGGCGGCGGCGGGATCATGGCTTCATGCGCGGGCGCGAGGCGGGCGCTGGCTCGTGCGCATGGAGGATCTCGATACGCCGCGCGTCGTGCCTGGTGCGGATCGGGAGATTCTGGATGCACTGCGGCGCTACGGTCTGTGGTGGGACGGAGAGGTCGTCCATCAATCGCAGCGTCTATCCCTCTACGAAGAGGCGATTGCGGCGCTGCGGGCGAAGGACCTCGTCTTCGACTGCGCGTGTTCCCGCGCGGAGCTGCAGCGGGCGGCGTCGGCGCCGGCAGCAGGCGATCCGATCGAGCGCACTTATCCGGGGACGTGTCGCAACGGGATTCCGCCCGGACGCGTGGCGCGTGCCATCCGATTCCGAGCGCCCGATCGGATCGTGAGCTTTCACGACCTGCTCCTCGGACCGATCAAGGAGAACGTTGCCGAATCGACCGGCGATTTCGTGATCAGGCGCGCCGACGGTGTTTTCGCGTATCAGCTGGCAGTGGTCGTCGATGACGCGGCGCAGGGTGTCACGCAGGTCGTGCGCGGAGCGGACCTTCTGCCATCGACCTTGCGCCAGATCGCCCTTCAGGAAGCCCTCGGATATCCCAAGCCGGAGTACGGCCATCTGCCGCTGGTGCTTGCCCCGGATGGAACGAAGCTCGGCAAACGCGACAGCGCGCTGCCGCTGGAGTCGCTCGATGAGCGCCGCATCGGCGAGACGCTCGCCACCGCTCTGGCCCATCTGGGGCTGAAGGTGGAACTCGACACGCCTGACCGGATGCTGGCCGAAGCGCTGGCGAAGTGGTCTGAATCATGAAATGTGAGATCGCATGGCCGAGAAATCCGAAGTGAAAGTGAAGAACAACAAGAAGGAATCGCGGTTCGAGACAACGGTCGATGACGCGATGGCCGTCGCCGAGTATGAGCTGGAACCGGGAGTCATCACCTTTACCCACACGGCCGTCCCGCCGGAACTGTCCGGCCGCGGTATCGCAAATGAACTGGCGCGCGCCGGTCTGGAGCACGCACGCGGCGAGAAACTGAAGGTTGTCGCGGCCTGTTCGTTCATCGCGAAGTACATCGAGCGGAATCCGGAGTACCAGGACCTCGTAACCCCGTAGAATCTGACGCGTGAACCTCACGCTCATCGCGGTGGCGTTTCTCGTCCTGATCGCAGCGGCGTACCGTTTGTATGGATCGTGGATCGCCCGGCAGATGGCGCTGGACGCCAGCGCCGAGACGCCGGCCCGTTCGATCAACGATGGCGTCGACTTCGTTCCCACGCGGCCGTTCTATCTTTTCGGGCAGCACTTTGCCGCCATCGCCGCGGCGGGTCCGATCGCCGGTCCGATCATCGCCGTGCAGGCGTTCGGATGGCTCCCGTGCCTTTTGTGGGTCGGCCTGGGCGTGGTGCTGATCGGCGCCGTTCACGACCTTCTCGCTCTCACCGCATCGGTGCGACACGGTGCGCGCTCGATCGCGGACATCACGCGCGAGCATCTCGGCGCGCGTGCCGGCATGGCGATGCTCGGGTTCATGTGGCTCGCCCTCGTTTACGTCATCGTCGCCTTCGCGGACATCACCGCGGGAAGCTTCGTCACGGGAGTCGAGGAGCTTGGCGGTGCGAGCGTGACATTTCATCCCGGCGGAGCGGTGGCGGCGGCGAGCATCCTCTATCTGGCGATTGCCGTGGCGATGGGATTCGTGCAGCGGTTCCTTGATCCGCCCCTGTGGGTGCTGACGGCGATCTTCGTTCCGGCGACGTTCGTCGCCGTGTGGCTGGGAACGAAGATGTCCACTCTGTTCATTCTCGACGCCAAGATGTGGGCTCTGCTGATCCTTGCCTATTGCTGCGTCGCGTCGATGGTGCCGGTGTGGTCCCTTCTCCAGCCACGCGGCTACCTCGGCGGCTTCATTCTCTATTTCGCACTGGCACTCGGAGTCATCGGAATCTTCTCGGGACGCTTCGAGATCCAGCAGCCCGCGTTCAAGACGTTCGACGCAGGCGGGATGACAGGACTCCTCTTTCCGTTCCTGTTCGTGACGATCGCGTGCGGTGCGTGCTCGGGCTTTCACGGGCTCGTGTGCTCCGGCACGACCTCGAAGCAGATCGATCGAGAGACGGACATCAAGCCCGTTGGTTACGGGGGAATGCTCGCGGAGGGATTCGTCGCGCTCATCGCGATGGTGACGGTCATGGTCGTTGCGCAGGGCGACCTCACCGGACTGAAACCGGGGACGATCTACGGCAATGGAATCGGAAGCTTCATGACCATCGTCATCGGCGAGAAATACAGGAACTTCGCGATCACCTTCGGTGCGATGGCCTTCTCGACCTTCGTCTTCGACACGCTGGACGTCTGTACGCGACTGGGACGCTACATCCTGCAGGAGCTGCTTCGCTGGCCCACCCGCCTCGGCGCAACGGTGGGAACGCTCGTCACCATCGCCCTCCCGGTCTACTTCGTTGCCTTCGCTCCTTCGGGCACATGGGTGAAGTTCTGGACGCTCTTCGGAGCATCGAACCAGCTCCTGGCCGCACTCACTCTTCTGGCCATCACCGTATGGCTGCATCAGCGGCGGCAGAAGATTGCCTTCACGCTCATCCCGATGCTCTTCGTTCTCGTGACGACGCTGTATGCGCTGGCCCGCCTGACCGTGGCCAACTTCCAGGCGGCGGGGAGCGGCGGCGCCGGTGTCGAAATGGTCAACGGGATCTCCTGTGCGGTGCTGATCGTCCTCGCCATTTATCTGGTCATCCGGGCGCTGGCGGCGGTGGGGTGGGGCGGTTTCACCCGCCGGCCGGCCGAGAGCGCGTGATATTTTCGGCTGGGCTTGGAAATTGAAGTAGAGAGGACGGGGGTACATCACTTGGATAAAGCGACAGCTACAGACGGTCAGGCGCTGGTTTTCGCGCGGAATTTCTTCAAGAACCCGAAGATGCTCGGATCGCTGATTCCGAGCTCCAGGTTCCTGATCAAGCAGCTGCTTCGCGACGTCAAGTGGAACGACGTTCGAGTCTTCGTGGAGTACGGTCCCGGCGTCGGAACCATCAGCGGCGAGATCGTGAAGCGGATGCGCCCCGATGCGAAACTGATCGTGTTCGAGATCAACGACGATTTCGTGCGCGTGATGAAGAACCGCTTTCACAATGACCCCCGCGTCCACGTCCTTCATCGTTCTGCTGCGGACGTGCAGGATGCGCTGCGGGAGCTGGGACTCGAGAAAGCCGACTGCGCGATCGCCGGCATCCCCTTCAGCATCATGAAGGAAGAAGACCGCCAGGCCGTGCTGCGCAACACGCATGCAGCGTTGCGGCCCGGCGGGTCATTCCTGGTCTATCAGTTCTCCTCGCGCGTCCGCGCCGATCTCGAAAAGATCTTCGGCCCGGTGCACCAGGGATTCGAGCCGCTGAACATTCTGCCGGCGCGGCTCTTCCACTGCGTCAAGGTCTGATCGAGATCAGAACTGGAGACGGTCGCCAAAGGTGGCTTCCACGCCCACAAACTCTTCTTCCGCATCGTTGTAGCGCCCGGCACGGACGCCGATCTCAGCCGCAAAAACGCTCGTGGAGAACACCGCCATGAGAGTCAAAACAGGGATCAGTCGGAACCACTTCATTCGTTTCCTCCTAAAGGCACTTATCGCGCGCAATTGCATGTCGGATTCCAGCCGGAGCCGCTCTCCGGTTTGACGCACGGGGAGAAACGGCGCAGAATCCGCGGAAAACTCGAAAGAGGATGACGATGGCGACTGCTAAAAAGAGTGGATCCAAGAGCGGCGGAAAAGGTCTGGCCGCCGAGGTAACGCCGAGCGCAGATCTCAGCGCGGTGATCGGCAGCAAGCCGATGCCGAGAAGCGAAGTGACGAAGAAGGTGTGGGACTACATCAAGGCCAACGGCCTGCAGGATCAGCAGAACAAGCGCATGATCAACGCCGACGACAACCTCAAGAAGGTTTTCGGCGGCAAGAAGCAGGTCTCGATGTTCGAGATGACCGCACTCGTCAACAAGCACCTCAAAGCGTAAACCGGGCTTCTAACAGCGATTTTCGAAAAAGGGACGTTTCGGCGTCCCTTTTTTCGTTTCGACCTTCGACCTTCGACCTTGAACCTTGGACCTTGGACGTTGGGGGACGTAACCGCACGGGTTGCGCTGGTAGCCTTCGAAGGTCGAAGGTCGAATCGCCCCGAAGCCAACGCTGGCCAGGGTGTCAGCGCACGAACTCGAAGAACCAAGGTCCAAGGTCCTAGCCCAGCGCCTTCTCGACCGCTGCCAGCGTCGGCTCGATCGCGATCGTGCGGCCTGACGCCGACCGCACCGCCGCTTCCGCATCCTTCAGGATGTGGCCGGTCAGCACGCAGACCGTGGTCTCGTTTTCGCGCATCACGCCGGCGGCGCGCAGCTTCTTCACGCCGGCCCACGTTGTCGCCGATGCCGGTTCGCATCCGATGCCGGCGCCGTCGATCTCGCGTTTCGCGGCGAGGATCTCGTCGTCGGTGACCTGCTCCACGACGCCGTTCGTGAGACGAATCGCGGCGATCGCGCGGTCGTGGCTCACGGGATCGCCGATCCGGATCGCGGTGGCGATGGTTTCCGCCGCGACTCGGAACCGCGAGGCGAACTGCTGGCGATAGCTCTGGTAGAACGGATTCGCGCCGGCGGCCTGAATCGCGGCGAGCCGCGGCATCTTGGCGATCCATCCCGCCGCGTGGGCTTCGCGCAGCGCCTTGCCGAACGCGCCGGTGTTTCCGAGGTTGCCGGCGGGTATGACGATCCAGTCGGGTGCCTTCCATCGGAGGTCCTGCAACAGCTCCCAGACAATCGTCTTCTGCCCTTCGATCCGGAACGGATTGATCGAATTGACGAGGTAGATGCCGAGGCTCGTCGATGCTTCACGGACGAGGCGCATGGCGGAGTCGAAGTCGCCGCGGACTTCCAGGCACGTCGCGCCGTACGCAAGCGTCTGGCCGAGCTTCCCCGCGGAGATCTTGCCGGCCGGGATGAATACGACGGACTTGAGATTGGCTTGCGCGGCGTATGCGGCGAGCGAGGCGCTTGTGTTGCCGGTGGAAGCGCAGGCCACCGCGCGAGCGCCGAGGCGCACCGCCTGGGTCACCGCCACCGTCATGCCACGGTCTTTGAACGATCCGGTCGGGTTCTCTCCCTCGTGTTTGAAGAAGACACCGAACCGTTCGTACAGTCGCGTGTCGCCCTCGGGATGCGACACCGGCAGGTCATTGCCGATGAAGAGCACACCTTCGCGAAACCGCCAGACGCCGCTCGCGTCGATGCCTCGGCGGCTGGCGCGGCGCTCATCGAAAATGGCGGGGCCGGCGGTGATGGGTTCTCGTTCCACCGCCAGCAGGCCACCGCAATCGCATTCGTACCGCACCACGGACACGGGGTACGACGCGGCGCATTGTGCGCACACGAGCTTCTCGTTCATACGTGCCGCGCTCCGTTTTTTGCAATGGATGCGATGTGAACGTCGGCGCCGACATCACTCATCGCAGCCTTCATCGCCGCCGCGCAGGCGTCTGCATCGCCGGCGACGATCGCGAAGATCGTCGGACCTCCGCCGCTGATCGAGGACCCGAGTGCTCCTGCATCGAGTGCAGCCTGTTTGACCTCGTAGAAATTCGGGATGAGAGGTGCGCGCAGCGGCTCGGCATAGCGGTCGTCGAGGCTGCGCCGCAGCAATTCAGCATCGCCGGTGGCGAATGCGTGCAGGAGGGCCGAAGTGTTGGCCATCTGCTGAATCCACCGCGCGCTATCCCACGTCCGCGGAAGGATCGCGCGCGATTGTTTCGTTTCGATTCGCACACGAGGACTGAGAAGGACGACCGACCACGGCGCCTGCACCGTAATGCCGACGATGTCGATCGGATCGACGGAACGGCAGAGCGCAAGGCCGCCCGTCACGCACGCAGCGATGTTGTCGAGATGGGGCCCGGCCATCGTCGATTCGGCTTCCAGAGCGGCCGCGATCAATCGATTGCGGTCGTCATCGCCGCCGGCCGCCAGACACGCGGCCAGCGCGCCGCCGACACTGCTCGCCGCGCTTCCGCCGATACCGCCGGCGAGCGGAAGACCCTTGTGGATCGAAACGATCGCGTTCTTCTCGATTCCGGCGTTGCGGAGCCAGGCAGCCGCTGCGATCGAGGCTACGTTGCGCGCCGGATCCCGCGGCACCAGCTCCGCATCACGCCCCGTCACCTCTGCCACACGCGCGGCGCCGTCGGTCAGCTCGACGGTCACCCGATCGCCGATGCCTTCGACGGCCAGCCCGAGTACGTCGAAGCCGGGGCCGACATTGCCGATCGAGCCCGGCGCGAACACCGTCGCTTTGCTCACTCCGTGACTCTCATCGCTTCCGGCGCTCCTGCATCGTGATCGCCACGATGTCGTTCAGCACCCCCGCCGCGGTGACCTCGGCTCCCGCGCCCGGTCCGGTCACCACCAGCGGGTTCGTCCGGTATCGCTTCGAATAAATGGCAACCTGGTTGTCAGTACCGCGGAGGCGTCCCATTGGCGAGTTTTCCGGAACGGCCTGGACGCCGACCCGGATCGTCCGGCCGATCTTCGCCACGTAGCGGAGGACGTTGCCACTCTTTCGCGCATCGGCCGTGCGGCGGGCGAACTCATGGTCGAGCTTCGATAGATTGGATATGAACGTCGCCGGGTCGGAGGAATCGACTTGCGGTCCGTACAGAGGCTCGAGATCGATTTCGGCAAGCTCGACGCGGCGTCCCAGCGTCCGCGCCAGGATCAGTGCTTTACGCGCCACGTCGGTACCAGAGAGATCGTCGCGCGGATCGGGCTCGGTGTAGCCGTTCTTCCACGCCTGCTTCACGGCCTCGGAGAATGGGACGCCATCTTCGAGCGCCGTCATGATGAAGCCGAGCGTGCCCGAGAAACAGCCGAGGATCGTTTCGATGCGGTCGCCCGCCTCCTTGAGTTTCGAGAGAGTGTCGAGAACGGGAAGGCCGGCGCCGGCGGTGGCCTCGTAGCGCACGGACAAGCCTCGCTCCCGCGCGGTCTGCATCATCCGATCGAACGCGATCTGCGGAACGGCCAGCGGCTTCTTGTTCGCCAGGACGACGTGGAACCCCTGCTCCAGCGCTTCCTGAAGCAGCGGCGCGGTCTCCTCCGAGGTGAGGTCGACGAGGACCGGCCGGTGCGAAGGCAGCAGCCACAGTTCCTCGCGCATCATCTTCTGCAGCTGTTCTAGTGTCAGCGGCGAATCGCGGTCGAAGAGCCGTGCTCCCGTCGCTTTCTGTTTTGCGAGCCGCTGCATGGACGCCGAAGAGAAGCCCTTTTCTTCGATCTTGATCCCGGAGCGATCGGCGACCGCGATGACCTTGATGCCGATGCCCGATTCCTGGCGAAGATGTTTTTCCTGGGCCACGAGCTGGCGGGCCAGGGCCCGCCCGATCTGGCCAAAGCCGAGAAGCGTCAGCTTCGATTCGCGCCCGGATGTGTCGGCGAGGGGGCGGATCTTGTCTAGCTGATATTCATGGTGAAGCGCGTTGAGCGCGCGGTTCACTTCGCCCTCGGTGATCGCGACGGTGATGTTGAGCTCCGAGGAACCCTGAGCGATGGCGAGAATGTTGACCTTGGCGCCGCTGAGCGCGGAGAACGTGCGCGCCGCGATGCCCGGGCGCCCCCGCATACCGAGCCCGACGACCGCGACCAGCGCAACTTTCTTCTCGGCCTGAATGCGATCGACGAGTTTCATCTTGCGCTCGGCGGCGAACGCTTCTTCGAGCGCGGCGATGGCGTGGTCGGCCTCCGACTCGGGAAGGACGAAGCAGATGCTCGCTTCGCTCGACGCCTGGCTGATCATCGAGACCGAATGTCCCGCCTGGGCCAGCGCGGTGAACGCGCGTCCGGCCACACCGGGAACGCCGATCATGCCGCTGCCTTCGATCGCGATGAGCGCCTGCTTGTGGATCGCCGTCAGCGCCTTTACCGGATAAGCGCCTGGTCGGACGTCGTCCGCGATCCGCGTGCCGGCAAACTGTTCGTGAAATGTGCTGCGCACGCGCAGGGGGATCTTGCGGTCGACGAGAGGAATCATGGTCCGCGGGTGAAGGACCTTGGCCCCGTAGAACGCCAGCTCCGCCGCCTCGCGGTAGTGAAGCTCGGGGATGAGTCTCGCCGACGGCACGCTGCGGGGATCGGCAGTCATCAGGCCGTCGACCTCTTTGAAGAGAGTGACGCCACGCGCGCCGATCGAGCGGGCGAGAATCGCGGCCGAGAAATCGGTCCCGCCGCGTCCGAGGGTGACCACTTCGCCATCGGCTCCGCGGCCGAGGTAACCGGGCATGACCACGACGGTTCCGTCCGCGAGGAGTGGTTCGATGATCTTCTTTGCGGCGCGCTCGCACTTCTGGAGATTCGGCCAGACGCTGCCGAGGCGGCGTTCGGTGATGACGATTTCGGTGGCGTCGACGAGGGTCGTTTTGATGCCCTCCTGATTGAGGAAAGCCGTGAAGATCGCAGCGAGCACGCGTTCCCCGCGCGCAACGAGGGCGTCGTTCGCACGCGGGGTGAGCTCGCGAAGGACGGCGATGCTGTCCGCCATCGACAGGAGCTCGCGCGTGGAGGCGCCGATCATCAGGCGAAGCGCGTCCGAATCACGGCGCCCGCGAATCAGGTCCGAGACGATCTCTTCGTGGCGCGCGGCGAATTTCGTTGCCGCGCGATCGTAGGTCTCGCGGTTCCCAAGAAGAGCGGCCTGCGACACCTCGTGCAGGAGATCGGTGATACCGGTCATCGCCGACACCACGACCGCCACGTTCGGCGCGATGCGCGCGATGTGTCCGGCAGCAAGCCGGATCGCTTCGGGATCTCCCACCGCCACACCGCCGAATTTGTAGACGTCAGGTTTTTCCATCAGGCCTTCACACCTCGATATAGCCAGGCGATTCCGCAAGTCAGCGGCGTCGCGTCGATCGATGAGAACGATGCGTTCTCGCGCATGAGCCGTACGAAGTCCTCGCCGCAGGGAAAGACACCGGCGGACGCCTCGAGATATTCGTACGCTTCGCGGCGGCCTGTGATCGCTCCGCCCACCCGCGGGAGAACTGTCTTTCGATACCAGTCGTACAGCGCGCCGAAAACGCGGCTGGGGGGCTGTCCGAATTCCAGTACGATCAACCGGCCACCGGGACGCAGGACGCGCGTCATCTCCGCGATCGCACGGGCGGGATCGTTCACGTTCCGGATCCCGAAGGAGATGCTGGCCACGTCGAATGAGCGTTCAGCGTAGGGAAGTTTCGTGACATCCGCAACCTCGAATTCGATCCCCGGGGCCTTCACGCGTGCGATCTCGAGCATCTCCGGGACGAAATCCGTTCCGACGACGCGTCCGGAATCACCGACGGCTTTCCTGAAGGCGATGGCCAGATCGCCGGTTCCCGTCGCGCAGTCGAGGACTGAATCGCCTTTGCGGACGTTCGACGCCCGCACGGCGCGCGCTCTCCAGCGGTGGTGAATGCCCGCCGACAGGACGGTATTGGCACGATCGTAGCGCCCGGAGATGGAGCGGAACATCTCGCGAATCCGGGCGGGATCCTTCGCAGGTTGTTGGCTGTTTGTGACCACTGGTCGAGGATCTTACTAAGAGTGAACATAGAATCGGCACGGATGCACCAGGACTTCGCGTTCATCCAGACCGCTCCCGGGCGGGTTTTCGTCGGCTGGGGACCATTCGATGCGCTCCCTTTCCGCCGCCCCGGCGAAGCCGCGTTCTTCCGCACCGACTTCTTCCTGGATGAGGTGAAGCCGTGGCTGCACCCTGCGAGATCGGAGGAAATCTCCATCGGCGCGCTTGCCGAGAGGTTCGGCGCCGCCGGCGTGGAAGTCGAATGGACTCCGGCTCCGGAGCATGAGTTCGAGGTTCTGTTTCGATCGGCTCTCGCGGGGATCGAACGCGGCGAGTTCAAAAAGATCGTGCCGGCCGTGTTCGAGAGCGGCCATTTCATCCGCACCGCCGATCCATGGCAGTACTTTCTTTCCAGACTGGAATCCCTGCCGCGCGGACTGTGGGCTTACGGCTGGTCGATCGGCTCACGGTCGGTGGTCGGTGCCACGCCGGAAGTTCTCTTCCAGTCGCACGGGCGCGGGTACGCGACGATGGCTCTCGCCGGAACGCGACCGCTTTCGCGCGCAGACGAACTTTTCCACTCGTCGAAGGAGATGCGCGAACACCGGTTCGTCGTCGACGACATTGCGCGACGCCTCGCGCCATTCGGGAACGTCGAGATCGGCGCGCTCGGCCTGATGCGGCTCCCGAACATCGCGCATCTGATCACTCCGATTTTCTTCATGGAGAACGGCGCCGAGCGGATGACGTTCGCCGACATGGTCCGCCGTCTCCATCCCACCGCCGCACTCGGCGTCTCTCCGCGCAGTCAGGCGGGCGAGCGGTGGCTGCGCGAATCCGACCGCCTCACCGATCGCCGCGGATTCGGCGCGCCGTTCGGCATCGAACGGGACGACCACGTCGCGATCGCGCTGGTCGGAATCCGCAACATCGAGTGGAGAGGCGATGTCCTTCGCATAGGCTCGGGTGCGGGGCTTCTCGCCGAGAGCGTCCTCGAGCAGGAAGCCGAGGAGCTCAGGCAGAAGCGCGACCAGGTGAAGGCGCTCTTCGGCCTGCGCGCCTCCGTCGAAGCGTACACATGTTGAATGTCGAGCGGGCGGGCGAGGCGATCGCGCGCGTTCGCGCCCTCGGAGTGAGGGAGTTCTGCGTTTGCGCCGGCTCGCGCAACAGCCCGCTCCTCGCCGTTCTCGGCGCCTCCGATGCGCGGCTGTTCTCCTTCGTCGACGAGCGTTCGGCCGCGTTCTTCGCGCTTGGCCGGATCAAGCAGCATCGACGTCCCGTGGCCGTCGTCACGACATCCGGAACCGCGGTCGCGGAACTGCTGCCGGCGACGGTGGAAGCGTTCTACAGCGACGCGCCGCTCATACTGATGACCGCCGATCGTCCGGCGAGGTATCGAGGAACCGGTGCGCCGCAATGCATCGATCAGGAGGGGATCTTCGGGACCTTTGCCGCGACGGATCCCGACGCGTGGAACGGGACGATGCCTCTGCACATCAATCTCGAGTTCGACGAACCGTTGATCGACGGGAAACCGATTTTCGTTTTTGGATTTTCGATTTTGGATTCAGAGCCGACCCGGCGGCCGCCAAATCCAAAATCCAAAATCCAAAATCCAAAATTCGAACGTCCCCTCCTGATTCTCGCCGCTCTCCCTCCCGAGGACCGCGAACGCGTCCGCGAATACGCTCTCACGCTGAATGCTCCCGTTTACGCGGAAGCGCTGTCGGGATTGCGTGAAGATGCTGCGCTCGAACATCTCCACATCAAGTCGGGCGAGCGAATGATCCATGCCGGCAGCTTCGACGGTGTGATCCGCATCGGAGGTGTGCCGACACTTCGCTTCTGGCGCGATCTCGACGAGTCGAAGCGTGAGCTGCCCGTCGTCAGCTTCAGTAACGTGCGTTTCACTGGCCTCAGCCGCGGGGACGTGCATCCGCTCGCGGCGCTGCCGCGGCCAAAAGCGTCGGCGCGCGATGAGGAGTTTTTCGATCGCGATGCGGCCATCGCCGCGAAGATCGGGAGGATCCTCGACGCAGAGCCCGACTCCGAGCCGGCGATCTTCCGCGAGCTCTCGCGCGAGGTTCCGCCCGGCTCTCGCATCTACCTCGGCAACAGCCTGCCCATCCGCGAATGGGATCTCTTCGCCAGCCGCGATCCGCGCGGCTTCGAGTACGAAGGAAATCGCGGTGCGAACGGGATCGACGGCCAGCTCTCGACGTTCCTCGGATGGTGCGCGAACGACCGCGAGAACTTCGCCGTCGCTGGCGATCTCACCGCGCTGTACGACATGAACGCACCGTGGATCGTGCCGCAGCTCGACGCGGGGACTCGATTCAGGATCGTCGTCGTCAACAACGGCGGCGGAAAGATCTTCTCGCGCGTTGCTTCGCTGAAGTCTATGGACGGAGATGTGCGGAGACGCATCGTCGAGAATCAGCACTCGCTCCGCTTCGGGCCGTGGGCGGCGATGTGGAATCTGGAAGACCAGATCATCGAGAGAATTCCGGACGCCGAGGCGACGCGGCGCTTCTGGGAGCAGTACGATGCGCTGTGGTCCTGACCGCCCTCCACGGCTTCCTCGGCCTCCCTTCTGATTGGGACTTCCTCCGCAAATTCGGCATGGCGGTGGAGACGCCTCCTCTCTCCGCGATCCCTCCCGCGGGCGACGTTCTCCTCGGCTATTCGATGGGCGGCAGGCTCGCGCTCCACGCTCTTCTCGGAGGCGCGAAGTACCGGACGGCCATCATCGTGTCCGCGGGCCTCGGCATCGACGATCGCGTCGCGCGCGAAGAACGCCAGCGCACCGACGATCGGTGGGCGAGGATGTTCGAAAGGCAGCCCTGGGCGCGCGTGATGCGCGACTGGAACGCGCAGCCGGTGTTCGGCGGCCACTCCATGAAACGCGACGAGAAGGACTTCGATCGGCGCGAGCTGGCGCGCCAGCTGCGCGAGTGGTCGCCCGGGGTCATGCCGGCTCTCGCCTGGCGACTCCACGAGATTTCCGTCCCGGTCCTGTGGATTGCCGGAGAGCGCGATGCGAAATACATCGCCGAGGGCAGGCGCGCCGTGTCCATCCTTCCCGACGCGGACCTCTGGATCTGTCCCGGTGCCGGGCACCGCGTGCCGTGGGAACAGCCGGATCTCTTTGCCCGTCGCATCCAGTCGATATAGTCTCGCGCTATGGCTGAGCGCTGGACTTCCATTCGTGAATTCAAAGACATCCGTTACGAGAGAACCGAAGACGGGATCGCGAAGATCACCATCAACAGGCCCGAGGTGCGGAACGCGTTCCGGCCCCAGACGGTGACCGAGTTGAAAGAGGCTTTCGATCTGGCGCGCGACGATGGCGATATCGGCGTGGTGATCCTCACGGGCGAGGGGCCCGACGCGTTCTGCTCCGGAGGCGACCAGCGCGTGCGAGGCAACGCTGGTTATGTCGACTCGAAGGGTGTGCCCCGTCTCAACATTCTCGATGTGCAGAAGCAGATCAGGAGCATGCCGAAGCCGGTGGTGGCGATGGTCGCCGGGTATGCCATCGGTGGCGGGCACGTGCTGCACGTGGTGTGCGACCTGACGATCGCCGCCGACAACGCGCGATTCGGTCAGACCGGGCCCAAGGTCGGGTCGTTCGACGGCGGCCTCGGCGCTTCCTACCTCGCGCGCATCGTCGGACAGAAGAAAGCGCGCGAGATCTGGTACCTCTGCCGCCAGTACGACGCGAAGCAGGCGCTGGAGATGGGGCTCGTCAACACGGTCGTTCCGCTGGCGCGTCTGGAGGAAGAAACACTCCAGTGGTGCCGGGAGATGCTGGCGATGTCGCCGATGGCCCTGCGGTTTCTCAAGGCGGCGCTGAATGCCGACTGCGACGGGCAGATCGGATTGCTCGATTTCGCGGGGAACGCCACGCTCCTCTATTACATGTCGGAAGAAGCACAGGAAGGGCGCAACGCGTACGTCGAGAAGCGCAAGCCCGACTTCAAGAAGTTTCCGCGATTTCCGTGAATACGTCTCCGTGGATCCTCGCCGCGCGGCCCAAGACGCTCTCAGCGGCGGTCGCGCCCGTCGTGGTCGCGACCGCGCTGGCTTTGCGTGATCGAGAGGACATCCCCTGGCTGTATGCCGCGCTCGCGCTGGCCGGCGCGCTGTTGATCCAGATCGCGACCAACTACATCAACGACGCGCTCGACTTCCGCAAAGGTGCGGACACCACCGCCCGCCTCGGCCCGCTGCGGGTAACGCAGGCCGGTTTGCTCTCCTACGAGTCGGTGATGCGCGGCGCATACGTGATGCTGTTCCTGGCGGCGCTCTGCGGCATCCCGCTGATCATGCGCGGCGGATGGCCGATCCTTGTGATCGGCCTGGCTTCGATCCTGGCGGCCTGGGCGTACACGGGAGGCCCGTGGCCGCTCGCGTATCACGGCATGGGCGAGCTCTTCGTGATGGTGTTTTTCGGGATCGTCGCGGTGGGCGGGACGTACTGGGTGCTCACGCTCCAGTACACGGTCGATACTCTCCTGTGCGGGGTGGCGATGGGCGCGCTGGCCGATGTCATTCTCGCGATCAACAACCTGCGGGACCTGCCGACCGATCGGGAGAGCGGCAAGCGCACCGTTGCGGTGCGGATCGGGGAGCGCGCGGCCCGGATCGAGGTCGTGATCTTCACGGTCCTTGCGTATGCGATGGTCGGAGTGCTCGCGATGATGCGCGGCGATCATTCTTTGTGGCTGGCGTTTCTGTCGGCGCCCCTGGCCATGGCGTTGCTGTTCCGCGTCTACCGGTGTCGCGGCGCTTCACTGAATCGATGCCTGGCGATGGCCGGCGCACTGCAGTGGGCCTTCGCGATCTTCTTCGCACTCGGTGCCGCGGTGTAGCGATGATCGACTGGTCGAGCGCCGCGACTCACCTGCTCCTCAACCCGCGTCTTCCGGCGGAGGAGCGGATGAAGCTCGAGGCGCTGGCACAGGCGGCTCCGTCGCTCGGAAGACATGTCTGGGTCTCGACGTCGGGCACGAGCGGCGCGCTCAAGCTGGTGGCGCTTTCGAAAGACGCGATCCTTTCGTCCGCGGCAGCCGTCAACGCACATCTCGATGCGCAGCGCTCCGACGTCTGGAGCCGGGTTCTCCCTTCGTTTCACGTAGGCGGCATCGGGATCGACGCGCGGGCGCATCTCACCGGCTCACGCGTGGAAGTATTCGACTGGGATCCGCAGCGCTTCGCGCGGGGTGGTTTCACGCTCTCGTCGCTGGTGCCGGCGCAGGTGCGGGATCTCGTCACCGCGAAGTTGCGCGTGCCGGGCGGATTGCGCGCGATCGTGGTGGGAGGTGGCAGCCTTCCCGACGATCTTCATGCCGCAGCCAGTCAGCTGGGATGGCCGCTCCTTCCGAGTTATGGACTGAGCGAAGCTGCATCGCAGGTCGCGACCGCAACACCCGGATCGACGGATCTCAGAATCCTTTCGCATCTGCGCGTGCGCATCGATGACGGCCGGATCGTGTTGTCGGGCAGCTCACTGCTCACTGGTTATGCCTTTCCTGATGGCGAGGGTCGCCCGGTCTTCGTCGACCCGAAGATCGATGGATGGTTCGTCACCGAGGATCGGGGAGAGGTCGAGGGAAGCTTGTTGCGGGTGTTCGGGCGCAGCCGCGATTTCGTGAAGATCGGCGGCGAGTCCGTCGACCTCGTTCGCCTCGATCGAGTCCTCGACGAAGTCCGCGGGTCCGTGGACGCGGCGATCCTGGCCGTTTCAGACGATCGGCTGGGGCATGTGATCCACGTGGCGACGACCGCGGCTGACGCGCAGCCGATCGTCGAGGCTTTCAACGCGAGCGTGCTTCCGTTCGAGCGAATCCGTGCCGTTCATCGGGTCGATTCGATCCCGCGCACGCCCCTCGGGAAATTGCGGCGTCAGGAGCTCTCGGAGAAGGTGCGGTGACTGCAGTCGCGCTCGCGGCGCTCGGCGTGATCGTGCCGTCGATGCTCGTGGTCGTGGCGGTCCGCAGATGGCTCGAACCTGTCTCCTGGAAACTGGTCCTGTTGTTTCTCCTGCTGTCGCTCGCAGTCGTCGGGAGAGGAATCTTCACCAGCGGCGTTCCGGTCCCGCTGGACGAAGTCGTTCGGGGTTATCCGTACCGGGGCATCTTCGGTGAGGTCGTTGCTCAGAACTATCTGACCAACGACACAGTCAAGCAGATCCTCCCGTGGATGCACACGGTCCGCGAACAGATGTTCGCCGGACGCGCGCCGCTCTGGAATCCGTATCTGTTCAGCGGCTATCCGCTCCTCGGCAACGGGCAGTCGGCGCCGTTCTCTCCTTTTTTCCTGGCCACGCTTTACGTTCCGTTGCCGAAGCAGATCGTGGCGATGGCCGGACTCAAGCTCTTCGTGGCGCTGCTGTTCGGATTTCTTCTGCTGCGGCGCGAGGGTGTGTCGACGGCGGCGGCGTTGTTCGGATGCACGGTGTTCACGTTCGCCATCTTCAACAACGTCTTCCTCTATTACCCCATGACGGCGGTGACGCTGCTGCTGCCCGCCGCGGCGTACGCAGTCCTCTCCGCGCTGCATTCGAGGGAGGCGGCGCCGCACATTCTCGTGGCGCTGGTCGTCGCATCGCTGCTGGCGAGCGGACATCCGGAGAGCGTGGTCCATGTGGCGACCGCGGTTCTGGTCCTGGTGTCGATCGACTGGATGAGTGGAGCGCGGGCGACCCCGCCCGCGTCGTCGTCCTTCCCGGGCCAGGTCGCCCTCGCTCCACGCTTTACATGGCGTGACTTCGGACGGGTCACCGTCGCTGCGATTCTCGGGTTGCTCATCGCAGCGCCGGCCTGGCTGCCGGTCGTCGAGCAGGCGGCGATCAGCGTGCGCGTCGATTCGCTGAAGTCGGTCCCCGCCGCGCCGGTCTTTCCGTCGACTGCGTTGTGGGCGATTCTCAATCCCGATGGATTCGGCAACCCCGCGCGGCAGAACTGGAGCTGGATCTTCTCGTACACGCACGTCGCCTCGCTCTATCTCGGTCTCATCGTGACGGCGTTGATCCCCGTGGCCGTCTTCTCGCGCCGCGCCACGTCGAGGGAGAGGCTGCTCGTCGGCTGGTGCGTCCTCTTTTTCCTGGCGGCGATGAAGTGGGGGATCGTCGCGAAGATCTTCTACGCGGCGCCGCCGCTCTCCTGGGTGGCGCACGACCGCTTCCGCTTCGTCATCTGCTTTTTCGTGGGGATCGCGGTCGCCCGCATGGTCGATCGCCTCACGCGCGCCGATGTGCTGCTCGCCGCGGCCGGCGGCCTGGGACTTCTGGGTCTCGGGATCTACGTGCTGAGAGTCATGCAGGGCCGCGGGCTGTTCCGTCCGGAACTTGCCATTGGAGTCATCGTGACGGCGACGTTCATTGTGGCAGCCGCCGTCTGGCGCCGTCACGCGGCCGCGCTTGCGTTTGTCATGACGGCCGTCGAGCTCTATGTCTTCAATTACCCGTACAACGCAATCGTCACCGAGCGGTATTACGTGCCGAGGCTGTCGATCATCGAGGCATTGAAGGCGGATGCCCGGAATCTGCACGAGCCGTTTCGCATCCTCGGACTCGACTGGGTGTTCCTGCCGAACGCCGCGGCGCAGTACGGCCTCGAGGACGTTCGAGGCAGCGATCCCATGCAGTGGGGCGACTATGGCCGGTTCCTGCGCACGGCGGCCGTGAAGGACGCCTGGATCGAGGACGTGAAGCGGATCGCCGACGCCTCCCATCCCGTCATCGACTTCCTCAATGTGCGTTATCTGCTGACGGAGCCTGGGGTGGACCCGGGGCCGGCGTGGGCAAAGGTCTATTCGGGCGCGGATGGCGGCCTGTATCGCAATGACGAGTACAAGCCGCGCTTCTTCGTTCCCTCGATGTTGAGGAGAGTGGAACGGAGAGACTGGGAGGCGGAGCTTGCCGGCGGGGGCGGCTTTGCGGAGACTCCGCTCGTCTCTGGCTCGGGCGTAGGCCCTGTGGTGGTCAATCCGCGGGCCGAGGTGGCGATCAGCCTGTGGGGACCGACTTCGTACCGCCTGAATGTGAGGGCAGAGGGGCCGGCGGTGGTGGCCTCGAGTCATCCGGCCATGCCGGGGTGGAGCGTGCTGGTGGATGGCCGGAAGACGCGGCCGCTGCGGGTGAATGGCGCGTTCCTGGGGTTCCGGGTGCCGGCCGGGGCGTCGACGGTGAGGATTCGGTACCGGCCGTGGTCCTATTGGGGCGGGGTGGCGGTCGGGCTCGCCGCAATGGTTGGGCTTGGCTGGTGGGCCCGGCGAAGCGGACGTCCGGAGAAAGGTGGAGCCGCGGGCGATCTCGCCCGCCGTGCCGATTAAGCTGTCGATTGCAAATCATGCGAGGTTTGGTGGAGCGCGGGCGACCTCGCCCGCGACGCACGATCCGGCGGGCGAGGTCGCCCGCGCTCCAAAGATCTTCGCTTGAGCCACGTGAACCGTTGAGTGGAATAGGGCTGGGGGGTGGTGGGTTATGCGGTGTCCCTGAACGGGGAGCGGTCTTTGAGAGCAGCGGGTAACTCGAACGTGCACAACAATTTGTGCAGGGATGGGCGGAATAGGGCGAGAGGGTGCGGGGTTATCAGAGTTCCAGTCGCACGGATCTTTGGAACTCGAACAAAACCCAGCCGAAAAGGTCAGCCGGCTGGAATAGCGGGGCGGGTCGGTCAGTTCTACCTGTTCCCGGCGCAAGGTTGACGAGACCGCGGCGGGCAAGTAACATCGGCGGTCCTGCAGTAAGTTCTTTCCACACAACACCCAAGACAAGGCAGCAGCGGTCGGGTCCGGGTCAGCCGGAATGGGTTCGCCACGGCGGAAACATTACGCTTGACACGGACGGAGGGGAACGGCAGAATGGCCGCCCTTTCGACGGAAGTCGGTTCTTTGACAACTGAATAGGATAGAAGACAGACAACGTGATTCCTTTCGAGAATCAGTTGCGTGCAGCGATGTGCGCAGTGATCTCACAAGAAACACAAGTTCGTAGAGATACGAACACGAATAACAAACGCAGACGTTCAATCGTCTGTAGCCAATTCAGCTTTCAAGTTAAAGCAGCCGCAAGGCTGCACATTTAAACTGGAGAGTTTGATCCTGGCTCAGAATGAACGCTGGCGGCGTGCTTTACACATGCAAGTCGAGCGAGGCGGCCCGCAAGGGCCAGTCGAGCGGCGAACGGGTGAGTAACACGTGGATCATCTGCCCAGAGGTGGGGGATAACCCGGGGAAACTCGGGCTAATACCGCATATGACCGGAAGGTCAAAGGGGGGTCGCAAGATCTCTCGCCATTGGAGGAGTCCGCGTCCGATTAGCTAGTTGGTAGGGTAATGGCCTACCAAGGCGACGATCGGTAGCCGGCCTGAGAGGGTGATCGGCCACACTGGAACTGAGACACGGTCCAGACTCCTACGGGAGGCAGCAGTGGGGAATTTTGCGCAATGGGCTAACGCCTGACGCAGCAACGCCGCGTGGAGGATGAAGGTCTTTGGATTGTAAACTCCTGTCAGCAGGGAAAAAGCGACCTGACCTCATACGTCAGGGAGTTGATTGTACCTGCAGAGGAAGCCCCGGCTAACTCTGTGCCAGCAGCCGCGGTAATACAGAGGGGGCAAGCGTTATTCGGAATTATTGGGCGTAAAGGGCGCGTAGGCGGCCAGTCAAGTGGAAGGTGAAATCCCTCGGCTTAACCGAGGAACTGCCTTCCAGACTGTTTGGCTTGAGACCAGGAGAGGTGAGTGGAATTCCCAGTGTAGCGGTGAAATGCGTAGATATTGGGAGGAACACCAGTGGCGAAGGCGGCTCACTGGACTGGTACTGACGCTGAGGCGCGAAAGCGTGGGGAGCAAACGGGATTAGATACCCCGGTAGTCCACGCCGTAAACGATGAGTGCTTGGTGTAGCGGGTATCGACCCCTGCTGTGCCGAAGTCAACACATTAAGCACTCCGCCTGGGGAGTACGGTCGCAAGGCTGAAACTCAAAGGAATTGACGGGGGCCCGCACAAGCGGTGGAGCATGTGG
>CALMZP010000131.1 GCA_937870635.1 uncultured Acidobacteriota bacterium | reverse complement strand
CAGATCCGCGTCACCTTCGGCCAGATCTACCTCGCCGACACGCTCGCCCGGCATCCGGCGATCGCGGTCGGGATCGTCGACCTGTTCTACGTCCGCGTCGATCCGCGCCGCGAGGAGGCGACGCGCGCCGAGCACCAGGCGGCGCTGCGCGCCGACATCGAGATCATGCTCGCCAACGTCACGAGCCTCGAGGACGACCGCATCCTGCGCCGCTTCGTCAACCTCGTCGAGGCGGCGGCGCGCACCAACTTCTTCCAGATCGGCGACAACGGCCTGCCGCGCGAGACCATCGCCTTCAAGTTCGAATGCGCCAAGGTCGACGGCCTGCCGCTGCCGAAGCCGCTCTACGAGATCTTCCTGTATTCGCCGCGCGTCGAGGGCGTGCATCTGCGCTTCGGCAAGGTGGCGCGCGGCGGCATCCGCTGGTCTGACCGCCGCGAGGACTTCCGCACCGAGATCCTCGGCCTCATGAAGGCGCAGAACGTCAAGAACGTCGTCATCGTGCCGATGGGGTCGAAGGGTGGGTTCGTCGTGAAGAACCCCTCTGCCGATCGCGAGACGTATCAGCAGGAAGGCATCGAGGCGTACAAGACGCTCCTGCGCGGCCTGCTCGACATTACCGACAATCTGCGCGGCGACGAGGTGATTCCGCCGCGGGATGTCGTCCGCCGCGATCCCGACGATCCCTATCTCGTCGTCGCTGCAGACAAGGGCACCGCAACGTTCTCCGACATCGCCAACGGCGTCTCTGCGGATTACGGTTTCTGGCTCGGCGATGCGTTCGCGTCAGGCGGATCAGCGGGCTACGACCACAAGAAAATGGGCATCACCGCGCGCGGTGGATGGGAAGCCGTCAAGCGGCATTTCCGCGAGCTCGGCATCGATACGCAGAGCCAGGACTTCACCGTCATCGGTGTCGGCGACATGTCAGGCGATGTGTTCGGCAACGCCATGCTGCTCTCGCCGCACATCAAGCTGATCGGCGCGTTCAACCATTCGCACATCTTCATCGACCCGTCTCCTGATCCGCGGACGAGCATCAATGAGCGGCGCCGCCTGTTCGACATGCGGCTGAACTGGAACGCCTACAACGCTGAGCTGCTGTCGCGCGGCGGCGCGGTGTACGCGCGTTCGGCGAAGACCGTCACTTTGTCGCCCGAAGCGCAGGCTCTGTTCGAGCTCCCCCAGAAGCAGGTGACCCCGGCGGAGCTGATCAAGGCCATTCTGAAGGCGAAGGCGGACCTGCTGTGGCTCGGCGGGATCGGCACCTATGTGAAATCGAGCGACGAAGATCACAGCGCGGCCCGCGATCGGGCCAACGATCCGATCCGGGTCGACGCCACCGAGGTTCGCGTTCGCGTCGTCGGTGAAGGCGCCAACCTCGGATTCACGCAACCGGCACGGATCGAGTTCAACCTGAACGGCGGCAGGATCAATACCGATGCCATCGACAACTCAGCCGGCGTCGACACCTCGGACCACGAGGTCAACATCAAGATCCTCCTCTACGACGCGATGGAGCGCGGCGAGCTCGAGGGCGACATCGCCGTCCGCAACAAGCTCCTGGCGACGATGACCGATGACGTGGCCGCGCTCGTCCTTCGCGACAACTACGAGCAGACCCAGGCGATCACGATCACGCATGCGCTCGGAGAATCGCTGCTCGACATCCAGGCCCGGGCGATGCGCGCGATGGAGAAGGCCGGACGGCTCAACCGTGCCATCGAGTTTCTCCCGGACGACGAGACGATCGCCGAGCGGCACGCCGCTCACCTCGGCCTCACCAGGCCGGAGATCGCCGTCCTCCTCGCATACACGAAGATCGTGCTGTCCGAAGATCTGCTCAAGTCCGACCTTCCCGATGACCCGCTTCTGGTCGGCGACCTCCTCCTCTACTTCCCGCCGGCCTTGCGCTCGCGGTTTGCCGCGGCAATCGGACGCCATCGTCTGCGCCGCGAGATCATCACCACGTATGTCACGAACAACGTGATCAACCGGCTGCGGCCGACCTTCGTCTGGCAGATGACGGACGAGACCGGAAAACCGTCGAGCGATGTGGCGCGCGCGTTCACCATCATTCGCGACACGTTCGACCTTCGCTCCGTCTGGACCGCAATCGAGCAGCTGGACAACAAGGTTCCCGCCGCGCTGCAGACCGACATGATGATCTCGGTCAGCAATCTGCTGGAACGGGCGCTGCGGTGGATTCTCCGCTCGGACTACGAGCGCCTCGACATCAACGCCTACATCAATGAATTCAAACCGCGCATCGCGGCAATCGAAGGCAGGCTCGCCGAGATCCTGCCAGCCTCGGTCCTGGAGAACGTCAATGCGCGCAAGGCGAAGCTCATCGAAAGCGGCATCCCCGCCGACCTCGCCGACAGAATCGCCGCGCTCGACGTCATGACCTCGGCGATGGACATCGTTCGCATCTCCCGCGGCGAAGACGCGAAGAAAGGCCAGGGTGTCGAGGAAGTCGCCCGCGTCTACTTCGGCCTGGGCGCCCGGTTCGGGCTCGACCGCCTCCGTGCCGCGGGTGCGTCGATCGCCGCCGACACACCATGGCAGAAGCAGGCTGTGGCCGCGCTCGTGGATGACCTCTTCAATTACCAGAGCGTTCTCGCATCGAGAGTCATCGGCGAGACGAACGGCGCGAAGGCCGGCGACCCGGTCGAGAACTGGTTGTCGGAGCGACGCCGCGTCGTCGAGCGGATCGAGCAGACCATGACCGAGGTGAGGTCCGCGCCGAACGTCGACATCGCCATGCTGACGGTGGCCTCAAGGTCGCTGAGGGCGTTAGCGGAAAGCTGAGGGGTGTCCTGGTGTCAGGTCTGGAAAAAGGACAAACCGGACAAAAGTAATCGTTAGTGAACGACTACTTTTGTCCGGTTTGTCCTTTTTCCAGACCTGACACCAGGACACCCGGACCAACTCAGTTGTTGAAGGCTTCCGAGATCACTCGCGAGAACGCCTCGGCGGGGCTGTCGCCGACGCGGAACTCCTCGGGCGGGAGCTCGTAACGGAAGATCACGCGGCCGTTCTTCGTGATCGTGGCCTCGGCCGAGCGTCGCTTTCGGCCGCGACCGAGGCGGTCCAGCGTGCCGTTGAAGGTGATCACCGTGTCCGCGGATGACACGACCTCGAGTCCGTGATCGGACTGGATCCTGTTCACGAGATCGTCGTACATCTCGCCGCTTCCACGCACCGCCACCGACCGAACGCCAGTCAGCTGCCGGCGAAGGTGGGCCAGCAACTGCTCGTTCACGTCGGCATCGCCGCTGTCGCCATCGACGTATGTGCGGACGTTCGCCGGAGCGGGCACCGGGGGAGGTGTCGGTTGCGGCACGGGGGCCGGACGTTCGACGCGAGGCATCGTAGCCACCGCCGGAACATTCGTCGTCGAGAGCGTCGGCGACGCCGTCGTAGAGGGAATGTCCGTGAGGACCGTCTCAGTGGTCGCCGTCGTTGCGGTCGGTGTCGTGGTGATCACATCGACGTTGGCCTGCGATGGCGGCGGCGCCGTGGTTGCCGTCCGCGTTTCGGCGGGCGGCCGGACCTCGGCGACCTCTTTCGAGCCGCGGCCGCGCCACAGATACAGGGCTGCGATCGCTCCCCCTGCCAGGAGGAGAATGAGGGCGATGATCGCGAACGCCGCGAAACTTCCGTGCCGCGCGCGCGGAACGACCGGGGCCGGTTGCGGCGGAGGAGCGGGGATCGACGCCGGAAGCGGCGTCTGGATGGTCGGCGCCGCCCCCATGGGCGGCAGCGGAGTGCGGATCGTCGGCGGTGCTTCGGCTTTCGTGTCGCGCACGGTCTGCCGATGCAGGGTGTCGATGGAGGGAAGCGGTGTCGGCGTCCAGGTCGCATCCGTGTCGAGCGCCTGCAGATGCATCGTCTGCATGACGTTCGGGTCGGGCAGCGTCTTCTCGACCTCCTCGAGCGCAGCGGCGAACTCGCGCGCATTGGCGAAGCGCTTGTTGCGATCGCGGTCGAGCGCCTTCGCCAGGATTGCCTGCAGCTGCGCGCCTCCGGGCAGGTCCGCCGGAAGATCGAGCGGGCGGAACTGCTGCTCGCGCGAATGGAGCATGACGTATTCGTGGGGCGATGTGGCCTCGAACGGTGGACGGCCGGCGAGCATCTCGTAGAGCACCATCGCCAGCGAAAAGAGATCGGCGCGACCGTCGATTTTCTCGCCATCGGGGAGGAAGCCGAGATGTTCCGGCGACGCGTAGCGAAGCTTGCCGACGAAGACCCCGACGCGCGTCGCGGCATCGACGCTGTCCTCGACCTTCGCGACACCGAGGTCGATGACTTTCACGCGCTCGGGCTCCTCGCGCGTGATCATGATGTTCTCCGGGCTGATGTCGCGATGGACGATGCCCGCTCGATGCAGTGCATCGAGACCATGCAGGGCCTGGATGATCAGGCGTACCGCGTAACGCGGCTGGAGATTGCCGCGCGTACGGATCCGCTGGGCGATGTTCTCGCCGTCGATGTACTCCCAGACCATGTAGTGCGACCCGTCGGGGAGCGCGGAGAAGTCGTGGAGGGTCGCGAAGTTGGGGTGCTGGATTTTCGTCGCCGCGCGGGCCTCGCGGAGGAAGCGCTCGTGGGCGTCCTTGCTCTCGGAGATCTGGGGGCGGATGACCTTGATGACGCGGGTGGCGCCGAGGTAGGTGTGGGTGACTTTGTAGACCTCGCCCATGCCGCCCGCGCCAAGTCGTTCCACGATCTGGTACTTACCGTCGACCGGCTCGTCCGCATAGCGGCGCAGGAAGTCGGTGACCGGCTCCCCGCAGTGGGGGCAGGCCATGTACGTTTTGTCGATTTCGCGTTTGCAGCGGATGCAGTGGAAGGCCATTGGAGTCAATGATATTAGACCGACCCGGCTTTGGATTTTGGATTTTGGATTTTGGATTTTGGATTGACTTGGAAATCCAAAATCCAAAATCCAAAATCCAGAGTGTCCCGGGTTGCGAAACGAATAGATCTCATTCACAATAACCGCTCCAAAAGGTCCATACAATTCAAAGTACGCGGTGTGTGCGCGGAGTGACTTGCGTCACGGTCCGCCGGGCGTGTCGGCCCGATCTTCTGCTTTCGTGTCCAGGGTCCCGTAAGGAGAGAAAAGGAAACATGTTCAGAAAACCTGCAGTGCTGCTTTCGGCAGTAGCGATGTTGGTGTGTTCGATCGCGTTCGGCGAAGAAGCGAAAACTCATTTCGTGCGCGAAGCGGTCGGCATGAAGTCGTATCCCGCGGTTCCTCGAATCGTCGAGCGCATGCAGCTGGCGCCGGCGATGACACTTCGCCCCGCCACCGAGGCCGTGCCCGAGGCCATTGAAGCTGTCCTTCAGTGGAACGCCGAAGGCCGGCTCCCTGCCAAGAACGGGTTCAGTCGCTCCCTCGGCGAGACGATGGCGGTGAGCTTCGGCGGTGTCGAAGCAAAGAGCGGCCTTCACGGCCGCGGGGCCGTCGCCGCGACGGCGAACGGAACTACGTGGGGTGCTTCTTTCCGCGTGGAAAACGCGAAGCGCATCCGGCTCCGCCTTGACGACGTCGATCTTCCCGCCGGGACCACGCTCTGGGTTTACGGGACAACCGGCGACGCGAGGGCATTCGATACTTCGCTGGTCGATGCGGGTCAGTCGCTGTGGACGCCGAGCGTCGACGGGGACACACTGCACCTCGAAGTCGAGGTGCCGGCAGGAACGAGCGCGTCGTTCAACGTTCGCGAGGTGCTGGAGCTACTTCATTCAAGGAGCGCAAAGCTTCCTGTCGACAACGACGACGAGCCGACCTGTCTCATCGATCAGGCCGTAGCCTGCGTCGGCGCCGGCGAATTCTCCGCTTTGACTGCCGCAAAGGGGGCGGTCGGGCAAATGGAGTTCACCGTCGGAAACACTCCCTACGTCTGCAGCGGCACGCTCATCACCGACCAGCAGCAGAGCGTCACGCCTTATTTCCTCACGGCTAATCACTGCATTTCCACTCAGGCGTCCGCCAGCTCGCTGGAGACCTACTTCGACTTTCAGTTCAAGGGTTGCCAGTGGGGCGAATACGACTATCTTCCGCCTGTTAGTGGCGCAACTCTGCTGACTACCTCCGCGACCACGGACGTGACGCTGCTTCGTCTGCCATCAATCCCGGCCAATCGATACCTGCTCGGCTGGACGACCACTCCGCCAGCGAATGGCACGGTACTCCATAGAATTTCCCATCCGGTCGCGCTTGCCGGCGTTCCCGCGTTCCCGCAAATGTATTCGCGTACCATCCTGAAGGCGACGAGCCCCGCGTGCTCGGGTGGTTCCAAGCCTCGCCCGAACTTCATCTATTCGAACGAGTCTAACGGCGGCGAAGGCGGCGTGTACGGTGGGAGCTCCGGGTCATCGATTCTTCTGAACGATGGCTCGATCGTCGGTCAACTGTGGGGTTCGTGCAACTGCGCCGACGCAAGCGCAGGCTGCGACCGTCAGTGCGACACAGTCGACGGAGCATTTTCCCAGTCCTTCAACCTCCTGAAGACCTACCTCTCATCAACCGGCAGTCAGCCGGCTCCCTGCGTCCAGAACCTCACCGACGGAACGGTCTGCCTGGTGAACAACCGCTTCAAAGTCCGTCTGACCTATGACGCCGGCCAGGGCTCGAGGCCGATGACGGCGATCAAGTACACGCCGGACAGCGGACTGTTCTGGTTCGACAACGCGAACAACATCGAAGTGCTGCTGAAGATGATCAATGCCTGCAGCTTCAACCAGAAATTCTGGGTCTATGCAGGCGGTACCACCGACGTCGGTGTGACCATTACCGTCACCGACAGCCAGAACGGCGCGGTGAAGACGTACAACAACGTCCGCGGAACGAAGTTCCTCACGATCACCGACGGCGCAGCATTCTCCTGCCCGTAAGTTCCAGCTCACAGCATGAGGGACGGGCGGCAACGCCCGTCCCTTATGATGCCCCCCGTGAGCGGAACTCCTGACGCAAGACAGTTCTGGGATCGCGAGATCCTCGAGCAGAGCCACGTCAGCTGGCTCGAGCATCCCCTCATCCGCGCCTACGTGAACGAGCAGATCGGCGGATGGCCGTTCGACTGGTTTGAGCGATGGCTCGGCGGGCGCCGATTCCAGCGCGCGCTGAGCATCGGCTGCGGTGCCGGCGCCCTGGAACGCGATCTCGTCCGCCGCGGAATCTGCGCGAGCGTCGACGCATTCGACGGATCCGTCGGTTCGTTACGTCTCGCGCGGAAGGAGGCCGTCGCCGCGGGGATGTCCGGCCGGATCCGCTACTTCGCGGGCAATTTCAACGAACCCGTCCTTCCGCGCCGGCGATACGACCTGGTCCTCTTTCACCAGTCGGCGCACCACGTGGCCAAGCTGGAGAAGCTGTACCGCGCCATTCTCCGTTCGATGACACGGGACGCCGTCCTCTACCTCGACGAGTACGTCGGCCCGTCACGCCACGAATGGAACGACGAGCTGCTCGCCGCGCATCGCCGGGTCTTCTCGTCGCTCCCGCGAGAGGCACGGGATGGAGACGCTCTCCCTTATCCGATTCAGGATGACGATCCGAGCGAGGCGATCCGTTCGAGCGAGATCGAGCCTCAGCTGCTGTTCGGATTCAAGACCCTCGAGCGCCGCCCGTACGGCGGAACGCTGTTGTCGGTTCTCTTCCCGCGCCTTCGACCCGGCGCGGGCGACGACGTGGTGCGGCGTCTCATCGATGAAGAGAGGCAGATGCTCCGGAAAGGGCACGATTCTTACTACAAGATCATCGTGGCCCGCCCGCGCCGCGGACTTCTGCGGCCTCACGCCTCACTGCACTACTTCGCGGTCCCCAAGCTCAAGCGTGTCGTCCGCGAGATCAGGCGCTCGATCGCCTCGAAGTAGCGCTCACCTTCCACCGACGGAATTTCGGAGTGGGATGCGGTTTCGCTGACGAACATTTCTTTCTGACCGCGAAGACCGTTGTACAGCTTCTGGCCGAGGGAGAAGGGGATGATGTGGTCGCGCCGTCCGTGCGTTTCCCGCTTTCCCACAGGCTCTGCCGTCGCAAACCACCAAGGTGTTACCGATGTCCCGACAGTGAACTGTTACCGATGTTCGAGGTTGCGCCCCGAAGGCCGGATGAGGGGGCGGTAAGAGTAGGAAGATCGAAATGTTGAATGTTCAATGTTGAATTGAATGCTCAATGTTGAAAGAACCAGTTTCAACATTCAACACTCAACATTGAACATTTCGCCGTGCCCCAGCCCCCTCATCCGCCGCTTCGCGGCACCTTCTCCCCCACTCTGCGGTGGGGGAGAAGGGATTTAGGCCGACAGTTTTTCCCAGTCCGTGTCCGGCGCGTCCATCGCCAGGGCCAGGCCGCCGTCCGATCCGGTGAAGACCGGGTCTTCCATGTACCGCACCCGGCCGCCGCCAACCTGCTTCAGCGCGGTCTCGAGCGACTGCGGAAGATTGCGGATGAGGCCCCCGCCGCCGGAGAGGATGATGTTGTTGCGCACGCGCTCCTGGAACTCCGGCTCCACGCGCGAGAGAAGGTCGAGCATCGTCTCGATCGTCGGTCCGAGCAGCGTCTCGCACGCCGCTTTCATCTCGTTGGTGATGTCGAGCTCCGTCGGCACACCGTGGACCGGCGCGGTTCCGGTGACGCGGCCCTTCGGCTCGCCCACGAAGCTGAACTTTTCCTTCCACTCCCGGACCATGTACACGGTCACGTTCGCCTGCGGATAGCGCTCTTCGATGAGCTTCAGAAGATGCGCATCGATCGAATCGCCGGCGATCGTCAGCGTGCGCTGGTCTTCTTCAGTCGGATAGCGGCCCTTCATCACGCAGAAGTCGCTCGTGCCGGCGCCGATGTCGATGATCATCGTGTTGAGCAGCGCATCGAGTCCGTAAGCGACGGCGAACGGCTCGGAGACGATCATCAGGCTGTCGACGATGCCCTTCATGGCGTTGCGCAGGTATTGCTTGTTCGTGCGCAGGGCCGCGGCAGGGACGCCCACGACCGCGCGGACGTTGGACGCATCGACTTTACCGTTCGTGCTGACACCGACGAGGCCGAGGAGGTGGCGGAGGAGCTCGCGGACGGCTTCGACGTCCTTCTCGGAACCTTCCTTGAGCAGGCCGCGCTCGAGCGGGCGATGGAGGTCGAGCATGGTGCGGTTCGCCACGGCATCGTGTCCGATGAGAACCGTCCGCTTGAGGACCTTCTTCGCCACCATGTCGACCGGCCATCCGACGAAGCTGTCAACGACGAACTTCTCGCCGTTCGATGCGGAGATCGCGCTGCGTGATGTGCCGAGATCGATCCCGACATGGAGTATCTCGGGGGTGGATGCCATCAGTTCAGGTTCCTTTCTTCTGCGGCGTATCGTTCGCCGCCGCGTACGCGTGAATGCCC
This sequence comes from uncultured Acidobacteriota bacterium, assembly GCA_937870635.1. GTDB lineage: Bacteria > Acidobacteriota > Thermoanaerobaculia > Gp7-AA8 > Gp7-AA8 > DATLEX01. Next base: position 54,689 of record CALMZP010000131.1, on the reverse strand, counting down.
TGGAAGAGCGCCTCTGCGATTTTCTGCCGGTGCGCGTCGGTGCGGAGCAGCTGCGCCTCATGGCTGTTCGAGAGGCAGCCGACCTCCGCGAGAATCGCGGGCATGTCCGTCGCCACGAGGACGATGAACGGCGCCTTCTTCACACCCCAGTTCTCGAGTCCGGGATCCGATTCCTTCAGCCGCGAATAGAGGCTCTGCTGCACCGTGGCCGCGAGCTGCTGCGATTCTTCGCGCCGGGCGTCGGCATAGACGCCGTCCAGAAGCTTGCGGAGATCCGCCAGTGAGTATCCGGACTGGCTGTTCTCCGATGCGGCGAGCTGCGTCAGCGACGGATCGTTGGTGGGTCCGAGGTAGTAGGTTTCGATGCCGCGCGAGGCGGTGTACTTGAGGATCGTGTTCACGTGGATGGATACGAAGATGTCGCCGCGCGATTCGTTGGCCAGACGGGCCCGCTCGCGGAGCGCGACGGTGCTGTCATCCTCGCGCGTGGTGACGACCTCGAACCCTTTTTTCTCGAGCAGCGCGGTCAGGCGCCGGCCGATGTCCAGCGTGATGTCCTTTTCTGCTGCACCGAACGTGGTCGCCCCGGCGTCGCTGCCGCCGTGGCCCGCGTCGAGAACGACGCGCCGGACGGACAGTGGGAACGCGGCTGATTTCACGCGCTGCAGAGGTGGGGCGGGGAACACGGCGTGCGCCAGCGTCGCCGTCGGCGCGTCGTACTGCACGGTCGGGGCCGCGGGCTCCGCGGCTGCCGTGACGGGCTGCACCGCCGCGCGAACGACCGGCGCCACGCCGCCGCGCGGATTGTTGGCGGCGATGTAAGTGGAGGCGGCCAGCGTGAGCGGGATCAGGAGCAGCGGTGCGCGGCGGAGCCAGATCGCCCAGACCCGATTTCCCCTGCGCAATGCCCGTGGCGGGAGACCGCGTATCGTCTCGAGGTTGTCGGCCACTGCCGCTTCCAGCAGGCGCCGTCGCACGCGTTCCGTCTTTTCCGCTCTCATTCCGCTCGCCCTGACAGTCCGATGGACCTGGTAACTGATAATTCTACAGCGCTTTCCAGAATAGAATCCCGTGCGGAGGAATGGCAATGTCAGAGGACAAGGTCTACAAGCTCGTCGAGATCGTCGGTACTTCCAAAGAGTCGTTCGCCAAGGCGGTGGCTGCCGGCGTGGAGCGCGCCTCCGAGACCCTCCGTCACATCGACTGGTTCGAAGTCACCGAGATGCGCGGCCGCGTCGAAAAAGGGAAGGTCGCGCAGTACCAGGTCAAGATGAAGGTCGGCTTCCGGCTCGAGGACTGATCCGATGACCTCGGACCGTGCCGCGAAGGTGATCGCGATCGCCCTGGGCACCCTCGTCCTTCTGCTGTTTCTCTGGAAGGCGCGCGCCCTGTTCCTGACGATTTTCCTGGCGATCATCGCCGGCCTGGCGCTCGTCCGAGCCGCCGACTGGCTGGAGAAGCATCGAATCCGCCGCTCAGTCGGCGCGCCGCTGGTGATGCTGCTCATCGTCGGTGCGCTCGTCGGCTTGATCGCCGCGGTGGCCGTCCCTGTTCGCAAGCAGGCCGACGAACTGACGAAGGAGTTGCCGAAGGCTGTGCGCAAGGTGGAGGGCTGGCTCGGCAAGGCGCAGGCGGCGGCAAAGCTGCAGCCCGCTCCGCAACAGGGTGGAGCCGCGGGCCATCCCGCCCGCGGACAGCAGCAACAAAGTGGAGCCGCGGGCGATCCCGCCCGCGGACAGCAGGGCGCCGGCCGATCCATCGTTCCCGTCATCAGCTCCACATTCGAAGCAATGGCGGGATTGCTGATCATCATCTTCGTGGCGATCTACATCGGCATCAGTCCCGATACCTATCGCCAGGGCATCGTTCATCTCATCCCCCACGCACGAAGGCCGCAGATGATCGAGGTGCTCGACGAGGTAGGGGAGACGCTGCGGGGATGGCTGACGGCGAGATTGATCGCGATGATCGTCATCGGCCTCGTCACCGGCGCCGCCCTCGCCCTCCTCGGCGTCCGCGGCGCCCTGGCCCTCGGCATCATCGCCGGGCTGATGGAGCTCATCCCGTTTTACGGTCCGGTGATCGCTTCCATCCCCGCGCTGGGAATCGCTCTGCTCGAATCGCCGCAGAAGGCGATCTACGTCGCAATCCTCTACATCGTGATCCAGCAGTTCGAAGGAAACATCCTGACGCCGCTCCTGCTGAAGCGCCGCCTCGAAGTCCCCCCCGTGCTCACGATCGTCGCCGTCTCGGCATTCGGCATCGTCTTCGGAGTCCTGGGCATGCTGGCGGCAGAACCGCTCGTAGCAGCAGCGCTCCTCGTGGTCCGCAAGCTGTACGTGAGGGACGTGATCGGGGATGAGGTGGAGTAGAAGCGGAGTGCTTCGTCGCCGTCCCCCTGTTTTTTGACGGTTTCGGCGTCGGCTTGATTCGACCTTCGACCTTCGACCTTGCTTCTGGGCGAGGTCCGCACTCGACCCCGCTTGATCCTGAGCTGGCGAAGCGCGGGCGTTGGACCTCAGGTTGCGCAGCTCGAGGCCCTTCGCCGTCTTCGCGGCTCAGGGTGACGTGGGCACGATCTCCGTCGAAGGTCGAAGGTCGAAGGTCGAAGGTCGAATCGACCCGAAGGCAAGGTCTGCTGCAGCAACCGCAACGAAACTCGAAGTCCCAACGTCCAAGGTCGCTTCTACAAATCCACTTCGGGCGGTTCCGGGATTTCCTTCATCAACTCATAACCCTCGGAGCGCGCCACGTAGGTCGCGATGGTGATGTCGCCGACTACGTTCAGGACGGTGCGGCACATGTCGAGGATGCGGTCGATGCCGAGAATGATCGCGATCAGCGCCGGATTCACGCCGATCTGGGCGAGGACGAGGATGATGAAGGGGATCGAGCCGGACGGCACTCCGGCCGTTCCGACGCCGCCCAGGATCGCCAGGTAGACGACCATCAGCTGCTGGCCCATGGAGAGATCGACGCCAGCCAGCTGTGCGAGGAACAGCACTGTGACCCCTTCGTACAGCGCCGTGCCGTTCTGGTTCGCGGTCGCACCGACCGTGAGCACGAAGGAATTGATCTCGCGCGGGACGCCGAGGTTTTCTTCCGATACGCGCAGCGCGGTGGGAAGTGTCGCGTTCGATGACGATGTCGAGAACGCCGTGATCATCGCCGTCTTGATGCGACGGAAGAACTCGATCGGATTGATCCTCGAGAGGAAGTACACCGACGCCGAATAGACGCCGAACATGTGGATGGCCAGGCCCAGGAGCACGGTGACGACGAACCATCCCAGGCTGACCAGCAGGCCGAAGCCGAAGCGCCCCGTCATGGAAAAGAGCAGGCAGAACACGGCATACGGCGCGAGCCGCATGATGATCTGGATGCCCGCCTGCACCGTCTCGAAGATGCCTTCGAGCAGTGCGATCAGCGTGACCGTCTTGTCCGCGGGGACGAGCGTGATCGCGATGCCGAAGAAGAGCGTGAAGAACATCAGCCCGAGCATGTCGGGCGTCTCCCGGCCGACAGAGTAGAAAAGGTTCGTCGGAACGACCGTCTTGACGACTTTCATCATCGGGGCGTCCGTCGTCTCGGTTCCCGCGGTCGCGCTCTGCACGCGTTTCTGGGCGTCCGAGCTGTAACGCTCGGCAAGCTGGTCGCGGAGCGCCGGATCGACACGCTCTCCGGGACGGATCGTGTTGGCGAGCGTCAGCCCGATCACGACCGAGATCGCCGAGATGACGATCGTGTAGATCAACGACTTCACGCCGATCCGGCCGATGCGGCGGAGATCGCCGAGCCCGGCGACGCCCAGCATCAGGCTCGAGAAGACGAGCGGGACGACCAGTAGAAGGAGCAGCCGGAGAAAGAGCTGGCCGATGGGGTCGCTGATCTGATCGATGACGAATTTGAGCTGAGGCGAATCCGACCCCAGCAGGGCATTCACCGTGCCGCCGACGGCGGCCCCGGCCACCAGGCCGATCAGAATCCGGGAGTGCAGGGGGATCCGCCGCCGTTCCGCCGCTTCCATGCGCCCGCGATAGTACACGAGGGAATTTCGCGGCGTGCTGTAGAATTCGCGCTTTTCACCAATCTGCAGGAGTTATCAGCGAATGACCGCTACCCTCGATCGAACCACGCATCAATTCGACGCCGCCGTTGCGGCCGGGCGTCTTCCCTACAAAGTCCGCGACCTCAAGGAAGCAACCCTCGGCCGGGACGAGATCCGTCTCGCCGAGCACGAGATGCCGGGCCTCATGGCGATCCGCAACCAGTACGCTGCCCAGAAACCCCTGCGTGGCGCACGCATCATGGGTTCCCTGCACATGACCGTGCAGACGGCCGTCCTCATCGAGACGCTCAGCGCCCTCGGCGCTGACGTGCGGTGGGTCTCGTGCAACATCTTCTCGACCCAGGATCACGCCGCGGCAGCGGTCGTCGTCGGCCGCCCGGAAACAGGCGGCACCATCGACAATCCGCGCGGCATCCCCGTTTACGCCTGGAAGGGCGAGACTCTGGAAGAGTACTGGTGGTGCACGTCCGAGGCGCTGATGTGGCCGGATGGAAGCGGACCGACGCTCATCGTCGACGACGGCGGCGACGCCACTCTGCTCGTCCACAAGGGTGTGGAGTGCGAAGGCAGGAAGCAGGTCCCCGATTTCAGGCCGGCGGATGAGCCGGAAGAATGGGGAGTGATCCTCGATCTCCTGCGCCAGGAGCTCGCGCGCGACCCGCAGCGCTGGACCCGCATTGCCAAGGACCTCAAGGGCGTCTCCGAAGAGACGACGACCGGCGTCCACCGCCTCTATCAGATGATGGAGGCCGGCACGCTGCTCTTTCCGGCGATCAACGTGAACGACTCGGTCACGAAGTCGAAGTTCGACAACATCTATGGTTGCCGGCACTCCGTCGTGGACGGCCTCAATCGGGCCACCGACGTCATGATCGCGGGCAAGCTCGCCGTGGTCTGCGGCTTCGGCGAAGTCGGCAAAGGCTGCGCGCAGGCGCTTCGGGGCCAGGGCGCCCGTGTCATCGTCACCGAGATCGACCCGATCTGCGCATTGCAGGCGGCGATGGAAGGCTTCGAAGTCCGTACGCTGGAGAGCGTCGTCGACAGAGCCGACATCTTCGTGACGGCCACCGGCAACAAGGACATCATCACGGCGCAGCATATGAGCCGTATGAAGAACAAGGCCATTGTCAGCAACATCGGCCACTTCGACAATGAGATCGACATGGCCGGCCTCAAGAAGGTTCAGGGCATCAAAAAGGTCAACATCAAGCCTCAGTACGATGAGTGGGTGTTCCCCGACGGGCACTCCGTTCTGATTCTTGCCGAGGGGCGCCTGATGAACCTGGGATGCGCTACGGGACATCCGTCGTTCGTAATGTCCGCCTCATTCACCAATCAGGTTCTTGCGCAGCTCGCACTGTGGCAGAACAAGGGCGAGTACAAGAAAGAAGTTTATGTACTTCCCAAGAAGCTCGATGAGGAAGTGGCCCGCCTTCACCTCGCACACCTCGGCGTCGAGCTCACGAAACTCACTGAAGACCAGGCCAGATACCTCGGAATGCCGGTGGAAGGTCCTTACAAGTCGGATCACTATCGTTACTGAAGTCTCAATAGAACTATGCATTGAAAGGGCGAGCCACGGCTCGCCCTTTTTCATTGACGCGCTGTATGATGCCCGCACGTTTGTGCATTGGAGGTGCTACCGGTGGCCCGACAACGTAAAGAATCCCCCCGACTCAGTCCAGGACAGGCCACGTACGTACTTGACCGGCTGATTGCCGACCGCCGCATCTCCACTGCCGAAGTCAATCGGTATGTATCGGATATGCAGCGCGAGATCGCGGACCTCGAGTCGCGTCTACAGAGCCTGCGCCAGGCCAATACGGCGGCCGCGCGGCTGCCGATCGCGCGCCGTGAAGATGGTGGCGCCTCACCCGGACGGCGGAAGAGAATCAGCTCCGAGCAGCGCGCATCCCGCTTGATCCAGGGCCGCTACCTCGGGCTCATCCGCCAGATCCCCGCGAGCCGCCGCGGTCAGTATCAGAAGATCGCGAAAGAAAAGGGCCGCGAAGCCGCCATCAAAGAGATGGCCAGCGCGCTGGGGAAGTAGCCGTCGGCAAAGATTGGTGTGGCGCCGGCCCGGATATTTTGGATTTTGGATTTTGGATTTTGGATTTGACCATTCAATCCAAAATCCAAAATCCAGAATATCCGGGCAGTCGTGTATCCCGCTTCGCGGTCGGTGATGTACGTGAAGGCACCGGGCGCGGTCGTAGTGCGGTTATCGCCCGTGCGGACCGTCAGCGACGTGTTGCTTTCTTCGATTGCCGGGACTTCGGCAGATCCGAAGCGGACCATCGCCGGACACGGCAGGATGCACGAGAAGTTCGGCGGCAGGCCGAGGTTCGTACCGGTGATGACGACGAGTGTGCCGCCGGAAGTCGGCCCCGCCGCCGGCCGCACCGACGTGATGAGGGGTGCGGGGGTCTGTGCTGCGGCTGGAAGGGAAACGAGAAGGACCAGGAGAGAGAGAAGAGAAACCCGTTTCATGTTCACCTCGATCAGAATTGAGCCGGTGTATCTGGGACATACACAGATGCTCGCTCTCGCCTAACCGATCAACCGACGACACGGATTTCGTTCCTGCGGGCGCGAAACGTGAACCTTCGGTAACGCGATGCGATCCATTTCCCTTTTTGCTTGTTATCTGATCGTTGCGTGTTCGTCGCCCGACGTGCGACCTCCCTCGGAGCCCGCCGCGCCCGCAGCAGAAACACGACCGCAGCCTGACCCTCCATCGGCAACGCGGCCCGAGATCACCATCACATCCGTGCGAGCCTGCGTTGCCTTTCCCGAAAGGCGCGGCGGTCAACGGATTTTGGATTTTGGATTTGCTTGAATCCAAAATCCAAAATCCAAAATCACCCTAAGTCGTCCTAAACTCGCCCCGTGCACTCATTCCTGATCGTCGCGGCCACCGTGACGCTTCTTCATTTCTCCGACTATCACTCACACGCTCTTCCGTTTCACTCGGAGGAGGGGACGGACCGCGGCGGGATCGCCCGGGCGATCGGCTTCCTGTCTCGTCACAAAGCGGAGGGCGCGCTCGTCTTCAGTGGCGGGGACATGCTGAACAAAGGCGCGCCGGCGTGGTCGGACCGTTATCGCTGCGCTGAATGGACGTGGCTCGACGGCATCGTCGACGCCATGGCCTTTGGCAATCACGACGCCGACTACGGTTATCGCGAGTTCGCGGCCTGCCGCGACGCGGTCCGCTATCCGATCCTCAGCGCGAACACGGGCGGGTTCCCTCCGTACACCGTGCTCGAATCGAACGGCATCCGCATCGGCGTCTTCGCCGTCGCCGGATCGGACTTTCCGAGCCTCGTGCGCGCGGCCGCTCCAGAGCTCCGGTTCGGCGATCCGGTCGCAGCGGCGCGCGAGGCTGTCCGCACGTTGCGCGAAGTCGAGAAGGTCGACGCCGTCGTTCTCATCGGACACGAGAGCGCGCCCGACGATTTCGCTCTGGCGCGGAAGGTTCCCGGGATCGATCTCATCTTCGGAACACACAGCCATCTCAAACAGGATCTGATGCGGATTCCCGGGACGCAGACCTGGTTCGTCTCGCCATCGCAGTACCTGGCGTCCATCAGCCGGGTGAAGATGGAGTTCGCCGGCTCCGGGCTCACCGGAGTCAGCGGCGGGCTCGTCCCCGTCGATTCCAGGATGGACGCGGACCGCGGGATCGAGACGCGTGTCGCGGCCATGCGGGCGGCGCTGCGCGAGGATCCGCGGTATCGAGAGTTCTTCGTTCCGTTCGTCACGCTTCCGGAGACGATCGGCGTTCCCGCTCTGGCCGCGCTCACGGTCGAGATGATGCGAGAGTCCGCGGGGGCCGATCTCGCTCTTTCAACGGCGAGCAGTTTCCGGTCTCCACTTCCCGCGGGTCCGATCGATCTCGAGACGCTTCGTGCGGCGCTGCCCTATGACAACGAGATCGTCGTGGTTCAGCTCCCGGCGGCGAGAGCGCGGGAACTGCTGGCCTACGCGGGCCGCCAGAAGGGTGACTGGTCCGCGTTCACCACGGGAACCGTCAAGGGTGAGACGGCAATCGTTGCCACGACCGATTACCTCGCCACGATGGCCGCCGGGTACCGCGACTTCTTCCAGGGAGCGGTGATCAAGCGCACCGGGGTCCGGGTGCGCGAGGAAGTGAAAAGGAAGCTGGAGAAGTGATGATCGATTTTGGATTTTGGATTTTGGATTGACCCAAATCCAAAATCCAAAATCCAAAATCCAAAATCAAGGGCCGGGATGACACACGAAATCAATTCGGTATCATGTCGGCCGCTGCAGCGATCCGCGAGGTGAATTCCAAGATGACGTGGGCCGGTAACTTCTATCGATCTGCCATCGGCAAGAAAGCCGTGATGGCGGCGACCGGGGTGATCCTCTTCGGATGGATCTTCCTGCACATGGTCGGCAACCTGAAGCTGTACATGGGCGCCGTCCACCTGAACGAATATGCACACTGGCTGCGGGCGCTCGGTGCCCCGGCCATGCCGGAGACGGGCGCGCTGTGGCTGATGCGCATCTTTCTTCTCGTCTGCGTGGTGTTTCACATCCACGCGGCGGTGATGCTCACGAAGATGAACAGGGAGGCGCGGCCCGTCGGGTATCGCGACCGCGACTATCTGGCCGCGTCGTACGCATCGCGCACGATGCGGTGGGGCGGGGTGATCATCCTGCTCTTCGTCATCTATCACCTCCTGCATCTGACCACCGGGCAGGCGCATCCGAACTTCATCCAGGACGACGCCTACAGCAACGTGGTCACGGGGCTGCGGGTGTGGTGGGTGGCCGCGGTCTACATCATCGCCAACCTCGCCCTCGGATTTCACCTCTATCACGGGCTGTGGAGCATGTTCGCCTCGGTCGGATGGGTGCACCCGAAATACAACTCCTGGCGCCGGACCTTCGCCACGACGTTTGCCGTGATCATCACCGCCGGCAACCTGTCGTTCCCGCTGGCCGTGCTGACTGGGATCGTGAGGTAGCCGACCGATGGAACTGAAATCGAAGATTCCTCCCGGGCCTCTGGCCGAAAAATGGTCGAAGGCCAAAGCAACCTACAAGCTGGTCAACCCCGCCAACAAGCGCAAGTACGACATCATCGTCGTCGGCGCCGGACTGGCGGGCGCGTCCGCGGCAGCGAGCCTCGGCGAGCTGGGTTACAACGTCAAGTGCTTCGTGTTTCACGATTCGCCGCGGCGCGCTCACTCGATCGCCGCGCAGGGCGGCATCAACGCCGCGAAGAACTACCGGAACGACGGCGACAGCGTCTACCGTCTCTTCTACGACACGATCAAGGGCGGCGACTACCGCGCCCGTGAAGCGAACGTCTACCGCCTGGCCGAGCTCTCGGTGAACATCATCGATCAGGCCGTCGCACAGGGCGTTCCTTTCGCGCGTGAGTACGGGGGGCAGCTCGAGAATCGCTCGTTCGGCGGCGTGCAGGTGTCGCGCACTTTCTACGCGCGCGGACAGACAGGGCAGCAGCTGCTCCTCGGCGCGTTCCAGGCGCTCGAGCGGCAGATCGCTCTCGGCACGGTGAAGCAGTACAACCGTCACGAGATGCTCGACCTCGTCGTGGTCGACGGCCATGCCAAGGGCATCGTCACGCGCAACCTCGTCACCGGGAAGATCGAAGCGCACAGCGCCGACGCGGTCGTCCTCGGCACCGGCGGTTACGTCAACGTCTTCTATCTGTCGACGAACGCGAAGGCCTCGAATGCCACCGCGATCTGGCGCGCGTACAAGCGCGGCGCCGCGTTCGCGAATCCCTGTTACACGCAGATCCATCCGACGTGCATCCCGCAGTCGGGCGATTACCAGTCGAAGCTGACGCTCATGTCCGAGTCGCTCCGCAACGACGGCCGCATCTGGGTGCCGAAAGCGCAGAAGGATACGAGGCCGGTCAAGCAGATCCCGGAAGCCGAGCGGGACTACTTCCTCGAGCGCAAGTACCCGAGCTTCGGCAATCTCGCTCCGCGCGACATCGCCTCGCGCGCCGCGAAAGAAGTCTGCGACGAAGGGCGCGGAGTCGGTCCGAGCGGCCGCGGCGTCTTTCTCGATTTCGCCGACGCGATCAAGCGTCTCGGCCGGAGCGCCATCGAAGAGCGCTACGGCAATCTCTTCGACATGTATCACGACATCACGGCCGAGAATCCGTACGAGACCCCGATGCGGATCTACCCGGCGCCGCACTATTCGATGGGCGGCACGTGGGTCGATTACAACCTCATGAGCACGATCCCCGGCTGCTACGTCATCGGCGAAGCCAACTTCTCCGATCACGGTGCCAACCGCCTCGGCGCCAGCGCGCTGATGCAGGGGCTCGCCGACGGCTACTTCGTCCTTCCGGTTTCGATCGGCGATTACCTCGCCGGGCAGATGGGCAAGAAAGTGGCGGCCGACACCCCGGCGTTCACGGACGCGATCGCGTCGGTGCAGGACCGCACCTCACGGCTGCTCAGCGCGAAGGGCTCGCGAACGGTGGACTCGTTCCATCGCGAGCTGGGAACCATCATGTGGGACTACTGCGGCATGGCCCGCACCGATGAGGGGCTGCGGAAAGCGCGCACGATGATCACGGAGCTGCGGGAGCAGTACTGGCGCGACGTCAAAGTCCTGGGCACCGGCGAAGAGCCGAACCAGTCGCTCGAGAAGGCAGGGCGTGTTGCCGACTTCTTCGAGCTCGCCGAGCTGATGTGCATCGACGCCCTCCATCGCGAGGAGTCGGCCGGCGGCCACTTCCGCTCCGAGTATCAGGAAGAGGGCGAAGCCAAACGCAACGACGACAAGTTCCTCTACGTCGCCGCCTGGGAGTACACGGGCGAAGGCAGCGAGCCGCGGCTGAACAAGGAACCGCTCGAGTACGAGGAAGTGAAGCTGGCGACGAGGTCCTACAAATGAATCTGAAGATTCACGTCTGGCGGCAGAAATCACGCGAAGCCGAGGGAGGCTTCGTGACCTACAGCGCGGACGCGATCAGTCCGGATGCTTCGTTCCTGGAGATGCTCGACGTCGTCAACGAGCGCCTCATGGAGAAGGGCGAAGAGTCGATTCACTTCGAGCACGACTGCCGCGAGGGCATCTGCGGATCGTGCGGAATGATGATCAACGGCGTCGCGCACGGTTCGCGCGGCAACGGCCTGGCGACCTGCCAGCTGCACATGCGCCACTTCAAGGATGGCGATGAGATCTGGATCGAGCCGTGGCGCGCGCGCGCGTTCCCGGTGATCAAGGACCTCATCGTCGACCGCGGCGGCCTCGACAAGATCATCCAGGCCGGCGGGTATATCTCCGTCAACACGGGCAGCGCGCCCGAAGCAAACATGCTCCTCGTCCCCAAGGCGGTGCAGGAGCGTGCCATGGACGCGGCCGCGTGCATTCAGTGCGGCGCCTGCGTCGCGCAATGTCCCAACGGTGCCGCGCAGCTCTTCACCTCCGCAAAAGTCTCCCACCTCGGCCTCCTGCCGCAGGGCCAGCCCGAGCGCAAAGAGCGCGTTCTGAAGATGGTCGCGGTGATGGAAGAGATGTTCGGCAGCTGCACGCTCTACGGAGAGTGCGAGGCGGTCTGCCCGAAGGAGATCTCGATCGATTTCATCGGGCGGATGAACAGGGATTACCTTGCAGCGAGCGTGACGACGGCCAAGAAGGAAAAGGTCGAGACGTAGGCTCCGTTCACCGTTCACTGTAAGTCCGCTGACTGGTGGAGCCGCGGGCGATCGCGCCCGCGGGTTGCCTTTCGGTTTTCACGTCCGCGGGCGAGATCGCCCGCGGCTCCACCTGGACGCTACGCCCGAAGGCATTAACGGTCCTTAACGGTTAACGGTGAACGGCCAGCTGCCGCGCGTGCCCCAGATGCTCGCGCAACACCGGCAGGGTCCTGGACAGCCAGGCTTTCACGTCCGGATCCTGGACGGATCGTTCGGCGTTCTCGAATTCGGCGACGGCCTTTTCGTGATCGGCCACCATCTGGGCCGCGTACCGGGCGTCGAAGTCCCGGCCTGCCGCGCGCAGCGCGTCGAGCGTCTCGGAACGCGCATCGTCGAGTGCCGTGGGAAGCGCCAGGCCCTTGACGGTGGCCAGCTTCTGCAGCTCCTCGTTGCCGCGGCCATGGTCGGTGACCATTCGCTGGGCGAAGGACTTCACCTGCGCGTTTTCCGACCTCGACAGGGCCGCCTGGCTCAGGGAAACTTCGCCGATCCCGGTGTACGCTGCCTGAATCACGAATTCCTTATCAGCAGGTGACATCGCGCTGACGCTGCCGCCGGTAGAACCTGTGGTCGTCGCGGAGAGCGTTCCCGTGGTGGAGGTGCCGCTCGTGACGGTGGTCTCCGTCGCGGCGACCATGTCCTGATCGGGCGTCTCTCGAACGCAGCCGGCAGCTGTCAGGACGAGCGATGCGGCGGTGAGAAGTATGAAGGTGCGCTGTCGCATGCCGCCGAGCGGCTGCAGAAAGCGTGCGCAGGAGATTCAGGTGCAGATCAGCAGATCACAAAGCGAGCTCGACACAATCGTTGCGGAAGCAGTGAGGACCAGCCAGGTGCCGGTGGGCATCCTGACGTTCCTCGGCAAGGAAGGGGAGAGCGTGGTCGCGTCGCGGGGATGGAACGTCTCCACGCTGGCTTCCGGCTTCGGTTTCGCGACCCGCATGGCGGACGCCACGGATGTCGTAGTCATCATCGACGCCGCCCGCGACCCGCGATTCGCCACGCATCCCTTCGTCACCGGCCATCCCGGCATCCGCTTCTTCGCAGGAGCGCCGGTGATGGACGGCGGTCGCATGGTCGGTGCGCTGTGCGTCGTCGACCGGCATCCGCGCCAGATGGCGACCGACCAGGTCGTGGCATTGCGCCTCCTGGCGCGGCAGGTCTCGCGCGAGATCGAAGTCAACCGAAAGCTTGGCGAGCTCGAGGAACGTTTCCGGGAGTTCTTCGAACAGACCGATGACCTGGTGATGAGCATCAATTCGCACGGGGTGCTGGTCCATTTCAACCAGACCGTTCCGAACACCCTGGGCTTCAAGGCCGAGGAGCTCCAGCGCAATGCGCTGGAGACGTTCGTCGACGAGCACTCGCGCGAAGAGTTTCGCCGCTCGCTGGCCCGCGTGTTCGAGTCCGGTGAACCGCGGGTGATCGAGACCGTATTCGTGACGTCGAGCGGGCGCCGGATCACGCTGGAAGGGTCATTCCGGCCGCGGCTTCTCGACGGCGTTCCGGTCATGGTCCGCGTGATCTTCCGTGACATCTCCGATCGAAAGGCATTCGAGGCGGAGCTCGGCAACGCGCGAGACGCGGCGCTCGAGGCCGGGCGCCTGAAGACTCAGTTCCTCACGAACGTCAGCCACGAGATCCGCACGCCGATGAACGGCATCGTCGGCATGATCGATCTCCTCGGGGCCACATCGCTCACGGCGGAGCAGCGCGACTTCGCTTCGCAGGCCCGCGAGAGCGCCGAGCAGCTGCTGGCGATCGTCAACAACATTCTCCACGTTTCGAATGTCGAAGCCGCGGGCCTCGCCGCGACGAATGTCGACTTCGATCTGTACCGCACTCTCGCCCGCGTCGTCGAAGTCATGAAGGTGGCCGCCCTCGGCAAGGATCTCGACGTGGCCTTCGAGTACGACCCCGCGATCCCCGCGGTCCTGCGCGGACAGCAGTCGAAAGTGCGTCAGATCATCACGAACCTGCTCGAGAACGCCATCAAGTTCACCGACAGCGGGACGGTTCGCCTGCGCGTGTCGCAGCAGAAGGAAACCGACACTCACCGCTTGATCCGGTTCGAGGTCCGCGACACGGGAATCGGAATCGCCGAGGAGGATCGCCTGCTGCTGTTCGAACGGTTCTCGCAGATCGAAGGCGCCACCACGCGCCGCTATCAGGGCACCGGACTTGGCCTGGCCACCGCGCGCCACCTCGTCGAGAGCCTTGGCGGCCTGATCGACGTCGACAGCTTCCCGGGAAAGGGATCGACCTTCTGGTTCAGCATTCCCTTCCCGAAGCAGTCCCATGGCCGCAATCCGATCGCGTCCTCCGACCTCGATTTCAAGGGGAAACGCGTTCTTCTCCTCGATCGCGTATCGACCAACGCGAAGGTCGTGCGTCATTACCTTCAGGATGTCTGGCAGATGCGCGTCGATATGGCCTCATCGGCGGTGGAGGCGCGCCGCGGGTTGCAGGATTCGGCGCAGGGGGATCCTGTTCGAGTCGTGCTCTACGATGCCGCCGCCGACACCGACGTCATCGCGTTCGCCCGCGAGATCCGCTCGACCCCGGCGCTCGCCGCAACGAGTCTCGTGTTCATGGCTGGATCGGGGGATGTGATCAATCGCGCGCAATTGCGCGATGCCGGCATCAGCGCATACGTCGCGAAACCGGCGGGGCAGAACGAGCTGTTCGATGCGATGGCGGTCGCCCTCGCGCAGGACGCCATTCCGATGGCGCGCGCCGTCGAGCAGCCTGCGCAGAGCCGGCCCAAACCCGTGCCGCTCACTGCCGCGCAACGCAAGACGATCCGCGTGCTCCTCGCGGAAGACAACTTCCTGAACGCCAAGCTGACGATGCAGCAGCTCCAGAAGCTCGGGTACGAAGCCGATTCGGTCCCGAACGGGCAGGAGGCGATCGACGCCGCCGACAAGAAGGACTACGACGTCATCCTCATGGATTGCCAGATGCCCATCGTCGACGGCTATCAGGCCACGATGGAGTTGCGGCGCCGCGAACGTGAACGCGGCGGCCGCCGCCGCCGCATCATCGCCATGACCGCCAACGCGCTGAGCGGCGATCGCGAGAAATGCCTGGCCGCTGGCATGGACGACTATCTCTCCAAACCGACGAGGGGGGAAGATCTGGATGCCGCGCTGAGCCGAAGTTTATGCTGAGGCTGAAAGTTTATCCTTCGCTTCGCTCAGGATAAACTTCTGGCCAGCCGCTCGTACTCCCCTTCCTCGTTGTACAGCTGCGCCGAGATCCGGATCAGGCGCTTCGGCGGGTGCGGCCACGGAACGACCGGCACCTCGATGTGATCCTTCTCCAGCAGTGCATCCTGCAGCGGATCGCCGTAGAGCGCCGGAGCCGTCGTGGCCGTTCCGTCGGGCAGCGGCAACGCGGCCATCGATCCGAGCATCGAGTCCGGTACCGGCGGCGCAACGCCGAGCGACCTCGCCAGGATGTCGCGGCCGCGCAGCGCCAGCTCGCGGTTGCGGCGCATCACTTCGGGCCAGCCGCCGGGCACGAGCGATCCGATGAAGCGGATTGAATCGGGAACGGCGAGAATCGCCGAAGGATCGAATGTCCCCGTCCAGTCGAACTCGATCAGATAGCGCGTGCGGTCGGTGCGCGGCGAATTCGCGCCGTGGCTGATCGAGACCGGCCTGATGCCGTAGCGCCGGTTTGCTCGTACATGAAGGAAAGCACTCCCTTTTGGCGCGCAAACCCACTTGTGCAGATTGCCCGTGTAGAAGGCGGCGCCCAGCGATTGAAGATCGAGAGGGATCATGCCGGGAGCGTGAGCACCATCGACGAGCGTGTCGATGCCGCGCCTGTCCATCTCCGCGATCAGCCTCTCGACCGGCATGATGACGGCGGTCTGGCTCGTGATGTGGTCGATGAGGAACAGGCGCGTCCGATCGCTGACGCGCGCGAGAACCGCATCGACGATCGCGTCGGGCCCCGTAATCGGGAACGGGATATCGACGACCACGACCTTGGCGCCGGAGGTCTCGGCCACGAAGTCGAGGATGTTCCGGCAGGCGTTGTATTCGTGATTCGTGACGAGCAGTTCCTCGTGCTTGTCGAGGTCGAGCGAGCGCAACACGGCGTTCACCCCCGCCGTGGCGTTCGGGACGAACGCCAGACCCTCGGCGTCGGCACCGATGAATGCCGCGAGCTCGCGCCGCGCCGCATCGAGCATCGCCTCGAGCTCGCGGACGAAGAACCGGACGGGCTCGCGCTCCATCTGGGAGCGGTATTCGTCCTGCTTCGCCAGAATCGCCAGCGGCGTAGCGCCGAACGATCCATGGTTCAGGTAGGTGATGGCCGGGTCGAGCATCCAGTGTTCTTTCATTGTGTGATGACCTCGAGAAGCCTGCCCAGACCCGCCGACAGAATATCGGGCGGCGTCAGGAGCGAAACGACCAGAAAACCGTCGGAAGGAAAGTCGAAGAAGTACCCCGGATGGACGACCACGCCGCGCCCCAGCAGGGCGAGCGCGGTCTCCTCGTCCGACATCATCGCAGGTATGCGCAATGTCGCCGACCATCCTCCTTCGACCGGAAGTACGGAGATCGAAGGACGATCAGAAAGCGCCCGGCGGACCAGTGCGAGGTTCGACCGCGCGCGTTCGAGAATCGCCGCTCGAATGCCGCGGCCGATCCTCAGCAGATCGGGAAGTGCCGCCTGCACGGGCGTCGCAACGGAAAGAAAATTGTCGGCGATCATCTCCAGCCCTTCGATCGCCGCGCGCCGTTCCGTTTCCGGCCCGCTCACTCGAATCCAGCCGAGCTTGTAGTGCGGCAGCCCCGCGGACTTCGACAGTCCGCCGAGTGTAAAGGCGAGAACGTCGGGCGGCGGTGTTCCGGGACGCCCGCCATCGACGGGGTAGTCGCGAAAGACCTCGTCGAGGATGAGCGGGCGTTTCGCGATCGCTGCCAACTCTCCCGCCCGCGCGAATGATCCGGTCGGATTGTTGGGATTCACGACGGCGATCGCGCGCGTGCGGGGAGTGAGGTCGGGCTCGGTCATCTCCCACCGGCCGTGAAACTCGAGCGCGAAAGGACGGAGCGTCACGAGCTCCATCGCGGCGAGGTGCTCGAGAAGGGGATAGGAAGGAACGGCGATCGCGATCTCGTCACCAGGTTCGGTCAGCAGCTTGAAGAGAAACGAGTACGCTTCGCTCGTCGACGCCGTGATGACGATGTCCTCCGCGTCGCACGCGAGCTCACGCGCCACCGCTTCCCGTGCGCTTCGAATCCCGAGGGCCTGGGGGTCGTAGGGCATGCGCGCGCCGCGCGCCATCGCCTCCGCCAGCTCGTCCAGCGGATACGCAATCCCAACCTCGGTTGGATTGGAGACCGTCAGATCAAGGATTTCCTCACCGCGCCGCCGCCGCTCTTCGCGAGCTATGGTGAGTTGGTTGATCGGCGCTCCGAAGTTCGTACGTCGTGAGAACATTTTGTTGGGCGTGTCATGGTGTCAGGTCTGGACATTGGACATTTCTTCCAGAACTAGTGTGTGCCTGGCACACACTAGTTCTGGAAGAAATGTCCAATGTCCAGACCTGACACCATGACCGTGACATCGAAACAACGCCAATTTCTGAGGGGTCTGGCCCATCCGCTCGAACCGGTGGTGCGAGTTGGAAAGGGAGGGGTGACCGACGCGGTCGTCGAGGAGACGAAGAAGTCCCTCGCCGCCCATGAGTTGATCAAGGTGAAGATCGAGTCCGATGACTCCGGGGAGCGGAAGGAGCTCGCGGCGAAGCTTGCGGCGGCTACCTTGTCCGACCTCGCCGGGACCGTCGGGAAGATCGCGATCCTGTATCGCGCGCGGGACGATAAGCCGGAGATCAAACTGCCGAAGTAATCAGCGACGTTCGTTCGCAGTGGGGGCACCTGTTGCCACGCCAGCCGCGGGCGTGAGCCGCGCCGCAATTGCAGCCGGCTGCTGCGGCTGCGGCACTTCCTCCGGGAACCGGAACGTCCAGGAAGCCTCGACTCGCTTGCCGCTCTTCGCGTCGCGTGCCCAGACCACGGCACGGTGATATTTGCCGCGAAGCGTTTCCGGCTTCTCGTCGATCTCGACCGAGATCGAGCCGGTCGTAGCGTCGTAAGCGTAGGGGACTACGTCGCCCAGACTCAGGACGGCGAGACCGACCGAGGTCGGATCGAGCTGTTCGTGATTGGGGATGCGCGCTGACACCACCGTCACAGGATCCTTTGAATCGCCGGGCTTCGGCGTCACGTCGGCGAGCTGCATCGCTCCGGCGCCAAGATAGCGGCGGAAGTCGGCGAAGGACATTCTCTTGTCGATGACGAAGCGCTTCATGCGAAGCGGGTTGCTCCCGACCTTTACCTTGCCGAAATCGCAGGTGAGCGCCGCGTCGTAACCGGCTTTCGCGGCGAACGCAGCGACGCGCGTGTCGTAGTCGCCGTAGGGATAGGCGAGGAACCGGACTTTGTTGCCGACCTTCTTCTCGATGATGCGTTTGCTGTCGGCGAGCTCGCGCTGCAGCCAGGCGGCGTACTTCGCATCGTCCAGCGACGGATGACGGCGCTTGGTCAGGAACGGATGCGAGAAAGAATGGCTCTGGATATCGGCGCCGGCATCGGCCATCTCCTTGATCTGATCCCAGCTGAGGGCGATCGAGGTCTTGCCGATGATGTTCGGATAGATGAAGAGCGTGAAGGGGAAGTTCCGCTTCTTCAGTTCAGGGAACGCTTCCGTGTAGGCGCTCGTCCAGCCGTCGTCGATGGTGATGACGACCGCGTTGGGAGGGATCGATTCGCGCTTGCCGGCGACGTATTCGTACAGATGCTGGAGCGGGATGACGTTGTAGCCGGTCATCTCCAGATACTGGAGGTGCTGGCGGAAGGTCTCGCGGCTGATCTCCATCCGCTCGTCGGACGGCGATTCGACGATGTGGTAGCAGAGTACGGTCGCGTCCGGTCTCTGGTCAGGTTCCTGACCGAGAAGGGGAAGTGCCAACACCACGGCTACGACTGCCGCCAACGCCCGCGCGCTCATGAGTCTCCCGTTGAACCCTTTAGTCACTTGGTGACGCGCTTCTGCAACATCAGTGCCCTTGCCGGCCGCGCTCCGAGGACGTAGTTTCAGCACATTGTACCCGCGGAACGGGATGGGCTGGCTGTGACGGGAATCGCTTGATTTCATTGACGGTTGAGGGCGGCTGAATTAGAGTCACCCTCTTTTCAACGGAGGCAGTTCGTCCATGGATCGCCAGCACCGCAGAGACCTCAAACATGACAGGTTCGTCGACGAAGTCGGCCTGCTGACCGAGAAAGCGCGCGCCAACCAGCGCGGACTCCTCTTCCTCGGCGCGGCCGCCGTCGCCATCGCCCTCATCGCCTACGGAATCTACTTCTACCGGAGCAATCAGGAAGACAAGGCGCAGACCGCGCTCGCTCAGGCCATCGAGACCTTCGAATCGCCGCTCGTGACCGAGGGGCAGCCGCAGCAGGATCCGCGCGCGAAGTTCAAAACCGAGGCGGAGCGCACCGCCGCCGCCGAGAAGCAGTTCAAGGATGTGCAGTCGAAGTTCGGAGGCACGGACAGCGCGGACGTCGCCGGGCTTTACATCGCCCGCATCAGCGCCGCACGCGGAGACGTCGCCACCGCCGAGAAGATGCTGAAAGAGTTCGTCGACGAGCATCCCAAGCATTTCCTGGTCGGCGCCGCCCGCTACAGCCTCTTCCAGATGCGCATCGACGGCGGCCAGGCCCAGCAGGTTGCCACCGAGCTGAATGCCGAGCTGGCGAAGACGGAGCCGGTGCTGCCGGCGGATTCGATCCTCGTCCTCCTCGCGCACGCGTACGACGTGCAGGGAGACGACGAGAAATCCCGCGCGACGTACCGCCGCATCGTCACCGAGTTCCCCGACTCGCCGTTCGCGCTCGAGGCTCAGCGCCGCGTCGGCTCCGCGTAACCGAAACTCGCACGCGCCCTGACCGGCCGGGGAGATTTTGGATTTTGGATTTTGGATTTTGGATTGCCCCAAAATCCAAAATCCAAAATCCAAAATCGAATGGCACACTACCTTCAGTGGATCGTCCTGATCGCGTGGGTCACCACGCTGATCCGGACGATCCTCAATCTCCTGCTCATCCCCCGGCTCGAAGAAGGCGCGCAGACGCGCGGGCCTCTCGTCTCGGTGATCATCCCTGCCCGCGATGAAGCGGAGAGCATCGAGCGCACCGTGCGGGCTTTCCTCGCCCAGACGTGGGAATCGCTCGAGATCATCGTGGTCGATGACCGTTCCGCCGACGCCACCGGTTCGATTCTCCACTCCGTTGCAGCCGAGGATCCGCGGCTTCGCGTCATCAATGGTGTGGAGCCTCCCGATGGCTGGCTCGGCAAGCCGTGGGCGCTCCATCAGGGGCAGGGTCTCGCGCGAGGCGAGCTGCTTCTGTTCGTCGATGCCGACATCGTTTACGAGCCCCCCGCCGTCGCGGCGGCTGTCGCGCAGCTGCATGCCGCGCGGAGCTCGATGGTCACGCTGTTCCCTCGTCTCGTCATGGAGACGTTCTGGGAAAGGCTGGCCATGCCGTATCTGGCGGTGGTCGCTTATTCGATCCTTCCGACCTGGCTCGGGAACCGGACCCTCATTCCGATTCTCGGGGTGGGCGGGGGCACGGGAAACCTCGTTCGCCGCGATCACTACGATGCGGTGGGCGGCCACGCAGCGCTGCGTGAGGCCGTCATCGACGACGTTGCCACCGCGCGTCTCCTTCGCCGGAACGGATACCGCACGACCGTCGTGCGCGCGAGCTCGCTCACGTCGGTGCGGATGTATCAGGGGCGGCGGGCGATCGTGGAAGGATTTACGAAGAACATTTTCGCCGTCTTCCACCGAAGCTACTTCCTCACCATCGGTCTGGGCATTCTCGGGCTGGTGTTTCATGTGATGCCCTACTTCTGGGCTGCGACTGGCGAGCTCGTGAGTGTGATCACGGTGGCGTTGATCACGCTCACCAGGCTCATCCTTTTCGCGGCACTGCGCTATCCCCTCCATGACGCCGTCTGGGCGCATCCATTCATGATCCTGTTCTGGACGTGGCTGTGGATGCGGTCGATGTGGGTCACAGGCGTGCGTGGGCAGCTAGCCTGGCGAGGACGTACGTACGACGCCGACCGCACCCACTTCGGCGCGTGAGGTGGTGATATGTTCAGCGCCTTATGACTGACAAACCATTTCTCACCGACGTCAAGGAGCTTCGGCGTCGCGCGCGCCAGCACATAGAAGAAGGAGCGGTCACCGAGGGCTATCGCGGCGACCGTGAAACCGTGATCAAGCTGCTGAACGAAGCGCTGGCGACGGAGATCGTGTGCGTGCTGCGCTACAAGCGGCATTACTTCATGGCGCAGGGCATTCACGCCGATCCGATCGCCCAAGAGTTCCTCACGCACGCGAACGAGGAGCAGGGACACGCCGACGAGATTGCCGGCCGGATCGTGCAGCTCGGCGGCTCACCCGACTTCAGCCCGCAGGGTCTTCTGACACGCTCGCATTCGGAGTACGTCGAGGGAACGACACTGGTCGACATGATCAAGGAAGATCTCGTCGCCGAGCGGGTTGCCATCGATTCGTACACGGAGATGATCCGCTATATCGGAGACAACGACATCACCACCCGCCGCATGCTGGAAGGCATCCTCGCCGTGGAAGAAGAGCACGCGGACGATCTCTCCAGCTTCCTCGCAGACCTGGACAAGGACTGGAAGACGCGCGACCGAACGGCGGGGTGACCGCTCGATAGAGACAACCGTTCACCGCGGAGACGCGGAGAGCGCTGAGGGACGCAGAGCGTCCTGCCTCTCTCTGCGTCCCTCAGCGCTCTCTGCGTCTCCGCGGTTGCTTTTGGTCGAACGAAGTGCGCGCCGAACGTCCCGGCTACCCGCGGGATTTATGATAGATTCGAATCGGTTTCGGCCTCACAAAGCCATGTCACGACCTGCGGAGCGTCACGCTCAGATCCTCGACGAAATCATCAGCCCCTTCGATCTCAGCCATGATTTCGGGCGGAAGCGCGCTTACGAAGCCGCCATCGACTACGCACGCCAGAATCTGATCGACGATCCTCACTGCAACGACTTTCTCTCCGCCGCGGCCACCCGCCTCGGCTTCGCCGCCGTCACGTTCGATACCCTGGAGAGCCGCGTCAAGCTTCCCAAGAACGCCTGGCTCGACGTCTGGATCTCGGACGAGGATGACGAGGTTGCCCTCACGGGGACGCGCGAAGGGATCCAGTACCTCATCGACCTGCTGACGCAGCTCCGCGAGTCGTCCGATCCGGAGCAGCACATCCACCTCGACCGCGGTCTTCTGCCGATGACCGAGAACTCCGCGAATCTCGTTCTCTTCAAGGAAGAGGAGACGTGGTTCACCGGAACCTCGACCGAGGGAGTGCAGGAGTTTCCGCGGCGGGAGATCGATCCGAAGTCGATCTACGCAATCCAGTTCATCCACTATCCGCCGGAAGACCTTCCGATCAGCGCGCACAAGCTGTACCGCGTGCTGAAGGTCGAAGCCGACAACGGCGTCTCCGAGAGCGTCAAGGAATTCGGCGACGGCACCGACGGCCGGTACCACCGTTTCACGTTCGTCGCGGACAACGACGAGAAGTTCACTTACAGCTTCCACCTCGACGATCCGGCGGTGAACTTCTTCACTCACCGCGAGATTCTGAAACTCGCCATGCGCAGCGTGTAGGCGAGTCCGCGCTCGAATGATTCGGCAGATCGCAGTGATCGGAACCGGCACGATGGGCCGGGGCATCGCCTACCTCGCGGCCGTTTCCGGCCATGACACCGTCGTCTTCGATTTCGATCGCGCCGCGCTCGATGGAGCGAGGGCCTGGATCGAGTCAACGCTGCTGAAGGGCGTCGAGAAATCGAAGCTGACGGGCGAAGCCGCTCAGGCTGCGTTGAGCCGCGTGCACCTCGCGACCGATATCGAGCCGGCCGTCCGCGCCGCCGATCTGATCATCGAAGCGGTGCCCGAGAACCTGGAGCTGAAGAGCGACATCTTCGCTCAGGCTGACCTCTTCTGTTCCGAGGAAACGATTCTCGCGTCGAACACGTCGTCGATCTCGATCTCGAAGCTCGCCGGCAACGTCGAGCGCCGCGACCGGTTCATCGGTCTCCACTTCTTCAATCCGCCGCACCTCATGAAGCTCATCGAGATCGTGAGCGGCGAGCGAACCTCCTCCGAGACGGTCGCGGAGATGCAGGCTCTCGCGAAGAAGATGGGGAAAGAAGCGATCGTCGTGCGCGACACTCCCGGCTTCGCCACGTCGCGCCTCGGCGTTGCCATCGGCCTCGAAGCCATCCGCATGTTCGAGGAGGGCGTGGCCTCCGCCGAAGACATCGATCGCGCCATGGAGCTCGGCTACAACCATCCGATGGGACCGCTCCGCCTCACCGATCTCATCGGCCTCGACGTCCGCCTCGGCATCGCCGAATACCTGGCCGGCGCGCTCGGTCCGCGCTTCGAGCCGCCGCAGATTCTCCGTGACATGGTCGCGGAAGGAAAACTGGGGAAGAAGACCGGCCGCGGCTTCTACGAATGGAACGAGTGACGAAGATTTTGGATTTTCGATTTTGGATTTGAGGTCAATCCAAAATCCAAAATCCAAAATGGTTTATGACGCCTTCGCGTATGCCTATGATCAGGCGCTCGGCGAACGGTTCTTCCGCTCGGCGCGGCGGCTGCTGACCCGCCTCCTCGATCGATACCCCGCTGTCGAGAAGACGCATCTCGACCTCGCCTGCGGGACCGGGCTGGCGATGGAGTTCTTCGCCGCGCGCGGATGGACGTCAGTCGGCGTTGACGCTTCGCTTCCGATGCTCAGCCTGGCCCGCCGGCGTACGCGGCGTGTGGTGGCCGCGGACTTTCGCGCGCTGCCTCTGCGCGGAACGTTCACTCGCATCACGTGCCTGTACGACAGTCTCAATCACGTGAAAGGCCGCGCGGACCTCGTGGCAGTGTTTCGCGGAGTGCAGCGGCTCATGTCGGACCGGTCTCTCTTCTTCTTCGACATGAATCATCCCGACATTTATCCCGCGGTGTGGGGGATGAAGGAACCGTTCGTGGCCAGCGGATCGGGGTTCCACCTTGAAATGGCCACTGCATTTCGCCGGCATGACGCGACCGGCCTCGCGCTCATCAGCGGTTGGGCACTGCTGCCGACGGGCCACCGGGTCGAGATTTCGGAGCGCCAGGAGCAACGGGCCTATTCGGAGCGCGAGATCGTCGAGTCGCTCGGCGAGGCGGGACTGGTTCCGGTGGAAGTCATCGACTTCGATCCGTTCAAAGACTCGGACGACCTTCACGCGAAGGGAGTGAAGTTGTTTTTCGTCTGCCGGGCGAAACTCTGACCCTCAACCCCGCCACGGCGGAACACGGGGAGGAGATGCCATCCTTTGATGGTGAATCGGCGGCGTTTGCCATATAGTCAGAGGGAATCGTCCTGCTCCGGAGCCCCCGAAAAGTCTCACGAAAGAGGAGGCCTCATGCGTCATTCTCCGATCGGGCTGCTGCTCGTCGTTCTCGTTGTTCCCTCCGTAGTCTTCTCACAATCCCAAGCCACGACCGGTGTGATCGAAGGCGTCATCACCGACGCCAGCGGTGCGGCGTTGCCCGGAGTCACGGTCACGCTTCGAAACATCGAAACCAACTACACGCAGACCCTCGTCACCGACTCCGGCGGACGTTATCGCGGCGTCCTCCTTCCTCTCGGCCGTTACGAGGTGAGCGCGGCTCTCTCGGGCTTTGGAACGAAGACGCAGCGCGGTTATCAGCTCGCCGTTGGACAGACTCTCACGGCCGACATCACCCTCACGGCAGCCGCGGTCGAGGAATCGATCGTGGTGACCGCCGAGGCGCCGCTGATCGAGACGGCGCGAACCGAAGGGGCGGTGCGCATCGACCAGCAGGCCGTGGAAGGGCTGCCGAACAACGGCCGGAACTTCCTCGACTACACGAAGCTCACGCCGGGCGTGACGATCGTGCAGGGACCCGACGGCGACGAGCTTTCGATCAACGGACAGAAGGGGATTTCCAACAACGTGTCCGTGGACGGCGCCGACTTCAACAATCCGTTCTTCGGCGAGCAGCGCGGCGGCCAGCGCCCGGCGTTCACGTTCAATCTCGACGCCGTGAAGGAAATGGTCGTGATTGCCGACGGGGCGAACGCCGAGTTCGGGCGCTCGCAGTCGGGATTCGTCAACGTCATCACGAAATCGGGCACGAACGAGATGAAGGGCACGGCCCACCTCGTGTTCAAGAATGACGCACTCAGCGCGAACCCGAAGAGGGCGGACGGCACCGAGGCGCCGAGCTTCGATTCAAACCAGCTGCAGGCGGGGTTCACGCTCGGAGGTCCCCTGCGCCGCGACTCCCTCTTCTACTTCGTGGCGTTCGATTTCCAGGATGCCGAGACGACGAAGCAGACGGATCCAACCCGCATCGAACAGCGCGTCGTCGATGCCATGGCGTCGCTGGGCAGTCCGAACGAGAACGCTCCCATCGCCCGCACGAACGACGCCCGGGTGTTCCTCGGCAAGATCGACTGGTCGGCGAGCGCGAGGCACCTGGCTACTCTCCGTTACAACTACACCTACTCCGAGCAGGTGAACGGGACGTTCGACGTCGATTCGTGGGGTGTCAGCGCCAACGCAATCGAGAAGGACGACTCGAATGCCGTCACCGGGTCGCTGATCTCGACGCTCACCATGAACACGCTCAACGAATTCCGGTTCCAGACGGCAAAGGAGAACCGCCCCAGGCCCTATAACGGTCCGAACATCGCCGGGCAGAATCGCCCCCTTCCCGATACGGCGTTCGACTTCGGCCGCAGCTACCGCTTCGGAATGCCGTTCTTCATCCCTGTCGAGTATTACGACACCCGTCTCCAGTTCAACGACAACCTGACCTTCATCCGCGGAGCGCATTCGTTCAAGCTCGGCGCGGAATACAACAAGGTCGATTCGGTGCAGACGTTCATCGGCTTTGCGAACGGCCGTTACATCTTCAGTTCCACCGACGGCTTCCTCGGGTACCTGCGCAACCCGAACTATCTCGAGTGCGCCCAGGGGACCATGTTCACGACTTCGGAAACCGGCGCCTGTCCGGACGGTTTCAACATCGTCGGCCCGGTCCTGCTCTACCTTCAGCAGGCAGGGGTCGGTGGTCTGTCGGTCGAAGAAGCGGGCACGCAGAGCATTCCCCAGACCGAGCCGGCGGTGTTTTTCCAGGACAGCTGGCAGGCCACGCCGAACCTGAATCTCCAGTACGGACTGCGCTGGGAGGCGCAGCTCCAGCCCGACCCGATCACCCCCGCCAGCCAGGTCTTCTACGCGCCGTTCATCGGGCAGACCCGGAACGGTCAGGAGTTCCCCTCCAACGGCGAGATTCCCTCCGACACCGCGATGTGGCAGCCACGCCTAGGCCTGTCGTGGAACCCGAACGGCGACGGCAGGAGCGTCCTGCGCGCGAACGCCGGGATCTTCTATGGACGCGTTCCGGGCCTCACGCTCGCGTCGTCGCGCTCGACCAACGGCAGCCGCGGCCAGACGATCTTCCGCAACAGCGCCGCGTCGCCATTCCTCGGCCCGGTCCCGGCCTACCCGAACCTGATCCCGGCATCCGAGATCGCTGATCCGTTTCGCCCCGACGTCTTCGTCTTCGACAAGGACTTCAAGAACCCACGCACCACCTCTGCTTCGCTTTCGTGGGAACAGGAGGTGATCCCCAACTATGCGGTTCTCGTGAAATACAACTACGCGAAGGGCGATCACATCACGCGCTTCATCAATCGGAACGATCCGCTCCTAGGCTCCCCGTGGAGCACCGGGCTCGGCGCCGACGGCCAGAACGGCATCGGAGTATTGACGACCGTCGAATCGAGCGCGAAAAGCCTCTATCACGGCCTCACGCTCGGGCTGACGAAGCGCCCCTCTCAGAACGTGCAGTTCCAGGCCTATTACACCTATTCTCGCGACAAGTCCGATGACGACAACGAGCGCGACCCCTTCTCGTTCCGGTACGCGCGCGTCGACAATCTCGATGCGGAGTACAGCTGGTCCGATCGCGATCAGCGCCATCGTTTCAACGGATGGCTCCTGTGGAACGCGCCGCAGGCGATCGATGTGAACGTCCGCTATTCGTACCGTTCGGCGCAGCCGAAGTCGATCACGGCCAGTGGCGCCGATGCCGGAACTCCCGCGGACCGCATCAATCCCGACGGCAGCGTCACGCGCCGCAACCTCGGCCGCAAGGACAACGAGTTCTCGTCGCTCGACCTGCGCCTTGCGCGCGCGTTCAGCTTCGGCGGAGTCACTGTGGAGCCGGCGATCGACGTGTTCAATCTGTTCAACAGCAAGAATCTGCGGCGTCCCGAAGTCACGAACCTCATCTTCAACTTCGACGGAACGGTGCAGAGCGGCGTGGGCGACCCCCGTCAGATTCAGCTCGCCGTGAGGCTTCTCTATTGAGCCATCGCACGCGTGCCGTCCTGTTCGACTGGGACGGCACGCTTGCCGATACGGCGGAAGCGACCTTCCGCTGCTACGTCCGGATGTTCTCGGATTTCGGGATTTCCTTCGACCGCCGGCGTTACGCCGAGACCTACTCTCCGAACTGGTATCACACGTTCCGCTGCGTCGGGCTGGCCGAGGAGCACTGGAGCGCGGCGGACGAGAAGTGGCTTGCCTGCTTTGCCGAAGAGAAGGTCCATCTGGTGCCGGATGCGCTGACCGCGCTGGAGACGATCGCCAGGCAGAATCTGCCGATCGGCATCGTCACGAGCGGCAGCCGTCCGCGCATCGAGCGCGAGCTTCTCTCGCACGCCGTGGCCCATCGCTTTCATGCCGTCGTGTGCGGAAGCGATATCGTCGAGAAGAAGCCGCACCCGGAGGCGTTGTTGCTGTGTCTCGAGCAGATGGGAGTGGCACCGGAGAGCGCGGCGTACATCGGCGACAGCCCAGAGGATGTACTGATGGCACGCGCCGCGAAGGTACGTGCCGTGGCGGTGCGCGGCGCCTATCCGAACCTCGCCGCGCTGGAAGCCGCGCAACCCGATCTGATCGTGGACAGCGTGAGCGAGGCCGTCACCCTGCTGCTGTGATGACCCGCCGCAGCAAGCTGCGGCGAGCCAGAGCGGCTGGCAAGCTGCCGCACTCCTCTGCTAGTTGCCCAGCAGCGCTTTTTTGAAGTCTTCTCCGGGACCCGGCTTCGGGCCGATCCACGTCGCGAGGATCGCGTCGTTGACGGCCTTGTCGGGGAGAACGCCTTTGACCTTCCCCTTCACTTCGACGGTGGTACCGGCCCCGGGGACGTAGGTCATGACGAGGCGGTCGCCTTTGTTCATGTCCTCCATCCACGAGGAGAGGGTGGAGAAAGCCTGCTTGACGGCGGGGGAGGTGTTGGGTGTGTTGGCCTGCAGCCCTTCCTGCCACGCTTCGGCGATCTTTCCCTTGTCGACGTCATAGAGGAAGTGCATGACCATCTGCCGCGGGGTATCGGTGGCGAGGATCCGTTCTGCTGCCACCTGCTTCGCGGGCAGATAGAGGCCGGCCGCATAAACCTTGATGAAGAGCTTCTTGCGGACCGCCCCGCCGTTGAGGACGAGGGTCTGGCCGCCCGCGGTGGCCTTGTCGCTGAGGTTGGCTCCGCCGACATTGGCCGCCTGAGCCGAGCCGGACAGGAGCAGGATCGAGAGTGCGAGTGCGGTTTTGCGCATGATTTCCTCCATGAACTGGACGTCGCGGATTCTAACGGAAGAGGATCGGTGCGAATTGCGTTAAATTCAGCTCCGAAGATGCATTACCTCAACAAAACGTTCAACATCGGCGGTGTCCGCATCGATCCTCCCCTCGCCCTGGCCCCCATGGCCGAGGTGACCGATACGTACTATCGGTCGCTGATCAAGGAGCTGGGCGGGGTGGGCCTCGTCGTCTCCGAATTCATCTCCGCCGAAGGCCTGACGCGCAAGAACGACCGCAGCCATCAGATGCTCGCCTTCAACGAGAACGAGCGTCCTGTGTCCATCCAGATCTACGGCGGTGACCCCGACCGTATGGACGATGCCGCGGCGATCGTCGAGGCCGAGGGTGTCGACATCGTCGACATCAACATGGGCTGCCCGGTGCGGAAGATCGTGAACAGCGGCGCCGGTTCGGCCATGCTCAAGGATTTCGACAAGGCTGCCAGGGTCGTCGAAAAGATCAGAAGGCGGGTGAGGATCCCGGTGACCGTCAAGGTCCGCAAGGGATGGGAGAGCAACGATGTCCTGCCGCTTCTCAAGCGTTTCGAAGAGATCGGCGTTTCGGCGATTGCCATCCATGGCCGCACGCGGAGCGAGGCATACACGGGCGCGAGCGACTGGGCCTACATCGCTCAGGTGAAGAGCGCCCTCAACATTCCGGTCTTCGGCAACGGCGACGTAAAGACCGCCGCCGATGCGATCCGCATGTTCGAGATGACCGGCGTGGACGGTGTGATGATCGGCCGCGCCGCGCTGCACAATCCGTTCATCTTCCGCGACATCCGCGCGTACGTGAACGGCGAGGCCGTCGCCGCGAATGAGATCGAGCGACGCATCGACGCCATGCAGCGCTACCTCTCGAAGATCGAAGGCGCGCCCAACATCGACAAGTGGAAGCTCCACAAGGCACGCACCGTCATCGGCTGGTTCTCGAAGGGCATCCCGCACGGCAAGGACATCCGCACCGGGCTGCAGGACATCACCGCCGTCGCCGACGTTCAGCGGCTGCTCGACCGGACCCGCGAACAGCTCGCCGCCGCCTGATGCCGTTTCCCGATCACATCGAGCGTGTCTTCGACGCCTTCGGTGTGCGTGCGGATACCAAGGCCGCGCTCTTCGATCTCTACCTCTCCATGGGCGCGGAAGTGCTCGAAGTCTTCAGTGACATCGCCGAGACCGTGCGCCTGCCGAGCGAGCTGACTCCCGAGGACACGCTGCTCATTCGCGAGCAGGTGATCGAACGTTATCTCCGCAAGAACCATCCTCGCTGGGCCGAAGGTACGCCGACGCCGAGCCTCTGGTATCCCCGCGCCATGCAGGGTCGCGCCTCCGGTCTCGCGACCCCCCTCGGTCCGATCCCGGATGCGGCGCGCAACGCCGTCGGCGCAGCACAGCCGGTTCCCGACGGGTTTCTCATGCTCGGACGGAACGCGCATTTCGGCGGTCGCGACTCGACGATCTCCTTCGACGTCATCCCCGCGGAGCTCGAAGATGCGATCGCCATCGGACGTGCGCACGGACAGCAACACACCCTTCCCGGGTCGGTCGGCGAAACCACCGGCACTCTCGATGCCGCCACGAATGTGGCCCTGCTCTGGGAAGTCCAGCCGAACGTATACAAGCCAGCGGGCGATCGCAATCGCGCCATCTCCCGCATCTACCGCCGTCACCGCAACTGGCACGTGGTGACGCTCGCGTCCGCGATCACCTGGCTCCGCGACAAGGGCTGCATGATTTACATCCTTCGCGGCGAAGCGCTGGCCGCAACGCACGAGGTCAACCCGGAAAAGCCGGTCTCGGAGATGATCGTGAACCTCCACAACCGGACCACCCGCCAGGTCGCCTCCGCCCTCGGGCTCACCCTCCTCGACGCGGACCTGGACGACGCCCAGATCCTCGTCAACGCCGAGGTCATGAACCATGCCCTGGGGGTGGAGGCGGCTCGGGCAGGGATAGGGGGACTGGTGTGGCGCCTGGCCTGAGTCGGACCCTGGACCGCGGTAGGACCTTGGACCTTGGACCTTGGACCTTGGGTTGAATGACCGCGGTCGCGCTCCGAAGGTCCAAGGTCCAAGGTCCAAAAGGGCGGCAGAATAGCCGCCCGCTAACCCCTGTTAACCCGTTGCTCATGACCGTAGTCCATCAGGAAAAGAAACCCCGCCGAGTGGGCATGATCTCCCTCGGCTGCCCCAAGAATCTCGTCGATGCCGAGATCATGCTGGGCCAGCTGCGGGAAGAGTCCGAAGTGACGATCACCAACGACCTCGATGAGGCCGACGTGGTGATCGTCAACACCTGCGGATTCATCGATGCGGCCAAGCAGGAGTCGATCGATACGATCCTCGAGGTGGCGGGGCGGAAGGGCAACGGCGTCGAAAGGCTGATCGTCACCGGCTGCATGGTCCAGAAGTACCGGACCGACCTGCAGGAGTCGATTCCGGAGATCGACGCGTTCGTCGGGCTCGATCATCTCGAGGCCATCACATCGGCGGTCAGCGGAGAAGTCGATGCGGCGCCGACGAAGCGGAAGATGTCGCAGCGGCTTTACGAAGATCTTCCGCGCGTTCTCACCCAGGGCACCGCACACGCGTACCTGAAAGTTTCGGAAGGCTGCTCGAATCCGTGTACGTTCTGCGCGATTCCGCAGATGCGCGGCAAGTTCCGCAGCCGCACGATTTCATCGCTGGTCCGGGAAGCGCAGCAGCTGCAGCAGCAGGGCGTCAAGGAGCTTTGCCTCGTGGCGCAGGACACCACGCGCTACGGTCAGGATCTCGGTCTGCAGAACGGCCTGACGGAGCTGGTCAGAACGCTCCTCTCCGATACGGACTTCGAATGGATCCGTTTCCTGTATGCGTATCCGGGAAGCCTCGACTGGTCTCTCTTCGAGCTGATGGGGCACGAGAAACGCTTCGTGTCGTATTGCGACATCCCTCTGCAGCATTGCTCCGAGAACGTTCTCAAGGCGATGCGCCGCCCCGGCTCGCCGAAAGAGTATCGTGAGATGGTGACGCGGATGCGGGACCTGGTCCCCGATCTGTCGCTGCGCACGACTTTCATCACGGGGCATCCCGGCGAAGGGCCGAAGGAGTTCGGCGAGCTGTACGACTTCGTCGAGTGGGCGCAGTTCGACCAGATGGGCGCGTTCGTCTATTCACCCGAGGAATTCACGCCCGCGTCGAAGATGGGGGAGATCCCGACGCGCAAGACCGCCGAGCGCCGCCGCGCCAAGCTGATGGAGCTGCAGCAGAAGATCTCGCTATCGCGCAACGAGATGCGCGTGGGCCAGACGTATGACGCCCTCATCACCGGAGTCTGCGACGAGACCGAGCACCTGCTCGAGGGCCGTCTCATCTCGCAGGCGCCGGAAATCGATGGCCGGCTGCTGATCAATGACGGGATCGAACGGTTGGGAGAACTGCCGGCGTTCGTGCGGGTCGAGATTTCCGAGGCGCATCCGTACGATGTCATCGGCGGAGTGGTTTCCTGGAATCCCGAGCGAAGCGAGGGATCTCCGGTAACACCGCGCTGAACGGACCCACAAGGGGGGAATGGTGGAGCGCGGGCGACCTCGCACGCGACCGGTGCGAAGGGCGAGACCCACTACTTGGCGTGAAGGGGCCGCGGGCGAGGTCGCCCGCGCTCCACTTAGACAGGCCATCAACCTCAATCCTGCCGGTGCTTCCGGAGATCCCTCGCTTCGCTCGGGATGAACTACCTGAGAGCCTCGATCTTTCTCTGCAGCTTCTCGCACGGGCTTCCCTCTCCCGTGATTACGTCCTCCCACGATCCGTAAATCGCATTGGGGATCACGAACCAGGTCGTTCCCCACTTCTCGGCGTTGGCAGCCACGAGGGCGTCCCGCTGGGAAGCGCTCGCCCCCTGCGTATTCACGAAATCATTGAGATCGTCGCCCACCACGGCCAGCACGCGATACCGCGACGCGACCCAGTCCCGGCGCGGTGATTTGTCGCGACCGGCCCACTCGGGTCGCTCGCCGCGCACGAGGACACTGTCGGCTTTGAGAGGAAAACCGAGCTTGCGCAGATTTTCCGTCGTGCCCGCTTCCTCATCGGCCTTGCGGTTCGTGATGTAGAACGGAGTCACCCCGCGCGAGGCTGCCCACTGCAGAAACTCGACCGATCCCGGAACCGCGCGGGCGTTCGCCTCGGCGATCCACTTCGACCATTCAGCGGAATCGTATGTTTTGCCCATGTGGACCATGCGCGCCTCGAACTCGGTGTTGTCGAGCGTGGTCTCGTCGGCATCGAGGATGACGGCGGCTGGTCGCGTGTCGTTCTGTGCGAGGCCTGCTTCGACCGCGCGGCGGGCGCCATTCCATGCGGAAAGTGCTGCCGCGTCGTATTCGGCGGCCGACTGGTTCCAGAGGGACGCGTTCACGATGGCCAGCCCGGGATGGCAATCGGCCGGAGCGGCAGGCGCGGGTGCCGGCGGGGGCGTCGCGGTCGCGCACGCAACGAAGAGCAGGATCGGCAGAATCGCGAGTTTCTTCATAAAGCAAAAAGGCCACCGTTTCCGGTGGCCTTTCTTCACTGCAATGGTAATCGAATCAGAAGCTGAGGCGGAGTCCGAGACGAGCCTGCCACCGTGATGCCAGATTGGACGTGGAAAACTGGCTGCCTTCGCGGAGCGCGTTTGCGAAACGCTCGCGGTAAATCGGCCGGCCGGTGGCTTGGTCGATACCCTGATACGTGACCGGCGAGAAGTTCTGATTGGAGACGTACCTCACGTTTCCAGCCTCTTCGTCGAACATGTTGAGCACGTTCAGGACGTCGCCTGTGATGGCCGTGCGGAACCTGTTGAAGACCGGCAGGCCCAACTCGTAGTGGAGATCGAGCTTTCTCGTCCACGGCTCGGTCGACGCATAGCGTTCCAGAATCTCGCCGGTGCCGGCCTCCAGTCCTGCGGCTGCCAGGTAATTGACCCACTGCTGGGCTGGCTCAGCGGTCCATGTGGATCCGCTGTTTTTCTGGATGATGACCTGACCGGGGATGTACAGAAGGTCATTCGTCGAGAAGCCGTCCCTGTTGATATCGCTGCCAAAGAGAAGCGAGTACGGACGACCGGACTGGGCGTTATAGAAGAGGCCGAGCGTGTGGTCGAGGATGCCGGTCCGGAGGTTCCAAGACGCCGCGGCACTGAAGCGGTGTTTGGTCTCGTACGCCGAGCGGGAGACCTCGGGCTCGAAGATGTCGCCGCGGGTATGGTGGAACTGGAAGTTGGAGTGGGCCTGGCTGGAGCTGCCGTCGAACGCCGAGTTCGCGTCCTGATAGGCATAGGACGTCGACAGGGTGAAGGCGCGGCCGAACCGCTTGTTCAGTGAAACCGAGGCGAGCATCTGATCACCCTTGCTCGTGTTGGTGATCAGAATTGCATTCGAGAGCTTGCTGCTGACGGGCTTGTAGGTTGGCCGGCCATCGAGAGGACTCGTGCCGTCCTGCACGCGATTCACATCGGTGTAGTAGACGTCCTCGAGGTTGCGCGTGTAAACGCCCTCGATCGTGCCGCGGATGCCGAAGAGGAGCTCGCGGTCGTAGCCGAGGGTGGTGCGGAGAATACGCGGGAACTCGAAGTCGGGATCGATCAGATTGACGCGAAACGCTCCCGTGCCGGCCGGAAAGTTGCGGGGCTGGTTGAATGGATCCGGCTCGAACGTGGTGGTGCAGCTGGGCCGGTTGCAGACCAGGGTCTGTTGCTCGACTCCGGTATTGGCGTAGGCGTTCGAGATCCAGACGTAGGGGGCCCGTCCGAGGAAAACGCCCACTCCGCCGCGAAGCTGCTGATTGCCGCCGATCTGCCAGTTGAAGCCGAATCGCGGTGAGACGATCACACCCTCGCCGCCGGTCTGGGCAGTGCTCCAGCCGATGGCCTGTTCAACGATGGGGTTGAACGACGGTGTGTCTCCAAATCGCGGCATGTCGGCACGCACACCAAGCGTAAGGGTGACATCCGGGCTCAGACGCCATTGATCATTGAGGTACAAACCATACTGTGCCGCACCGAACTCCGTGGGACGGCGCGGATTATTGGGATCCGTCGCGAACGTCACCTCGTAGTTCGTAGGAGTGCCCGCTTCGAAATCCTCGATCGTCGGGAAGAAGTAGTACCCGAACGCCGGAGCCAGGAAGAGGTTGGCAAAGTCGAAGATCTGATTCTGCGTGCCGAGCGTAAGGGTGTGAGCGCTGGTGATGAACGTCAGATCATCGGCGATTTCGAGAATGTCCTGATCGAGGGCGTTGGCCTGCGAAAACTGCTCACTTCCCAGGATGATCTGTGCGCTGCGCGACCTGCCGCCGATCTCGACGGCCGGAAAGCTGGCCAGAGAAGCGCGCTTGTCGCGGATCGTGGAGAAATTGACCCGCGCCTCATTGAAAAGGTTCGCGCTGAAGGCGGTGTTCAGCTGCGCCACCGTGGAGTTCGTCTCGTCCATGAACTGGTAGGTGGAGGTCTGGAAACGGAACTGGTTGAAGCTCCTGTTGCTCACTACGTCGCGGAACGCCTCGACGTAGTTGTGACGCAGGGTGAACTGGTTCGTGCTGGCGATGTTCCAGTCGAGACGGCCGAAATAGTTGTCGCTCTCTCTGGTCTGGGGGAAGTTGCCGAGGGAGCCGACGTCGTGGCCGTAACGATTCTGAGCGATTTCCGCCGCCCGCCTGGCCAGGTCCGCGATGGCCGGATTGATCGTCTCGCTCCCCGCCTCCGCGGAAGCATCGGTCGGCTCGGCGCGGGAATTCAGCTCGCCGTTGATGAAGAAGAAAAGACGGTCGCGGATGATGCGTCCGCCGAGACGACCGCCGAACTGCTCGCTGTCGAATTCGCTGATCGGGTCGTCGAACGGCCCGTCGCCGACGAACGACGCGTCACGCTTCGAGTAGAAGACCGAGCCTTCGATGGCGTTCGAGCCCGAGCGGGTGATGGCGTTTACGCCGCCGCCGGTGAATCCGCTGTGCCGGACATCGTACGGCGAGACGAGGACCTGCAGTTCCTGGATGGCATCCAGCGAAATCGGCGGCGCATCCGCCTGTCCGCCCGGCGTGCCGGTGTCGGCCAGCCCGAAGAGATCGTTGTTGACCGCGCCGTCGATCTGAATGTTGTTGTAGCGGTTGCTCTTGCCGGCAATCGACATACGCGTCGCCGACTGATCCTGCGGGTCGACGTTCGTGTACGGATTCGTGCGGGCGAAGTCCTGGAGCGTGCGGTTGACCGTCGGAAGCGATTCGATCTGCTCTTCCGAGACAGCCGACGTGCTGCCCGAACGGTTCGGGTTGATCACGTCGTCGGCCACGGCCGTGACGGTGATCGCTTCGGTGACTGCCTCGAGCTGCAGGCGGACAGGAACCTCGGCCGTGCCGCCGAGCGGGACACTGATGTTGCTGCTTTCGGCGCGGCGGAATCCCTCGAGCGTCGAAGTCACCGTGTAGGGACCTCCCACGCGCACGTTGGGAATGACGAACCGGCCGTTCCCGTCGGTCACCGCGGAGTAGCGGGTCCCGGTGGGTATATGGACGACCTCGACGGATACGCCGGGAAGGGCGCTTCCGTCGGCAGCAAGCACGGTTCCGGCGATGTTGCCGGTCGTGACCTGCGCCTGCGCAGCCGGCACGATCGCCAGAAGTGCGCAGACCGCCATCAGTAACAAGTTACGGAGTCTGAACATGAATCCTCCTCAAGATTTTGGACTTCCACTCTCGGCGGCGCTCATCTGGACGGTTGGCGCCGGGGAAACCGATCTCTCTATGTTGAGTGTATAAGAACTCGAGGCGCGTGGAGCGCATGAAAACTTTTCGTCAGAAGCTCTTGAGAAATGCTTCATTCGTCGGGAACTTCTGCAGCCGTTCCAGAAGCATCTTCATGGCCGTCATCGGATCCGTCCCCGCCAGCGCACGCCGCAACGTATGGATCTTGGGCAGATACGCGGGAGGAATCAGCTTCTCTTCCTTGCGCGTACCGGTTTGAGCGATGTTGATCGCCGGGAAGATCCGGCGCTCGAAGAGTCCGCGGTCGAGCACGATCTCCGTGTTGCCCGTGCCCTTGAACTCCTGGAAGATCACCTCGTCCATGCGCGAGCCGGTGTCCACGAGCGCGGTGGCGATGATCGTGAGCGATCCCCACTCTTCCGCGTTGCGCGCGGCACCGAAGAAGCGCCGCGGCTTTTCCATCGTCCTTGCGTCGATGCCGCCGGAGAGGATCTTGCCCGAGCCGCGCTGCTCGTTGTTGTAGGCGCGCGACATGCGGGTGATGGAGTCGCAGAGGATGACCACGTCCTTCTTCATCTCCACCAGGCGCCGCGCGCGCTCGATGACCGTCTCGGCGATGAGAATGTGATTCTCCGCCGTTTCGTCCGAGCTCGAGGCGATCACCTCGCCCTGTTCGACCGATCGGCGGAAGTCGGTGACCTCTTCGGGACGCTCGTCGACGAGGAGGACGAAGAGGATGACTTCGGGGTGATTGAGGTTGAGGCCGTGAGCGATGTCTTTGAGGAGGGTGGTCTTGCCTGCCTTCGGCGGCGCGACGACGAGGCATCTCTGACCTTTGCCGAGAGGTGACAGGAGATCGAGGACACGAGTCGTGAGGCGGTCGGACTCGGTCTCGAGCTTGAACATCTCGTTCGGGTCGATCGAGATCAGCTCGGAGAAGGGACGGCGCGACTCGCGGTAATCCTCGAGGCCCATGCCTTCCACCTGTTCGAGGCCGACCAGCTCCAGCCCGCCGTTTCCAGCGCGCCGCGCGCTGCCGCTGATGCGGAGGCCCACCTGAAGGTGGAGCTTCTCGATCATCGAGCGCGGCACGATGGCGTCACCGGGCTGCGGCACGTAGTTGTTCTCGGTCTGGACGAGGATCCCCACGCCATTCGGCTTGATGTAGAGAACGCCGCCGGCGGCGACGAGCTCGCCGGGCGCGAAATCGGCCGGTGTCTGCGCTACGGGCTCCGCTCCGCCGCCGCCACCGGCGCCGCGGCTCCGGCCACGGCGGCGTGAGCGGCGGCGGCGGCGTCCGAACGGCTGGCGGTCACCATTGGGCTGCGATCCTGAATTGTTCGAATTCGATTCGTTTCCGGGTTCTGGCATCTGTCCATTTCCGGCCGGGAGTGCTGCTCCTGCCTCTTCGGCAGGTCGACGTCTCCGGCGGCGCCGCTTACGCGGCGTGCGATTGTCTGGCGTCATGCAAAATCAATAAGCCGTTTGCTGCAACCTGTGAGTCCCTGGATCCGACGATATCGAGGCGGAGAATCAAAAATCTCTAACGCCCGGCAGGCTGCCTTCTCACGATCGTCGCACGCGGTGCGGGAGGCAGTATGCGAAACCCGAGAGGGAAATGCAAGCGGGGGCGCTCGAGAGCATTTCGGCTACACGTTTCGCCGCTGGGTGCTCTGGACCTTGGACCCTGGACCCTGGACCTTGGACCTGGACCAGGGTCCAAGGTCCAGGGTCCAGGGTCCAAGGTCTGGTTTACAATCCCGCAATCGCCCGAAACCCATGCCTGACAACATTCTCGTCGTCGAGTACGAGCCGAAATACACCGATCGCGTACGGCAGGCGCTGACCGGACTGCCTCTCACCGTCACCTTTGCTCGGGACGGCGAGGAGGCGCTGCGCGAAGTCGCCTCCTCCCATCCCGCCCTCATCGTTCTCTCTTCGGTCGTTCCAAAGGGGAACGCCGGCGACATCATCAAAGCGATCCGTGGGAGAAGCCTGACCACGCCGATCCTTCTCACCGTCTCCGGTTACAGCGGCAAGGATCCCGCGCAGGACGTGGCACGTTTCGGTGTGTCCGACATTCTTCCCAAGCCCTACACCGAGGCCGACTTCCTCGCGAAAGTGCAGAGCCTTCTCGGTCTTCCGGCGACGCCGCAACTGACTTCCGACGACATCTTCGGCGACATCCTCGATGACAGCCCCGCCGCACCCGCGCAAGCGCCGAGGAAGAACATGAACCCCACGGACAATATCGACAAGCTGCTCGCCGACACCCTGGGCGGCTCGATGCCGAAGAGAACCGCGACTTCACCCGGAACCACCGCCAAGCCCAAATCGGCTGCCGAGCTGGACAAGATCCTCAACGATTCACTCTCCGGGCTCGAGAAGAAGAAGCCACCCGTGAAATCCGATCCTCCACCTTCGTCCGCAGCGGCGCCGGAGCGAGTCGCGGCCGCCGCGCCGATCTTCGTCGCTGAGCACGCCGCGCCGAAGGAGGAGCCGGAGCCGGCGGATGGCGTGCGCTTCGGACCCTACGTGCTCCTGGAAAAGATCGCCACCGGCGGCATGGCCGAAGTGTGGAAAGCGCGGAAAAGCGGAGAAGAGGGATTTCAGAAGATCGTAGCGATCAAGAAAATCCTGCCGCACCTCTCCGACAACCAGGAATTCATCGAGATGTTCATCGATGAAGCCAAGCTGGCTGCGCAGCTCAACCACAACAACATCATTCACATCTACGATCTGGGAAAGATCGGCAGCTCGTACTACATCGCCATGGAGTACGTCGATGGGTACGACCTGAAAACGATCATCAAGCGCGGACAGGAAAAGGATCATCCTCTCGGCGTCGAGCTGTCGCTGTTCATCGCATCCCGCCTCGCGTCCGCGCTCGACTATGCGCACCGCAAGCGCGATTTCAACCAGGTCGAGATGGGCCTGGTCCACCGCGATGTCTCGCCGCAGAACGTTCTCATCTCGCAGGACGGCGACGTCAAGCTGTGTGACTTCGGCATCGCCAAGGCCGCCACGAAGGCCTCGCATACGCAGATCGGCGCGCTGAAGGGCAAGCTTCAGTACATGTCGCCCGAGCAGGCGTCGGGCAAGCCCATCGACCGCCGCTCGGACATCTTCGCCGTGGCGGCGGTGCTGTTCGAGATGCTGACCGGACGCAAGCTCTTCTCAGGTGACAGCGAGATGTCGATCCTCGAGCAGGTGCGCGAGGCGCGCGTCACCCCGCCGTCGCAGTGGAACGACGAAGTGACGCCCGAGATCGACGCGATCGTCGCGAAGGGGCTCCAGAAAGATCCGGAGCGGCGTTATCAGACCGCGGGCGACATGGCGAAGGACATCGAAGGCGTCCTTTATTCATTGCGTCCGACGCCGACGAGCGCCGACCTCGCCATCTACATGCACCGACTGTCCGCCCCCGAGCCGGTGATCGCTCAGGCACACGTGGAAGCGCCGGTGGTCGTTCCGCCGGGACCGATCGCCGCACCGCCGCCCCCCGCGGTCGCAGCAGCTACCCCGGTGCGGGCCGCTACCTCCGTGACACCGACGGGCGTGGCCATGCCGTCGTGGGAAGCACCGCCCGCATCCGTGGCTGCGGCTGCCGGGACGCCCAAGCGACGCTCCGCGGCCTTGCCGATCGTGTTCGTGCTGCTGCTCCTAGCAGGGATCGTCGGAGGCTACTTTTTCGTTCGCAGCCGGCCCGTGGCGCAGACCGCGGACGCGCAGACGAATTCCGCCGCGACGATGGCGCCCGTGAGTCCCGCTGCCGCACCGCCGCTGACACCGGCCGAGACCGGGACCGTTCTCCCCGTTCCGACCGAAACGACCAATACGAATCCGCCGGCCCCGGGAACAGTGGCGCCGACGCTCGACCCGACAGCCGTCGATCAGGAAGTGCAGAGGCTTCTCGCGGCTGAGCGGGCGCGGCTGGAACAGCAACAGGCCGCGGCCGCGCAACGCGCGCAGCAGCCGGCGCCCGCCGTGCGCCAGCCCGCTCCGCAGCCGCAGCCATCTCCGACTCAGACGACGGCTCCCGCGCAGGAACCAGAACCCGTTCCGACGGTGACCGAAGCCCCCGCGGTCGCCACGGTACCCACCGAGACGACTCCGGCGGCGCCCCAATTCAGGCAGGGCGACCTGGTGCCGCAGGGAACGGAGGGCCTGACTCCACCGCGAGTCATCCGGTACGGAAGCGTTCCTTACCCCCAGATGGCCCGGACTCAGCGCGTCCAGGGCACGATCCTGATGAGCGTGCTCGTGTCCGAAACGGGCCAGGTGCTGGAAATGCGCCTCATTCGCGGAGTGAACCGCCCAGTCGGCCTGAACGAAGCGGCCGAGCAGGTCATCCGTCGTTCGACCTTCTCGGCGCCGATGATGCGGGACGGTACGCGCGTCAAGGCGTGGGCGACGGTCCCGGTGAAGTTCGAGCTATAATCCGCCCCCGCTTTTTTTGCGGACGGAGGGTGTGGAATGCCGGCGGTTCTGACCGATCAGCAGCGCAAGTTTTACGAGACGACGCTCGAGATCACTCGCGCTGAGATTTCCGAGCTCAAAGACCAGATCGAAGAAGAGCTGTCGAAGGTCAAGGATCGCATCGCCGACCTGCAGACCGCCATCAACGCTTCGAAGCAGATGTACGCGGCCGCGTGCGCGCGGCTGGGCGTTCCGAACGATCTCGAAGAAGAGGGTGGCGAGTAGCGTGATGCCATGATCCACGTCATGCTGAGTCGCGACGACGAAGCATCTCAAAATGCGACTCCCGGAATTTGAGGTTCTTCGGCGCGCTTCGCCGCCTCAGAATGACGTAGCCAGGTTCCTTTCCCCCTCGGTTCTCTTTCTCTTTCTCCTTTTCACGGCCTGTCAGCCCGCCGCGCCTGCCGCGGGAAGCCGTGAAGTCGTCGACGACCTCGGACGGACGATCCAGGTACCGGCGCGCATCGAGCGGGTCGTTACACTCGCACCGAACCTCACGGAGATCGTCTTCGCGGCGGGTGGAGGCGATCGCCTCGTGGGAGCGGACCAGTTCTCGGACTATCCGCCCGAGGCGCTGAGGTTGCCCCGTGTCGGCGGGATGCAGCCTGATATCGAACGAGTCGTCGCGCTGCGTCCTGACGTCGTCCTCGCATCGACCGAAGGAAACCAGCCGGCCGTTGCACCGTCGCTCGCGGCGGCGGGGGTACCGCTCTTCGTGGTGCGCACCGACCGGCTGGACGAGATACCCTTGTCGCTCAGCCGGATCGGGGAACTGCTCGGGACGGGCCACGGCGAGACCGCGGCGTCGACGCTGCGCGATCAGATTGCACGGCAGATGCGCCGTCGCGCGAAACAGCCGCGGATCCTCTTCGCGATCTGGGCCGATCCGATCTACGCCGCCGGCGGCGAGACGTTTGCCGGCGACCTGATCGCCCTGACGGGTGCCAGGAACGCCGTCGAGTCGAAAGGCTGGCCTCAGTATCCGCAGGAGTCTCTGATCGCGAATCCGCCGGACATCGTTCTCTATCCGAAGAACGCCGTCACTCGCAACGCAGTGGAGAAGTTGTTTGCAGCGAGGCCGGGCATCCTCCGGCAGATTGATATCGTTGCAGTGGACGACAACCGCTTCACCAGGCCCGGGCCGCGCGTTGCCGAAGCGGCAGCCGAGTTGAACGGGATCGTCGACCGCTGGTCCTCGAGGAATTGAGAATTGAGAATTGAGAATTGAGAATTGAGAAAGAACTTGAAGCCGACAACTCTCAATTCTCAATTCTCAATTCTCAATTCGATCCTGCTGCTCGGATTGATTCTTCTGATCGTGATTGCGATCGCGATCTCGGTCGGATCGGCTTCGCTGTCATGGAGTGAGCTTGCGCACGACGAGACCGCGCGGGCGATCCTCCTGCGCATCCGCGCGCCGCGAGTCGTCGCGGCCGCGCTGGCCGGTGCGATCCTCGCGGTGGCTGGACTCGCGTTTCAAACTCTTCTTCGCAACCCCCTCGCCGACCCCTTCATCCTCGGCGTCTCGGGCGGGGCAGCGGCAGGTGCGGCCGTCGCGACTGCCCTTGGCTGGGGAAAGTATCCGGGCCTCGTGCAGATCATCGCGTTCGCCGGCGCGGCCGCGGCGACGGCGGCGGTGTTTCTGCTGGCCAGACGGCGCGAGCACACGGATCCGACGCGGCTGCTCCTTTCGGGGCTCGTGCTCAACGCGTTCTTCTCCGCGGTGATCCTCATCGCATTCTCGTTCTCGACACAGACCGATCTGACTGCCGCGCTCCGCTGGATGATGGGATCGCTGCAGGGTGTGACGTGGTTCGAGACCCTAGTGCTGGCCGCGTTCCTGGCGGCAGCGATGATCGTCCTCGCCTGGATGGCGAACGATCTGCGGATGCTCGTCTTCGGCGAAGAGGACGCCAAGTCGCGCGGGGTGGAGGTCGAGCGTGTGAAGCTCGCCGGGTTCCTCTGCGGCTCGCTGATCACCGGCGCGGCGGTCTCGGTGACCGGAGTGATCGGGTTCGTAGGGCTGCTGGTGCCGCATCTGGTACGCCTCGTCTGGCGGCGCGATTTCCGGGTCCTGCTGCCGTTGACGGCGCTTGGCGGCGCAACCCTTCTGGTGGCGGCGGACATCGTCGCGCGGGTTGCCATCCCTGCGGTGGAGCTTCCGATCGCGGCGCTCACGGCGCTTCTGGGCGTCCCTCTGTTCCTTTCGCTGCTGCGGAGGGATGCGTGATGCTCGAGGTCGAGAACGTGAGTTTTGCGTACGCCGAAAGTGTCGCGCTGCGCGACGTGAGCACGCGGGCCGAAGCAGGGCAGCTCATTGCGCTGACCGGTCAGAACGGATCGGGAAAGTCGACGTTGCTGAAAGTGGTCGCTCGCGTCGTCGCGCCCTCGCATGGCGAAGTCCGGTTCGAAGGGCGTGCGCTCGTGGAATGGGGCGGGAGGGAGTATGCCCGCAATGTCGGATACCTTCCGCAGGATCCCGACGCCACCTTCTCCATGCGGGCCATCGACATCGTGGTGTCCGGCCGCGCACCGTTTCTGACGCGGTTCGGCTGGGAAGGCGAGGGCGATTTTGCTGCTGCCGCGGAGGCGCTCGAGATGTGCGACGCCGGCCATCTCGCAGCGCGTTATCTCGACGAGATGAGCGGCGGAGAGCGAAAGCGGGTTTTCCTGGCACGCGTGCTCGCGGCGCGCCCCAAGCTGATCCTGCTGGATGAGCCTCTGTCGGCGCTGGATGCAGCGCACGTGCAGCAGTTCTCCAGACTCCTGCGCCACATCGTCGATCGCACCGGGTCGACGGTGATCTTCGCCTCGCACGAACTCAACTGGGCTGCTGCCTACAGCGACCGCGTTCTGGTGATGCGCGACGGCGCTCTGGCCGCCGATCTGACGCCCGCGGAGATCATGAGCCCCGAGATCGTCCGCGACCTGTTCGGCTTCGACGCCCGAACCGTATCGTCAGGCGGCCGTACCTGGATCGTGCCGGAGGTGTGATTCTATTTTGGATTTTGGATTTTAGATTTTGGATTTGGATTACGGGTGGGC
This sequence comes from uncultured Acidobacteriota bacterium, assembly GCA_937870635.1. Lineage (GTDB taxonomy): Bacteria > Acidobacteriota > Thermoanaerobaculia > Gp7-AA8 > Gp7-AA8 > DATLEX01. The sequence continues at coordinate 10,873 of CALMZP010000131.1, read as the reverse complement.
GGGAATCCAAAATCCAAAATCCATCAGCTCCGCTTCGCAGGAACAAGCGGCAGGACTGCCGCGGCGATCCCGACAACCGCGCACGTGAGCCACAGCGCGTCGGGATTCCGCGAGTAGATCCACGTTCCGAGCGAAGGACCGGCCAGCATCGCGATGGACCAGGTGAACACCCACATGCCGTGATAGCGGCCGCGGAAGCGCTCGGGCGCCAGGTTCGTCACGTAGGCCCCGGCCACCGAGGCGTGGATCATCTCGCCGGTCGTCCAGAGCACGACCGTCATGGCCAGAGTCGGTACGGTGTGCGCGAGGCCCGTCAGTGACACGCCGATCCCCGACAGTCCATAGCCGATCGCGATCATCCTGGTCGGGGGAAAGCGCTGTGTCCAACCGGTGATCGCCAGCTCGAACAGCACGATCATCACGCCGTTCAGCGAGAGCAGCAGGCCGTAAGTGTTCGTCGAGAATCCGAGGGACGAGACGTAGATGGGGAGAACGGTGTGGAGCTGGTAGTCGATCCACATCGAGCAGATCGTCGCCAGAAGGAAAAGAACGAACGCGCGATCGCGCAGCGCGACGGTGATCGCCCCTTCGTGCCTTTTCTCCTCGTGCGCCGCGCTGCGCACACCGTGTGGCAGGAAGAGCAGTGCGATCACCCCATAGGCGACGGAAGTGATGGCATCGCCGATGAAGAGATATAGGAAGGAACGGCTCGCCAGAAAACCGGCGGTCGCGGGACCGGCCGCGAATCCGAGATTGACGGCGAGACGATAAAGCGCGAACGCCGTGACGCGGCGCTGGGGTGGAACGATGTCGCCGATGAGAGCCCCGGCCGCGGGACGGTAAAGCTCGCCCGCCGCCCCGGTCAGCGCGGTGAACAGCACGATGAGCGGGAAAGTCCGGGCCTGCGATAGCGCGAGCATCGCCACAGCCGATCCGAACATCGAAAGCGCGATGGTGTGGCGCCGGCCGATCCGGTCGGCGAGATATCCGCCCAGCATCGATGCCGAGAGGTGTCCCGCTCCGTACGCGCTGATGGCGACGCCCGCCTGCGTCACCGCGAATCCCTGCTGCGTGAGATAGATCGCGAGGAACGGCATCACGAACGAGCCGAACCGGTTGATGAAGGTGCCGAGGAGGATGATCCAGACTTCGCGCGGCATGGCGCGCACGTTGTCGATCAGCCGGCCGGGCGGTCCGCTATTCAAATTCGAATCGGACGCGCAGGCGCATGTGACCCAGTACGGCCCCGATGATCGCCCCGGCCGAGTTCCAGATGACATCGTTCACGTCGACGACCCGCGACGGGAGGAAGTACTGCCATGCTTCGATCGCGAGCGTGAAGGAGAGCCCGAGGAGGAAGGTGAGGAGGTAGGTCTGCATGGTCGGCCGGTCGACCGTGTAAAGCGCGATGAACATCAGGAAGCCCCACGGCACGAACAGGAGAATGTTGCCGATGATCGGAACGATCAGCACCGCCAGGAGCTGTGTCGACATCGGCCGCGAGCCGAAGCGGTCGGCGATGAGCTGGAGATCGTCAAAGGGCCGCGGATCGACCTTCGAGTAACTCTTGCCGCCCGTCCACACCGTCATCGCGACGATGGAAACGGTCACCGCGATGAGGAGGAGCACGGTGATCGGACGGCGGATGGCGACGGCGCGCACCACCTCATTTTAGATTTTGGATTTTGGATTTTGGATTTTTCTTTCCGCGCGGGCTGTGGGAATCCAAAATCCAAAATCGCAAATCCAAAATGCAGCGTCAGCGGTTAACGGGCGGCGTGGAGTTGTAATAGAACATCGCCGTCACGCGCTCGGTGGGCTTGGGAAAGTCCTTCGGCAGCGGGTTGAGGGGCGATGACAGCTCGATCGATTTCCGCGCGGCGTTGTCGTACGGCGGGACGCCGGAGCTGTTGAGCAGGGTGATCTCGGTGAGGCGTCCGTCGCGCTGGATCGTGAAGCGGATCGTCACCACTCCCTGCATGCCGGTGCGGATCAGCTGCGGCATGTGGTTGTACCAGTTCACGCGGATCCGGCTGATCATCGACTGCGCATACTCGCCCCAGTCGTACCACTGCGTCTCGAACGACAGCGGTCCCGCTTCCGCCGAACCAGCCTCGCCACCGGTGACGCCCGACAGGTCGATGCCCTGATTGCCGCCGATCGAAGCGACCTTGCCGATCTCCTTGATGGCCGAGCGCCAGTTCACTTCGCCCGTCATCGCAGAAGCTTCGGTACGGAGCGCAGGGATTCGCGACGAGCCGTCGACGCTCGAGGCCGCAATGGGCGACCCTTCGCTCGCGGCGATCGTCTCGGTCGTTCTCCCGGCGGCCCTGGCAGGATCGCCCGCCGGAGACCGTGAGGAGCCCATCGGCGGGGTGTAAAGGCCGCGGCCGTCACCAGGCCGGGTGGTGGGGGTATCGCCGGTCGGTTTCGGCATCGAGGCGCGGCGATTTGCATCGGAAAACGGTGCGGTGATCGGGGCGCTCCCGACCTGCGGGCCTGGCGCCTCGACGAACTCCCGCGGGTTGCTGCGGATCAGCTCGACGAAGCGGATTGCCGGCTCGTCCTGTTTGATCTCGGGCGCGCTCGTGTGCGCGCGAATGAAGAGGATCAAGAGGCCCACGTGGACAAGGATCGAAACGGCCGTCGGAACGGAGAATCCGCCCTGCTTCCGGCTTTCGCCGGCGATCAGCTCGATCCGCTCTTCCACTCCGTCGATACAAGGTCTGACGCGCAACTTTTCTTCCAGGTTACGTTTACACTCAATGAACATGAGCGAAGGCACCTACACACCGCCGCCGCCCCCTCCTCCACCGCCGCCACCGGCGCCTCCCGCGCCGACGGCGCCCGCCGGGTTCGACTTCGTTCGCCCATTCGCTTTCGTCTTCGACGATCCGCGGTGGCTTCCGAAGATTCTGGTCGGCGGGCTCTTCTATCTCCTCGGTTTTCTCCTCATCGGCTTCTTCTTCATCATGGGCTACCAGGCGCGGCTGGCTCGCAACGTCATCGCCGGCGTCCAGAACCCTCTCCCCGAATGGGACGACCTCGGAGAGTACTTCGGCGAGGGCCTGCGGCTGATCGGCGTCGTGCTGGTGTGGATCATCCCCCTCATCGTCATCGCCATGTGCTTCGTCCTTCCCGGCGCGATCCTGTCCGAGTCGAACAACGAGCTCGCGGAAAACATCGGCGGGTGCATGGCCGGGACGATGTGGTGTCTCATGTTTCCGCTGAGCCTGGCGGTCACGTTCTTCATGCCGGCATCGCTGCTGATGGCGGCCGTGGAGAAACGGTTCGGTGCGGCGTTCGAGTTCGACCGCATCTGGCCGTTCATCAGGAACAACATCGGCGACTATCTGCTGGCGCTCGTCATCTACTTCATCGCGCGGTTCCTCGGCGGTTTCGGCATCATCCTGCTGTGCATCGGCGTGATCTTCACCGGGTTCTGGGCGATGTGCATCACGACGTACGCGTACGCGCAGGTCTACCGGCGGGCAAACGTTTGAAACGAGACACCTGGATCGTAGCGGGTGTGCTGGGTGGAATCGCGGGCGTGATCGCCGCGGGTTCGCTTCTCTGCACGTTCGCGATCGCCGAAGGCGCATCGGCGCAATGGAGACTCCTCTTCAGGCTCTTCTGCCATGGATTGCCGGAACGCTCGCTGACGATGTTCGGAGAAGCGATGCCGATCTGTGCGCGCTGCTTCGGCATCTACGCCGGCCTCCTCCTCGGATTGGTCGCGTCCGTGTCCTGGCCGAAGGTCGAGGAGCGCTCGGCCCGGCTGCTGACCTTCGCCGCCGCGCTGCCGATCACATTGGACGGCGTCACCCAGGCGGCGGGGCTGCGAACGAGCACGAACACCCTCCGGATTGCGACCGGGCTGGCAGTGGCCATCGCGTTTGCGCTCTGGGCCCTCGCTGCCGTGGAACAGCGGCGCGGCTCAATCGCCACTTCTTGACGCCTCAATTTCCACGGGTTACGCTTCGGAACCGGTCACACCGAACACATGGCATTCCAGGGATCCCTCAAAGAGCTGCCGCTGCCCGACATCATTCAGCTCGTGAGTGTGTCGGGGAAGACTGGCCGTTTCACGCTCACCCGTGAAGACGACCGCGGCCTCATCTTCCTCAAGGGCGGCCAGATGGTCCACGCCGTGGTCGGAGATCTCGTTGGCGAGGAAGCGATTTACGCGCTGGCCATCTGGAGCTCGGGCGACTTCCAGTTCACCGCGGGCGAAGAGGCCGACCGGCAGACCATCACGAAGTCGAACACCAATCTATTGATGGAGGCCGCCCGCCGCCTGGACGAATGGCGGGTCCTCTCGAAGAAGATCCCCGGGGTCGACTTCGTGCCCGAGCTTCTGGCGCGGGACAACCGGCACGAACAGGTCACGCTGACACCACACGAGTGGATGCTCGTCACGAAGATCGACGGGCATCGCTCCATTGCGGACATCGGCCGCGCGCTGAACATCTCGTCGTTCGATGTAGCGAAGATCCTCTACGGAATGATCACCGGCGAGCTCGTTCAGTTAAAAAAAAAGTCTGAACGAAATCCCGACGAAGAGAACGGGGAGCTCGTAGACCTCGCGGCCCGGATCCGCGCGGTGGCCGAGGAGTACATCGGCGATTCGGCGCACAAGACCATAGAAAAGCACTTCCTCCATGCCCTCGACGGCATCATGAGCGGCAATGGCGACGAAGCCGTGAACACGATGGTCGTCGAGTTCGAGAAGACCGCGTCTCTCCTGCGCGGCGTCGCCGTGACCGAGCAGTTGAGGTCCCGCATCAGCGAGATCCGGACGGTGTGAGGGATTTTGGATTTTGGATTTTGGATTTTAGATTTTAGATTTTAGATTTTGAATGATTTTGAATGATTTTGAATTTTGCATGGATCTCTCAATCCAAAATCCAAAATCCAAAATCCCAAATGTTTTCCATCGAACAAACCTCCCTTGGTCGCGTCGTCGTTTCGCAGCGCGATCCTGTCTTCTACACGACCCGCGACATCAGCGGACGGCTCGACGCTGATGCCGTGGCGGTGATCCGGAACTTCATCCGCGGGCGCTTCGGCATCGAAGCTTCGCTCAGCACCTGCACGCAGGTCCATGGCGCCATTGTGCAGAAGGCGGAGCGCAATGGGTCGTGGCGGGAGTGCGATTCCTGCGACGCGTTATGGACTGCCGATCGCGGTGTCGCACTGGGGATCAAGGTCGCGGACTGCCTGCCGGTGACGATCGTGGCCGACGAGGTCATCGCGAACGTTCATTCGGGATGGCGCGGCGCGGTGCAGAAGATCACCGCCGCTGCGATCGATGCCGTGCAGCACTCCGCACACTTCGACCCCGCCGCCGCGCGCGCCTACCTCGGCCCGACGATCCGCGCATGCTGTTTCGAGGTCGGCGAGGAGGTCGTCGATCAGTTCTCCGCGCGGTACGAGGGGATGGAACGGTATGTCGATCGGTCGGGCTCGAAGCCGCACGTCGACGTCGTCGCCCTGACGGTCGATCTTCTTCGTAACCGAGGGTTTGCAGAAGGAAGTATCGTCGATTCGGGACTGTGCACGCGCTGCGAGGGATCGATCTTCCACTCTTACCGGCGTGACGGAAAGGGAGGCGGCAGGAATCTGGCAATCGTCGCTCAGTAGAGAGCGCTGACTCACAAAAACATGGCCAACTTCACACCGCGGATGCCCAGACGCCGCACCGTCTTCCGGATCATCTCCATCTCGGTCCTGGTTCTGATCGTCCTCTTCGCCGGGATGCTTCTCTACGTCTACCGCACATCGGTCGGACACTTCCAGCTGCGCCGCCTATCCCTTCCCACGCGCATCTACGCCGACTACGTTCCGCTTCAGCAGGGTCTTCCAGTCACTGCCGACGATCTGCTCGAAAAGCTGGACCGGCTGGGCTACCGGGAGAGCAGAAGGCCGTCGCAGGCAGGACAGTATCTCCGCGACGGCGACACGATTCAGATCTACACCCGTCCCTTCGAGCATCCGAGCGGGAAGTACGAAGCGCGGCCGGTGGAGATCAGGATCGCGAAATCGGCCATCGCCGAGGTGACTCCGCTGGGAGGGAGCGGCGAAGTGGCGCTGGAGCCGGAGCTTCTCACTTCGATCCTGAGCGACCAGCTCGAGAACCGCCGTCCCGTTCGACTCGACCAGGTTCCGCGGCATCTGAAGGATGCCGTGGTCGTGACGGAGGATGTTCGCTACTGGCGTCACCCCGGGGTCGACCCGCTCGGCATCTTTCGCGCGCTCATTCGGAACATCCGATCCGGCGACGTGGAAGAGGGTGGATCGACGCTGACGCAGCAGCTCGTGAAGAACTACTACCTCACGAGCGAGCGAACGATGCGCCGCAAGATCGTCGAGGCCTTCATGGCGCTCGTCCTCGATGCGAAGTATTCGAAAGAAGAGATCCTCGAGGCCTACCTCAACGACATCTATCTCGGCCGGAACCGTTCCATCTCGGTCATCGGGGTGGGCGAGGCGTCGCGGTTCTATTTCGGCAAACCGGTGTCGGAGATCAACGAGGCGGAGGCGGCGCTGCTGGCCGGGATCATCCGCAGCCCCAACAACTATTCACCGTTCGAGAACCCCGAGCTCGCCATGAAGCGCCGGAACACCGTTCTCGATGCGATGCTTCGGAACAAGAAGATCGATCAACCCACACACGCGAAGGCGCGGTCTTCTGCACTCCCGCGCAAGCCGTTTCGTCAGCGCACCGGCCTCGCTTCGATTCCTTACTACGTCGATCGCGTGCTGCAGGAGATGGCCCGGGACTACGGCATCGACGACGTGAAGGGCCGCGGCCTTCAGATCTATACGGCCATCGATCTCTCCGCGCAGGACACCGCTACGCAGACAGTGCGCACCACGCTGGCGAACCTGGAGAAGAGCAGCCGCGGGCTGCGGCGAACGGACCAGCCGCTGCAGGGAGTCATCATCGACGTCGACGTGCCGACCGGGGAGATCCGCGCGCTGGTCGGCGGACGCGACTACGCACAGAGCCAGTTCAACCGTGCCCTGCAGTCGAAGCGCCTGGTGGGCTCGCTCTTCAAGCCCTTCATCTATCTGACGGCGTTCGAGCCGAGCCTGTCCAATCAGAACATCACGCCGGCGACGCTCGTCAGCGACACGCGGTTCATCCTCAAACGCCGCTTCAGCGCCGACTGGTCTCCGGGCAACTACGAGAATCGTTACTACGGGACCGTCACCGTGCGACAGGCGCTGGAGCAGTCACTCAACTCTGCATCGGTACGAGTCGGCCTGGCCTCGGGCATCGACGCGATTCTCAAGACTGCCCGGACTCTGGGCATCTCGACCGAGCTGCAGAACAACCCCGCCATCCTCCTCGGTGCGGCCGGCATACCGCCGATCGAGATGGCCGAGTCGTACGCAACGATCGCCCGGATGGGCGGCCGGATGCCGCTCCGCGCGGTCCGCTTCGTCACGAACGATCGCGGACGCGTTCTGGCCACGAGCGGCGAAGTGCAGGCCGTGCAGGTATTCCCGGCGCGCGACGTCTATCTCGTGAACCACATCATGCGAGGCGTCGTCGAACGCGGAACTGCCGCGTCGGTACGCCGCATGGGTTTCAAGAAGATCGCCGCAGGAAAAACCGGCACGACGAACGACAAGCGCGATTCGTGGTTCATCGGATATACGCCGCGGACTCTGGCATTGACGTGGATTGGATTCGACGACAACAAGCCCACCGGACTGTCGGGTAGCGACGCAGCGGTCCCGATGTGGGCGCGGTACATGGTCACCGCCACCGCGGGCGAAGAAGATGCTGATTTCCCCGTGCCGAGCGGAATCTCGTTCGTCGCCGTCGACGCGACCAGCGGAGGACTTGCGAGCGAGCTGTGCCCGCCCCAGCTCGTCGTCAACGAAGCTTTCAAGAGCGGAACCGAGCCGGGCAACCTCTGTCCGCTTCACGCGCCGGCACCGCCACCGATGCCGATGACCGACATGTTCGGCGATCCGATCGCGCTCGATACGTCATTCGGAACGACGACGGACTATGTGCCGCCGCCACCGCTGCCTGATTCGACTCTGGGTGGCGGCGTTTTCCGGACGGATACGGGCGCTCCACCGGCACCGGCGCCGGTTCCCACACCAGTCCCGCAACCGCCGCCCACGACGACCGTTCCGCCGACGACCACTCTGCCGACGGCGCCTCCACCGTCGACCAACACGTCGGTCCCGGAGCCGCCGCAGCCGGAGCCGCAACCGCCACCGACGAACACCTGAGGTAAAAAAACAGGAGACCGATAACCATCGACCGCTGTGGTTGCTTTTCCTGACATCATGCCTCGTGCCGCCCATCCCTCAGGTCCCTCGCTAACGCTCGGGATGACACGCTTTTTCAGTCCTTCGTGACCGGCTCGTGCTCGGCGTCGATGACCGTCATCTCCGCCATGACGAATTTTTCGCCGTCGTTTTCCTCGACCGGGCGGCCCGCGGGCAGGAAGAAGCCGAAGATGAGGGCGATGGCGGAGACGATCGCGCAGGCGATGAACACGCTGCGCGTCGACTGCGCGAGCGACTCCTGCAGCGCGCCGAGTGCAGCGGGAGGAATCGCGGCCTGCGCTTCGCGGCTGACGAGTGCGCTCGGATTCTCGGCGAGGTTCGAGGCCTGGGCCGGCGTCAGGCGGGGATGGTTGCGCAGGTTGGCGACCAGGCCCGATGTCAGCACGGCGCCGAGGACGGCGACTCCCATTGCGCCGCCGATGGAGCGGAAGAACTGGTTGAGCGATGTCGCGATGCCGAGCTGATTTCGCGGAACCGCATGCTGGACGGCGATCAGTAACGTCAGCATCGTCAGGCCCAGCCCCACGCCGATGACGGTCAGCGCCACGACGAGCAGCGACGTCGGCGTCTGCCGGTCCGCCATCGCCAGTCCGGCGAAGCCCGTGACGAGAAACAGCAGGCCGGCGACGACGAGCGGACGTGATCCCACGCGGATCAGCAGACGTCCACCGACGATGGATGCGGACACCCAGGCCAGCATGAGAGGGGTGAGGAATGATCCCGCGGCGGTCGCGGAGACGCCCCGCGATCCCTGCGCGAAAAGCGGAACGAACGAGATCGCGCCGAACATTGCCGCACCGGCGAGGAATCCGATGATCATCGACAGCGAGACGATGCGGTTGCGGAAGAGCTGCAGCGGGATGACCGGTTCCTTTGCGCGCCGCTCGATTCTGACGAACCATGCCAGTAAGGCCATCACCGCGACGAGCAGCGCGAGGTTGTGCGGTGCGAGGAGCTCTGCGACCGAGGCGCCATCGACGAGGGCGAGCAGCAGCAGCGTGACGGCCGCGGTCAACGTTGCCGCGCCGAGGTAGTCGATCGACGGTCTGGTGGACGGCTTCGCTTCCTGCAGGGCGATGCCCATGATCACTGCCGCCGCGACGCCGAAGGGGACATTGATGAAGAACACCCAGCGCCACGACAGCTGATCGGTGATGAAACCGCCGATGAGCGGGCCGATCACGCTGGACAGGCCCCACACGCCGCTGAAGAGTCCCTGCATCCGTGCGCGCTCTTCAAGGGTGTAGATGTCGCCGATGATCGTCATGCCCAGCGGAATGAGGCCGCCGGCGCCGAGACCCTGCAGGGCGCGCGCCGCGATGAGCTGCGGCATCGTCAGGGCCACGCCGGAAAGTACGGAGCCGGCGAGGAAGACCGCGATGGCCAGCTGATAAAAGAGGCGGCGGCCGTACAGGTCGGAGAGCTTTCCCCACAGAGGGACCGAGACTGTTGAGGTCAGAAGGTAGGCCGAGAAGACCCAGCTGAAATGCGCGAGCCCTCCGACTGCGGCGACGACTGTAGGCATTGCCGTACCGACGATCGTCGCTTCGAGCGCGGCCAGGAACATGCCGGTCATGACCCCGGCGGTGATGACTTTACGGCGGTAGGTCGGATTCACGGCTGCGAAGTGTAACCGCCCCCAAACCGCTCTCATCCGTGGCGCAATTTCTGCAAAGAGTGCCGTCAGGATTTACCCATCACACGTTTTTTCCACATCGGAAGGGGAGCGCGATGACCACCATTGGCATCGACAAGGCGTCTGAGTTGACGCCTCGTGATTTCGAGCGCCTGCTGTTACGGACCTTGACCGCCGTCAAGAAGGGCGATTTCACCGCCCGCATGCCGGTCGAGTTCACCGGCACCCAGGGAAAGATCGCCGACACGCTGAACGACATCATCGAGTCGAACGAGCGGCTTTGCGCCGAGGTCGAGCGCATCTCGAACGTCGTCGGCAAAGAGGGCAAACTCAATCAGAAGATGGCTGCGCCGGCGAACAACGGCGCCTGGGCCGCCACCGCCGAATCCATCAACTCCCTGGTGACCGACCTCGTCCAGCCGACCAACGAGATCGCCCGCGTCATCGGCGCCGTTGCCAAGGGCGACCTCACGCGGACGATGGCCATCGAATTTGACGGCCGCCCGCTCAAGGGTGAATTCCTGCGCACCGCCAAGACCGTCAACACGATGGTCGACCAGCTCAGCTCCTTCGCTTCCGAAGTCACCCGCGTCGCGCGCGAAGTCGGAACGGAAGGAAAGCTCGGCGGTCAGGCCGATGTACGCGGCGTCGCCGGCACATGGAAGGACCTGACCGACTCCGTCAACTCCATGGCCTCCAACCTCACCGGCCAGGTCCGTAACATCGCCGAAGTAGCCACCGCCGTGGCGAAGGGCGATCTCTCGAAGAAAATCACGGTGAACGTGTCCGGCGAAATCCTTCAACTGAAGGAGACGCTCAACACGATGGTCGACCAGCTCAACGCCTTCGCCGGCGAAGTGACGCGCGTCGCGCGCGAAGTCGGCACCGAGGGACGGCTCGGCGGCCAGGCCAACGTGCTCG
>CALMZP010000130.1 GCA_937870635.1 uncultured Acidobacteriota bacterium | reverse complement strand
GGTCGAATGAACGGGAAGCCGGGAGAAGCCCGAACGAGCACAGACCGTCGAAGCTCTCCGGAAACCCTACTGCCAGTCTCCGAGGCGTTTGAGCAGCTGGTCGATCGTCAGCAGGCGCTCGGCGCCGTCTGACTCGCGGCGGAAGACGGCGTGGTACCAGCCCTTCATCCCGACCGGCGTGTAGAGGTCGCGGCCCACCTTGAGGCGGCCGCCCGAGACGAGTTTGAGGAAAACCTGCTCGTAGGCCGAGCGGGTGAGACGGCGGTCGGGGAACGGGGTCGCGTAGCTTTTCTTGCGGCGGTCGGCACGCTTCCGCCGTTCTTTCGAGGGCTTGCCGTTCCCGAGACCGAGGCCGCGGCGCTCGACGTACTGGCTGCCCCGCGCGGGGACGAGCTTTCCTGGCGTGTCGCTCTTGCGGCGCGACAGAGCCGATTTCGGCTTCCGCTTTGCCGCCGTCGGCGTGAGCATCTGCGGCTGGATGTCATCGTCGAGAAGAGATGTGGTCTTCGCGATCTCCGTCATCTTCGCGCGCATGGTCCGCTCGCGCGGCTCGAAGGCGCGCACGCCGGCCATCTCGCTGAGATGTTGCTCGCGGGCGCGCAGCCTCGCCGCCACGTACTGATCGATCGATTGCGAGCTCCATTGCGCGTCGCGCAACAGGTTCATCTCCGAGTCGTAGTTCTTCAGTTCGTGAATGACCATGCCCCACTTGCAGAGGTGACCGACATCTTCGTAAGCGGTCGGACGGTCGATGAGCTCGAGCAGTGATGCCGCGCGGCCGGAAAGGATCGCGAAGAGGAGCCGGAAGCTGAACGGGTCGGAGTAACGGCGGATCGACTTCCGGAAGAACCACGCGGTCTCGGCCGCGATCTCGCGGAGCGATTTCTTTTCCCCGAACTGCGTCGTCCACAACGGCGCGTTCACGTCCGACGTATATGGGCTCTGCGGATAATGAAAGTCCTTCGTCAGCCATCCCTTACGAGTCGTGTGCTTGCCGGGAACCACTCCTGCGATCACCGGAATCGGCAGCTTCTTGAGCATCGACAGGTCGTAGGACGGCCAGCTCATCACTTCGCGGACGATGCCGACGATGAGCGTCGCCGCCGCCACCATCAGTCCCGGATCGGGAGTGAAGTCGACGGTGATCTCCATGCGCCCGCCGCGCGGCCGCACGCCGACGCCGGTCGAGCGCCGGTTCGACGCCACGAGCATGACCGGCACGGGAAGGATGTACGCCAGGAGCAGCGCGAGTTTCTTCTCGTTCCGGTCCTTCGTCTGCTGACGCTTCGGGATCTCGTACGAGATGTTGTAGTGGCTGCTGTAGGCCTTGAGCCGGACAGTGTGCCCGCTCTTTTTCTCCCAGATGGAAAGCTGCTCGCGGACGAAGCCGATCTGCTCCCACAGATTCCGGACCATGCGGGCCGTGCTGTGTGGCGCCAGCTCGATCACGGGGGTGACCACCTCGATGACCCCCCGGTCGAAGTACACCGCGCCCCCCGTAGGCAGTTGCAGGGAAGATTTTTCCCTCGGCAGCAGAGGGCGGTCGATGAAGGCGCTGGGGTGCTTGAAGTAGGGTTTCGGATCGATCTCCACCTCGTCGATCCAGACGTTGAACTCCGACTCCATGCCGATCGCGGGCATGCGTAACCGGGTCCGTGCCGGAACTTGCGGGCTACCGAGCTCGTCTTTCCAATCGCGTGGCATGTTTGTTCCGGGAGGGGACTTCGGAAACCTCTACTGAAGAGGTCTCTAAGCAAACGGCCTGCCGGGGTTTTGCCTACTTGGTGGGCACTTCTTCGGACTCGGGCGACCGCCGATCCTTCCGGCGCCGCTCCTCGAAGGCGAACCGCGGACGGCTCTCCTGAGGCTGTTCCATCCGGTCCTCGCTGATCTCACGAGGGACGACGGTGATGTAGCCAAGGTCGAAGTGCACGTGATCGTCAGCGTTCTTGCCGGGCACCGGGCCGTAGGGCAGGACCGTCACGTCGGCGCTGAGATCCTCGGCCGCGTCGTTGTACTTTTCGATCAATTCCTTCGTCTTGAGGATGTTGTTCCCTACCCGGTAAAAATCTGCTGCTGTTCCCCACATGTGCGGCGTCGCATGCTGAGAGAGCTTGTGCGCCGGTGACCGGTATGCGCCGTTGACGGCGATGTGGACCGAGAGGCCGATCATCGCCCGGAATTGCTGCAGATAAAAAGCGAGCGTGCGGACCGCGCAGGGGACGTATCGCGGGTACTGCTGCAGCCGCGGCGCCTCCTTGAGGTCGACGAGGATGAATTCATTCAGAGAAAAATTCTGGCTGAGCCGCGTCTGCATCGCGACCTCGTGCGACGCGATCTCGTAAAAGTACCGCGGCAGACGGTGGCGGCGTCCCTGATCGTCGCGAACCATCTCGCCGGGCCGCAGGATCGACCGCAGCTCGTCATCGAGATCGAACGCGTCAACGACTTTCAGGACCTGGGGCGCGGAAAGGTCACTCATACGTGATTCCCGCCAGGGTATTGAAGATGTCGCGCGACACGTCCGCGACCGCGGTGCCGCGCCCCTGTTCGGGAGTGAACTGCGTGAGAATCACAAGCACGTACGGTTTCCTGCCATCGAGATAAACGATACCGGCATCATGGTGAACGGTCGAGATGTTTCCGGTCTTGTGAGCGACACGCGCCGCTTTTGGCAACCCCGCCGGGATGCCGCCGCGGTACTGCTGATCGAGCATGATTTTGAGCATCTCATCGCAGGCGCTTTGCGAATAGGCCTTGCCGTCTGCAATGAGGCGGAGCAGCTTGAGGAGGCCGTTGGCGGTCACCTCGTTGTTCAGGCCGGCATTGAACGCAGCCTGATCTTCAACGCCACGGAGGACCTTGATGCCGTCGATCTCGAGCTCATCGAGGGCCTGCTGGATCGTGGAGATACCGATCACATCGACGAGCAGGTTCGTGGCGAGATTGCTGGACTTGGTGATCATCCAGTAGGCGAGCTCGCGAACGGTGAGGGTTTTGCCGAGATGGCCGTAGACGTCTGGATCGGCGTCACGGCCGAGGTCGAGCATGAACGGCTCCTGGTTCACGATGCTGGTGAACCGGTTCCTGACGTGGACCGGAGCCTCGAGCGAGATCTCGCCGCGATCGACCTGTCGGAACACGCCGAGAAGAACGGCGAGCTTCATCGTGGAAGCGGCGTGGAAGTAGAAATCGGCGTTGTAGGACCACTGGATCGTCGATTCGGCGTCGTAGAAGGAGATGCCGAGGTTCTCGAGGGAGTGGTCCTCCCGGATTTTGAGGACGTTCCGGTAGAGCGATACCTCCGCCGAGGCCACGGAATCTCGTGGCGGCGGGACAGGAAGCTTTGCAACGTTGGCTTTAGCGACCATCTCTGCAGCGCATGTTAAAGGACGCGCTCCGGGTGTGCTGCAAGTTTCGGGTCAGGGTGGACGGGGGCGCTTCGGCGTGTTTCGGGTGCCTCGGCGGGTGGTGGCTCCGGAGCGTTTCGACCTTCGACCTTCGACCTTGGCAGTGTCGAGTAACCAGTTCCGGGTGAACGGGTCGCAGGGTCACGCGGAGACGCGGAGGCCGCGGCGGTCATGACCCTCAAGGTCGAGGGTCGAAGGTCGAAGGTCGGGTGACGCCGAAACCGCGACCGCACCGCGCAACGCAACACGACCCCGAAGCCCGCTACAATCCCGCCATCCCCCATGGCCTGCACGTCCTGCGGCTTCGAGCGCATCGAAGAAGGTAAGAGCTGCCCGGTGTGCGGCGCGGCGACGCTCACCGGCACGGTGCGGCGCGACAGCGATGCGACTGTCCAGCGCACGCACGAAAGCCGGCATGATCCGCGGCTGCGCGCCGGCGACACGTTCGCTGGCCGCTACAGGATTCTGGCAACCCTCGGCCGCGGAGGCATGGGTTCCGTCTATCGAGCGCACGATTCTCAGGGCGACATCGAGCGCGCGCTCAAGGTTCTGCATGCGACCGTCGATGACCCGAGCGCTGCCGTGCGATTCAAGCGCGAGATCGAGATCTTGTCGCGCATCGACCATCCCGCCGTCGTCCGTATCTCCGACTGGGGTGTGGCCGGCGACCGGATGTACTTCGCATCCGAGCTCCTTCACGGCGAAGACCTCCGCCAGCACCTGCGTCGGAGGATCATCCTTCCACCCGCCGAAGTGGCACAGGTCGGTGCGCGCCTCGCCGCGGCGCTCGCCGTCGCCCATGGTCACGGCGTCGTTCATCGCGACATCAAACCGCACAACGTCATGGTGTGCAGCGACGGAACGCTGAAGCTCCTCGACTTCGGGATCGCGCGCGGCGCAGGCATCGACCTGAACACGGTGACGACGAGCGGCGTCATGGTCGGGACGCCCGAGTACATGTCGCCCGAGCAGTTCGGCGGAGGGCGCGTCGACGCGCGCAGCGACATCTATTCGCTGGGAATCCTTCTCTACGAGCTCACGTCCGGCGAGGTTCCCTTCGGCGGCGACACACCGATCGCCCTCGGCATGAAGCATCACAACGTGCAACCGCCACCCATCCGCGCACTGCGCCCCAACGTTCCGGCGTGGCTGGAGCGGATCATCCTGAAGTGCCTCGAGAAAGATCCGGCCAATAGGTTCCTGACGGCCGCGGACCTCGCAGCCGAGCTGCTCCGCCCGCGCACGGGAACGAAGAACGTGCGGACGCTCGCCAGCGGTGACCAGGTGATCGAGGACGGTTCCGAGTCGGAGCCGTGGGCGCTGACCATCCGTTCGAACGTTGAGAGGAAAACCTGGTCGCGCGACATGGCTCTCCATTTCGAGGAGCGTTACTACCGGCTCGACGACATCCGCTATTCGACAGCCGGCGGCGCGCATTGGACCTACTGCTTCACACATTGGCCACCCGGTCAAATTTTCAGAAAGGTCATCGACTACGAGGCTGATGCTGCATCGCGGCAGTCTTCCGGCTTGCGCGGGAAGCTGCGGAAATGGCTGTCGTGACCCTGGACCCTGGACCCTGGACCTTGGGAGTGCGGGGTGACGGTCTCGCGGAGCCGCGGAGACCGGCGAGGATCTGTCACGTCACTCGTCACTCGTCACTCAGAGTCCAAGGTCAAAAGTGCAACAAGATTCCAAGGTCCAAGGTCCAGGGTCCAAGGTCCAGGGTCCGAATCACCGTCCCGCACCCGCCAGCCACCGTCCCACGCGCTCGATCCCCGTACCGATCTGGTCGAGGTTTGCGGCGAATGAGATGCGCACGAATCCTTCGCCGTTTTTTCCGAATGCGACGCCGGGGATGATGAGCACCGCGGCGTCGGTGGCGAGAGTCTTCGTGAAGGTGACGGTGTCGCAGGAGGGAACGGGCGCGAATGCGTAGAACGCGCCGGCAGGCGGCTCGATCCTCGCGCCGAGGTCTCTCTCGATCGCCGCGAGCGCGGCTTCGCGCTGGCGCGTGAACTGTTCGCGCACGCGCATCAGCCACGATGCGTTCCAGTCCTCCGCCGTGAAGATCAGCTCCGTCAGTGTCTGCGAGAAAACGGACGCGCATGTCGCCAGATATTGATGGGCGGAGATGATCGGCTTCATGAGATCGGCGCGCGCCATGAGCCATCCCAGACGGAGGCCGGTCATGCCGTGGCTCTTGGACATGCCGTTGGCGACGATCACGTTCGGGCTCATGCCCATCATCGAAGGCGGCGGCGCGTCGTACCAGATCTCGCGGTAGATCTCGTCGAACACGACCAGGCACTCATGCGCATCGGCCATCGCCGCGATCGCGCGGAGCGCCGGCTCGTCGATCACCGCGCCGAGCGGGTTCGATGGGGAATTGACGATGATCACCTTCGTCTTCTTCGTGATCTTTTTCTCGAGCGCCGCGACGTCGATCGTCCACGATGGCGGCTCGAGGTCGTACGGAATGGTTTTCGCGCCGACGATTTTCGCCATCGTCGCGTAGGAGAGAAATCCGGGGTCGGGGATGAGCACTTCGTCGCCTGGATCGACCCAGGCCTGGAAGATCGCGAACAGCGCCTCCTGCACTCCGGCAGTGACGCAAACCTCAGCCGCCGGGTCGAACGGCGTCTTCTCGGCGAGCTTCTTCCTCAGCGACAGGAACCCGGCATTGGCCGAGTACTGCCACGGCGCCTCGGCTGCACGGCGCGCCATGGCGCGGAACGTCTCGTCGGGACGGAGGTTCGGTTCCCCGATGCCGAGGTTGACCGACAGCGGGGTGGCGAGGGCGTTGATCTGGCGGATGAGCGAAAGCCCGATGCCGTCGAGACGCGAAGCAGACCGCACCGGGGGAGTTTATCGCGTTGCGTCCGCGCGGAGCGGGACAAGCTGAAGGCGGTCGAGGAAGAGCTGGCCGAGATCCAGCGGGAGCTCGCACGGTGCCGCAGCTCCATCTCCTTGCGGCGCTCGATCGCTTCCTTGCGGCGCTCGATCATCTTCTTGCGCTCCTCCGGATTCGCGCGAAGATCGCCCCTCGGGCCGCCCCTCCCCCAGCTCCCTCGCTCACGCTGGGGATGACATGATCTTAGTCAGCGAAGCGCCTCTTCGAGCGCCGTCGAGCTGTCCGTCTTGTCGTCGCGGTACTTCACGATCATCGGTGTGGCGACATGGAGGTCGTGCTCTTCGGCGAACGCGCCTTTCATCTTGCGCGAGCCGGGGATGACCACCGCGCCGTACGGAATCTCGAGCGGGCGGTCGGCCGTGCGGCGATAGATCTGGCCGCGCACGAGATCGTAGACGGGCGTCGATCCCGTGATGACCACGCCCGCGCCGATCACCGCGCGTGGACGGACGATCGTTCCTTCGTAAATGCCGCAGTTGCCGCCGACGATGACGTCATCCTCGATGATGACCGGCAGGTTGCCGACCGGTTCTAGCACGCCGCCGATCTGCGCGGCAGCGGAGAGATGCACCCGTTTTCCGATCTGTGCGCAGGAGCCGACGAGGGCATGCGAGTCGATCATCGTCTCTTCGTCGACGTGCGCACCGACGTTGATGAACGCCGGCGGCATCATCACGACACCCTTGCCGACGTACGCACCGCGGCGGATCGAGGAGCCGCCCGGAACGATGCGGATGCCATCCTGCACTTTGAACCGCCGCGCCGGAATCGTGTCCTTATCGATGAAAGAAAGCGACCCTGACGCGAACTCGGCCAGAACGCCGAATCGAAACGCCGCGAGAATCCCTTCCTTGACCCAGGGCTGCGCCTGCCAGACGCCGATGTCGTCGCGAATGGCCGCGCGCACGGTGCCCTTTTCCAGTTCGGCCAGGAAGAGCCCGATCGTCTTCACGGCCTCCATCCTGTCGGTCGTGGTCTTGAGATGTGCGACGCGTTCTTCGATGGTCATAAAGCCTTTATCCCGAGCGAAGCGAGGGATCTCCGGTACCACCGCGGGGATCGTTCCTCAGGCTGCAATTCATCACTTCAATCCTGCCGGTGGTACCGGAGATCCCTCGCTGCGCTCGGGATGAACTCATGAGGGATTCACCAGCTTGCACTCTTTCAAAATCGTTTCGAGCTTCTTCCGATTCGCCTCGGTCATCGGTGCGAGCGGCGATCGAACCGTATCACTTTCGAGGATTCCCATCATGACCATGGCCGCTTTGACCGGCCCTGGGTTCGACTCCATGAAATTGCCGAGGAGGAGCGGGAGGAGGCGGTTCTGAACGGCGACGTCGCGGCGATCGACCATCTCGCGCATCAGACGCGGAACCTCGTTGCTCGCTACCGACACGACGCCGTCGGCGCCCGCGCCGAGGAGCGGGAGCGTCCATGCGTCGTCGCCGCTGAGCACGAGGAATCCCTTCGGCCGGTCGCGAAGGATCGTCAGGATCTGCTCCATGTTTCCGGAGGCTTCCTTGACGCCGATGATGTTCGGGATCTCGCGCGCCATGCGCAGCGTGGTCTCCGCGGTCATGTTCAGACCCGTGCGGCCGGGGACGTTGTACATGATCATCGGGAAGCCGCTCTTCATCTTGTCCAGCGCTTCGGCCTGCGCGCCGAAATGGCGGCGGAGGCCGTCGGGCGTCGGCTTGTTGTAGTACGGAGTGATGGTCAGGATGCCGTCGGCGCCGAGGTCGACGGCCTGCAACGCGAGCTCGACCGCGCGTGGGGTGGAATTGCTTCCTGCGCCGGCCAGGATCGGGACGCGCCCGTTGGCCGTCTTCACCGTGAGCTCGACGACGCGGCGATGCTCGTCGCCGGTGAGAGTCGGATTCTCTCCCGTCGTTCCGCAGGGGACGAGAAAGTTCACCCCTTCGGTGATCTGCCAGTCGACGAAGCGCTTCAGCGCATCTTCATCGAGCGATCCGTCGCGGCGGAAAGGTGTGATCGTTGCGGTGCCGACTCCTAGAAACTTCATGACATCACCAGTTCCTCGAAGCGAAGGAGGCCTTTGCGGCCGCGGATCATCTCCGCGGCCAGGACGGCGCCGCGCGCGAAGCCTTCACGCCCGCGGGCGCGATGCGAGACCTCGACGAGATCATCGGGTGAATCGAAAAAGAGCGTGTGGAGGCCGAATTCGCTGCCAACGCGCGACGCGGCGATCGGCGGCTCGAGCTTCGAACCGCTTCCGTCTTTCACTTCGGCGGCGATTCGAAGTGCCGTGCCGCTCGGTGAATCCTTCTTCTGCGAGTGGTGCCGTTCCTCCATGCCCGCGGCGTACTGCGGGAAGCGTGCGAAGAGCTCACCGGCGCGCCGGGCGAGAGCGAACATGACGTTCGCGCCGGGAGAGAAGTTCGCGGCGTAGACGGCGCCGATGCCTGCCGCGTCGACCTTCTTCTTCACGTCACCGACGCGGTCGTTCCATCCGGTGGTGCCGATGACGAGCGGGATGCGCGCCCTGCAGCAGAGATCGACGGCGTGATCCAGCGCGCCGGGCCGGGAGAAGTCGATCATCACCTCGGCGCACGCAGGATCGGGCTCGTGCTTCGAATCGAAGACGGCGACGATCTCGTGTCCTCCCTCGCGCGCGACCTTCTCGATCGCGTGACCCATCTTTCCGTAGCCGTGCAGGGCGATTCTCAAACGGCGGCCCTCAAAGGTGTCTCGAACAGCGCTTCGTGAATCGACTTCACGGCGCGGTCGGCATCCTTCTCGTCGACGACGATCGAAAGGTTGAGTCCCGAGGTGCCGAGCGCGAACATGGACATCGGCACTCCCCGCAACGCCGTGAAGATCTTCGCCCCCACCTCTGAATCACGCATGAGGTTCCGGCCGACGACGGCGACGATGCTCTGGTTCTCCATCACTTCGACCGATGCGACCGGTGCGAGCCGTTCCACGAGCTGCTTGAGGTTGTGCTTGTCGTCGATCGTGACCGAGACGGAAACTTCCGACGTCGTGATCAGGTCGACCGAGACCTGCAGCTGCTCGAAGATCGCGAAGAGCTTCGCCAGGAACCCGTGAGCGCCGAGCATCTGGCTCGATGTCATGTTGACGACCGTGACGCCGCGTTTGACCGCAACCGCGCGGGCGCCGTGGTCACGCGTATCGCCGGCCCGCGTCACGAGCGTGCCGGGACTCGACACGTTGTGCGTGTTGAGCACGCGGACGGGGATGTTCTGCTCGACGGCGGGCGCGATGGTCTTTGGATGCAGGACCTTTGCGCCGAACCACGCCAGCTCGGCGGCTTCGACGTACGAGATCGTGTCGATGACTCGGGCGTTGGGGATGAGGCGCGGGTCGCAGGTCATCATGCCGTCGACGTCGGTCCAGATCTGGATCTCGTCCGCGCCGACGGCCGCACCGATGATCGCCGCGCTGTAGTCCGATCCGCCGCGGCCGAGAGTGGTCGTCGCGCCGTCGCGCGTGCTTCCGATGAAGCCACCCAGGACGGGTACGAGATTCCGTTCGACGAGCGGAAGGAGAACGCGCCGCGCTGCCGCGCGCGTCTCGCCCATGAGGGGACGCGCTTCGCCGAAGCGCTCGTCCGTGATCACCACCTCTTCCGAGTGAACGTGCTCGCCGGGGACGGCGCGCATCATCATCGAGTAGGCGAAGAGGACGGACGAAAGCTTCTCGCCGATCGATACGACCTTGTCCTTCGCGCGCGCCGTGATCTCGCCGAGGAGGGTGATGCCGCGGAGGATCGTGTGAATCTGTTCGATCTGTTTGTCGAGCTGCCGCGTGAACGATTCGAAGAAGTCGATTTTCTGCTGCACGAGCCGCACGGCCACGTCTTCGTGGCGCTGACGGACGTCGGCGATGATCTTGTCTACGCGCTCGCCGTCGCCGGCGCGCGCGGCCTCGAGCGCGGCGACGAGCTCGTTCGTGACTCCGGCCAGGGCGGACACGACGACGATCGGCTTCTGCTCGCGCCGCGCCGCGACGATGTCGATCGCGTTCGCCACGCGATCCGCGTTGCCGACGGAAGTCCCGCCGAATTTGATGACGATCAAAGGAGTCCCTTCGCCTCGAGCAGCTCCGCGTTGAGGATGGCCGCACCCGCGGCGCCGCGGATCGTGTTGTGAACCAGCGCCACCATGCGCAGGTCCAGCAGCGGGCAGGGGCGCAGCCGCCCCACGGACACCGCCATGCCGTGCTCGCGGTCGCGATCGAGGCGCGTCTGCGGACGATCGGGCTCGTCGATGTAATGGAGCGGCCGGCGCGGGGCGCTCGGCAATCCTATCTTCTGCGGCTCGCCGATGAAGGTCTCGATCGCTTCTCGAATCCGCTCCAGGAAGTTCGCGTCATGTTTGCGAAGCGACAGCGAGATCGTCATGAGATGACCGTCGATCGTCGGGACGCGATTCGTCTGCGCGGAGATCCGCATCTCGGCCGGCACGAAGCGGCTCCCGTCCCAGTGACCGAGGATCTTGCGCGGCTCCGTCTCGACCTTGTCTTCTTCGCCCGAGATGTACGGGATCACGTTGTCGAGGATTGCGAACGACGACACGCCGGCGTATCCGGCGCCGGAGATCGCCTGCATGGTCGATACGTGCAGCTGGTCGATACCGTAGAGCCGCTCGATCGGCGCGATGGCCATCGCCAGGCCGATCGTCGAACAGTTCGGATTCGTGACGATGTATCCGCGGCCGCCGCGGCGCCTGCGCTGCTGGTCGATGGCGGCGACGTGATCGGCGTTGAGCTCGGGGATGAGCAACGGTACGTCGTCGCCCATCCGATGATTCTTCGAATTGGATACGACGACGCATCCGCGGCCCGCGTAGAGTTCTTCCGCTTCACCGGCCACCGACGAGTCGAGGCCGGAGAAGACCAGGCGCGACTCGAGATCGGCCCCGAGCTCCTTGACGCGCAGGTTTCCCGCTTCGTCGGGCAGGATCGTGTCGAGCTTCCACCCGGCTGCCTCGCGGTAGCTCTTCCCCGCGCTGCGCTCCGAGGCCACGGCCTCGTGGAGGCGGAACCAGGGGTGGTGCTCGAGGAGCTGCACGAAGCGTTGTCCGACCGATCCGGTAGCGCCGAGAACGGCGACGGGGATCCGCTGGCCGCGGGGCGCGTGTGCCGGCCGTTCGTTGAGGGCCGTCGTGATCTGAACCATGGCTGAGCTCCCTTGCAAGCGCCGTGTCAAAGAGTGTGCGTCAAAAAGCGTGTCATCCCGAGCGTAGCGAGGGACCTGGGGGGCGGGGGCGCGAAGATGATACCTGCGCCGCCCTCACACCCAGGTCCCTCGCTCACGCTCGGGATGACAGAAGACCAGTCCGCCTGCTCGATGGTTATCATCCCACCATGCGCGGCTTCGGCACCCCCTCCGAAACGCTCCTGGCCGTCGACGATGCGGTGGCCATCGTCCTCGATCAGATCAAGGCGCTCGAGGCCGAAACCATCCCCCTCGGCGAGGTCCACCGCCGCGTTCTGGCCGAGGATGTCGTGGCCGTGGCGGACGTCCCGCCGGCGGACAACAGCGGGATGGATGGTTACGCGGTCAGGGCCGCCGACACCCCCGGCACCCTTCGAGTGATGGGCGATCTGCCCGCCGGACGGAAATCGCTGCACACGCTGACTCCAGGAACTGCGGTCCGCATCATGACCGGCGCAGTGATTCCTGCCGGCGCAGATGCGGTCGCGCCGGTGGAGATCACCGATGGCGGGGCGCAGTCGGTCCACGTTCGCGAGGCGGTGAAGCCGGGGGCGCACCTCCGCCGCCGCGGTGAAGACATGAGAAAGGGAAGCGTCGTTCTGCCGTCGGGAACACCCCTGGGCGCGGGAGAGGTCGGCGTCGCGGCATCGGCGCGGCGCGCGACATTGAAGGTGACGCGGCGTCCGGTCGTGGCGATCGTCGCGACGGGCGATGAGCTCGCTCCTGTGAATGAAGCGGACGGCATGAGCATCGTCGATTCGAACTCGTACGCGCTGGCCGCTCTCGTTGAGGAGGCCGGCGGAATCGCGCGGCGATCGCCGCTGGTACGCGACGACCTCGATGCGACGACCGCGGCCATCGAGCATGCGCTCGATGCCGATTTCGTCATCACGACCGGAGGCGTCTCCGTCGGAGCCTACGACTTCGTGAAAGACGCCCTCGAGCGTCTCGGGGCCCAGATGCATTTCTGGCGCGTTGCGATGAAGCCGGGAAAGCCGGTTCTTTTCGCCACTGTTCGCGGCCGAACGTTCTTCGGTCTTCCCGGGAACCCGGTGTCGGCGCTGGTTTCGTTCACGCTCTTCGTTGCCCCTGCGATTCGAAAGGCGCTCGGACAGTCGACGGCGGTCACCGCGCCCACCGTGTGGATGAAAACGACCGCGCGATTGAAAGGCGCGGATGGCCGCCGCGCGTATCTGCGTGTTCACGTCGTATCGCGTGACGGAGTTCTCGTTGCCGAGCCGATGCGGTCGCAGGGATCGCACGTCTCGACATCGATGGTGAAAGCGAATGGTCTGGCGATGATCGACGGCGACGCGGTGGAAGCGGGCGGCGTCGTCCCGGTCATGCTCATCGGCGCGGTCAGCGGATCCTGACGCTGGCGGCGCTCAACTCGGCGAGGAGCCGCGTCATGCGCCGCGTCTCTTCGTCTCCGGTCTCCCACGTCTGGCGAAGGAGCTCGACCTGGTCCGCCGGCTCCGCGGCGGAGACGCAGAAGCCGTCATCGGGTTGATCGCCGAGGAGCGCGCGGCGCTTCTTCCATCCGTCGCCAGTGAGCGTCCAGACCACGTAGCCGCTCGCGCCGAGTCCCGCGGACGCCGACGTGAGCGTCTGTTCACCCACGACGTTCGACTCGCGATTACCCTCCATGTTGGCGCGTTGCGCGCGCAGCAGCTCTTCGGCCGACTCCGAGATCAGTTCCCAGAGCACGGCGCACTCCTCGACGAAATGCAGTCCCGACTCGTGATCGGCGGTACGGACCACTTCGGCCTGGATCGCGACGTCACGTCCGCGCCATGTGAAGTGCAGCATAGCCTTCGAATCGATGGCGAGCGGCTTTTTGCTTTCGGCGAGCGCGCCGGTCGCGCTGACGTCGAGCAGGCGGATCTTCGTCCGGCCGAAGCGCGCCGGAAGCGCCTCGGTGAGGTGGAGTCTCTGATACAAGCGGCGATCTTCCTGCACTATCGACTTCTCACGTCGGTCAGCCAGTACGCGCGATCCGTCACGTGGAGCCTGGCATCCACATCAGCGCCGTCGCGAGGAAGCGACGTGACGTCCGCGCCGCGCACCGTGAACTCCATCGTCATCGCTTCCATGAAACCGGGAATCCGCTCGTGTTTCAGCCGGACGATATTGTCGCTCGCATCGCGGCCCTCGATGCGCCCGCGAACGTCGAACAGGCGCTCGCCCGGCTCGCTGAGCGGTTTCGCGCGCGGGGAGTCACCACACCCGAGCGCGAGGAGCATCGACAATCCGACCGCGAACGCCACTCGTCTCACGCCGCGATTATAGAGGCGGTGATAATCTCCGCCCCATGCTTCCAGAGAAAACGTTCGAGGGGCGCGTCGGGATCATCACCGGCGGCGCGACGGGCATCGGCTTCGGCATGGCTACTGAGCTCGCGCGTCTCGGCGCAACGGTCATTCTCGCCAGCCGGAAGGAAGAAAATCTCCGCACCGCGGTGGAACAGCTTCGCGCGGCGGGCGGCAACGCCTCGTATCACGTGCTCGACGTGCGCGATGCCGAAGCCGTCGAAGCGATGGCCGCGAAAGTGGAGTCGGACCACAAGCGCATCGACTTTCTGGTCAACAACGCCGCGGGCAATTTCATCGCGCCCGCCGATCAGCTGTCGACGAACGGCTGGAACTCGGTGATCGGGATCGTGCTGAACGGCACCTTCTACTGCACGAGCGCGGTCGGCAAGCGGATGATCGAGAAGAAGAACGGCGGCTCGATCCTCAACGTGATCGCCAACTATGCGTGGACCGGATCGCCCGGCGTCGTGCACTCAGCGAGCGCGAAAGCGGGCGTGCTGACGATGACCCGCACGCTCGCCGTGGAGTGGGCACGCCACAAGATTCGAGTGAACGCGATCGCGCCAGGACCCGTCGACACGCCCGGCGCGTCGGCCCGCCTTTTCCCCGACCCGGCGATCATTGAAGGCATCCGCAAGACCGTCCCGCTCCGCCGTTTCGCAAACCTCGAGGAGATCGCCCACGCCGCGTCATATCTGCTGTCCGACTACGCGTCGTTCGTGACGGGCGAGTCGTTCGTCATCGACGGCGGCCAGTGGCTCGGCGGCGCCGATTACTGGGGACGGATCAGGCAGATGATGAAGGGGTGAGGGAGAATTTTGGATTTTGGATTTTGGATTTGATCAAAATCCAAAATCCAAAATCGAATCACTTCGACAGAAACTCGACTGCGACGCTGGCCAGCGAGGTGACTCCCAGCCGCAGCCCGCTCTCATCGACATAGAAGAGTGGTGAGTGGTTCGAGGCCGCCTGCTCCGGCGTCTCGTTCTTCGGGCGCGTTCCGAGCCAGTAGAAGACTCCGGGCACTTTCTCCTGGAAGAACGAAAAATCTTCGGCGCCGAGCACCGCGTTCGCGAGGACCGTCGCTTCGGCGAGGCGCTTGAAGATCGGCGCCGCGCGCTCCGTCATGGCCGGATCGTTGTAGACGATCGGATAACCGGTCTCGATGGTCACCGCGGCCGTAGCTCCGGCGCTCGCGGCGATCTGCTCCGCCGTTCTTCGGATGCGCGTGTGGATCTCATCGCGCATGTTCTTGTCGAGCGACCGGATCGTCCCGATCATGTCGACCGAGTCGGGGATGATGTTGTTGCGGACGCCGCCGCGGATCATTCCGATGGTCACGATCGAAGGAGCGACGCTCGAATCGACCTGCCTGCTCGGAATCGTTTGAAGTCCGAGGATGATCTGCGAGGAAACGACGATCGGATCGACGCCGAGCCACGGATAGGCGCCGTGCGTCTGCTTGCCGCGAACCTGGATGGTGAGCGTGTCGACGGCCGCCATCATCGATCCCGGTTTGTACGCGATCGTGCCGACCGGAAAACGCGACGTGACGTGAAGCCCGAACACCGCGTCCGGCTTCGGATTGTCGAGCGCGCCTTCCTTGACCATCAGTTCCGCGCCACCTTCCTCTCCCTTCGGCGCACCTTCTTCGGCCGGCTGGAAGAGGAACTTCACCGTTCCCGGCAGGTCGGCGCGCATCCCGGCGAGCACCTCGGCAGCGCCGAGGAGGATGGCGACGTGGGCGTCGTGTCCGCAGGCGTGCATGACGCCGACTTCCTGATCGTTGTAGGTCGTCCGCGCTTTCGATGCGAACGGAACCTTGACCTCTTCGGTCACCGGCAGCGCGTCCATGTCGGCGCGAAGCGCAACGACGCGTCCGGGTTTTCCGCCGCGAAGAATGCCGACGACACCGGTGTGCGCGACGCCGGTCTTCGTCTCGATGCCGAGCTCTTTCAGTTTTTCGGCGATGAGCTTCGCGGTGCGGAACTCGCGGTTGCCGAGCTCGGGGTTCTGATGGATGTCTCGCCGGCAGGCGATGACTTTCTGTTCGACCTTCAGCGCGGCTTCCTGGATGCGCCGGTCGAGCGAGGTCGCGGCTTCAGCGGTCGTCATGAGGACTCCTGTGAGCAAGAGGGCGAGGAGGGGACGGAGCATGGAGCGAATGGTAAAGCCAAACCTCAGTCGGCTTTGACCACCGCGCTGCGGATCGCCTCGGCTTTTTCGATCAGCTCGCCGAACCACTCCGCGAAATTCGGCTCGTTCCGCTCGATGGCGAGCTTCCGGGCCCGCTCGGACATCTCCACGAACTGGTCGATGAACGTCCTCAGCTCCTCGGGCGCGCCGAACGCGACGATCGTCGCGGCCTGCTTCTCGATCGTCGCAAAGGCCTGCAGCGCCTGGGCGTACTCGGTGCTGAAGTACGCGAAATTGGCGCGAGAGTCGTCCTGGTTTTCAGCCATCCTGTCGAACTCTGGCGTGCGGTTTTCACGCCAGAGGCCATCTTATGCTCTCCAACTGGAGCCGCGGGCGATCTCGCCCGCCAACGGACGAGGAAAGACCCGCGGGCGGGATCGCCCGCGGCTCCACCAGGCCGGACCTGGCATGATCCGCGTCATGAAAATCGGTGTGATCGCGGACACCCATGGCCGCCTGCACGATCGCGTCGCCGAAGTCTTTGCCGGCGTCGACCACATCCTGCACGCCGGGGATATCGGCGGTGACGGAATCATCACCGCGCTCGAGGAGATCGCGCCGGTCCTCTTCGTACGCGGCAACAATGATGATGCGACCGGGGAGGAAGTCGTCCGCGCCGAGGTCGGAGGTCTGCGCGTCCTCCTGACTCACATCCTTCCGAGGCCGGGCAGCCCCGGCCGGCCCGTCCGTGAATCGTTGCGTCGCAAACCGGCGGACATCGTGGTGTTCGGCCACAGCCATCTGCCCCACGACGAGCGGCGCGGCGGCGTGTGGTACTTCAACCCGGCGAGCGCCGGTCCGAGGCGGTTCGATCTGCCGGTGGCGGTGGGGATGCTCGAAAAGCGGCGCGGCGGCTGGCGGTCGTATCACGTCGCGCTCGACGATCGATCGGTCGCGGCGCTCCGGGCCCGGATGAATCAGCTGGCATAATCCGCCGCGCATGCCTTTCCTCGAGGCGCGAAGCCTCTCGAAAACCTATCGAAATGCCGAGGTACCGGTGCGCGTGCTGGAAAGCCTCGACCTCGCCGTTGAGAAGGGAGAGATGCTGGCGATCGTCGGGCCTTCGGGCATCGGCAAATCGACCCTTCTTCACCTTCTGGGCGGCCTGGACCGGCCGGATACGGGGGCGATTCACGTCGACGGGCGGGAGCTGACGGCCATGTCCAACGACGAGATGGCGAGGTTCCGGAACCGAAGCGTCGGATTTGTGTTTCAGTTTCACCACCTGCTCCCCGAGTTCACGGCGGTGGAGAACGTGGCCATGCCCGGCTGGATCGGAAGAATACCCAGAGGCGAGGCGTTGGACAGGGCGGCTGCGCTGCTTGCGGAACTGGGGCTGGAAGCGAGAGGTCGTCACTTTCCCAATCAGCTCTCGGGTGGGGAACAGCAGAGAGTGGCGATCGCGCGTGCCCTGGCGACGGACCCGCTCCTGTTTCTTGCCGACGAGCCCACCGGGAACCTCGACCTCGAGACCAGCGAGAGAGTTTTCGATCTGATGCGGGACTGCCATGTCAAGAGAGGATTGACATCGGTGATCGTGACGCACAACCCGGAGCTGGCTGCGCGGTGCGACCGAGTGTTTGAGATGAAGCGGCGCTAAAATGGGCGCCAACGGCCATGTTCGAAAAATATAACGAGAAAGCGCGTCGTGCCCTCTTCTTCGCCCGCTACGAAGCATCGAAGCTCGGCAGTCGCGTCATCGAGTCGGAACACATCCTTCTCGGCGTGCTCCGGGAAGGGGAGGAGATCATCAAGGAGATCTTCTCCCGCTTCAACGTCAAGCCCGAACAGATCCGGCGTGAAGTCGAAGGCGACCGGCTCTTCGTCGATCGCATCTCCTCGTCCGCGGAGCTGCCGCTGTCCGAAGAGTCGAAGAAGATTCTCGCGTACGCGGCGCACGAAGCGGAGTCGATGCTCCATCAGTACGTCGGCACCGAACATCTGCTGATTGGCATCCTGCGCGTCGAGTCGTCGACCGCCGCCCGCATCCTCACCGCAAAGGGGCTCAACGTCTACGGCGTGCGCGAGGAGACGATCTCGATCCTCAAGGAGCGCGAGGCCGACAAACAGAAGAAAGAACTTCCGTTCCTGGCCGAGTACGCGCGCGATCTGACACAGATGGCGCATCAGGCGCAGTTCGATCCGCTGATCGGACGCGAAAAGGAAGTGGAGCGGATCATCCAGATCCTCTCCCGCCGCACCAAGAACAATCCCATCCTTCTCGGCGAGCCCGGCGTGGGCAAGACGGCCATCGTCGAAGGCCTCGCGCAGCGCATCGTCGACGGGAACGTGCCGCTGTTCATCGCGAACAAGCGGATCCTTTCGCTCGATCTCTCGCTGATTGTGGCCGGCACGAAGTACCGCGGCCAGTTCGAGGAGCGGCTCAAGGGCATCATCAAGGAGCTCAAGGAAAACCCCGACATCATCATCTTCATCGATGAGATCCATTCGCTCATCGGCGCGGGGTCGGCCGAAGGGTCGCTCGATGCGGCGAACATCCTGAAGCCGGCGTTGTCGCGCGGAGAGATCTCGTGCATCGGCGCGACGACGATCCGCGAGTACCGGCGCTATATCGAGAAGGACCGTTCGCTGCTCCGCCGCTTCCAGGCCATCAACGTCGCTCCTCCCAACGAGGATGAGACGCTGCAGATCCTCGAAGGCGTGAAGGAGCGGTACGAGAACTTCCACAAGGTGAAGTACTCGGAGACCGCCATCCGCTCGGCCGTGTATCAGTCGAACCGCTACATCACTGACCGCTTCTTCCCTGACAAGGCGATCGACATCCTCGACGAGGCCGGCGCGAAAGTGAAGCTGCGCCGCGTGGCGGACACGCAGAACCTGCGGCGCCTGGAGTCGGAGATCCGCTCCATCGTCAAGGAGATGAAGAAAGCCATCTCGGACAAGGATTTCGAGAAGGCCGTGTTCCTCCGCGAGCGCGAGATCGAGCTCAAGGAAGAGATCGAGCGTTTCAAGGCCGAGCGCGATACCGCCGGCGACGAGATGATGGAAGTGACGAAGAAGGACGTCGAGGAGATCATCAGCTCATGGACGGACATCCCGGTCACATCGATCGAAGCCGACGAAGCGGCGAAGCTCATCAACATGGAAGAGATCCTGATGCGGCGCATCGTCGGTCAGGACAAAGCCATCAAAGCCATCTCCCGCGCCATCCGCCGCTCACGC
Source organism: uncultured Acidobacteriota bacterium (assembly GCA_937870635.1). Classification (GTDB taxonomy): domain Bacteria; phylum Acidobacteriota; class Thermoanaerobaculia; order Gp7-AA8; family Gp7-AA8; genus DATLEX01. The sequence continues at coordinate 44,040 of CALMZP010000130.1, read as the reverse complement.
CTCGGCGTCGCCTCGCCGAACCGCCCCATGGGCTCGTTCATTTTCCTCGGGTCGTCCGGTGTCGGTAAGACCGAGGTGGCGAGGAGACTGGCGGAGTTCCTGTTCGGATCGCAGAAGCACCTCATTCGCTTCGACATGTCGGAGTACATGGAGAAGCATGCGGTGTCGAAGCTGATCGGATCGCCTCCCGGATACGTCGGTCACGAAGAGGGCGGCCAGCTCACCGAGCGCGTGCGCCGCAATCCCTACTCGGTCGTGCTGCTCGACGAGATCGAGAAGGCGCATCCGGACATCGCCAACATCCTCCTGCAGATTCTCGAGGACGGGATCCTCACCGATTCGCTGGGGAACCAGGTCGACTTCCGCAACACGCTCATCATCATGACCTCGAACCTCGGCACGCGGTTCCTGGCCACGAAGGGCCATATGGGCTTCCGCGAGAAGACCGTGGACGGCCAGCAGAAGAGCGCCGAGATGATGATCAACCAGGAGCTCAAGAAAGAGTTCTCGCCGGAGTTCATCAACCGCATCGACGACATCATCATCTTCAACCCGCTGTCGCAGACCGAGCTGCGTCAGATCTGCCGGCTGCTGGTGGACGACGTCAACCAGGCGCTCGTGCACAAGAACGTGCAGATCTCGATCGACGACACGGTCGTGGACTGGCTGCTCAAGAAGGCGGAGGAGGAGTCGAACTCCGGCGCCCGTCCGCTGCGGCGGGCGATCCAGCGGCACATCGAGGACGAGATCTCGGAGTACATGATCCGGCAGCCGGACAACGGCCCGCACAAGATCGAGTTCACGATGGAGGGCGACCAGGTCGTGCTGGTGTCCGCGCCAAAGGAAGACGTCGATCTGATCACGAACTGAGTGGAGCCGCGGGCGATCACGCCCGCGGACTTCGTTATGCATCGCAACTCTCTGACCGCCGCGCTGATCGCGGCGGTTCTTTTTTGTGCCGCGTGCGCGGGCAAGCCGGCGCCACTCGTCACGTCCTTCGGCGCGGGAACCGAGGCCCTGGTCGAGCGTACGCGCCAGCTCAACCAGGCGTTCGCGGTGCGTGATGCGCGGGCGATCGAGAAGATCCTCGCCCCGGAGTACACCTTTCATTACACCGATCACGCGTGGCGGGGCGCGCTGCAGGCCACGCCGAATGCGCCGCGCGGCCGCTGGATCGAGAAGGCGTTCGACCAGCTGACGAACGGCCCGCTGCAGTCCTCGATCGTCGACGCGCGGGTGCACGGCGAGACGGGCATCACCATCACGCACTACAAGTGGCAGGGTGCGTGGAACGGCGTGGCGTTCCAGTACGAGGGCTACATCACGGATGCGTGGATTCGCCGCGGTGGAAAGTGGGTGCTGCTGGCCAGCTCGGCGAACCTGATGCCGTCGCCAATGTGACTCCGATTTCATGGCAAGCGGCATCCCCTGGTGATGGGGGCTGACGAGGTGAACGCCTTTCTCACGAGTCTTGCCATCGATGCGAGGGTGGCGGCAGCGACGCAGAACCAGGCGCTGTGCGCGATCCTGTTCCTCTACCGTGTCGTGCTGGGAAATCCGTTGCCGTGGCTCGATGATCTGGTGCGCGCACAGCGTCCGGTGCGGCTGCCTGTGGTCCTGACGAGGGACGAGGTCACGTCCGTGCTCCAGAGGATGGATGGGACGACCGGTCTCGTCGCTCGACTGCTCTACGGTTCGGGGCTCCGGCTGCTCGAGGCGCTGCGGCTTCGAGTGAAAGATGTGGATTTCGGACGGTCGCAGATTCTGGTGCGGGATCCGAAAGGGCGTCGTGACCGGGCGACGATGCTCCCGGTGTCGTTGAAGGAGCCGCTTCGCGAGCATTTGCGTGGCGTGCGGGCGATGCACGAGAAGGATCTGGCGGAGGGTTTCGGCGCGGTGGCGTTGCCGGGGGCGCTGGAGAGAAAGTTGCCATCGGCGCCGAGGGAGTGGGCGTGGCAGTGGGTATTTCCGGCGACGATGCGCTGGCGCGAAGAGGCGACGGGCGAGCAGCGCCGGCATCACCTGCACGAAACGGCGGTGCAGCGCGCGGTGAAGGAGGCGGCGGCGGAGTCGGGAGTAGGGAAGCGGGTGACGTGTCACACGTTCCGGCATTCATTCGCGACGCACCTTCTGGAGAGGGGCCAGGACATCCGGACGGTGCAGGAGCTTCTGGGCCACCGCGATGTGTCGACGACGATGATCTACACACACGTCCTGAACCTGGGCCCGGGAGCAGTGCGAAGCCCGCTGGACCCGGTATGAGACCCCCGCCGTGTTATGCGACCCGGAGGCCGGACCATCGGACCCGAGACAGAGCCGTAGTTCCGGGATTCCGGCTGAGGTATCCTGCTGTCGAATACTAGTTAGACGCCAGAAGGATGGGCGATGTCGATTACGAGAAGGCTCCTTCCCATCGTGTTAATTCTGCTGGCCGCGTGTCGGGAATCCTTCGTGTCGACCATGTCATGGAATGGCACGCCACTACGTGTGAAACAGGCGCCTGAGGTTGTGTTCGACCAATGCCTCGAGGAGGCGATTTCATCCGGCTGGGAGATTCAGCACACAGACCGGTCGTCCGCCTTGATCGTCGCCTCCACACGCGGTGTGCTTGGTACCAAAGACGATACGATCACAATTCATATCGTTGACCAGTACGGTGATCATTCTCGCGTCGACGTGACCTGGTCTTGTGGGGGTCCATGCAACTTCCCCAAGAAAAAGGAGCACGACATCTTGCTCTTTCTTCTGTCGATCGCTCGGAAAAACGGTCTCACGTACTCAAGAGAGGCTGGCGCTGAGCAACTTCGTGCCGTTGAGTCACCGCCGGTCACCAACTCATGATGCAAACGATCAGGCATGTTAGCGGACCGGCGTCTAACTCTGCGCTGCAGCCGACTTCGGCCCGTCACCGATTACTATTACTTCACGTTCCTCGCGTGGGCCGAAGCGGCTGAGCTGGGGACGTTAGACGGCGGAACATGAGTGGACAATTCCTCCCCGACCACCGCGAACTGACGGAACAGGAGCGGAGATTGCTGGCTGCTTTGCTCGGTGCAACCGAAGCCGGTCGGGTCTTTCTGTCCCAAGTTGCAAATGTGGTCGTCGTTAGTCGCTGTGGCTGCGGATGCCGAACTGTTGATCTCCGGCAGCCGCCAGGGTCGGAGCCGTTGACCGGACCGAGCAAAGTTGTGGCGTCGGCGGCAGCCACCTCGCCCGATGGCGTGCCCTTGGATCTGTCGGCACACGTCCGGGAGGGTGAAGTAGCAGAACTCGAAATCTACGCGTCGGACGGGTCAGAGAACTTCAACCTGCCCGCTGTAGAAGATGTTGAGCTATGGGCCGCCGTCTAACTAGCGCTTGCAGCGGACGCGGCCCGGCACATTCCTCGCGAGTGCGTTAGGATTCCGCGCGGGCCGCGCCGCTGAAGCGCAGGTCCGTTGGGCTGACGCAAACCGAAGGCGCTTGAATGACTACGCTCCTCCTTCTCGTCGCAGCGATAGCAATTCCGGTCGTGGTGCTGTTCCCCATGCTGGCGGGCGAGAAAAGCCGCGAAACCGTTGGAGGCGGATGGCGGGTCGTGAAGGCGATCGGATCCGTGATTGGCGTGTCGCTCGGCGTCACCCTAATCGTCTACGCGATTCAGGTTCCACGAACATTTGGACCCTCCCCGGTGCGTTGGTCTGCGATGGCCATATCAGTGTTTCTACTGAGCCAGGGGTTGGCGACGGCTGTCATTTTCATTCCGCAGCGTGGGAAGGGCCGACCACGAACCGCTACGAGCCATACTGTCCGAGGCATTGGTTATGTCGTCGTCACGCTGATGCTGTTCATAGCATCGTTCACCGAAACACCGTGGATGCGTCTCTTCGCGGGTTTGTCCGCTTGGCTCGCCGCGGCATATCTGTACATGGCGCATACGTTGCGAAGCAGAGACAGAATTCCGGTGGAGTCGGAGCCTCCACACAACGCTCGATGGAGCACGTGACAAGCGGCGCAGCCCAACTCCACGCAGCAGCTGACCCGGCCCGGTGCTGGCCCGGCAGCCGAGCTGCCTTGAACAGCGTAGACTTGAAGCGTCACGGCTTCGGCGCGCGGAACCGGCCGCGCAGCTGAGCGTGCGATACGTTAGCCGTCTTGGCGAGAATCATGATCAAAGATCGAGATGCTGCAGCTAAGGCGCTCGCGGCCGCATTTGAAGCGTCCGGAATCCTAGACCAGTCCATTCATCCCGTGATCGCCAACGGAACCTCGGAAGAGATAACGATTTACAAGCGTGCCGTAGGCAACGTGCTTGCCGAGCTCAATTTCCGAATCCTCATCCCCATCATTGCTGAGCATCCCGAACTCGCGCCGGAGGGGTGGTCACGTGGCAAGAAAGACGGCTAACTCTGCGCTGCACCGGACGCCAACCGCCGCGTCATTTTCCCGAGAGCTATACTTCAATGCGTGCGGTTGGCGCCGGTGAGCGCTGAGCCGTTAGCCGCACCGTGGGAGAGTGTGCGGACAGCGTAAGATACTGGCATGGGCAAGACGCTAGAGGATCTCGCAACACAGGCTCTCGAACTTGAAAGAGAGTCCCGAGCAGCGCTCGCCAAACGCCTCCTCGACAGCTTGGATCAACCCTCGGCTGACGAAGTTGGAGAGTCGTGGATCAAAGAAGCCCAACGACGCTATGAAGAGTTGAGGGCTGGCACCGCTCGGACGATACCGTCGAACGAAGTATTCGCAAAGTTTCGCAGGTGAAGTCTCGATTCCACGAAGCGGCAGCAGTCGACCTCGCTGACAACTATCAGTATTACGACGAAGCGTCTCCAGGACTTGGAGACCAATTCGTGGCCGACACGCGAGCTGCAGTCAAATTCCTCGAGCAGTTTCCGCAGGCGGCGCCGGAGATCTCGGGCGATGTCCGCGGGAAGACCCTCACGCGTTTTCCCCATACGCTTTTGTACGTGGTCCACGCGCAGGAGCTCGTGATCTTGGCAGTCGCTCACCAGCGCCAAGATCGGCACGAGTGGCTTCGAATCGTGCGCGCGCGTCGGCCGGGCGGCTAACTCGCGCTAGCAGCGGACACGGCCCGACGCAGTCTCCGCGAGCGCGTTAACATATCGCGTGGGCCGCGCCGCTGAAGCGCGGGTCCGTTAGCCGCCACGGGCACGAGCCGGGTAGACTCCGCAGGTGAAGTTCGAGTGGGATCCGCGGAAGGCGTCGTTGAATGCCCGGAAGCACGACGTTACCTTCGATGAGGCGATGACGGTGTTCGGCGATTGGGAGTCGATCACGATGCCCGATCCCGATCATTCCGAACGGGAGGAGCGGTACGTGATCATCGGCCGTTCCTCGCGCGACCGGATATTGGTTGTGTCACACACCGAACGCGGTGAGAATGTCCGCATCATCAGCGCCCGGCGAGCGCACACGCGAGAGCGACGTGAATATGGCAAGCAAAGCTAAGACAGCAGAGGGGATGCGCGATCACTACGATTTCTCTGGCGGAGTGCGCGGGAAGTACGCGGCGCGCTACGCGGAGGGCGCGAACGTCGTCGTGCTTGCTCCTGACGTCGCTGAGATGTTTCCGGATTCGATTGCGGTGAACGAAGCACTTCGAACGTTGGTTCGCATGTCGAGCAAGACAATTCGGGCGAAGGGCTCGTCGAAGAAGCGTGGCGGCTAACTCTCCGCTGCAGCCGACGTCAACCGCTGCCACGTGAGTCCCCAGTGCGTTACTCTTTCCAGCGCGGTTGCCGCGGCTGAGCGGCAAATCCGTTGGACGGCGGAAGGAAGATCGCGGCAAGGTTGTTTCGGAGCGAGGCATGACCAAAGTCGAACAGCTTGAGCAGGAAATTGCGAAACTCAGCGCGGATGAGTTCGTGGAACTGCGGAACTGGCTCCTTGAGCAGGACTGGGACGAGTGGGATCGTCAGATCGAGCGCGACGCGAAAGCAGGAAAGCTGGATCGCTTGATGAAGCAAGCACTGGCTGACCATGCCGCGGGCAAGACGCGTCCGTTGTGAACCACCATACCGCGCCATCCTTCTGGGAAGCTTTCGCGGAACTTCCTGTCGAAGTTCAGAAACTCGCGCGGACCAATTTCGACCTTCTGCGTGAGAATCCACGTCACCCGTCCCTGCGCTTCAAGAGAGTCGGCGGCTACTGGTCGGTCCGAGTCGGTCTCCACTACCGCGCGCTCGGTACAGACGTAAAAGATGGCATCCTCTGGGCGTGGATTGGTCCGCACGATGAATACGACCGATTGATCTGAGTGAACCGCCGTCCAACTCGGCCGCTGCAGCCGACGGCAACCGCGCCGTGGGTGCTCCAAGCGCGATAGACTTTCGCGCGCGGTTCCGCGGCTGAGCGGCAAAACGTTAGACAGACGCGGGGAGATCGGTGCGTGCTAGTCTCTCGCTCCGTGGCGCGAAGCGACAAAGCACTCGAACAGATTCTCCGCGGCACGTCGGACAGCAACATCAGGTTCGACGATCTTCGCAGCGTCTTGCTAGGGCTTGGCTTCGCTGAAAGAACTCGGGGTAGCCACCACGTTTTCACTCGCACTGGCGTCGAAGAGCAGATCAACCTGCAACGAGACGGTTCCAAAGCCAAAGCGTACCAAGTGAAGCAGGTCCGGGCAGTGATCTTGAAGTACCATCTAGCAGAGAGTTAACACGTGCAGAACAAATACGAAATCATCATTTTCTGGAGTGACGAAGATGAGGCGTTTGTCGCTGATGTCCCGGAACTTCCGGGGTGCATGGCGCACGGCGTATCGCGTGCGGAAGCTCTCGCCAACGCTGAAGAAGCTGTCGCGCTGTGGCTTGAGACTGCACGCGAACTTGGACGAGCCATTCCGCAGCCGAAAGGTCGAAGGCTTGTTTTCGCGTAGCGCTGTCTAACTCCACGGTCGCAGCTGTCGCAGCCCGCCTTCGGCTCGGCGCTTCCGCGCCTCGCGCTGCGCAACTAAAATATGCAACGGCTTCGGCACGCGGGACCGGCCGCGCAGCTGAGCGTGAGATACGTTGGGCGACGACGCTGCCCATCCCGGCCGAGGTACAATTTCCGGTCATGAGCCGAACGCTCCAGGATCTGTATCGCGAAGCCTCGAAACTCTCCGAGAGCGAACGGGCAGAACTCGCCGGCCTTCTGCTTGAGAGCCTCGAGTCCGAACCGGAAGCCGACGTTGAGGCAGCGTGGGCTGAAGAGATCGAACGGCGCGTCCGCGAGATCGACTCCGGTAAGGTCAAAACCATTCCTTGGGAGCAAGTGAGAGCGCAGATGCATGCCCGCCTCGGCGAGAAGCGTTAGCTTCCATCCGGAGGCGAGAGCCGAACTTCTCTCGGCTACAGACTGGTATCTCGAGCGAAGTCACACGGCCGCCGCTGAGTTCAGCGCTGAGATCGATCACGCGTTGGAACGCATCCAGGAAGCGCCGGAGCGATATCCAGAAACTCGGCATCGTCGTCGGCGGTTCGTCTTGTTGAAGTTCCCATTCGACCTGATCTACCGGATCGTCAGCCAAGACGTCGAGATCATCCCGGTCGCGCATCACAGTCGACGGCCGGGCTACTGGCGCACGAGGTAACCGTCGCCCAACTTTCAGCTGCAGCGGACTTCGACCCGCTCGCTGGTATTCTTGGTTGCGCGTTCGGCGGCGGGCCGAAGCCGCTGAGCTGGGAACGTTGGACAGACCAAACCATGGCGCTCGGAACCTCTCGGTTTTCCTTCTTGCTGTTAATCGTCACCCTGATCGGCCTATCGAAATGCGGCAGCCCGTCTGAACCGAGATTTGAAATGCTCCGTGAAGGTTCTTGGAATGGCGCAAATGTCGCGGTGGCCGTCAAAAGATCGACCGCGCGATCCTCGCGCTGCTCTACCTCGGCCTCCACGACGACAATCGAGCATGGAAAGGATTCGATTGGGACTCGATGAATCGGCTGCACGAGCGCGGATACATTTCCGATCCGGTTGGCAAAGCCAAGTCCGTAGCCTTTACTGAAAATGGGCTCAAGGAATCCGAACGTCTGCTCATCGAGCTGTTCGGCGCAGAGAGTCGGTAAGCGGACGCTTGGCCCCGTGACCCCAGCAGCATTCGACGGGGACTCGCTCGGCACTCTCTCGCCTCTTTCGTCGTAGAACCACGGCCTCACACCGGCTGTACCTGTCGCGGAACTGGCCGCGCGGCTCAGCGCGACCCATGTTGGACGGGGGAGGAGAACCGTATGAGCAGGATTTCGATCATTTCTGCGGTCTTTGTCGTTTCTCTTGCGCTGCCAGCACTCATCGCAACCGCCAAAGAGGAAGCGCCTGCGATTCTTCGACGTATGGGTGTTCACGAGGACTGCTGCCGGCACGCAGTATCTTCTGCTCTACACGTCAGTCGAAAAGGCCGAACGCCATTTCAACGGAGGAAGATTCTGGCAGGTCCCGAGCGGCGTGGTGATGGAGGGCGAGACGATCACGCAGGCCATCCTTCGTGAGCTTGCGCGATACGGACTGCTGACCAGTGCCATCTGGGCCGGCGAACACAGCTACGCCATCTACAACAGGCGGTTCGACGAAATGCAGATGATCGCTGTCTTTGCTGCACAGGCAGCCGAGTCGCCGGTGCAACTCGAACCTTCCGAACATTCGGAGTTCGCGTGGCTGCCTCTCGAAGAATGCCTGAAGCGGGTTCACTACCGGGGGTTGAAGGACGGTCTTCGCTCGGTGGCCGAATACGTCACAGGGGTGAGCGAGCCCGCCAGGGAATTGTGTCTCTTCCGTCGGGATTAGCTGGCGTTCCTCAGCCGCAGCCTTCGGGTGGCTAGAATTGCCGAATGAGAACTCAGTTTCTCGGTGCCCTGGCGCTGTTCGTTGCGGCATCGCTCCCGGCGCAGATTTACCGCCTCTCCGACCTCAACACAACGCAGATCGAAACACTTGATCGCTCGAAAACCGTGATTCCGGTGGATCTTCGTCCTGCAGAACCACGGATCGCCCGTCCACAACCTGACCATCGATCAGGCAGGCGACTATTTCCGCGATTCGTACGGAGGCCAGATGGTGAATCTGACGGGCCTCGAGCCCGCGAACGAACGCCCTCTTCCACCGCTGAGCGAGGAAACAAGAAAGGCGAACGGAATCGACGTGCATGCCGGCCTCTCGGAGTCGAGCCGGATCCTCTTCATCAAGCCGCAGCTCGTGAATCCGGCCATCGCACGGGCGGCTCCCTTCACAGCACATACGTCGGAGGAGCTCGTGGAGATCGCCCGAAAGGATGGCTGGCCCGGCTATTTCGGTGCGCCGCACCTGGCAAACGCGGCCTGGGGAGCGCAAGTCATGCAACACCGGCTGAGCCGATACACTGCGCTCGCCCTCGAGATCCTCGCCGGCAAGGATCCGCGTTCCATTCCACGGTACTCGACCGGGGCCATGAAGCAGGAGAAGGCGATCATGGACGACTCGCTCGCGAACGACGAGCACGTGCGCAGGAAGCAGGAGAAGTGGCTCAAGAGCAAAGGGATCGACTAGTTCCCGAGACTGGCCCCGGCTCCGCAAAAGCATCCGTATGCGGGCGCGCCACTGATATGGTGGCCTGAGACGGCACTCGTCACTCGTTACTCGTTACTCGTCACTCGTTACTCTCATCCCGAGGAGAACACCCAGTGGAATTCAACCTCGATGACACGATGGCGCTTCTCGCGCGGACGCCGGCCATGCTCGACGCCCTGCTGCGAGGCCTGCCGGAGGCGTGGACCCATCACAACGAGGGCGGCGACACATGGAGCGCCTTCGACGTCGTGGGACATCTCATCCATGGCGAGCGCGCCGACTGGATTCCTCGGGCGCGTCGGATCCTCGAGCACGGTGAGAGCAAGGCCTTCGATCCGTTCGACAGGCTTGCCCAGCAGCGGGACAGTCAGGGGAAGTCGCTCGAGAACCTTCTCGACGAGTTCGCACGCGCGCGCGCGGAAAGCCTCGATGCGCTGCGCGCTCTGAATCTGACCCCGGGGGACCTCGGGCGACGCGGACGCCATCAGGCACTCGGCGTCGTCACGATGTCGCAGCTGCTTGCGACCTGGCCGGCTCACGACATGAGCCACCTTCACCAGATCTCCAGAATCATGGCCCATCAATATCGGGAAGCAGTCGGACCCTGGGGCCAGTACCTGGGAGTCATGCAGTGCGAAGGTCACAGCTCCTGAAAACGGCGGGCGTATGCTGGTGACGTGGCCACGGTCGTAGTCCTCAACGGGACGTCGAGCTCGGGAAAAACCACGCTGGCGCGCGCCTTTCAGAGCCTCGCGCCGACCGTCTTCCTCAACTTCTCGATCGACAACATCCTCTCCGCGCTTCCGGTCACGGCGATCCACAGCATTACCAGCGGGGCGGACATTTCAAACATCGGCATTCCGGAGCTCGTGCGGGCCTACTACGCCTGCGTGCGGCAGCTGCTCGAGCTCGGTCATGACCTCGTGATCGATCACGCGATCACGGCGCGGTATCACGCGGAGCATCTCCTGGCTTCGGTCGAATCGCATCGAGTGATCATGGTCGGTCTCGAGTCGCCGACGGAGGTGCTCGTCGAGCGCGAGCGGGCGCGCGGCGACCGGCGTGTGGGGATGGCTTCAGCCCAGCTGCCTAGAATCCACGCGTGGCTCGTTTACGACCTCACCATCGATACCTCGGTCGTGTCGCCGCACGACGGCGCCCTGCGGATCGCGGACGCGATCGCCGAGGGCAAGTGCGACGCATTCGAGCGCACGCGCGCGAAGCTCAGTCAGGGTTGATGTGTGCGAACCGAGGAGTTGGCTGGACCTTGAGTGACGGGTACCGGGGGACGGGTAACGTCATCCTGAGCGGCGAAGCGCGGGCGTTGGACCTCAGGTTACGCAACTTGAGGTCCTTCGGCGTCTCCGCGCCTCAGGGTGACGTGGGCATCGGTTCCTCGCGACTCGTCACTCGTCACCCGTCACCCGTCACCCGTCACTCGTCACCCGTGACCCGTCGCCCGTCACCCGTGACCCGTGACCCGGGACTCGCCACCCAGTGTCCGGGGTCCGGAACGTACAATCTGCCCATGAGATGGGTCCGATGGTTTTTCGCCGGCGCGGTTGCGGTGCCGCTGTTTCATCAGGCTGCGTTGTATGCGGTGAACATTTCGGGTTACGTCGATCGCGCGCCTTTCTCGATGGCCGCGACGCAACCGTTCGGCGTGCCGCAGGTCATCTCGCTTTCGTTCTGGGGCGGGGTCTGGGGAATCATCCTCGGCATCTTCATTTCCGAGCGCGTTCCGCGTGTCCATTACTGGTTGATTGCGCTGATCTTCGGAGCCGTCCTTCCGACACTCGTCGCAGCCTTCGTCGTGCCGCCGCTCAAGGGCGCGGGTGTGCCCGCTGACCTTCCAAAGTTTTTTCTGACAGGAGCGATCGTAAATGGCGCCTGGGGAGCCGGAACCGCTCTCCTCTATCTTCTGATGACGCCACGGCGCCGGATTTGACGTGAAAAGAACGTGTAGTTGACGTCTGTTTGCCGAGGGAAGCGGAATCATTCATCCTGCAATGGTTCCGATCAATCATGATTTTCTCGATCTGCGTACGCGGGCCGAACTTCTCGAGCTCTGCGACGATCCGGACGGCGCGACCAGGCTCCGCGAACGGTCAATGGATGTCGCGCGCGAAGTCGACCTGGTCTGCTACGGCTACCAGCTTCTCTGGAGGAATCGCGCCGCCGATGCCATCGACCTGCTCGAGCGCAATGCGGCGCGGAACCCCGAGTCGTGGAACGCGTGGGATTCTCTCGGAGACGCTTATGCGCAGCAGGGTGACATCCGCCACGCGGCCGACTGCTACGCCAGGGCGTCGCAACTGGTCAGGAGCGAAGAGGAGCGCCACCGCATCGAGCGCAACCTCCGCGACATGATCGCCCTCGGCGCACTCGCGTCGTAGAATCGGCGGCCTATGCCGCTGGTCGAGATCACGCTCCGCAAAGGGCACACGCCCGAATACGTCCGCAGTGTCGCCGACGCCGTTCACGAGGCCCTCGTCGCCGAGGCCAATGTGCCGCCCGACGATCGTTTTCAGATCGTTCACCAGGTCGAGCACGCTGCCCTGATCGCCCACCCCGCGTACGGGGGAGTCAACCGGACGGACGACCTGGTGGTCATCCGGATCACTCTGAACCGCGGCCGTACGCTCGAAATCAAGCAGAAGCTCTACGCCGAGATCGCCCGGCGCCTCGGCCGGGCCGCGGATGTCCGGCCGGATGACGTCCTGATCTCCCTCGTGGAGGTCTCCAAAGAGGACTGGTCCTTCGGCGGGGGGAGGATGACGTACGCCTGAGGCCGACCGTGTAGAATGCCCGGCGTTTTCCCAGTGTTAACCCCGCGCGTGACCTGCAGGTCGTGTCGCGCGTCACACAAATCAAGGCCTAAGCCGCCAGGCCATCGGCCCCAGGAGATCCAGCAGGAGTTTTGGTCAAGCCGCCAGGGGCCAGGGCCTCACGGCCTCAGGCCTGCCACTTTATGACAAGACGACTATCCCTCACGTTGGCAGTCTTCCTGTCAGCGACCGCAGCTCTCGCTCAGAGCGAACAGCAGCAGACGCCGCCACCGCAGCCGCAGAAGCCGCGCGCCGGAACGATCATCGACCGGCCGTCGACCGGCAGGATCACCGATGCTCCCGCCGCTCCGACTCCGGCGGAGGCGGTGAGCGGCACGCAGGTCGAGCGGTTCGAGGTGGTGGGCAACATCTCCGTCGCCAGCGACACGATCCGCGTCTACCTCGGCGTCGTCCCCGGCGAGGCCTATGATCCCGCCGCGCTCCAGCGGAACTTCCTGAATCTCTGGCAGACCGGTCTCTTCGACGACATCCGCATCGAGTCGGAGAAGGGTGAGGCCGGAGTGATCGTCCGCGTCCACGTCAAAGAGCGTCCCCGCATCGGTTCGGTCGAGTTTCGCGGAAACAAGGAGCTCGCCTCAGCGAAGATCAACGAGGCGCTCGAGCGCGAGCGCATCGACCTGCACGTCGGCAACACCATCGAGCAGACGCTGGTCCGCCGCGCAGCGGAGGCGATCCGCCGCGCCTACAGCGAAGGTGGATTCGAAGGCGTCACCGTCAGCACATCCATCGAGAACATGACCGATCCGGCTGACCGCCGTATCGTGTTCCACATTTCCGAGGGCATCAAGGCGCGCGTGGCGGAGATCGATTTCACGGGGAACACCGTGTTCAGTGATCGCGAGCTCCGCGCGAAAATGAAGGAAGTGAAAGAGCACGCGCTGGTCAGCTGGGTGCGTAAGAAGAACCTCTTCATCCCGTCGAAGATGGATGAAGACCTCGAGCGTCTCAAGAACCACTATCAGGACTACGGCTACATGGACGTCACGTTCGGCGAGCCGGCGCTCGAGACGATCGGACGAAACAAGGTCCGCGTGACCGTTCCGATCAAGGAAGGTGAGATCCACAAGTTCGGCAAGGTGACTGTCGCCGGCAACACCGTGTTCACCGCCGATCAGATCATCGGCGACTGGCCGCTGAAGGAAGGCGAGACCATCCGCCGGCAGCCGATCCAGACGCGCGCCGACGCCTTCGGCGAGGCCTACCGGATGCGCGGCTACATCTACGCCTACGTCAATCCGGTCTACACGCCGCGCGCGGGATCGGACGACGTGGTCGACGTTCACATCGAAGTGTTCGAAGGCGACCAGTTCCGGCTCGGACGCCTCGAGTTCCAGGGCAACACCACGACCAAGGACAAGGTCCTCCGCCGTGAGATCTTCCTCGAGGAAGGTCAGATCATGGACATGGAGACCTTCAAACAGAGCCTCTACAAGCTCGGCCAGCTCGGATACTTCAAGGTGACCGAGAACCCCGACTTCAAGGTGAACCAGGAGTCGAAGACCGTCGACATCACCGTGAAGGGGACCGAGGAAGGCAAGAACGACATTCAGTTCGGCGGCGGCTATTCGGAGGGCGGCGGCGCATTCGTCCAGGCGATGTTCGCCACGCGCAACTTCCTGGGCGAAGGCGAGAACTTCTCGCTGGGATACCAGCGCGGCAATCGCATCAACTACTTCAGCCTTTCTTACGCCGATCCCTGGTTCCTCGACACGCCGAACAGCCTCGGCATCTCGATGTACAACCGGGACAGCCAGTATCCGGAGCGGTACGGATTCGATTCGACCGGCCGCGGCGCGACGCTCGCGTACGGATACCGCATCGGACGCTTCGACAGTGTGTCGTTCCTCTACGGTCTCGAGCGCAACCAGACGCGGTACGAGTTCACCGTTGCGCCCGACGACCAGGGCAACGTTCCCATTTCCACCATCGCCGACTACACGTTCACGATGTCGTCGATCGTGCCGACGTATCGCTACGATTCGCGCGACAACCCGTACGACACGATGCGCGGCTCGCGCCTGTTCGTGTCCACGGCGTACTCCGGCGGTCCGCTCGGCGGATCGATCGAACTTCTCAAGCCGTCGATCACGCTGACACGGTTCTTCCGTCTGTCACGCCGGAGCGCGTTCAGCGTGAACGTCGAGGCGGGGTACATCCACCCGCTGGCAACCGACTGCTCGCACACCTATGCGGAGCGGGAAGAGAGCGGCCGCACGCTGTGCGTTCCTGAAGTCGAGCGCTTCACGGTCGGCGGCGAGTACTCGGTCCGCGGCTTCGAGACCGGCACGCTCGGACCTTTCGAAAGCTACGCCGGGCGGACGTACCCGGTCGGCGGCTACAAGCATCACACTTACAACCTCGAGTACATCTACCGGCTCAACGATCCGCTGCGCCTCGTGCTCTTCGCGGATGCCGGGAAAGCCTACGGGTACAAGGAAAACATCGACTTCGGCAGCCTTCGCTACGCGGTCGGTGCCGAGCTCCGGATCTTCCTCCCGGTGTTCCAGTTCCCGTTACGTTTCATCTACGCCTTCAATCCGGACAAGAAGGAAGGCGATTTCTTCCAGGGCTTCCAATTTACGATCGGGAATACGTTCTAGAGACCGCTGGCTTAATTGAGTTGTCCAGGCCGGCAGCACCACGCAAACAAGGAGATCCCCATGAAGAAGTTTCTGGTTTCGGTTGTCGTAGCAGCACTGGCGCTGCCGGCGATGGCGCAGAACGCGCCCGCCAAGGTGGCTGTCATCGATGTGCAGAAAGTCCTCGCCACGTCCACGGCCGGCAAGGCCGCTTATGAGCGCCTGAAGAAGATGCAGGAAGAGCGCATCACCAAGGCGAAGGGCATGGAAGACGAGCTTCGGAAGCTCGAGACTGAGCTCACCACCAAGCGCCTGTCGCTGAGCGAAGACAAGGTTGCCGAGCTGACCCGCTCGATTAACGACCGCAAGATCGCCATGCAGCGCTACGCGCAGGATGCCGATCGCGAAGTTGCGGAAGCACGCGACCGCGCGCTCCTCGAGCTCGAGAACCGCATCAAGCCCGTCATCGACGCCCTCGGCAAGGAGATGGGTCTGGCCGCGATCTTCAACAAGTTCGAGTCTGGCCTGGTCTACGCGTCCGACGCGATCGACCTGACCGACACGGTCATCACGAAGTTCAACGCCGCCGCCGCCCCGACCCCGGCCGCGTCCAAGCAGTAAGCGACGATCCGTGGAGCGCGGGCGACCTCGCCCGCGGTGAAAGCCGCCCGAGAGGGCGGCTTTTCATTTTGGATTTTTGATTTTGGATTTTGGATTGCCACCACCCGACCAAAATCCAAAATCCAAAATCCAAAATCCCTAATACAATCCGCCGCCATGCCTGAAGTGACTGTCGGCGAGATCGTCGACCTCGTGGGGGGGCAGTACGAAGGTTCGCGCGATCTGCGCGTGACAGGCATCGGCCCGCTCGCAGAAGCAGGGGAAACCCACCTGAGCTTTCTCTCGAATCCGAAGTACGCGGCGCAGCTGGAGACGTCTCGTGCGGGAGCCGTGCTCGTTCCGGCCGATCACCCCGGCAAGTCGGCGCGCTTCATCCGCGTGAAGAATCCGTACTTTGCCATGGCCACCGTCGTTACCCGCTACTTTGCGGCTCGTCCCGCGCCGGTGGGGATTTCTCTGCAGGCATCCGTCGCCCCCACGGCGAAGCTCGGCCGCAACGTGGCCATCGGTCCGTTCACCACGATCGGTGACGGGGTCGTCATCGGCGATGACGCGATCATCTATCAGAACGTGTCGATCGAATCCGGCTCCTCCATCGGGGAGAATACGATCGTTTATCCGCTGGTCTCGATCTACGAGCGGACCAGGATCGGCCGTCGCTGCATCATCCACAGCGGTGCGGTCATCGGAGCCGACGGCTACGGGTTTGCGACCGAGGGTGGGAAGCATCACAAGATCCCGCAGATCGGGATCGTGAGGATCGAGGACGACGTCGAAGTGGGCGCGGGAACCTGCATCGACCGCGCGGCGCTCGGCGAGACCGTCATCGGCGAAGGGACAAAGATCGACAACCTCGTCCAGATCGGGCATAACGTGCGCGTCGGACGGCATTGCCTGCTCGTTTCACAGGTGGGGATTGCAGGCTCGACCGATCTGGGCGATTACGTAGTCGTGGCGGGGCAGTCGGGATTCGGCGGTCACCTGAAGATCGGAAACGGAGTGCAGGTGGCGGCGAAATCGGCCGTTCTCGAGGACGTCGAGAGCGGGAAGGTGATGGGCGCGCCGGCGATTCCGTTTCGCGAATTCGCGCGGCGGGAAGTCCACCTGCGGCGTCTTCCGGATCTCATCCGGCGCATCGAAGAACTGGAGAAGAAGGTACCGAAGTGATGATGACGATCACCGAGATCATGAAGCTGCTGCCGCATCGGTATCCGATGCTGCTCGTCGACCGCATCCTCGAGATCGAGGATGGAAAGCGGATCGTCGGGCTGAAGAACGTGACCGCGAACGAGCAGTTTTTCCAGGGACACTTTCCGGGCGCGCCGGTGATGCCGGGCGTGCTGATCATCGAGGCGCTGGCGCAGTGCGGCGCGGTGCTGTTCCTTCGCGACCTTCCCGACCGTGAGAAGAAGCTGTTCCTCTTCGGCGGAGTGGACAAGGCGCGGTTCAGAAAGCCGGTCGTACCGGGAGATCAGTTGATACTCGAATGTGAAGTGCTGCAGAAACGTGCGTCGACCGTGAAGCTTCGCGGTGTCGCGAAAGTAGGCGACCAGCTGGCAACCGAGTGTGAGATGTTCTCGGTGATGGTGGATCGGCCGGAGTGATGATGAACGGGTCGATCCATCCAACAGCCGTTCTCAGCAGTGAAGCTTCCATCGCACGCGACGTCAGCATCGGGGCGTATTCGATCATAGGGCCGGGAGTGACCATCGGATCCGGCACGACGGTCGGTCCGCACGTGCGCATCGAAGGTCCCACGACGATCGGCGAGCGCAATCAGCTCGTCGGGCAGTCGTCGTTCGGCACCCCTCCTCAGGACATCAAGTTCAAGGGCGAGCGCACCGAGCTCGTGATCGGCAACGACAACGTCTTCCGCGAATTCATCACCGTCAACCGCGGGACTCTCGGCGGCGGCGCGATCACGACGATCGGATCGCACAATTTCTTCATGGCATACGCGCACGTGGCGCACGACTGCCACGTCGGCTCGAATACGATCTTTGCAAACAATGCCACGCTTGCGGGTCACGTCGACGTCGGCGACTTTTCGACCGTCGGCGCGTTCTCGGCGGTGCACCAGTTCTGCCGCGTCGGCGACCACGCGTTCATCGGAGGAGGGACGATCGCCACACAAGATGTCCTCCCGTTCGTGAAGACGGTCGGAAGCCGGCCGGCCAAGACCTACGGCATCAACACCATCGGACTGGAGCGAAAGGGATTCTCGCGCGACACGATCGAGGCGCTGCAGCGCGCCTACCGCATTCTGATCCGTTCGAAGCTCAAGCTCGAGGAAGCGCTGACGCGCATCGAGACCGAGCTCGGATTTTATGCCGAGGTGAGGTATTTCGCGGAGTTCGTGAGAGGTTCGAAGCGGGGGATCGTCCGCTAGTGCGCGTCGGAGTCGTCGGTACCGGATATCTCGGCCGCCTGCACGCGCGCGTTCTCACGGAGATGCCTGAGGCGAAGGTCGTCGGATTCGTCGAGCGCAACGACGAGGCCGCCGCAGAGATCGAGAAAAACCTCGGACTCAAGCGGATCGGCTCGGTGGCGGCGCTCGCGAAGGACGTCGATTGCGCGGTGGTGTCCACACCGACCGTCTCGCATTTCGAAGTGGCGCGGGAGCTTCTCTCCGCCGGATGCGACGTGATGATCGAGAAGCCGATCACCGCTACCGCAGACGAGGCGAAGAAGCTGATCGACCTCGCGGCGGCGAAGAATCGCATCGTGCAGGTCGGTCACGTCGAACGATACAACCCGGCCATCGTGGCCGTGGCGGACCTCGTCGCGAGCTCGCGCTACGTCGAGGCAGATCGCATCGGTGTATTCACGGGACGCTCGCTCGACATCGACGTGCTGCTCGATCTCATGATCCACGACCTCAATCTCGTGCTCTCGCTGCTGAAGCAGGAAGTGGTGGAGATTCGCGCGGTCGGGGTTCCGGTGCTGACCGAGAACGTCGACATCACGAACGTACGGCTGGAGATGGCGAATGGCGCGGTCGCGAATCTCACCGCCAGCCGCGTCTCCCAGGAGCGCGTGCGGAAGCAGCGATTCTTCGGCAGCGACTTCTACATGTCCGTCGACACGAAGGATCAGGAAGCGAAGGGCTATCGCCTGCTCGCCGGAAAACAGCTGCAGCCGCTCGACGTCAAGGTCGAGAAGAAAGAGCCGCTCCGCGCCGAGCTCGAGGCATTTCTCGCTTGCGTCCGCGACCGCCGCGCTCCGCTCGTCACCGCGGAAGACGGCCTGGCGGCGGTCCTGCTCGCGCACCGCGTAGCCGACGCCATCGACGATTCTGTCCGCCGGGGAGCGCACTGATGTCGGATGCGCAGATCGGCATCATCGGCGGCTCCGGCCTTTATGAGATGGAGGGGCTGAAGGTCCTCTTCGAGCGCAACGTCGAGACGCCGTTCGGCGATCCTTCCGATGCATACGTCATCGGAGAAATTGACGGCGTCAACGTCGCCTTCCTTTCGCGGCACGGCCGCGGTCATCGCCTGATGCCGAGCGAGCTCAATTACCGGGCGAACATCTTCGGCTTCAAACTCCTCGGCGTTCACTCGATTCTGTCGGCGAGCGCGGTCGGGTCGATGAAGGAGCAGTACCACCCGACCGACATCGTCTTTCCGCACCAGTTCATCGACCGCACGCGCCATCGGCCGGATACGTTCTTCGGCAACGGTCTGGTCGCGCACGTCGCGTTCGCCGACCCGATCTGCGCCGGTGTCTCGTTCCTCATGGCCGAGGCGGGGCGTGAAGCGGGGGCGAATGTTCACGTGGGCGGGGTGTACCTGAACATGGAAGGGCCGCAGTTCTCCACGCGCGCCGAATCGAACCTGTACCGCGCGTGGGGGGTCGACGTGATCGGCATGACCAATCTCCAGGAAGCGAAGCTGGCCCGGGAGGCGGAGATCTGTTACGCCACGATGGCGCTGGTCACGGATTACGACTGCTGGCACGAGTCGCACGAAGCGGTGAGCGTCGACCAGATTCTCGACCATCTCCGCACCAACGCCACGACTGCGCAGAAGATCCTTCGCGGCAGCATCACGAAGACGGCGAATCGCCGCCGCGAGTGCGCGTGCGCCAACGCGCTTCAGTACGCAATCATCACCGATCCGCGGGTCGTGCCGCCCAGAGTGAAGGAAGATCTGGCACCGCTGATTGGGAAATACATCAAATAGTGCTTGGTGCTTGCCTCGAAGTCTATCCTGAGCGAAGCGAAGGATCTCGGGTGCACTGACGCAAACCCGTGGCTCGAGTACGGTCCGTGCACCGGAGATCCTTCGCTTCGCTCAGGATAGACTTCGGCCAAGCACCAAGCACCAAGCACGCAGGAGCCAACCAAACATGAGCATCCTAGTAGTGGGCAGCGTCGCGTTCGACGCGCTCAAGACACCCTTCGGACAGGTCGATCGCGCCATCGGCGGATCGGCGACCTATTTTTCAGTTGCAGCTTCGTTCTTCACGCCCGTCGAGCTGGTGGCGGTCGTCGGGGACGATTTCACCGCGAAGGACGCCGCTGTCTTTGAAGGACGTCCGATCAACACCGACGGCCTGCAGAGGGTCAGCGGGGCGAAGACCTTCTTCTGGAGCGGCGAGTACGGATATGACCTCAACGTAGCGAAGACGCGCGACACGCAGCTCAACGTGTTCGCCGAGTTCAAGCCGCGGCTGACTCCCAAGCAGCAGCAGGCGGACGTGCTCTTCCTCGCGAACATCGACCCCGAGCTGCAGATGGAAGTGCTGAAGCAGACGAAGCGCCCGCGCATCGTCGCGCTCGACACGATGAATTACTGGATCACCTCGAAGCGGGACGCGCTGGAGAGGATCTTCCGCGAAGTCGATCTGATCGTGATCAACGAAGCCGAAGTGCGGCAGTTCATGAACGAGTCGAACCTCGTCAAGGCCGCCCGCGCCATCCTCGCCCTGGGACCGAAGACGCTCGTGATCAAGCGCGGCGAGTACGGCGTCCTCATGATCACGGGCGACTCCGCGTTCGCCGTCCCCGCGTATCCGCTGGAGAATGTCTTCGACCCGACCGGCGCCGGCGACACGTTCGCCGGCGGCTTCCTCGGCTTCCTCGCGTCGCGTCGCGAAGTGACCGACAAGGAGTTCCGCCGCGCGATCATCTTCGGCAGCGTGCTGGCATCGTTCACCGTCGAGAAGTTCTCGCTCGACCGGCTGCGTGAGATCTCGATTTCCGATATCCAGGAGCGTTACCAGGCGTTCAGGACACTCACACACTTTGAGGATTTCGAGATTTAGCGTGCGCGGAAAGGGCGCGGGCGAGGTCGCCCGCGCTCCACTCATTTTGCCTCGAAGACGATTTCGCCGCCGACGACTGTGTACTTCACCTTGACGTCGCCGAGCGCCGAGGGGTCCATCGTGAACACGTCGCCCTCGACGATCGTCAGGTCGGCGAGTTTTCCGCGTTCGATCGTGCCTCTCGATTTCTCTTCGAATGCCGCGTACGCCGCGTCGCTGGTGAAGCCGCGGATCGCCTCGGCGAGCGTCAGGCGCTGCTCAGGGTACCAGCCGCCGCTGGGCCAGCCTTTCTGATCCTGGCGCGTCACCGCGGCGTAGATGCCGAGCCACGGATTCACTTCTTCCACGGGGAAGTCGGAGCCGAGAGCGAGGCGGCCGCCCGTCTCCAGGACCGTGCGCCAGGCGTACGCTCCGCGAATGCGCTCGGGACCAACACGCGCTTCCGCCCAGTACATGTCCGACGTGGCGTGGGTAGGCTGCATGGATGCGATGATGCCGGATCGGACCAGGCGCGCGAAGTCGGGCGGCGCGACCAGCTGCAGATGTTCGACGCGGAATCGATCGGCTGGCGTCACCCCTGCAGCTTCGTAGGCGTTGATTACGTTGCGGACACCGGCGTCACCGATCGCGTGCGCGTTGGTCTGGAATCCTGCGGCGCGCGCGCGGCGCGCCACATCTTCGAGATGCGCGGGAGTGGCGATCATGAGGCCGCGGTTGTGAGGATCATCGGCGTACGGCTCGAGGAGCGCCGCGCCGCGGCTGCCGAGGGCGCCGTCGGCGTACAGCTTCACGGAGCGGACGGTGAGCCGGCCGCCGTGATCGATCATCGGTCCCCGCGCGAACCACTCCCGGAGAAGCGCATCGTTGTCGGAGAGCATCGAGTAGAGACGGATCGGGAACTTCTTTTCGTCAACCAGTTCGATGACAGCATGAAGCGTCTCGGCATCGGTCCCGGCATCGTGAATTTCCGTGAGCCCGGTCTCGGCGATGCGTTGCGCGCTGGCGAGCACGCGCCGCTTGCGCTGCTCGAACGTCGCCGGCGGAACGACACGCTCGACGAGGTTCGTAGCGGCGTCGACGAAGACGCCGGTCGGCTGTCCTGAAGCGTCGCGAATGATTTTTCCGCCGGCTGGATCAGGCGTCGCTGCGGTGATTCCTGCGGCGCGCATCGCGGCGCTGTTCGCGAGAACGGCGTGGCCGTCGACGCGATCGAGGAGAACGGGACGATCCGATATGACGGCGTCAAGCGCAGCCGCGGTTGGAAACTCTTTTACCGGCCAGTCGTTCTGATCCCACCCGCGGCCGAGGATCCATTCATTCGCGGGCGTCGAGGCGGCGCGCGTGCGGACGCGTGCAATCACGTCGTCGAGCGACGTCGTGCCCGACAAATTCACGGTATCGAGCGAAAGGCCGAGGCCGTAGAGGTGCGCGTGCGCATCGGTGAGGCCGGGGAGGATCGTTCCGCCTGTTTCGATTACGCGCGCCCCGGCGTGCGACGCTTTGATCGTGGCCGCCGGCCCGACTTCCTGAATCACTCCGTCCCGTACGACCACGGCGTAACCGGGCTGAGGCGTGGGGTTTCCGCCGAGCGCGACCGTTCCGGTGAAAACTATTTCTCTGGTCATGGGCGCGGACGTGCAACTCACGAGAGCGACGAAGGATACAGCAGCGGCGAGTGTGCGAAAGCTCATGGGAAGGCGATCGTACCGGAATAGGGGTACCGAGGGCATCGTTCCGCGTGCACCCACCATGAGAAAAGCGTTAGTGATCGCCGTCACGCTCGCCGCAGCGACCACAATCGCCAGCGCGGACACCCGCAAGTTCTCAGCGGCGGACGTCCCGGCCGCGAAGCTCCGCAAGCCGGGCCGCGTCGTCATCAGCAACGACGCGACGAAGATCACCGCGTGGCGCTTCGCCGGCAACATCCGCGAGGCTCTCGTCTCCCTGCGCTCTCTCCGCCGCGCCGCCATCAGCAGTTTCGGCGGAATGCGGTACGACTCCAATGCATCGCTCACGGCCGTCCCCGCGCACTTCTCTCCGATGATCGCGGATGCGGCGCGTACGCACGGTGTCGACCCGCGCCTCGTAGCCGCGGTCGTTCGCCGCGAGTCTGCCTGGAATCCGAGGGCGGTCTCCCATGTGGGAGCGGGCGGTCTCATGCAGCTCATGCCCGCCACCGCCGAATACCTCGGCGTCACCGACGTGTTCGACGCGAGGCAGAACATCTTCGGCGGCACGCGCTACCTGCGCACGCTGCTTGACACCTTCAACGGCGATCTCGATCTGACGCTGGCCGCATACAACGCCGGTCCCGGCGCGGTGCAGAGGTACAAAGGCATCCCGCCGTATCGTGAGACGCGCGCGTATGTGAAGGCCGTTCGGGCGACGTATGAGGCCTCGGTCGCTTCGGCTCGCTCGTTCTGAGTCGGGTAGTTCGCGGCTTCGGGTCCTTTTGGACCTTGGACCTTGGACCTTGGACCTTCACGTCACCCTGAGCAGCGAAGACTGCGAAGGGTCTCAATCGACGCGATCTTCGTATCTTGAGGTCCTTCGCCGTCTTCGCGGCTCAGGATGACGTGGCTTGCACGTCCAAGGTCCAAGGTCCAAGGTCGAATCGCGACGAAGCAGAAAGATGCGCGAACGCGCCGCGATCAAAGTCGAAGTGCTCCGGTCTACCCTTCTCCCCACTTCAACTTCGTGCGCAGCACGTCGAAGTAATTCTTGTCGGGTGACTGGATGAGCAGGATGCTCTCGTTGGACTTGCGGATGCAGACCTGGTCGTTCTCGCTGATCGGCATGCCTTCCTGGCCGTCGAGAGTCACGTAGATCTCCTGCTCCTCGGCCGGGGTGATGATGCTGATGGCGATGTCCAGCTCGTCGGGGAGGACGAGCGGGCGATTCGAGATCATGTGCGGGCAGATCGGCGTCAGCACCATCGCGTTCATCGTCGGATAGACGATCGGGCCGCCGGCGGACAGGTTGTAGGCCGTTGATCCCGTCGGCGTGCAGACGATCAGTCCGTCGCCGCGGAAGTTGGATACGAACAGTCCGGCGACGCTGACCTTCATCTCGATGATACGCGCCAGCGCGCTCTTGTTGATGGCCACGTCGTTGAGGACGCGATACTGCTGATCGTCGCGTTCGGGTCCGGTGACCGA
The DNA here is from genome assembly GCA_937870635.1 of uncultured Acidobacteriota bacterium. Lineage (GTDB taxonomy): Bacteria > Acidobacteriota > Thermoanaerobaculia > Gp7-AA8 > Gp7-AA8 > DATLEX01. The sequence continues at coordinate 20,040 of CALMZP010000130.1, read as the reverse complement.
CGCGACGAAAGTCACGCGGGGCTCGACGGTGAAGTGTCCGTCCAGTACGTGATCGAGGAGTCCCGGGAACTCCTCGAGGCGGATCTCCGTGAGAAAGCCGAGCGTGCCCATGTTGACGCCGAGGATGGGGACGTTCTGGGGGGCGTGCCTGGCGACGGAGAGGAGCGTGCCGTCTCCGCCGAACGTGATGAGCAGCTCTGATTCGGATCCGAGAGCCGCGCGCGAGACGCAATGTCCGGCGTCTTTGCCCATGGCGGCGGCGGTGACGTCATCGAAGCAGACGTCGAATCCACGTTTGCGAAGGTCGCGCGCAACGCCCGCGGCATACTCGAGCGCCGCGGGAGAAGAGGTTTTGGCGGCGATGCCGATGTTCCGCATCCGCGAAGTCTATACGCTGACCGCGGCGCGCACTTCCTCCGGCCCGATGGTGATGCGCTCGCCGGCGCGTTCCGGGGCCACGAAGAGGATCGGATGCAGGACCTTCTCGAGGATGGCGCGCAGGGCGCGGGCGCCGAGCTTCTGACGCAGCGCGGCGTTCGCGATCTCGAAGAGCGCCTCGGGGGTGAACTCGAGCTGGATCTGATCGAGAGCGCACAGGCGCTGGTATTCGGGGATCATCGCTTCCCGGGGTTCGGTGAGGATGGTAACGAGGTCGGAGGCCGAAAGGGCCTCGAGCTCGACATGCACCGGCAGCCGCCCCAGCAGTTCCGGCAGAAACCCGTATTTGCACAGATCCTCGGTCGACACTTCACGGCCGTTCCCCGTGCCGTCATTGAAGAAGCCGATGGACTGTCCCTCCGCGGAATCCTTCAGATCGGAGAAAGAACCGGCGCAGATGAAGAGAACGTTCGAGATGTCGATCTCGACGTAGTCGTACTTGTTCCAGTGGGCGGTGACGTTGAGCGGGACGAAGATCTTTTCACCTTCGAGGATCTTGAGCAGCGCCTGCTGGACGCCTTCGCCGCCGATGTCGCGTGAACCGGCGCCGGTGCGCGCGCCGCCCGTGCGGCGGGCGATCTTGTCGATCTCGTCGATGAAGACGATGCCGTTCTCCGCGGAGCTGACGTTCTGATTCGTCGCGTAGAGGAGTCGTCCGATCGCCACTTCCACGTCTTCGCCGTAGTAGCCCGCTTCGGTGAACGCGGTGGCGTCGTTGTAAGCGAAGGGAACGTCGAGGATGCGCGCCAGCGTGCGGGCCAGGTATGTCTTGCCCGAGCCGGAAGGCCCGATCATGAGGATGTTCGATTTGCGGATGGAGACATCGCCGCCGAACTTCAGATACTCGATTCGTTTGAGGTGGTTGTAAGCCGCGATGGCCAGGACTTCCTTCGCGTGCTTCTGGCCGACGACGAACTGGTCGAGCTGTTCGAAGATGCGGCGTGGAGTGACGTGAAGGAACCGGTAGATTTCGCGCTTTTCCTTCATGAGGCGCCTGCATTCGAGTATAGAGCAAAATTCTCCTCTCTCCTCGCCGCCGCGCAAATCTTTTTGACGCGCGCGAATCCCGCCTGAATTTCTAACTCGCGTTGTCCCAACGACTTGTCGTCGCGCACGCGATGGTCGTGCGCTTGAACTCATCGCACTTCCGAAAGGAGGTGGGAATGACGGAGTAACAGCGATTCGACGTCAAGGAAGACGTCAAACAACACCGGCAAGTCAGTGTGGTGAATCAGCCAAAGCAGTCAGTCGTCAACAACAAGCAAACCGATCAACGAAAGGAGAACAAGACCCTATGCGGAAGTCCCACATCCTCATCGTTACCCTGGCGCTCCTCTCCCTCTCCGCGGCCGCATTTGCCGCGGACAACTCTGCCGGCGTCGTCAACATCAACACAGCCGATGCGGCGCAGCTCGCGCTGCTGCCCGGCGTTGGTGCGAAGGCGGCGCAGCAGATCGTCGACTACCGGACCCAGCACGGCGACTTTCAGAAGCCGACGGACCTGATGCAGGTCAAAGGATTCGGTGACAAGCGCTTCGAGCGGATCAGCGCCTACGTCGCCGTCAGCGGCAAAACGACGCTGACGTCGAAGGTGAAGAGCCCGCGCAAGCCGAAAGGGAAGCCGGCCGCCCCAAAGCCCTCCAACACGGCGTCTGAATAACGCCGCCCGCCCCACGGGACCGCCGGTGCAACTGCCGGCGGTCCCCCTTCCGGGTGGAACGGAAAGACGAGACGACGTTCACCGCAGAGGCCCAGGGAACGCAGAGGGACGCAGAGCCGTCAGTCTCCTCCGCGTCCCTCAGCGTTCTCTGCGCCTCTGCGGTTGCTTTTCGGATCTTCAGAAGGAGGACAAGTGCGCGACAAAGAGCATGGTTTCACTCTCCTCGAACTCCTCACGGTGATCGCGATCGTCGGAATGATCGCGGCGACGGCGGTTCCGTCGTGGATGACGCTGCGCCGCCGCGCCGCGGTTCGCTCCGCGGCGGCGGAAATCCGCATGATCTTTCACGAGACCCGAGCGCGCGCCATCGCTCGCGCGGACAATTCGGGTCTTCGTTTCACGCGCAGCGGATCTCACTGGCAGTTCGCCGTCTATGACGACGGCGACGCGGACGGCGTCCGCAACGACGACATCGCCTCTCGTGTCGACCGCTGCGTGACGCCGCCGCGGCATCTGTTCCAGCAGCCGCAGCTCGTGTCGATCGGTCTGCTGCCGCGGGAGATTCGCGATCCGGATGGCGACCGGCTGCGACCCACCGACACCCCGGTTCAATTTGGCCGCGGCGCCATCTGCTCCTTCTCCCCGATGGGCAGCTCGACTTCGGGCACGATCTACCTCACCGATGACGGAGGATCGCTCTACGCGGTGCGCGTCTACGGCGCGACCGCGAAGATCAGGCTCCTTCGTTACGACGCGGCTCGCCGTCGATGGGAGTCGCGATGAAGCGCGCGCGCCCGCTACGCACCGCGGCGTTTGACGACGACCTGTTCGGCCTCGTACGTCTGGATCGCCGAGAGAGTGGTTCTGCGAAGGAAGTCATCTCCGAACGCCTCGGTGAGGATGCGCCCGTCCATGTCGCGGCCGACGGGAAGCCCGCCCGCGAAGAGGACGGTCGGGACGACGTCCGCGACGTACGCGGTCTCCGGGTTCGGGCGCTGGACGGTGCCGGGACCGACGAAGAGCAGGAAACCGTCGTCTGCGCCGGGGTCGGGAGAGCGCAGCTCGCGCGCGGCGATGGCATACGCGCTGGCGGCGAGCTCCGGCGGAACGATCGCCGAGGGCGAGCAGATGATGATCAGGTGATCGGGGTTGCCGCGGACCAGCTGCGCCAGCTCACGATCGATCTGTTGGAGGTAGGCGCGCAACGCTTCGCCTTTGGTCGAGGCGCGCGCCGGCACCTCATTGAGATAAATGTGAAGGGCGCGCTGAGCCTCGGAGAATCCTTCGAGCGCAACGACGCGGAGGTCGAATCGCCTGTCGTCGACGACCGCGTCGAGTGCGGCCTTGTCCGTAGCCAGAGCTTTCAGGATGACCGGCGCCGCGGCGCCCGTGTCATCGAAGCGTGCTTCGAGCGCCTGGACCGTGGGCCTGGGACGAACCGCGGAGCGCAGCGCGTCATCGGTGATCACGCGGCTCGCGCCGGTTGTGCCGGACGAGGGCCAGTTGACGACCGCGGCGCGAAGGCCGAGGCGTTCGTAGAGGGTCCAGAGGGGGAGGGCGTCGCCGGAAGGGAGCTGCGCGGAGATCTGCTCGACCGGCGGGATCAGTCCCCACATCCGGAATCCGACGCCTCGCGGGATGAGAAAGAACTGCTCGTCGGCCGCTTCCCGGTTGAGGGCGGTGCGATACGAGAAGCGTCCCGTGACTCCGTGACGGTTCGGCAGCTTTCCCGTTGCCAGCGACGCCCACAGCGCCTGCCAGTGCGAAGTGGGGAACGGCTCGAGCCGGGTGAGATACGACGAGCGCGAGGCCTCTTCGAAGAAGGGAAGGATTCCTTCGCCGCGCATGGTGATGATCCAGTCGTAGGGGAGATTGCGGATGGCGACGACGATGGCCGGACGTTTCTCGGCGACGGTGCCGATGTTCGCCACGACCACTTCGCGGCGCTCGACGCGGTAGCTCTCGCGGCGCTGATAGAGCGTGAACGAGGAGACCCCGATGATGATCGCCGCCGCGAGAAAGATGAACCGCGACGCGTGGCGTCCGGCGTTGCGCTCGATGATCCAGAGGATCAGCAGCGCGAACGCGGTGATGGTGATGAGGTTCGTCGCCTTCGAGAGCACTCGGAACGCGGCAATGGGAAGGTAGATCCGCATCGAGTCCCAGTGGGTCCAGTAGATGGTCGCGGAGACGAAAACGGCCAGGACGACGAAGCCGAAGCCATGCGTGCGCTCGGCGTCGGGCTGCCCCACGACGCGCAGCCGGAGAAGACGAAGGATCCACAGCGCCGTCCCGAAGAGCAGGCCGCAGATCACGCTGTAGACGAGCGTGACGAGCACCAGGCGGCCCGGCGAGATGTCGACCTGCGGATTGAGGAAGTAGAGCAGGTGCGCCATGTAGCCGCCGAATATGGCTCCGGCAAAGAATCTCTTCAGGTAGTCCCAGACGATCGACACGGCGTCAGTGTAGGACAGGAGAGCGCGTGATCACCGCGGACGACCTCCGAGGCTGCCGCGATTCCGCCGGAGTCATCGCGCTTTTCCGGACGCTGGGGTATCCCGTGCAGCCGATCGAGATCGACCGCGAGGAGTGGAAGCGCGGCGGCATCGAGCTGCCGGGACGCATGTCCCTGCTGGCCCGGCTGGAGCGTTTCGATCTCTTCTTCACCGATGATGAGTTCGATGATGCGGCGGCGGCGAAGTTTCTCGCTGATTACGCCGCCTATAATCAGTGCACTGAATCAGTAGTCATTAAATATCAACGAGAACTGCAAACGATCCAGATACATGCTATGAATGGACGTTTCCCCGGGCGGGCGTCCATCTCGACAACGAATCCCACGCCGCACGCCGTCGATCGTCTGAATCTCGTCGGCCTGAACAACGGTGACGACCCGGCGCGGCTCTTCGCGCGGGCCCTGGACCGTGAGCTCGTCATCCGGCAGTTCTTCGGCAGATTCCGCGCCGCCGTCCGCGAGCTCTCGGCTGCGATCGTGGCGACGTGTCCGGGCGAACGGGAGGAGGCCGTCGCCGATGAAGCGCTGCTGATCATGTCGCGGCTTCTCTTTCTCTGCTTCGTCCAGGAAAAGGGATGGCTCAACGGGGAGCGGCGGTTCCTGATCGATCGCGCCGAGCAATGCTGCAGCCAGGACATCGACTTCTTCGGAGCCGTGCTGGTTCCGCTCTTCTTCGGATGCCTCAACACCCCCGCCCCTCAACGCGACGACATTGCCCGCGCCCTCGGCCGCATCCCCTATCTCAACGGCGGTCTCTTCGAGCCGTGTCCGTTCGAGCGGCGCAACGCTGCGATGCGCGCTCCCAATGATCTGATGCGCCGGATCCTCGAGGATGTCTTCGAGAAGTTCGACTTCACGATCGACGAGACCGGCGGCGCCGGCACGCAGGTCGACCCGGAGATGCTGGGCAAGGTCTTCGAGTGCCTGATGGCCGAAGACGAACGCGCCGTCAGCGGCAGCTTCTACACGCCGCGGGAAATTGTCGACACTCTGACGAGGCGCGCTCTGGCCGAATGGGCGAGTGGCGGCGATGCCGCGCTCCGCGATGATCTCCTCGCGGTCCTCGACGGCGGAGAAGTGGCGGCACCCGTGACAGAGAAGGCTCCCGACATCCTTCGCCGCCTCGAGAACGTGACGATCCTCGACCCGGCATGCGGATCGGGAGCGTTTCTCCTCTCGGCGATGCATGCCATCGAGCGCTTGGTCCTCGCGCTCGGTGAGGCCCGGCCGTCCGACCTCCGCCACCGCATCATCGAGCGGTCACTTTACGGCGTGGATCTGAAGCCAGAGGCGGTGCGGTTGTGCGAGCTGCGACTCTGGCTCGCCATCGTCGCCGGCAGTGACGTTTCGCTCGATGATGTGCGGCCGCTGCCAAACCTCGATCGCAACATCCTGCAGGGAAACTCGCTGCTCGGCCCTCTCGATTTTCTGGGCGGCGCCCGCGCCGACATCTATCGCGAGTGGGCGTGGGGAATCCGCGCGCAGAAGGACCTCATCGAGCGATACCGCTCCGCGCCGCGTGACGAACGGCCCGCGCTTTACCGCCTCGTGCGCGCAAACGATCGCCGCCTCGCCGCCGACCTTCTGCAGCGATCGATCGACGCCGACGAGCGCGAGCTGCAGCTGGCCACGGCTCCGCGCCGCGATCTCTTCGGCAACCCGGTCCGGGACGATCTCGATTACGCGCGCTCCCTGCAGGACCGGCTGGCCCTCTCGCGTCAGGCCCTCGACCGGGTGGAAAATGCCGAGGTCGATTTCTTTTCGTTCGATGTGCATTTCGCGCATGTCATGGCCGGAGGCGGATTCGATGTCGTCGTCGGGAACCCGCCATGGGTTCGGCATTCGCGTATCCCACCCGTGGCCAGGCGCATGTATGGCGAACGGTACCGGTTGTTCGGGGGTCGTGAATCGACCTTCGACCGTGATTCGACCTTCGACCTTCGACCTTCGACCTTCGGAACTGCGATTGAATCGGAGGCCGAGGGGCAGGGCCACGGCTCGACATTCGGAACCGGTAATCGATTCGAGCGCGCACGGAATCCCGAAGGTCGAAGGTCGAAGGTCGAAGGTCGAATCAGAGCCGGAGTCCCACACCAGCCCGACCTGAGCGTGGCGTTCGTAGAACGCTCCGTGAATCTCACCACCCCCGGCGGAGTCATCGCCATGCTGCTGCCGGCGAAGATCGTCAACGCCGCGTATGCCGCGCCGTTGCGCGAGTTTCTCTTCGACGGTCTCACGGTCGCTGCGCTGATCGACTGGAGCGCTGAGCGGCGGCGCTACTTCCGCGCGGACACATTCCCTCTCGGCCTCGTGGCGAAGCGCGAGCGCGATCATGGCGGCACGATCGACGTGAGGACGGCGGGCGAGTCGTTCGCCATTGCCGCGTGCGATCTGTCCGTCGACGGACGCCGCTCGGAATGGAGTCTCGCACCGCCGGACGTCGCGCACATCCTCTCGCGGCTGCGCGATCGCTTCCCGCCGTTCGACGAAGCGATCGGACGCGGTCCCGTGATGGGCGTGAAGACCGGCGACAACCAGAGCTTCTTTCTCGAGGCTGGCGAGGTCGACTGCGGATGGCTGACCACTGCAGACGGCGTGGCGATTCCGACGGAGTTCGTCTGCCGCGCGGTGCGAGGGCGCGACGTGCGCCGCTGGTCCACGCGCGAGTCCCACTGGATGTTGTGGCCGCCCGCGGCGGGATGGAGCCAGTTTCCGGCGTGGCTCGTCGAGCTGGCCGGCAGGCGCGGCGTGGAGCCGGAGGTGTTGCGGCTGTCGTACGTTCGCGCAGAGCATGTCGGCATCAAGGTGGCCTGGAAGGACGTCGCGCGCGGGATGGCTGCTGCCGTCCTCCCCGAGACCGTCGAGGTGGCGGGACACAGCTTTCCTCTGGTGCCCAACCAGACGCTGTATTCGATTGACGCTGTAACGATGGACGAGGCGTATGCCATCGCGGGCCTGCTCAACAGCGTCGTGGTGGACGCGCTCCTGCTCGCCGTGGCCGAGCGCGCGAAGGACGATCACTATCGCTACTTCGGTCGGACGGTGTCGGCGATTCCGTTTCCGCTTCCAACCGCGGGGTCGGAGCGGTGGCAGCGCCTGGTGAGGTCGTCACGGATTGCGCACCGCGAGAAAGAGGCACCGGCCGGCCATGAGGCCGTGGTGGCCGATCTCTTCGAACTGAGTTCCGGCGAGCTCGAGGTGCTCCGTGCGTTCGCTGCGCGACGTCTCGCTGCTTGCTGAACACCAGCTCGATGCTGTGGAGAGGCTGCTCCCGCTCCTCGCCCGGCACGGCGGGGCGATTCTCGCGGACGAGCCGGGGCTGGGCAAATCGTACGTGGCTGCGGAAGTGGCTCGGCGAGCCTGGATCCGCGATGAACGGATCGAAGCGATCGTCCCGGCGAGCCTCGTCGATCAGTGGCGCGATACGTTCCGCCGATTCGCCGTGAACGCGACCGTCGTCACGCACACGGAGCTGCTGCGCGGTGACGAGGTGCCGAAGGGCAGGCGTCTGATCATCGTCGATGAAGCGCACGTGTTCCGGAACCGCGGTACGCAGCGCTTCACGGCGCTGGCACGATGGTCGGTCGGAGCGAAGCTGCTCCTGGTGACGGCGACTCCAATCTGCAACGGCCCGGGCGATCTCGAATCGCTTCTGCGGCTCGTCGTCCGCGATGACGCGCTGGCCATGCACGGCGTTCCGTCGATCGACGTGGCGTTCGAGCGGCGCGACCGCGATGCTCTCGACCGGATCGTATCGGCGCTCGTCGTGCGCCGCGATCGCAGAGTCGTCCCTGAAGCGCTCGCGTTCGGCGACATCGACCGGCGCATCGTCTGGACCGATCGCGCGGCCGAGGGAATCGAAGAGAGGATCGCCACGCTCGATTTTCCGCTTGTGGCCGGCGCGCCGCTCGTCCGCGACTTCCTCCTCCGCCGCCTGGAATCGAGTGAAGCGGCGCTTCTCGACTCCCTGCGCCGTCAGCTCCGCTTCTATGAACGGTCGCTGGAATGCCTCGCCTCCGGCCGCGCGCTTCCCAAGCGTGAGTATCGGCGCGCGTTCGCGCACGAGGAGGACGTCGCCGCCGTCCAGACCGTTCTCTTCTGGGAGCTCTTCGTCGGCGACAACGACAGCATCGATCCCCTCGTGATTCACCGGGCGGTCGCGCGCATCACCGAACTGCGGGCGGCCGTTGCCGCTCTGCCGAGGAAGAAGGAACAGCTGCTTCTGGAGTTGTGTCGTGCGACGACAGAACCCATGCTCATCTTCACAGGATGGGCGGCGACTGCGCGCTCGATCGTCGAGGCGCTGCGAAAGGTGCGGCGGACCGTGCTCGTTACCGGGCGGGAGAATACGAACACTGCCTCGATCGACCTCTTCCGGCGCGGCGCCGCCGATATCCTCGTGTCCACCGACGTGGGTGCGGAGGGATTGAATCTTCAGAGAGCCGGAATCGTCGTTCATTACGACCTCCCGTGGAATCCCGCCCGGATCGAACAGCGGAACGGGCGCGCGCACCGCATCGGGCAGCGCCGCGCCGTCGTCCGCGCCGTCTTCTTCCTGCCTGAACGCCACCGAGCCCGCGTCCTGCAGACCGTCGCCCGGAAAAACCGGGCGAGCCGGAGAATCCTTCGGCCGGCGATCGCCCGCCCGTTCCGGCCCTGCCTCAGCCTGCGGCCGCGGATCGCCGCAACAGCTGCAGTGCTCTCCTTTGCGCGTGTCGTATCGAGGCCCCTGCCCGAAGCCCTTTATCGGCGGCACCGTGCCGGCGTCGAAGCGCTCATCGCCGCAGCGGCCCGCGAGCCGGCCGGCGGGCATTCGCTCCGAACCCTCGAAGAAGCTCTCTCGGAGGAGCCGTCGCTCCCCGGCCCGGTACGATTCGGACCCCTATAATCGGGTCCGTGGACCTGCTGATCGTCGACGACGAATCGTCGCTGCGGGACTTCCTCTCCATCGTCTTCGAAGGCGAGGGGTGGATGGTCGAAGTCGCTCCGTCACTCGGGGAGGCACGCGCGGCGATCCAGAAGAACGAGCCGGATCTCGTGCTCTGCGATCTCATGCTGCCGGACGGATCGGGCATCGACCTGATCCGCGAGGTGAAGGCCCAGAACCCGTCGATCGCCTTCATCATGATCACGGCCCACACCTCCACGAAGTCGGCGGTCGATGCGCTGAAAGCGGGCGCGTTCGATTACATCGCCAAGCCGTTCGACATCGAGGAGCTGAAGATCATCGTCCGCAAGGCGGTCGAGCGGAAAGAGCTCGAGGACGAGAACCTTCACCTCCGCAGCGCGCTCGAAGAGCGGTTCACCTTCGCGAACATCATCGGCAAGAGCGCGAAGATGCAGGAGATCTTCTCGATCGTCCAGCGGATCGCCAGGACCACATCGACCGTTCTGATCTCGGGCGAGTCGGGCACCGGTAAAGAGCTCATTGCCCGCGCCATCCACTACAACTCCGGCCGGCGCGGCAAGTTCGTCTCGATCAACTGCGGCGCACTTCCCGAAACGCTTCTGGAGTCGGAGCTCTTCGGACACGAGCGCGGAGCGTTCACGGGCGCCATCCGCGAGAAGCGCGGCCTCTTCCATGAAGCCGACCGCGGCACGATCTTCCTCGACGAGATCGGCGAGACCTCGACGGCCATGCAGATCAAGCTGCTGCGCGTCCTGCAGGACCGCGTCGTGCGGCGTGTCGGTTCGAACGTCGAGACGCAGGTCGACGTGCGGGTCATCGCGGCCACGAACCGCGACCTAAACGAATCGATCCAGAAGGGAACGTTCCGCGAAGACCTCTTCTATCGCATCAACGTCATTCCCATCGAGCTTCCGCCGCTGCGCCATCGCAAGGAAGACATCCCCCTCCTCGTCGAACACTTCATCTCCAAATTCTGCACGAACCTCGGCGTTCCACAGAAGCGGATCTCGACGGACGCCGTGCGCGCGATCGAGAAGTACTCGTGGCCCGGGAACGTGCGCGAGCTCGAGAACGTGGTCGAGCGGATGATCGCCCTCGAAGAGTCCGAAGTGCTGACGACGAAGTCGCTGCCGGAGCATGTGCTGCTGGGCGGCAGGATTCCGGACACCACGTTCGAGTTGCCGCCGGAGGGGATCTCGCTGCAGGATCATCTGGAGGCGATCGGGAAGATCTTCATGCTGAAAGCGCTGGAGCGCAGCGGAGGTGTGCAGACGCAGGCCGCGGAGCTTCTGCGCATGTCCTTCCGGTCGTTCCGTTACTACGCGAAGAAGTACGAGCTGATCTCGAAAGATGCGAAGCAGGAAGAGGTCGTCGAGGTGGAAGAGTGAAGGCCGCGTTTGTCCTGCTGCTGGTATTTGCCGCGTGCTCGCAGCCCTCGGCGCCTCCGGCCAGTGTGACCGGAACGGGCGCGGCGGCTGACGTGGCACTCCCGCGAGTGACCTTTCCCGACGGATACGCGGTGCACGTCGAGCTGGCCACCGACGAAGCCACGCGCGCGCAGGGCCTGATGTATCGCGATCGCCTCCGCGATCAAACAGGGATGCTCTTCTTTTTCCGGGAGATGTCGGTGCACGGGTTCTGGATGAAGAACACGCTCATCCCGCTCGACATGATCTGGATCGACGACCAGCGACGGGTGGTTCATGTCAAATACGACGTGCCGCCGTGTCAGGCCGACCCCTGTCCCACTTACGATCCGGGTGTCCCCGCGAAGTACGTGCTCGAGGTGGCGGGCGGGGTGGCTCGCCAGCATGGCGTCACGCAGGGCGCGCAGCTTCGGTTCGAAGGTCTGGACAACGTGACCGTCAACTGAAATATCCTCCTGTCGAGAGGGTTGTGACCGGCATGCCACGGACCAGGGGAGAGAATCTTCGGTCGATCTACGTCCTGCTGTTCCTGAACGTCGCGTTCTATCTGCTGGAACATCAGGACGCGCGACGCTACGAAGCTCTCTTCTCGTTCGACTGGAAGGCCATCCTCGGCGGTGACGTCTGGCGCATCTTCACGTGGCAGTTCACACAGGGCGGGCAGGGCTGGTTCGCGTTTCCGAAGCCGATCGTCCTCTTCTTCACGCTGCTCCTCCTTTACATCATGGGCTCGGCCATCGAAGAAGCGTGGGGAACGCTCCGCTTCCTGATGCTCTTCGCCGTCTCCACACTTGCTTCCGCCGCCGCGGCAGCGTTCCTGGGGATCCCGCTTCTCGGTTCGTACTTCGTCAACTTCACGCTGCTCTTCATCTACGCGGCGATGTTTCCGTTCCAGACGTTCTATCTCTTCGGCGCCCTGCCGGTCCGCATCCGGTGGATCGCGTGGGTCGCCGCGGTCGTGCTGGTGGCCGGCGTCTTCGCCGGCGGCACGGCGAACACGGCGGCGCTCGCCGGTGCAGTCGCGGCGTACATCTACTTCGTCGCGACGCGCATCCCGGTCGTGCCGCCAGTGAAGCCCGTGCCGGTGGAGGAAGAGGATTCAGTCGACTCGAATGCAATCCGCAACGCGGCGCGCTTCGTCGCGGTGAAGAAGGCACTCGCGGCAAGGTCGGCGACGGAGATCGACCGCCTGAGCACGCAGTTCGAGCGAGACATCATCCGCGGCGTCAACATCTGCGGGCCGGCCGATTACAAACCGGACGCTCAGGATGGCTACTGCATCCGCTGCGAGGGCTTCTCGGAATGCGCCGTGCGGTATCTGCTGGTGAACCGTCCAGCGGCTGAACCGCCCGCGAAAGCTGCCAGCGAACTCACTTCGTGATTTTAGATTTTGGATTTTTAGATTTTGGATTGGCATTCAATTCCAAAATCCAAAATCCAAAATGGAGTCACGGAGTCGGAGGTTTCGGCGGAGTGTCCCCGCCCCCGCCACCACGGCGCCGGCGGCGGAAGCGGCGCTTGCGGTTGCGCCCACCCTCGCCACCTTCAGCGGATGGAGCCGTTGGCGATCCCGCCCGCTGACCGTCGGGTTTTGGCTGCTGAGGCGGTCTCGGCGGGCGAGGCAGATTCTGATTCTGTGGAGCGCGGGCGACCTCGCCCGCGCCTTGCGGTCCCCCGGCTGCCTGTCCCGCGCCGCCACGACCGCGGCGCCTGCGCCTGCGTGATCGTTGCTGCCCTTCCGCGACCGGCTGCTGTTGTTGTTGCTGCGGAGGGGCACCGTCGCGGCGCTGCTGCGGCCGTTCCGGTTTCTGGCCGCGCGGTTGCGACCCGCGGCCGCGCTCGCGAGGCGGCCGTTGTGTCGGGCCCGGGCGGTGCTCGTCTTTCTTCCGTCTACCGGTGCGCTGCTCGAATTCGGCGATCTTCTTCTCCATGAACCGCCGGCTCTGCGAGTCACGCCGGGCCTGGGTTTCATCGAAACCGCAGTACGGACACCGCTTCCACCCCTCGGGGTATGTCTTGCGGCAGGCGGTGCAGAGAACGCTTTTCGGGAGAGGCATCGCGAATCGGCGCGCATTGTACACTTCGACCTCTGTGAGCGGACCGCGCGAAGACGATCGCCGCAAGACCCTGCAGACCCTCATCGAGCTGGCCGAGGGGTCGAATCCGGGCGACTGCTGGGACGACCAGCGTGCGGCGGATCTTCTGCGCTCCCAGTCCAATCCCGATGAGCTCCGATCGCTCGGCGCCAGCGAGTCGACGATCAGCCATGTGTGGAGCGCGGGCGACCTCGCCCGCGAGAACACTTTCGCCCATGGAAGCTTCAGCGTGCGCGTCGAAGCGCGATTCGAGTCCGCGCATTTTCTCAGGGAGTACCGCGGAATCTCCGAGCCGCTCCATGGCCATTCGTACAAGGTAGAGGCCGAGCTGGCCGGGAAGGGCGGCGGTGTGGACGCCGATGCGATCGCCGTCGACTTCGTCAGCGCGAAGAAGAAGCTCGAAGCGCTCGCGAAGAAGCTCGACTACACCTGCATCAACGATGTGCCGCCGTTCGACAAGATCAATCCCACGGCGGAGAACATCGCCGCGTGGTTCCATCGCGAGCTCTCCGCCGCGGTCGCCGGCGAAAATGCATTGGTTACCGCGGTGACGATCTGGGAGGGGCCGGTGAACTCGGTGCGGTTCCAGGCGGGGTAAAAAGTGACGAGTGCACGAACAGCCTGTCATCCCGAGCGTGAGCGAGGGACCTGGGGACTCGGGTGGCGCGCAGTCCGATCTTCGAGCCGCCCTTCACACCCAGGTCCCTCGCTACGCTCGGGATGACAGTTGATGAACCCGTCACTCGTCACTCGTCACTCACGGTTTACACTGCTCCCGGACATGCGCAAACTCGCCAATCACACCGCCCTGAAAGAGTGGGCGAACGTCATCGACTCGCTCGGCCGCGGAGAGCAGGTGGTGCTGATTCGTAAAGGTGGGATCGCCGATCCGACGTTCGGGGTCGAGGCGCAGGCGTTCTATCTTTATCCGACCTTCTTTCATCAGGGCGAGTCCGAGCCGCGCCCCTCGGTGACGATCACCCACTGGGCTGAAGTCGTGCGAACGTGGCGTGTGACGGATCTCGAGCAGCTCGCGAAGCTCGAGCCACTCGTCGCGATCCCGCGCGAGACTCTCGATGCGCGTTACCGGTTCCGCGCGGACCAGACCCTTCACGTCATCGGCGTACGCGTCTGGAGGCTGGCCGCCCCGGTCGAGGTGAGGTTCCTCGAGGAGTACGCGGGCTGCCGCAGCTGGCTGAGCGTCGAAGAAGAGATCGACACGGCGGGATCGACGCCGGTTCTCTCCGACGAAGCGCTCCGGCAGCGCCTCGATGCAGTGGATGCTGTTCTGGCAATCCCGGTCTGAGCCCCGTGGAGATCCTCGCCGTTCTGATCATGATCGCGGCTGGCGGCGCGACAGCCGTCTTCGCGCTGGTCGCATTCGCGCTGTCGCGCGATGAGAAGAAAGAGGCGGCACGGACTGCCGGAGGACGCGACCAGATCGCGGCGTCGCTGCTTTATCAGGTTCTCGTCACCGGCAGCGACGGGCCCGATGAGGCCATCCGGCGTCTGCGTCGCGAAGCAGGGATCGCCGCGGCCGTGACGCGCGGCGTGGATGTGACCAGCTGGGCGGAAGCATTCGCCAGGAGCGCGTCAGACAGCCAGCGCAACGACCTTCTCGAGACCGCCGTGCGCATGGTGGCGACGCGCGGCGAGCCGGTTTCGGTCAGGCAGTATTCGGCCCTTCTCGACCTGAGCTTCGGTCTGGGCTTTCGGACCGATGCGCTCGCGCGCCTTCGCGAGCGGTATGGATTCGACTACATCGATCATGCGAAGGAAGGCCGGCCGCGCGAGGCCGATCGGGCGGGGGGCGCGACGCCGCTCTTTGTGCGCGAGCAGGCTGATCCGCGGGAATTGCTGCGTGTTTTAGAGATCGAAGGTACCCCGACACGACAGGTGATCATCGCGGCGTATCGCAGGCTGGTGGCGCAGCATCATCCGGACAAGGTTTTCGGCCGGCCGGAGGCGGAGCAGGACAGGGCAGCGGCCCGTTTCATGGAGATCACCAGAGCCTACGAGCGCCTTTTGACGATGTATCGGGATTGATCTTCGCGGCGGGGTGTGTATAATCTCGCCTTGGGAATATCCGGCCGTTCACTGTTTGTTAACAGCCGGTTCCAGCAGTTCCCTCCCGAAAACCGTAGATTTCATTGACCCAGACGAGTTCCCGTGGACGCCCGTGTCCGTTGCTGGTGACGCGGACGATGTGAAGGCGTCTCTGGCGAATCGTTTGCGCGGTGGCCCGTAAGTTCAGGATTTAGAGGTACTTCAAAAAAGTTCGGCCGCCGGTAGTAACTATTTTATTTGCTGCTGCATCTAATGGTGCATGCGGCACGGAGTGTGAAGTTTTCACGTAGTGCCCTGGGCACGGGAGAAACCATGAAGACCGCGGTCGCCAACGAGCACGAAATGGGGTGGGACTTCGAGAAGGCAGCGATGCCTTACGTCGACTCCCTCTACAACACCGCCTACCGCATGACGCGAAACTCGGAAGACGCCGAGGATCTCGTTCAGGAAACCTATCTCAAAGCGTACAAGTACTACGACAAGTTCGAAGAAGGTACGAACTTCAAGGCGTGGCTCTTCAAGATCATGAAGAACACGTTCATCAACAATTACCGGAAGAAGAAGCTCACGCCTCACAAGATCGACTTCTCCGAGATTGAAGAGTCGTACGAGCGCGTCATCCAGAAGAACGCTCCTGATCTGATCAAGGATCCGGAGACCGACATCTTCCAGGACATGATGGACGAGGACGTCAAGCGCGCCCTCGACTCGCTTCCGCACGACTACAAGATGGTCGTCCTTCTCGCGGACATCGAAGGATTCTCGTACAAGGAAATCGCCGAGATTCTCGACTGCCCGGTCGGCACCGTGATGTCGCGTCTCTATCGCGGCCGCAAGATGCTCGAGCGCACGCTGCTCGAGTACGCGCGCAAATACGGATACATCCGCGGCGGCGCTGAGCCGGCGAAGATGCGTTCGCGCAAGGACGAGGCGAAACCGCGCAAGAAGAAGGAAGGCGCGGAAGAAGAGGCCGAAGTCGCGGAGCCGGAGGAGAACGAAGAGGAGATTCTCTTTGCCGGCGCCGAGGACGAAGACTTCGAAGAGTTCGAAGTCGAAGAGGAAGAAGAAGAGAAGTTCGAGATCGAATAATTCCGCATCAGCTCTCAATCAGCGCCGGACGTCGAGCGGAAGGGCTCGGCATCCGGCGCTTTCCGTTTCGCGTGGAATCTTGGCTCAGGGTTCGCAGTTGGAACGCGCCGAGTGACTTCAATTCACGAAGCAGGACGGACATCCATGCTGTGTCGCGACGTGAAGCGCGTTGTTTATTTCTTCCTCGACGGATCGCTCGGCGATCGAAAGAAGCAGGATTTCGACAGCCACCTTCGCCTCTGTCCCGACTGTGAGTCGCGGACCAAGCTCGCCCGCAAGCTCCGCGAGTTTCTGCGCAGACGCGTCGAACGCATCAACGTCACCGCTCCCGACCGTCTCAAGATGCGCCTGACCCGGTCTATCCGCGCATTCCGCACGGAGTGGTCGCGCTGATCGCATAGAATCAGCGCGCTTTGGCAAGCCAGGGTCAAGAAGAAAAGCTGATACTCGTCTCCTCGAATCCCAACAAAGGGATCGAAGCCGAGCGCATCCTCGGCGTTCCCCTCCTGCGCGTCGCGCTCTCCCTCCCCGAAATTCAGGCGCAGACCGTCGAAGACATCACCCGCTACAAACTCGACGTCGCCAAGACCAAGGCCTACGGGCGTCTCGTCGTCGAAGACGTTTCCCTTGGATTCGACGAGCTGGGCAACTTTCCCGGTCCGTACGTGCGCTGGCTGCTTGAGGCCGCGGGCGGCAAAGGGCTCGCCGCGATCGCGTACGCGCTCAACAACCGCGCGGCGAAGGCGCAGTGCTGCATCGGCTACTGGGATGGATCGGAAGCGCATCTGTTCTGCGGAGAGACTCGCGGCGAGATCCTCGTGCAGCCGCGGGGCGCAGCAGTCTTCGGCTGGGATGCTTGGTTTCAGCCGCAGGGCTCCGCGAAGACCTTCGCGGAGATGACCGCGGAGGAGAAGGACAAGGTGTCGCATCGCGGCAAGGCTTATCGGCTCCTGGCCGCGCACCTGAAGCAGACGAAGGCCGCCCCAACGGCCGGACAGCGGTGACCGGGAAACCGGACATTCCATTTCCGAGCTCTTCCGTAGCCGTCCCGCTACAAACCGTCTAAGTGATGCGTATGGAGTGGTTGAGCGGTGAAGCTCAGCGGTGGCCCTCATGGCAGGCCGCTTGAAATTGCTGAGAGTACGCTGGCGAGCCGGCGGGCAGTGGAAAGGATCCCTATGTGGACATACGACGGAGAAGAGTGGTTCGAGGAGGGTGGAAGTGACGAGAAGCGTACGCCCGAAACGGCTGCGATTCAGTACGACATGTTTCTCCCCGAGCTCCAGGTGATCGAGATTCCACGTGTTCAGCCGGAGCCGGTCGTGCCGTTCCCCTTGCCGTAAAGTTTTTCGATATCTCCTTTTCGAGCCGCGCGCGTAGCGCGGCTTTTTGTTTCTGCCGCGATCGTCCTTCCTTCACGTGTTCCGATGATGCCGTGTCAGGACCTTGGACCCTGGACGCTGGACCTTGGGAGGTCAGTGGAGCGCGGGCGACCCCCCCGCGTCTTCTGGATTTCGCGGGCGAGGTCGCCCGCGCTCCACTCTGCCTGCGGATGGATCGCGCCGGGAAACAGACAAAGTCCAGGGTCCAAGGTCCAGGGTCCAAGGTCACCGCAAGGTATGCCGCGCCAGAAAATCCAACACCAGCGGCTCGACCACGCTCTGCGCAACGGAGAAGATCCGGTCGGCGTGATAGTTCCCGCTGACGTCGAGGATGTGCATCTCTTTCGGTTCGTTGGCGTGCTCGAAGATCGCCTCGGAATGGCCGTGGCCGATCAGCCAGTCGTCCTTGACGTGAATGAGAGAAATGGGGACGTGCACATCGTGAACGTCATCGATCGCGCGCAACTTGGCGGTTCGTTTCGCGCGCCAGTCGAACCGAGGCTTCTTGAGCGCCTGCCCCAGGGCGATGTGACGGTGGAGCGTGAAGAGGTTCAGGCGCGGCGCGATCAGCGCGAAATCGGCGACCGGTGAGATGAGGAGCAGCGACGAGATCGGGAGGCCGTGCCGCGCGGCGGCGGAGATGGCAATCGCTCCGCCGTAGGACAGCCCCAGAAGGGTGACGGACTCGATGGCGGAGGTGGCGAAGAGCTGGCGAACGACAGCCGCGACATCGTAGTGCTCGTGCAGGTTGAAGCCGTAGGTCCCCTCGCTGTCGCCGTGCCCGCGGACATCGACGATCGCCACGCGATGGCCATTTGCATGAAGCAGCCCCGCGAGGCGTTTCATCGCAGGGTGGCGACGGTCCCTCCAGAATCCGGGAATCACCACGACGGCGCCGCGCGAGGGGCGGTCGTAGATGTCGTAGTGGATCCTCGTTCCGTCGAAGGAAACGACAGTTCCGGAGATGGCCCGAGGCTCGGCGAAGGACTGGGTGGCTGGAATGCTTGACATCGGGGGTTCCGATCCTAATAGTACAGGCCGCCGGACGCCCGGCAGCCCGCATCGAAGCTCCTCTGACCTCGCCCGAGCGAGGGTAGTTTCCTAAGAACCAAGAGAAATGAGGTGAGTTGGGCACCCAGACGGAAATCGCACTTTGATCTCCATCAACACGCAGACGCATTCGAAACATTAAGGAGAGTTGCTCAAATGAAGAAGTCTCTGGTTCTCACCCTCATCACCCTTCTCTGTGTCGTCATGCTGGTCGGCTGCCAGCGCGAAGAGAACGTGAACACGGACACCGCCGCGACGGACACCACGATGATGACCGACACGTCGGCCACCTACAGCACCACCGACACCACCATGACCACGGACACGACGGTCACCGACACCACCATGACGTCGATGACCGACACGACGGGTACGACGGGTACGACGTCCACGACGACGACCACGACGACCACGACGACCACCCCGTAATCGCGAGCACTTTGTCGCTCCGGAAACGCTCCGCTTCGGCGGGGCGTTTTTTTTGCGTGGCACCTGAGTTGCTAAAACAGGCTTGGCTCGTCGTGTCCCGCTGGGGCACCGGGCCATATCCCCCACGGACAAAAGCGATTAAGGAGCGTAGGACCACATGAAGCGAGTACTTGCATTGACGATCGTAATGGCGCTGAGCGTGTTCGGGCTGGCGTGCTCTGCCGAAGAAAACACCAACGTCGTGACCGATACGGCTGGCGGCGATACCACCATCGTGACGGACACGTCCGTGACCATGAGCACGACCGATACGTCGGCGACCGGTTACACGGCCACCGATACCACCGGAACGTCATCGACGACCGATACCTCGATGACGAGCACCACCGGCACCTCGACGACTTCCACCACGAGCGGAACGACGTCGACGTCGGGCACCTACTAGATTGCGACTATCGGCGGCGCCTGAATCGCGCCGCCATTTCGAACGACTGAGGAGGTGAGCCGGGCACTCAGAAGATGAACACGAGCGAACCGACAACACTTCAACATGCATTCAACAGGAGAGAAAACCCAATGAAGAAGACCTTTGCAATTCTCATGGTTGCAGCAATGACGATCTTCGGATTCGCGTGCCGCAGCGAAGAGAACACGAACATCACGGACACGGCAGCCACGGACACGAGCATGACGATGTCGACCGAAACGGCCTACACCGAGACGAGCGCGACCGGCACCACCGGCACGATGTCGACGGACACGATGTCCACCGACACGACCGGCACGACCATGACCGACACGTCAGCGACGACCTCGACGACCACCACCAGCACGACGACCACCCCGTAAACGTTCAACAACCGCAGCAAGGGCGCCCCGGATGGTTTCGGGGCGCCCCTTTTTTTGAAGGATGAAGGATGAAGGATGAAGGATGAAGGATGAAGGATGAAGGATGAAGGATGAAGGATGAAGGATGAA
>CALMZP010000129.1 GCA_937870635.1 uncultured Acidobacteriota bacterium | reverse complement strand
AATGTTGTCAGGCATGGGTTTCGGGCGATTGCGGGATTGTAAACCAGACCTTGGACCCTGGACCCTGGACCTTGGACTGTTCGGTCCGGGATGATCCTTTCACAGAAGTTCCAGGTTGATCCTTTCTCTTTTGTTCTGGCGGGGCGGGAGGTGATCCGTGCCGCTGGTGGAGAGGATGATCGTGGATATTCGAGAGGAGATGGTGTGGCGAGCGCTCGATGCGAGGTACACCCTCGTCGAGGTGGCAGCTGAGTTCGGTGTGTCGATTCCAACGGTGCGCCTCTGGCGTGATCGGTATCGAGCGTCCGGGAGGTCTGGGTTGAGCGATCGTTCACATGCTCCGCATTTATCGCCGTTCAAAACTGACCCAGCCGTCGAGGCGTTGATTGTGGACGATCGACGACGATTCAAGTGGGGTTCAAAAAAGATCCTTCGCCGCCTGCGCGACGAGTATCCAGAGATGGAGCTGCCGGCGCGTTCGACCGTCGACGGCATCCTCGCGCGAAATGGTCTAGTCGATCATTCGAAGCCGCCTCGACAGGCGGCTCGCTCGCCGTTCATTCAGCGTTACACCGCCGGCGCAGCGGGCGAGCTCATGACGCTCGACCACAAAGGACAGTTCCGGCTGCGCAACGGTCAGTACTGCTTCCCGCTGACGATCTGCGACTCGTTCAGCCGGTACGTGATGGCGTGTCAGGCGCTCCCGAGCACATCCTTAAATCACGCCTGGCCGGTGATTGTCCGCCTCTTCCGTGAACACGGCTTGCCGCTGGCGGCTCAAAGCGATAACGGTCCTCCATTCGGTAGCACCAGCGGTAAGTTCTCGACCATGAGCGTGCGGTTCATGAGCCTCGGTATTCAGCCGATCTTCAGC
This sequence comes from uncultured Acidobacteriota bacterium, assembly GCA_937870635.1. Lineage (GTDB taxonomy): Bacteria > Acidobacteriota > Thermoanaerobaculia > Gp7-AA8 > Gp7-AA8 > DATLEX01. The sequence continues at coordinate 25,693 of CALMZP010000129.1, read as the reverse complement.
CGACCAGGCCGACCCGGTGACAACGGTCGTCACGAACGTATGCATCGCGACCTCAAACGCGAGGCAACGCGTCCACCGGCTGCGACGATGCGCGCGCAGCAGTGCCAGTTCGATTCCTTCCGCTCGATGTACAACCTCGAGCGCCCACACGAGGGCATCGCCTTGGCGCGCCCAGCGAGCCTCTTTCACGGAACCGATCGGCCCTATCCAAAGCGAGTACCGACACCCGAGTACGACCTCCACCTCGAGAAGCGGAAGGTCACCGACGCCGGGTCAATCAATTGGCGTAATCAGGCGATCTTCATCAGTGAGGCGCTCAGAGGGCAAACCGTCGGTCTCGAGCCGGCAGCCAACGCCACACTCAATGTTCATTTCTACGCCTTCTTCATCGGCAAGATCGACGAGGATAAGGGCCAATTCATCTGAGACCGAGCTGATGGAAAAGTGGAAAACGCCGCCCATGCCTCCTACCGCGTTTACCACTTTTCCACAGCTCCTACTGCTGTAAAACAGAAAGGATCAACCCGGACAAAAAGAGAAAGGAACAACTCGGTCATTCAGGTGACGAGTCACGAGTGACGTGATCAGTCCTTCGGCGTCTTCGCGCCTCAGGATGACGTGGGGCACGCGACTCCCAAGGTCCAGGGTCCAAGGTCCAGCGTCACTCTTTGAAACGCCGCTCGAACTCCTCATCGATGGCGCGGCGGGGCGAGCGGTCCTTGAGGCGCGGCTTTTCGAGAATGCGCGCGAAGAGATCGGCTACGCCCCAGGAGAAGAAGGTGCATGCCGCCACCGTGAGGAACTGGGAGATGGTCTCCAGGTCCAGCAGGTAGTAGAGCGTGAGAGGCACGGCAACACCCATCACGACGAACCCGACGATCAGTCGCGTCCCCGTCACGGCGTCATTCAATCACACTTCACCGCGACGCATCGGCGACAGCAACTTCGGCGACGTGACTCTCAACCTGCTCCTTGAAGTCGGCTTCGTAGTTACGAACCTTCTTCACGTAGTTGCGAGTTTCCTTGAACGGCGGAACTCCACCGAAACGGCGCACGTTCCCCTCGCCGGCGTTGTACGCGGCGATGACCTTCGTCTCGTTTCCGTCAAAGCGCTCGTGCAGATACTTCAGATACCTGGTGCCGGCCTGGATGTTCTGCGCCGGATTCGAAAGATTGCGCGCGCCCATCCACCTGCCGGTGCGCGGCATCAGCTGCATGAGGCCGACGGCGCCGACGCCCGATCGCGCATTCGGCTTGAAGCGCGATTCAGCCTGGACCACCGCCGCAACCAGCTCCGGCTTCAGGTCGTTCTTCTTCGCCTCGTGATAGATGATGCTGCCGAAAGGCACCTGCGTTTGGAAGAAATGTTCTTTCGCGTTCTCGGAGATCATGGCCAGCTGCTTCGGAGCTTCAGCAACGGCCTCCAGCGGCGCCTTTGCAACAGTCTCCACACCGGCAACGACGCCACCCGCGACCTGCTGCGCGATGTTGGACGCTGCGCGGAGATCACCGGCGAGCGAATGGTCGACGGTCACCGACTGCGACGGCTTCTCGTTCCGTGGATTCTGCGACTGCTGGATGACACGCATCGGGATACCGATGCCTCCCAGCGCAAGTGAGGCGCCCAGGGCCCAGCTCGCGTAGCGCTTGCGCATTCCCGACAGGCGGTTGGCCCTTACCTTCTGGACGTCGCGACGCAGCTGCGAACGGTCGTAGTTGTCGAGGAACCGCTCCTCGTACTGCCTTTTCGTTTTCAGCTCGACCATCGTGGGTCCTCCGCTTCGCCCTTATTATTTGCAAGCGGGAAGCCACCTTTCGTTTTGGCCAAACCTTTGACCTGGCATGACTTATACCGGCTCCGCCGCAGCGGGTGGAACCCGGTTAGATTCAACGACCTGGGGGGAATTGCTAGGCGGGAATGGTGAAGCAGAACGAGGAACCTTCACCCGGCACGGACTCGGCTGTAAGCGTTCCGCCGTGGCTTTCCACAAGGCGCTTGGCCATGTAGAGGCCGTAACCGGGGCCGCCGCCGCGCGCCTTGTCGAGCTTGCTCATCCCGCCGAGCTCGAAGACCTGCTGGATGTAGCGCGGGTCGATCCCGATTCCATTGTCACGGACGCAGACACGCCAGTCATCATTCTGGCGCGTACATTCGATGGTCACTTTGCGCTCGCCCTTGGGACGGTCGGTGAAGAAGAGCGCATTCGCCAGGAGCGCACCGATCGCCTCGCGGATCTTTTCGGGATCGGCGTTGACCACCGGCAACTCGGCGGGGACCTCGACTTTCACGCCACCCTCTTCGATCGCGTAGTTGTGCTTGAGAATCACTTCCTCGACGACCTCTTTGAGCGGAATCGCGCGCGGCATCGACGGCCGCGAAACCAGTTTCACGAGGTGGGACATGTCGTCGAGCACGCGCTTCATGTACTGCGCGCTCGAACGGATCCTGCGCAGGAAGTCCTGCCCTTCCTCATCCAGCTTCTCGACGTAGTCGCTGATGAGAAGCTCGCTGAACCCGTCGATCGCGAAGATCGGCGATTTCAAATCATGCGACAGGATCCCGAAGAGCCGGATCAGCTCCTCGTTCGTCGCCGGGCGATCCACACTATCTCGATCTGCTGTCATGGTGTCAGGTCTGGAAAAGCAACTTTTCTTCCAGAATTGTCGTGGGGGAGATTAGCGCAGAGCACACCTTTGGAAGAAAAGTTGTTTTTCCAGACCTGACACCATGACGAATCAGGCGGGTTTGCGGACCACGGCGATCGTTCCGTCCCCGATGATTTCGGTCGACCCGTCGGAGTGAATGGCGAGCGCCGTTCGTGGCGGGATTCCGATGCCGATGGTCACTTCCGGAATCGACATCAGCCGGCGCAGCTCTGCGTCGTTTGCCGACTCGAACCCGGTTTCGACCACGACTCCCGGCAACCATCCCAGCGCCGGCATGGGACCGCCGCCGCGGAGCATGTCCCGAGTCCAGATGCCGAACGACGACGCGGACGCGCCGATTGCAGCGATCACTGCACCGCCGGCCGCAGCGTCCCGCAGCGCCAGCTCGGCCGGGCTCTCGCGCAACGTCGAGGTGAGGTGGTTCGTGACGCCGCCGCCGATGTAGGTGGAGCCGGCGGAGAGGATCTGGTCGAGGTTGCGCTGGCGGCGGACATCGCGACCACGGTAGATCGGAACGTTCACGGTCTCGACCGCTGGATCGATCGTTTTCAGGTATTTGCCGAAGTGCGCGGCGTACTCGGCCGATCCGGAAGCGGTCGGAAGGAACGCGACCGTCCTGTTCCCGTGCGGCATCCGCGAAAGGAGGAACTCGTCGATCGCGCGGGTTTCACCGAACGAAAACTCTCCCCCGCCGATGAGCATCAGCAGATTGATCTCCGTCGCCAGTGGAAGCTTCAGCTCTTTCATCGGGGCACCATCACCGGCTGCAGCCACGCGCTCTTTCCGTTCGAGTCGATGACTTTCGCGCGGACATACCCTTCGTCGCCCCGGATTGTGTACGTCGAGACCGGCGTGATCGAGGTCTGCAGGATCCTCCCGCCTCGTCCTATGAACTGCGTCGTGAATTTCGTCAGGCCGCGCTCGCGGACCGTCACCGTCATCGCATCGGCACCGGCCGCGTAGTCGGCGATCTCGACTCCGGTCGACGCGTAGAAATCGCCCCGCTCGAGCGCAGCGAGCAGCGCCGGACCGCTGAGGCTCTCCGCGCGGACGACGACCCATCCCTGACCAGGTCTCGCTGCCCACGCGTCATAGGGCCGCTTGAAATGGTGCGCGTCGTCGACGGCGATCCCGTACAGCAGCTTTCCGCCGGTGAGGAGGATGTCCCATACTTCTTCCATCGACGGCTGGCCGCCGCCACCGGCGTTGTTCACGAGCGGATGCCCGTTGAAGATCTCGAAGAGGCGGTGCCGCTCGATTTTCCGGAGATCGTCGACCGAGATCGCCCACCCGTAGTTCGGATGATTGATGTGGGGCACACCGCCGGCGGCGCGGATCGCGTCGATGTCCCGCTGCACGACCTCGACCACGGACTTGCCACCCTGCGGCGGGACCAGCCGCTTCACCTCGAGGCCATTGACGTGGAGCGGTTTGTCGCCGAACGCGTCGGTGACTTCCTCGCCGCGCACGACCAGAAACTTCTCGTCCGCGCCGTGCAGCGCGTTCAGTCCGTCCACCGACGTCAGGAAGTTGTGGTCCGTGATGACGACGAAGTCGTAGCCGTGCTCGCGATACCAGCGCACGACTTCGTCCGGTGTGGAATCGCCGTCGCTGTTGAGCGTGTGCGTGTGGGTGTTGCCTTTGTACCAGCGTAGCTTTTTCTCGGCGGAGGGCGCCTGCGACGATGCCGGCAGGGCCAGCATCATCGCGACGAAGGCGGCCAGCGCCGAAGCGCGTCTCACTTGCGTTTCCAGACCTCGGAGAGGCGCTGTCCCATATCGGACGGCGCCTTCACGACGTGGATGCCTGCCGCCTCGAGCGCTTTCATCTTCTCGCCGGCCGTGCCCGTGCCGCCGCTGATGATCGCGCCGGCGTGTCCCATGCGGCGTCCCGGAGGAGCCGTCTGTCCGGCGATGAATGCCACGACCGGCTTAGTGACGTTCTTCTTCACGAACGCGGCGCCTTCTTCTTCCGCCGTTCCGCCGATCTCTCCGATCATGATGATCGCCTCGGTCAGCGGGTCAGCCTGGAACGCGGCGAGGCAATCGACGAAGTTCGTTCCGGGGAGAGGATCTCCGCCGATGCCAACCGCGGTCGACTGGCCGATGTTCAGGCGCGACAGCTGGCCGACCGCTTCGTACGTGAGCGTTCCCGAGCGCGAGACGATGCCGATCGGCCCGGGCTTGTGAATGTGTCCCGGCATGATGCCGATCTTCGCCTGGCCGGGAGTCATGATGCCCGGGCAGTTCGGACCGATGAGCCGCGACGCTGCGCGGCCTTCTGCAACGTGACGAACGTTCGACTTCTCGAGGAAGTCGTGCGCGCGAATCATGTCGTTGACTGGAATGCCCTCGGTGATGCAGACGATCAGCTCGATGCCGGCGTCTGCCGATTCCATGATCGCGTCCGCAGCGAACGGAGGAGGCACGAAGATCAGCGAGCAGTTCGCGCCCGCTTTCTCGCGCGCCTCGCGAACGCTGCCGAATACGTCGAAGCCCTCATGCTTCGTGCCGCCCTTGCCGGGGGTCACGCCGCCGACGACTTTCGTGCCGTACTCGCGGCACTGCACCGCGTGGAACGTCCCCTCGCGGCCGGTGATGCCCTGCACGATGACGCGTGTGTTCTTGTCTGCCCAGATTGCCATTACTTCTGACCTTTCCTACCCGGTGCGCTCTGAATCACGAGCTCTCTGATCCGAGATCCTTCGGCGCTCTTCTGGCTCCTCAGGATGGTTTCGCCTGCTTCGCAGCCGAAACCACCTTTTGCGCCGCATCCCACATGCCGTCTGCGGTGATGAGGGGAAGTCCCGATTTCGCCAGGATCTCTTTCCCGAGCTCGACGTTCGTGCCTTCGAGGCGGACAACGACCGGAACGGGCAGGCCGACTTCACGCGAGGCGCTGACGACGCCTTCGGCGATGCGGTCGCCGCGCATGATTCCGCCAAAAATGTTGATTAAAATGGCTTTCACATTTTTATCATTTAAAATGATACGAAAAGCGTTCTTGACCTGCTCGGCGCTGGCACCGCCGCCGACGTCGAGGAAGTTCGCCGGCTCTCCGCCGGCGAGCTTGATGATGTCCATCGTCGCCATCGCCAGCCCTGCCCCGTTGACCATGCAGCCGACGTTTCCATCGAGCTTGATGTAGTTGAGGCCGAAGTGTGACGCCTCCACCTCGAGCGGATCTTCTTCATTCAGATCGCGCATCTCGAGGACGTCCTTGTGCCGGAACATGGCGTTGTCGTCGAAGTTCATCTTCGCGTCGAGCGCCAGCACGTCGCCCTCTTTCGTCACGAGGAGCGGGTTGATCTCGGCGAGTGAGGCGTCGGTCTCGACGTAGGCCTTCGTCAGCTTCTGCACGAAGTCGACACACTTCTTGTACGCGTCGCCCTTCAGGCCAAAAGCATCCGCGACCGCGCGCGCCTGGAATGGCTGGATGCCGAGAATGGAGTCGACGGCCTCGCGGTGGATGGCCTTGGGGTCCTTGTGCGCGACCTCCTCGATGTCCATGCCGCCCTGGCTCGAAGCCATGATCACGGGCAACCCGAGCTTCCGGTCGAGCGTGATGCCGAGGTAGAGCTCTTTGTCGATGTTGAGCGCCTCTTCGATGAAGACCTTCCTGACCACGCGCCCCTCGGGACCGGTCTGGTGCGTCACGAGCGTCATCCCCAGCATTTTTCGCGTCAGCTCGGCTGCCTCGTCTGCATCCTTGGCCAGCTTGACGCCGCCCCCCTTGCCGCGGCCACCGGCGTGAATCTGCGCCTTGACTACGACGCGGCCTCCGAGCTGCTTGGCAGCGGTGCGCGCTTCATCGGCGCTCTCGACGACTTCACCGCGGGGAGTGGGGACGCCGTAACGACGAAGGATTTCCTTCGCCTGATATTCATGAACTTTCATTGAGATCCTTCAATCGATCGAGTGGATCGCGGGCGATCCCGCCCGCCGGAAGCGCGGACTAAGTCGTCCGCTGTTGGCGGCGCGCGTTTTATCACAGAATGCGCGGGTGAAGACTGGCGACGAAATCACCATTTCCGCGAGCGAGCTCGTGGCCGGTGGCGACGCGCTTGCCCGCGTCGACGGGTTCCCCGTTTTCGCGTCCAACGTCTTTCCCGGCGATGTTGCGGTCGTGCGCCTGTACGAAGTGAAAAAGGGGTACGCCAAAGCGGACATGGTCCGTCTGGTGGAGGCGAGCCCGTGGCGGCGAGCTGAGCCATGCCCGATCGCTCATGAGTGCGGAGGCTGCGACTGGACGGCTCTGCGCCTCGACAAGCAGCTCGAAGCGAAGCGGCGAATCCTCACCGAATCCCTCCGCCGCATCGGCAAGTTCGACCCCGGCTCGCTTCCTTCCGTCGCCATTCATCCGTCGCCGCTGAATTACCGGATCCGGAGCCGCCTGCAGTCCGACGGCAGGGCCATAGGTTTTTACGCCATGCGCTCGAACCGGGTGGTCCCGCTGACGACGCAATGCGAAGTGGTGGGGCGTGCGACGGCGGACACGTTCGGCACCGAGAGCGAGTCGGGTGCCGGAGAAAAGAAAGCGCGGGCGGGGTCGCCCGCGCTCCACCAGATCTGGGAGATCGACGACGAGCTCATTGCCGGTCCGGGGGAACTGACGTTGCGCGTGGACAAGTATTCGTGGCGCCTGTCCACCCGCTCCTTTTTCCAGGTGAACCGTCACATGCACGCCGCGCTGATCAGGCTCGTCGAAGGACACGCTGCGCGCCGCGCCGGCAAACGGTCCGCGGTCGACCTCTACGCAGGCGTCGGATTTTTCACGCTGCCGCTGGCAAAACACTTCAAGCAGGTGATTGCGGTGGAGGGATCGGCCGAGTCGGCCGGTTACGCGCGGATGAACGTCCCGGCGAACGTGCAGGTCATCGAAGCTCCCGTCGAGGTGCACGCGTGCCGTCTCGCGAAAGCGGACTTCGTCTTCCTCGACCCGCCGCGCGCCGGTGCTCGGCCGGAAGTCATCGCTGCGGCCGGCGAGAAAGCGTCGGAGATGGTTTGTTATCTCTCCTGCGATCCGGTAACCTTCGCTCGCGACGCGCACCGGCTGAGCGCGTCCGGCTGGCGGCTCGCCACGCTCGACCTCCTCGACCTCTTCCCCAACACCCATCACGTCGAAACGCTCGCTTCGTTCGAGCGTGCGCGATGACATCCCCGCTGCACTTCCGCTGATCGTGTTCGCGGCGGCGCTCGCCGTCGCGCCGCTGGTCGTGAATCCCGTGTCCCTGCTCACTGGGCTCGGCGCGATCGCTATTCTCACGTTCACAGCAGACGCTCGTCTGGCGAAGAAGCTTCCCTCCGTGCTCTGCATCTCTCTGGTCATCCCCGCGCTGGCGGGGATCGGTATCGGAGTCCGCCACCACGAGCGTCAACTGGAAGAGCGCCGTGCCGTCGCAGCACTCGGGTCGGAACGATTCCTCGACGTCGTCGCTCCGATCGACGGCGACTGGTCCCACCGCCCGCACGTCCACGTGCTGCGCGTATCGCGTTTTACAGCGAACGGCGTGACCGTTCACGCACCGCTGGCGATCTACGCGCGTTTCGACCCGGCCGCGATCGAGATGGAGGAGGTTATCCGCGCGGAAGGGCATCTCAAGCCGGACCGGCGCGGGGGCTACACGATGTCGATCAAATCGCCGCGCCTCCTTCGGTACGAGGGCCGCCTCTCTCCCTGGGCGCCCCGAGCGTGGAACCGTGCCGTGGCCATTCGCCTCCGCCACCACGCCGCGGCTCGGCCGAACGAGATCGCCATGATCGAGGCTCTGCTTCTGGGACGGGGCGAGCGCCTCGCCGAGCAGACGAAAGAAGACTTCAAGCGCGGCGGCACGTACCACCTGCTCGTTTTCTCCGGCCTGCAGATCTCCGTTGCGGCCGGCGTGATCGCGATGCTGCTCCGATGGATCGGCGCCGCCCGCGCAGCGGACTGGTCGCTGCTCGCGTTCTCCATCACTGCTCCCGCGTTCATCGGCGGTGAAGCATCCGTTTCGCGCGCGAGCATTGCCATCGCTCTTTATGCAGTTTCGCGGATCGCGAGACGTCCCACGACTTTCGAGAATCTGTGGTGCATCGCTGCGATGGCGCGCCTCGCGCTGGCTCCGGGCGATCTTTTCGAGCCGGCCTTTCATTTGACCTACGCGGGCGCTGGTGCGCTGCTTTTCATCGGGCGTCCGCTCGCAGCCTCACCGCTCCGCTTCGCGGCCTACGCCGTTGCGGCCGAGGTTGCGATTGCTCCCTTTACGCTCTACCACTTTCATCAGTACGCGCTGGGTGGCTCGCTGACGACGATCGCCATGACTCCGGTCGTCTTCGTGATGCTCATCGCCGGCGGAGTGTTCTCACTCGTGGAACTTCCGCTCCTGCTCGATCTCATCGCGTTCCTCAACTGGATCTGCACGGCGATGAATCGCGCTGCGTCCCCGGCGTCCGGTTACTTCGCTGCACCGTCGGCTCTGTCGGTCGTGGTGGCCGCGTGCTGCGCTGTCGCGGCGCTCGGGTTCCTTCGCGGCCGGGCGCGTACGGCGATCGTCGTTCTGGCTCTTCTCGTTCCTCCGATCACGGCGATCATGAATTTCCACCGGCGCTCCAGCGTCGCCCACCCGATGTTCATCGCGCTCGACGTCGGGCAGGGCGACGCGCTCCTTCTTCGATCGGGCCGGCGCGCGATTCTCATCGACGGCGGAGGGCGGCACGACGACGCGCGTTTTGGTGAAAGCGTGCTTCTGCCGCTGCTCCTCGACCGTGGTGTGCGCAAGCTCGACGCCGTCATCCTTACGCACGCCCATCCGGACCACTGCGGCGGCCTTCAGGCGGCGGTCCGCCACCTCGACGTGCGCGAGGTTTGGATCTCGCCACGCCGGTTCCGCGGCGAATGCGCGCAGATCGTGCTCGATGCGGTGCGCACCAGCGCGACCCCCCTGCGGCTCCTCCGCGGCGGCGAAGCGATTTCCCTCGGCGATCTCACGGCAACCGTCACGATCCTTCCCTCCCGTTTCCGGCGCGCCCCCGAAAACAACAGCTCGGTCATCGTCACCGCGCGCGCAGCCGGGCGCTCTCTCCTTCTGACGGGCGACATCGAGCGAGACGCCGAGCGGGAGCTCGCACCCCTCCTCGCCCAGGCCGACGTGCTAAAAATCCCGCATCACGGCAGCCGCACCTCCACCAGCCCCCGCCTTCTCGAGGTCGTGAACCCTCGTATCGCCGTTCTCTCCTGCGGCCGGAACAACTTCTTCGGCCACCCGCACCCCGACGTGGTCGCCGAGCTGGGCCGCCGGCGGATCCGCCTCTGGCGGACCGACCTTAACGGGACAATCGAGATCTCGTTTCCCGGGCCCCGCCTCGAGGTACGGACCGAAATTGACTACTCCCGGTGAGCCGCATACAGTGAACATTCGCCTATGTCCTCAACCCTTCTCCGCCTCGGACTCTGGACGCTGGTGCTCATGCTGGCGCTGTTCGTCGTGCAGGCGACCTGGGCCGACTCCCCCATAGCCGAATTGATCACCACCGCGATGATCCAGCAGGGCCTGGCCCTCTCCGTCGTAGTGGTCGTCGCCGGTGTGATCGTCAAAGTGTTCGAAAAGGGGAAGAAAGCCGTCGTCAAGAACCGCTGCCGCGAGTGCGGCAAGCCGATCCCGCCCGGAGGCATCTACTGCCGCGAGCATCTGCGAAGCGTCCTCGAGCTCGAGGATCGCCGGACGCACAACACTCGGATCCGGTGAAGGTCGTCGTCGTCGCCGGTCCGACCGGGGCCGGCAAATCGCAGTTCGCCATCCGCCTCGCGTCAGCCGCCACGGGCGAGATCGTGAATTACGACTCCGTCCAGATCTACCGGGGCTTCGACATCGGCAGTGCCAAACCGTCGATCGAGGAACGCAGCCAGGTTCCCCACCACCTCTTCGACATCGTGGAGGCGGACGAGGAATTCAACGCCGCCGATTACGCGAAGCGGGCGCGCAGGATCTGCGAGGAGATCACCGCTCGCGGCAGACTCCCGATTCTGGTCGGCGGAACGTTTTTCTATCTTCGAGCGCTTCTCTCGGGGCTTCCGGAGATGCCGGGCCGTGATGCGGAGATCCGGCGCCGGCTTCGAGCGCTTTCTGACAAGCCGCGCGGTCCGGCGCGCCTCCACGCCTGGCTCGCTCGCGTCGATCCACAGAGCGCGGCGCGGATTCCGCCGGCGGACCGCCATCGCGTCGAACGAGCCCTGGAAGTGTGGATCGCCGCCGGCTCGCCAATCTCGCGGTGGAAGGCGCCGACTTCCGAGAATTCGAGCGACATCGCCGCGCTGCAGCTTGCCCTCACACTCGACCGGGCAGAGATCGTCCGCCGGCTCGACGCCCGCGTCGAAGAGATGTACCGTGCCGGCCTCGTCGACGAAACCCGCGAGCTCCTGATGCGTTACCCGCGTGAGAGCAGGCCCTTCGGCACGATCGGGTATAGGGAGGCGGCCGCGGTCGTGAGCGGAGAGAAAGCGCTCGCCGAGGCCGTCGCCGAAACGAAGCGGCGCACGAGGAGCTATGCGAAGCGACAGATGACGTGGTTGAGATCGGATCGAAATATGCAGTGGCTTCCGGCCGCAGATGCCGAGGATTCATTCCGGGCCGCGATGCGGCTCGTCGAGAGGTTCCAGATTGCTTAAGAGTCTTTTCGTTTCGTCGATCGTCGTCCTGCTGGCCCTGACCGGCTGCAGCACGACTGCGTCCCTTCCGACACACGCGACGCCGCAGGGTGACGACCGTTATCTCGTCGATCCCCGAACGGGTTACCCGCCAGCCGACACCGACACCGACCGGCGCATGGAAGCGGCCTGGCGGTTCTATCTCCAGGGCAATTACACGGAAGCCCGGCGGCGGATCGCCGACCTTCGGACGCGCACCCCGGATTACGCGCCGGCGGCACTCCTCGCAGCGGCCATCGATCTCCGTGAGGGTCGCGCCGACGCTGCGCGCGGGGCGATCAACGGTCTGGCCGACCAGCATCCTGCCTATACCGCCGCCCGCGTTTACCAGGCGGAAGTCGCCCTCGCGGCGGGAAACACCAGGAGAGCGTGGGAGATCTACCGATCGATCGCTGCACAGCCCAATGCTCCACCCACCGTCGCCACGCGCCTGACCATGGCGGAGAACCGTCTCTTCGAGGAGCTCTTCGCGGCCGCGCGCACCGCCGACGACATCGCGTCGATCCCGCTCCTTCGCGAGGCCCTCACGATCAATCCCGCCGCAGTCGAAGCCCGGCTGCTGCTCGTCAACCGGCTGATCGGACGCGCGCAGTACGAGGAAGCGCGGCGGATCATCCAGCCCATCGTCAGCTCGCCCGACGGCGAGCGCGATGACGTGCAGGAAGCGCTCGCGGAGATCGAGGCTGGACGCGGCCGCTACCAGGAAGCGATCAAGCGGTACGAGATTCTCGCGCGCCGTTCGCCGCAATCCCGTTATTCGCAGCGCCTGGAACAGATCAAGGAGCAGTGGACGCTCGCGAACCTTCCCCAGCAGTACCGCAGCGCCCTCGAGTCGCAGGCGATCACGCGCTCCGATCTCGCGGTGCTCATCTACTGGAAGCTCTCCAGCGTGCGATTCGCCCAGAACCTTCCCACGCCGCCGATCGCGATCGACATCGCCGACGTCGCCGGACGCGACGAGATCATCCGGGCCATCCAGATCGGCCTCTTCGACGTCGATCCCGTCACGCGCCGTGTATCACCGTTCCGGCCGATCAACGCCGCCGCTCTGGCCCGCCACAGCGCGAGGCTCCTCCAGTTGCGCGGAGCCCCCTGCGCACGCGCCGTCCCGCTGGACCTCGTGTTCGAAAGCTGCGGAGTCGCCGACCCGTCCGCCGGCCTCGATCCGGAGACCCCGGTCACCGGCCGTGCCGCCGCAAAGGTGATCGACGACATCGATCACGTTCTGCAGAGATAGTGGCCGTTAACCGTTAACGGTTAACGGAACAACGTCAACCTCGGCAGTCCGAACTTCTCCCGCACGATTCGGCGCAGGTTGGCTTCCTCGGTTCGCGCGCGCGTCTTCTCATCGGCTTTGGCCAGGCTCACCGTACGCGTGACCTCCGCGCGAATCTCTTCTGCCTGTTCGGGGAGCGCGGCGAGGATCCGCGTGATCATCGCGTGCTCGATCTCGATCAGCTGCTCCTCGATCCGCGGTACGGTCTTCTCAGAAGAAAGCGCGCGCACCGCCGCCGCTGCTTCCGCACGGATATCAGAGGGGACATCGGACTGTTCCAGTTGAGCAGCAAGGGCTTCGAGCATCGGACCCGACTGCTCTTCCGGCGATGCTCCTTCGCTGCCGGCATAGAGCTCCTTCCGCTCCTCCCACAGTTCTTTGACTGCGTGCCGGCAATACGAGAGGCTGGAGATGACCTTGCGACGGCCACTGGTCTCGTTCTTCTCGAAGACCTGGTCGATCGCCTCGAGGACGACGGGAAGCGGAATCTCGTCGTCGCGCCACTTCTTCATGAGAGTCCAATCCTTCGCTGAGAGGATGAAGGGGGTCTGCCGGCGCATCGCGAAATGGCCCTCGATCTCGAGAAAGTAGTCAGCGGGAGACGAGGGCTCGGTCACAGCGGTAACGTAGCACGTGCGCTAAAATGCGCGCATCGTCCCGGAGTCATCGATGGAAGCCTCCCCGCCCAAAGCGGAAGTCACTGTACATTCGCCTCTTTTTTCTCCGTTTCGGCAGCCCCTTCACGAGTCACCGGTATCGATCGGGCGAGCATCCGACTGCTCGATTCCGATCAAGGACCGGTACCTGTCGCGGCGGCATGCGGAGCTGATCGCGATCGACGGCTCATGGCTGCTCAAGGACCTCGGCAGCGTGAACGGGACATACCTCAACGGCGCGCGCGTGGAGCGCGACACGCTGCTGCGGGCCGGCGACCGCATCCGCATGGGCGACACGGAGATCGTCTTCGAGACCGCGGAGCACAACACCGATCGGTTTCTCGCGATCGCCGACACCGCCGAGCGGCCGAGCATCGCCATTCCGGTTCATGAGATCGACCGCGCTGCGGCCGAGGCGGGCGATGTGGCGCGTCTGCAGACGCTCAATACGCTGGCGCGCGATCTCATCGAAGACCGGCCGATGAACGAGCTCTTTGGGTTCATCGTCGAGCGGGTCATGGAGCATCTCAGGCCTTCGCGCGCGGCGATCGCCCTGATTGCGCCGGACGGACGATCGTTCACGCAGGTGGAAGTGCGGCGCAGCGATCGCACCGACGACTCGGAGCTGACGATCAGCAACACGCTTCTCTCGGAGCTGGTGGAGGCGAAGCGGGCCATCGCGCTCGTAGATATCGCCTCGAATGAAAAGCTGAGCGCGGCGAAGTCGATCGTGATGCAGGGCATCCGGTCGATCCTCGCGGCGCCGCTGATGATCGGCGACTCCGTCGTCGGGCTGCTGTACGTCGACTACCTGCTCACGCAGAAGGCCCTCACGCCGGATGACGTGCGCCTCGTGGCTCACATCGCGCGCTTCGCGGCGAAGAAGCTCGAGACGACGAAGCTGCGCGAGGAAGCTTTCGAGAAACGGATCATGGATGAGGAGCTCAAGACGGCGTCCAGCATTCAGCGCCGCCTGCTCCCCGCCGCACCGAGCGGGATCGAGGGCTATTCCTTCGTGGGCCGGAACCAGCCCTGCCGTTCGGTCAGCGGTGATTACTACGACTTCGCCGTCCGCCCCGAAGGTCGCGTCTATTTCGTGATCGGTGACGTCAGCGGCAAAGGCATCACCGCCGGGCTGATGATGGCCGGACTGCAGGTGGCCTTCCGCATTTTTTCGAAGAGCGATCCCGATCCAGCCACTCTCGTCACGCAGCTCAACAGCGCACTGCGCGAGATCCTCCCGCGCTCCAAGTTCGTCACGCTCTTCCTCGGCCGCCTGGACACGAAAACGGGCCTGATCGAATACGCCAATGCTGGCCACACGCCCCCGCTCTGGATCCGGCACGGCGGCGTCGAAGAGGTACTCGCCGGCGACCTGCTCCTCGGCGTGGTTTCGTCAGCCGAATACGTAAACCGCAGGCTGCAGCTCGCTCCGGGAGATTCCCTGATCCTCTTCACCGACGGCGTCTCCGAAGCGCAGAACATCACCGGCACTGAGCTGGGCGCAGATCGACTCGCCGCGGCGTTCAACGAGCTGCACGGCGCCGGTGCGACGGAAGTCGCGAACCGAATGGCCGAAGTGGTCCTGTCACACGTCGGCGAGCCGGATGCGCTCGATGACGACGTCACGATTCTCGTCGTGAGCCGCGACGGTCTTACGGAGCGTCCAGAGTTCGAAGCCACGATGCGATCGCAGTCGTGGCCCGGTCGTTCTTGAAGTTGTACCAGGCGCGCTCGGCCGCGCGATCGCCTGAGATCGCACGGCGGAATGCCGCGGCATCGCGCGCCTCGAGCAGCGACTGGCGGAGGGCGGCATCCTGGAGCGTTCCGGCGAACGCGGCGCGGTCCTCCGCATCCGACTGAGGCGTGCGCGCCGGAACGCGCCGGTATCTCGCGTCGGTCAGCTCCGGTTCGTTGCCGCGGTGCTCCACGACCTCGCCGCTCTCCAGGTCGAGGTAGTACGCAATCGCACCGGAGCTGTCGAGGAAGGCGGCCTGCAGGCCGTCGAGGTCGACGTGCGGCCGCGATGACACGCTGCGCGGGGCCGTGGGCGCGGGCTTTGAGGGAGCCCAGCCGGTGTTGCGCTGCAGGAACTCCTGCTGCCGCTTCTTCGACTCATCCTCGCGGCGGCGCGCCCATCCGCGAAAGGCAACCTGCAGCCGCTGAAACCAGGTGAGTGCCATGGTCAACGGCAATGGTATGCCGCAGCGCGTCAAAGTGGAGCGCGGGCGACCTCGCCCGCGAGTACGGTCGGAAGACGCGGGCGAGGTCGCCCGCGCTCCACTGTCGATTGGCTCGCGATAGAGTAACGCCGCCATGAGCCAGGACCGACTCGACGACAGCCTCGACATCGACCGCCGCTCCGCGATCGAGATCGTGGAGATCATTCAGGAGCAGGATGCCCTCGTTCCGGCGGCCGTGGCCGGCGAGCGCACCCGCATCGCCCACGCCGTGGAACAGATCGCCGAGCGTATGTCGCACGGGGGACGCCTTTTCTACGTTGGCGCGGGCACCAGCGGCCGCATTGCCATGCTCGACGCCTCGGAGCTCCCGCCGACATACGGCATCGATCCTTCTCTCGTCACGGTCATCATGGCCGGCGGGGAGAACGCATATTTTTCCGCGGCAGAGGGCGCCGAAGACGACGAGGACGCGGCCCTCGCCGCGGTCAATGCTCAGGTCAAGGGCGAGGATGCCGTGGTCGGCATTGCCGCGTCGGGTACCACACCTTTCACTCTCGCGGCTGTCCGCCGCGCCAACATGCTCGGCGCTCTCACCGTCGGCATCACCTCGGTACCCGGCTCACCGCTCGCGCGTGACGTCGACATTCCGATCGTCACACAGACCGGCCCGGAGGTCGTCATGGGCTCCTCGCGCATGAAGAGCGGGACCGCGCAGAAGCTCGTGCTCAACACGATCTCAACCGGGGTGATGATCCTGCTCGGCCACGTCTACTCGAATCTCATGATCGACATGCCGGCGACGAACGAGAAGCTTCGCAACCGCGCCGTGCGCATGGTCGAGCTTGCGTCGGGCGTCCTGCGTCCCATGGCCGTGCAGGCCATCCGCGACGCCGACGGCAACGTGAAGATCGCCACGATCATGGCCAGGAAGCGGGTCGACGCCGCGACCGCCCGGAAACTACTGGAAGAACATCAGGGCCGCATCCGCGAGGTGCTGGAGTCGTGAACCGCGCCGAGCAGCTGATGCACGTCGCGACCAAGCGCTCGCGGCGGATCATCGGGCTGATGTCGGGAACCTCGCTCGATGCGATCGATGCCGCCATGGTCACGATCCGAGGACATGGCGCGAAGGCGGAGATCAAACTCGAGCACTTCAGGAGTTATCCGTTTCCGCCGAAGGTGCGCATGGCGGTGCGCGACCTTTTCGATCCCAAACGCGCCCGCGTCGATCAGATCTGCCGCTACGACTTCATCCTCGGCGAGCTTTTCGCCGGAGCCGTGCTGCGTCTGATGAAAGACACGAACATTCCGGCCCGGCGCGTCGATCTCGTCGCCGTCGCCGGCCAGACGATCTGGCACGACCCCGAACCCGTCCTCGTCAATCCGGAAGTGCCGTGGATCGAGGGACCGATCGAGACCCGATCGACGTTTGCGATCGGACAGTCCGCCGTCATCGCGGAGCGCACCGGCATCATCACGGTCGGCGATCTCAGAGTGCGCGACGTCGCCGCCGGCGGTCAGGGCGCCCCCCTGGTGCCCTACTTCGACTGGGTGCTCCTCCGGCACAAGCGGCGCGGCCGCTGCATCCAGAACATCGGCGGGATCGGCAACGTCACCTACATCCCTCCGAACGGATCGTGGGATGACGTCTTCGCGTTCGATACAGGGCCGGGGAACATGATCATCGACGAGCTGGCGTCGGTCGCGACGAACGGCAAGCAGCATTACGATGTCGACGGCGCGCTCGCAAACTCGGGCGTCGTCGACGAAGAGCTCCTCGAGCAGTGGCTTTCGGATCCCTATTTCGCGCGGGTCCCGCCGAAGACCACCGGCCGCGAGCTGTTCGGTGCGCAATTCGCACGACGGATTCTCTCGGAAGGACGGGATCGCAGAATCGAAGACCTCATCGCAACGGCGACGGCGCTGACCGCGGAGAGCATCGCGCGGTCCTACCGCGACTTCGTGATGCCCAGAGGGAAGGTGCACGAGGTGATGCTGGCAGGG
The DNA here is from genome assembly GCA_937870635.1 of uncultured Acidobacteriota bacterium. Lineage (GTDB taxonomy): Bacteria > Acidobacteriota > Thermoanaerobaculia > Gp7-AA8 > Gp7-AA8 > DATLEX01. Next base: position 8,225 of record CALMZP010000129.1, on the reverse strand, counting down.
GGAGGGTCGAAAAATCCGGCGCTCGTTGAGATGATTCGCAAACGGCTGTCCAGGCAGTCCGTCCTGATCTACCAGGCGAGTGAGGCAAAAGAAGCGATGGCCATGGCCATGATTGCAAACGACTCCGTATACGGCCTGCATACGAACGTCGCGGGCGCCACGGGTGGCAAGCCGGCGATTCTGGGGAAGATTTGCCTGTGAGCGAACGCAGCCTGTTCGGCCGGGCTTTCGTCGACGGTGCGGTTCGCGACGACATCCTCGTCGTGATGAATCAGGGCCGCATCACGGATGTCGCACGGGTCGCCAACCCTCCCGCCGGCGCCCATCGAACGCACGGCCTCATCGTTCCGGGCTTCATCGACATGCACATCCACGGCGGGGACGGCGCCGACTTCATGGATGCCGACGAGGACGCTTCGCGCCGCATTCTTCGCTTTCACGCGCGTCATGGCACCACGACGGTCGCAGCGACGACGCTCTCGTCATCGGCGGCCGATCTCAGCCGCGCAGTCGGCACGATCGCTGCCGCGGCGGCGGACAATGTGCCCGGCGCCGCCGAGATCTGCGGGATTCACCTCGAAGGTCCGTACATCAACCGGAGGAACGCCGGCGCGCAGGATGTGACCTCGATCCGCCCTGCGGACATCCAGGAGATCGAGGCGCTCATTGCTTCGGCGCCGCGGCTCCGCTGGGTGATCACGCTCGCTCCGGAAATCGAAGGCGCGCGCGCCCTCATTGAGCATTTCCGCGGCCGGGTGCTCTTCTCGATCGGACATACGTCGGGAGATTTCGCGGATGCCGTCGCGGCGCTGGAGTGGGGCGCTTCGCACTTCACTCATCTGTTCAACGCCATGACAGGGATGCATCATCGTGAACCCGGTGTCGTGGGGGCCGCGCTCGTGTCGGCCTCCGCGACGGCGGAGATCATCGCGGACGGTGTCCATGTCCATCCGGCCGTGATGCGCATTGCCACGGCGCTTCTTCCTCATCGCGTGGCTCTCGTCACGGACGCGATTCGTGCCTGCGGACTGGACGAGGGGAAATACAAGCTGTACGGATACGAGATCACGGTCGCGGATGGAACCGCGCGGCTGGCGAACGGAACGCTGGCCGGCAGTGTCCTCACGATGGCGCGCGCGGTTCAGAACATGGTCGAGCTGGCCGGCCTCCCCATCGAGACCGTCATCCCTCTGGCCACCGAGGTTCCCGCCCGGATCCTTGGCGTTGCGGATCGCAAGGGAAAACTCGAGCGCGGATACGACGCTGACGTGGCCATCCTCACGCCGCGCTTTCACGTGGAGAAGGCGTTCGCGAGAGGCGAAGAGGTGCGGGGTTGAAAGCGAGCGCATCCCGAGCGAAGCAGCTGGATGCATCCCGAGCGAAGCGAGGGATCTCCGGAAGCACCGGCAGGATGTGGCCCGAAAGCGCTGCCGGAGCGGGCCGAGTCGTCGGGCCACACCCTGCCGGTGCTTCCGCAGATCCCTCGCTTCGCTCGGGATTGGGGCTTGGTTCATGATCTGGGAGTCCTTCGACAGTTACGAAGCCCTCTCCGACCGCGCCGCGCACATTTTTCTCGCCGCCGCCCGCGCCAATCCGCGGATCGTTCTCGGCCTGCCGACCGGGCGGACCCCGGTGGGCATGTACGACCGCGTCGTTCGCGAATGCAGGGATGACTACCGCTGCTTTCGAGACGTCACCACGTTCAACCTCGACGAATACGTCGGCATCCCCCGCGATCATCCCGGCAGCTACTACACGTTCATGCGAGAGCACCTTTTCGAGCATGGCCACATCAGCGCTGCGCATACGCACATTCCCGACGGCATGGCGCCTGACCTCGATGAAGAATGCCGTCGCTACGAGCTCGACATCGCCAACGCCGGCGGGCTCGGCCTCACCTTTCTGGGCCTCGGGCGCAACGGCCACATCGGATTCAACGAGCCGGGTACGCCGTTCGACTCGCGAACTCGCATCGTGCAGCTCACCGAGTCCACACGGATCGCGAATGCCGCGCTGTTCGAGGACGAGCAGGTTCCGCACGAAGCGATCACGATGGGCATCGGGACCATCCTCGACTCGAAGTCGATCGTGCTTCTCGTGGCGGGGACAGGGAAGGAGAAGGCGCTCTCACGCTTGAAGTCGGAAGAGGTCGACGTCGCGTTTCCCGCGTCCTCACTCTGGCTGCACGGGAATGTCCGCGTGCTGGTGTCCCTGTAGCGGACGCCCCCGAGCTCATCCGTTGGCACTGATCCTGCCCCTGCTGCGATCAGGACATGCGAAAACGCCTCGGCATCGGCTGCCTCATCTTCTTCGGGATCGTGGCCATCGTCTTCGGTTATCGCATCCTGTCGGTCTATGAGTTTCGCTCCGGCGAGTGTCTCGCCAGCCCGATCCCGGTCACGGCGGCGCCGACGTATCCGAAACGCCTGGTGGTGATGAGTTACAACATCCAGGGCCACGCTGCGCTGCTCCGCGACGAGCACATACCGAAGATCGCCGAGACCATCAATCGCTTCCGCCCCGACATCGTCGGGATCAACGAAGCGCACAAGAACACGTGGCAGTCGCGGTTTCGCGATCACGTCGATCAACTGCGTCGCGCCACGAACATGAACGCGGCATTCGGAGAGAGCTACGAGCAGATGGGCGGCCAGTTCGGCAACGCTGTGCTCACTCGCGGCAGGATCATCACGTCCGACGTGTACCGCCTGCCCGGGACCGGTGAACCGCGGACGCTCCTCGAGACTCGAATTTCAATCAACGGCGGCACCGTCGAGTTTTACGTGACGCACCTGGCGGCGTGGGAAAAGCTGAATCGCACCGCCCGGTCGCGACAGCTCGAGTGTCTCTCCCGTCACCTCGGTACGAGCCCCTATCCGTACGTCCTCACCGGCGACCTGAACGCGCCTCCCGACTCGCCCGAAGTGGTGGCCTTCCGCCGGTCGGAGGCAATCCAGATGGCCGGTCCGGTCGCGCCCACCCACCGGGTGATGGAGCTCGGCCTCGACTACGTTTTCGCGGATCGCGGCTGGCGTGTCCAGTCGTCACGCACGCTGGATGACGGCCCGTCCGATCATCGCCCGGTACTGGTGGAGCTCGTTCATGGCGAATAGCAAGCCCCGAACTTTCGAAGTCTCGACAAGCGAGGGAACCAGCTTTGTCCGGATGCCGGTCGCGGTGGCCGTTTCGGTCCTTCTGGTCCTCGGTCTTCTCTCCCTCCTGCTCTGGTCGGCGAAGTGGAAACAAGATCCCGACACGCTGACGGTGACCGACGCAGGCGATCTGAAGACGCTGCTGCCGTCGATCGCCGGATTGACGCAGGGACATCTCGATCCCGGAAATCGCGTCGAGGTTCTGCAGAACGGCGATGGGTTCTTCCCTCGCCTTTTCGCCGACATCGAAGCCGCGCGGGAGACCGTGCACATCGAGACGTTCATCTGGTGGGATGGCGAGCTGGCGCGACAACTGACGGCGCTGCTGGTGCGCAAGGCCGGACAGGGCGTCGATGTGCGCCTGCTGGTCGACGGCTCCGGCGGACGCGAGATTCGCGAGGTCGAGGATGAGCTGACACGGGCCGGAGTGAAGGTGGCGAAATTTCATCCGATCCGCTTCAGCAATCTCGCGCGCTACAACAATCGCGATCACCGGAAGCTGATGATCATCGATGGACGCATCGGATACATCGCGGGCCACGGGATCGGTGATGAATGGACCGGCAATGCCGAGGGAAAGAAGAACTATCGGGACACGGGGCTGCGCATTCAGGGGTCCGCAGTGAAACGGCTCCAGGGCGCATTCTGCGAGAACTGGATCGAAGAGACGGGAGAGATCATCGCCGGCGAGAAATTCTTTCCCGCGAGCGATCCGGTTACGGGCGCCTCGACGGTTCACGTCGTGTACGCCTCTCCGACGGGCAGCGTGTCATCGGTCCAGATCCTCTACTACCTGGCCATCATGGCTGCACGCCGCGAGGTCATCATCCAGAACCCCTATCTGCTTCCCGACGACGACGCGCTCCGCGCAATCGACAGCGCCATCTCGCGCGGCGTCAAAGTCTGGATCATGGTTCCGTCGGTCAAAGCCACCGACAACGCGATCGTCCAGCACGCCAGCCATCACCGGTTCGGTCACCTTCTGAAGCGTGGTGTCCGCATCTGGGAGTACGACAAGACGCTCCTGCACCAGAAGATCATGATCATCGACGGCACATGGTCTTCCGTCGGATCGACGAACTTCGATTCGCGTTCGTTCGAGATCAACGACGAAGTGAACGTCGGTGTCGTCGATCCGGCCGTGGCAGCGCAGCTCCGCGCCGCGTTCTTCGATGACCTCAAGTTCGCGCGGGAGCGCAAGCTGCCGGAGTGGAAAGGCAGGCCGTTTTTCCACAAACTACAGGACGGGCTAGCATACCTGGCGAATGAGCAGTTGTAGGTTTCTCTGATGGTGACCCTCCCGGCTGAAGGCCGCTGGTCGCTGCGCTCGGTCGCAGACGACGACGTGCGCGAGGTGATCGAGTTCCTCGCGCGCGAGCCGTTGATCAACGTCTACCTGCTCTCGCGTCTCGAGGAGGAGCGTACCGCCGCGGTGACGCAGATGTTCGTCATCCGCCATCAGGGCGAGATCGTCCTCGTGGCCTCTCTCGCAACGAACGTCGTGCTGGCCGCACCTGTGACCGAGCGGCGCGACCGGATCGAATCCGCAACGGCCCTCCTCGCCGACCGGATCGTCACGAGGATGCTGCCCGTGCGCGCGATCATCAGCCCCTCACACCTCGTCGAGCCCCTGTGGGATCGCCTCCGTTCGCGTCTCGACCCGCCCACGGTGGTGCGCATGAATCAGCCGATCTACGCCATCCGCCGACGTCTGGACTTTCCCGATCTGCACGCTGCGCGTTACTCGCGCCTTGCCGATCTCGACAAGCTCGTGCCAGCCTGCGCGGCCATGCACAAAGAAGAGGTCGGCATCGATCCCCTCATCCGCGATGCCGCCGGTTACCGCGAACGAGTCCGCGAGCTGATCGCACTCGAGCGGAGCATCATCCGAATGGAGGAGGGAGAGATCGGCGCGAAGTGCGAGTTTTCAGCGGTTACGAACGGCGGCGTCCAGCTGATGGGGGTCTGGACCCACCCCCGCTTCCGACGGAAAGGGCTGGCCCGAGAAACGTTGCGCGAGGTTTGCGGGCATCTGTTCCGAAAAGGAAAGTCGGTGACCCTGTTCGTCAACGATTTCAACCTCCCCGCGATCGCACTTTACGAGTCGCTGGGGTTCACGCGGATCGGCATGAACCGGGCCCTGATCTGGTGACCACGCGGCCCGAACATTGCACCGCTGGCGCATGCCCGCGCAGTTCGTGGCCCGCAATTCGGAGGTAGGAATGCCGGAAACTGGCACCGTGAAGTGGTTCAACAACGACAAAGGCTACGGTTTCATCAAACGGGAAACAGGCGAGGACGTCTTCGTCCATCACACTGCCATCTCGAACCAGAGCGGCTACCGCACGCTCAACGAGGGCGAGCGCGTGGAGTTCGAGGTCAAACAGGGACCGAAGGGCCTGCAGGCCGAGAACGTCCGGCGCGCCGACCAGCAAGCGGCTTCCTGACGAGGTCGCTGTCCGCTATTCCGTAGCGGCGAGGCGCGCCATGAAAACGGCGCCCAGCGTTCCGCCGATGGCGAGGCCCGGAAGTGCGTGTGCCTCGCCATTGAGGGCGAACCATGTTGCGGCCAATGCGCCCGCGACGACAATGAGCGTCCGCAGCGCGAGATCCTGCGCATCAAAACGTTTGTTCATATTGAGACCACCCTTGGACTGGGCGGGCCAGGAATTGTAGCACTGCCGGGCTTGGACCCGGGACCTTGGACCTTGGACCCTGGGAGTTGCGCAACCACGTCATCCTGAGACACGAAGACGCCGAAGGACCTCAAGATGCGAAGACCGCGTCGATTGAGGCCCTTCGCAGTCTTCGCTGCTCAGCGTGATGTGCCCCCAGGGTCCAAGGTCCAGGGTCCAAGGTCCGCTACATCCGCTCAGGCACCGGGATCGCCAGCAACTCCAGCGTCTTCGTCATCGTCCTTCTGAACACTTCCGCGCACACGGCGCGGCGCTGGCGCTCGGCGTCGTCCTTCTCATTGAGGATCGGATACTTGTGGTAGAAGCTGTTGAACTTCTGTGCGAGCTCGAGCAGCTGGTGTGTCACCACCGACAGCTCGAGTGAATCGACCGCGCGGCGGATCGCGGCGGGCATGTCCGCGCTGAGACGCACCAGTTCCCACATCTCGTCGGTCAGCCCCTCGTTGAGTGTGAGCGCGTCCAGCGAGCGATCATCAATGAGCGCATCGACGCCGCGCTCCTTCATTTTCCGGAAAATGTTGTGCACACGGACCGTGGAGTACTGCAGGTAAGGTCCGGAGTCGCCTTCGAACGTCAGCGCTTCATCGAAATCGAACGCGATGACTTTGTTCCGGCCGTACTTGAGCATGAAATAGCGCAGAGCTGCGACGGCCACGGTGCGCCCCAGCGCCCGCATCTCTTCGTCGCTGAGGCCTTCGGCCTTCCCGCCATCGCGGACGGCGTCGGTCGCTTTCTGCTGCATCGCGTCCATGAGGTCATCGGCCTTCACGCCGAGGCCTTTCCGCCCCGACATCTCCACATACGCACGCCCTGCATCCTCGGCCGACAACTCCATGCCGAGAGCTTTGGCGGTGGCAGGTGTGAGCGCAACCATCTCGTAGGAGAAATGGATGGAGTTGTCCGCTTCCCGGGTGTAGCCGAGGAGGCGCAGGCCTTCCTTCACCACCTTCTGGAGATAGGACTGACGGACGTCGATGACGTTGAAGACCTTTTTCGCTCCGCCGAATTTCGGTGCGGCGGGATCGGTCTCGCTGTCGTGCGACGATTCCCAGAGTACGTGTCCGTCGGGGTATGTGAGGAACTTCCGATAGTTGAACGTGCGGTCCAGAAGTCCGAACTTCCACAGCTGATAGGCGATGTCCTTGCCGGTGTAGGTGACCGTGCCGTTCGAGCGCACAAGGATCTTGTCGGGCTCGTCCATCCCCTCGAACTGCTCGGTCTCGGCGAGCTTCATCACCCAGCAGCCCTTGTGCTTTCCTTCCTGTTCCAGCGTGATCGCGCCCGATTCCTTGAGCATCTCGAACGCGCGAGCCCAGAAATGCTGGTGGATGATGTCGCTTTCCTTCGGGAGGAGGTCGTAAGTGATGTCGAGCCGGAGCATCGTCGCGATGTGCTGTTTCACGATCGCGCGCGCCACGAGCGCGGCCAGCTGCGCCGTCTCCCCTTCCTGGTTCTCGATGCGATGAAGGGTGTCCCGTCGCCACTGCTGCGCCTCGGGATTCTCCTGGTAGTACACCGCCATCCGCGAATAGAGGTCCCAGCAGTAGTAGTCGAACGGAACGGACGGATCGTCGATGTGCTTCTGGACTTCGGCGACGCCCTCTTTCTGGAGCCGTTCGAATCCGACGACCACGTCCGCCACCTGGACGCCGGTATCGTCGATGTAGTTCTGCGTCTCGACGCGGTATCCAAGCCAGCGCAGCAGCCTGACCAGTGTGTCGCCAAGGACGGCGTTGCGGATGTGACCGATGTGAGCAGCCTTGTTGGGGTTGATGTTCGTGTGCTCGACGATGACGCGTTCACCCGGCGCAGGTCCCGGCTCCATCACGGTCCGGATGTGAGCGGCGGTGAATGCGCCGCGGTCGAAGCGGAAATTGAGATAGCCGGCGCCTTCGACGGAAACGGCCTCGACGAACGTCGGCAGCTCGAGGTCTTTGGCCATGGTTTCTGCGATCTCGCGCGGCTTCCGCTTCAGCGCTTTCGCCAATTCGAGGCACAACGGAGTGGCGAGGTCACCCATCGCCAGCCGCGGCGGCGCCTGCAGCACGACGCGGTCGACCGCGTGCCCGAAGAGCACGAGAACGCGGGACTTGAGGGTTTCGGATAGTTGCGCGGTTATCTGTTCCAGGATCAATTTTGTTTACTCCAAGGATGAAGGCGGAAGGATGAAGGATGAAAAGCTGTCATCCCGAGCGTAGCGAGGGACCTGGGGGCCGGGCGGCTCGAAAATCGACCTTCGCGCCCCCTTCACGCCCAGGTCCCTCGCTACGCTCGGGATGACACTGAATCAGCATCGGTAACCCTTCATCCTTCATCCTTCATCCTTCATCCTTCATCCTTCATCCTTCATCCTTCATCCTTCATCCTTCATCCTTCA
>CALMZP010000128.1 GCA_937870635.1 uncultured Acidobacteriota bacterium | reverse complement strand
GGAATTCCACGACCAAAACCAGAAATACGAAGAGAATGGCCAGAAGCAACGCCACGAGCAGTTCGCGGAAGCTCGCCTGCTGTTCGTGATAGAGCCCGCCGTATTCGACCGAAACTCCAGGAGGAAGACTTACGTTGCGCGCCAGGTCGGATTGAATGGCGCGAATGGCGGTGCCCATGTCGGTCCCGGACAACCGCGCTGTCACCGGAATCGCTCGGCGGAGATTCTCTCGGTGAATTTCAGCCTGGCCGGCGTCGTACGTGATGTCCCCGACCTGATCGAGCGTGTAGAGAACGCCGGCCGGTGATTCGAACTGGAGGCCGCGTAGATCCTGCAGTGCGCGTCGTTCCTCGAGAGGTAGAGTGACACGGATCGGAATCACCCGCCCCCGGTCGAGAACCGTGGTCGCCTCGTCTCCGGTGAGAGCGGTCGATACGGCTGCGGCGACATCGGCCACGGTCAGCCCGAAACGAGTGGCGCGCGCCGGATCGACGCGGAATGTCACGGCCGGGCCGCTCACCACGATTCCGTCGAAGACGTCCACGACGCCCTTGACCTTGGAGATCACCGCCCCGATTTCCCTGGCCTTCGCTTCCAGCTTCACCGCATCCTCGGCAAAAACTTTCACCTCGATCGGAGCGGGCGAACTGGTGAGATCGCCGATGAGATCGGTGAGGATTCCGACGAACTCGATTCTCAGGGCGGGCTCGGCGGATTCGATCTTCGCGCGAAGCTCATCGATGACAGCCGCGGTCGGGCGCGCTTTCGCCGCTTTGAGTTTGACCAGAAAGTCACCCGTGTTCGGCTCGGTGATCGCCAGGCCGAGCTGCAGTCCGGTGCGGCGCGACCAGCTCTCGATTTCGGGAGTGGCACGCAGAAAGGCCTCCGCGTGGCGGAGCATGCGATCCGTTTCGGCCAGCGACGAGCCGGACGGAGCCGCGTAATCGAGAACAAACGCGCCTTCATCGAACGTGGGGAGAAACTCCGAACCGACATGGCGGTAAAGAACGTAGGTGAGGGACAGCACCACCGCGGCCACCACCATCACCGCGGCGCGATGGCGCAACGCTCGATCGAGCAGATGCTCATAAACGGAGCCGATCCATCTGAGGATCACCCCGGCCTCTTGCGCCTCCTCGCGATCGTCGACCAGAACCTCCGTACCGACGTCGCGCGATTCCGGCGTCTCCTGGGACGGCCGGTGACGCACGAGCCATCCGGCCAGAACCGGAGTGAAGGTCAAGGCAAGGACCAGCGAGGTGAGCAGCGAGACGATCATCGTCATCGCCAGCGATCGAAAAAATACGCCAGTCACGCCGGTCAGGAGTGTCAGCGGGAGAAAGACCACCATCGGAGTGATGGTCGATCCGATCAGCGGGACGGTGATCTCATCGACCGCCGCTCGAATCGCTTCGGTTCGCGATTTTCCCCGCGCAATGTGGGTAAAGATGTTCTCGACCACCACGATGGCATCGTCGATCACGAGACCGATGGCGGCGGCGATGCCGCCCAGGGTCATCAGATCGAATGTCAGGCCGGCCGCAGACATCGCGAGGAAGGTGACCAGTACGGTGACCGGAATGACGGCCACGGCGACGACTGTCGTCCCCCAGTTGCGGAGGAACGCGAACAGAACCGCGATCGACAGCAGGAGCCCGATGATGATCGCGTCGCGCACGGAGGCGATCGCGCTCTGGACCAGCAGCGACTGATCGTAGAACGGCGCGATCCGGACGTCGGGAGGGAGAGCAGGCTTCATGGCGGCAAGCTCGCTCTCGACTTCCCTGACCGTGGCAACCGTATTCGCATCAGGCTGGCGAAGCACGTTGAGGAGGACCGCGCGCTTCCCGTTCGCCGTGACGATGGTGTACTCGGGTGCGACTCCTTCTTTGACCTCCGCCACCATGGCCAGTGTGATCGGCGCACCGTTGCGCGTGACCACGACAATCTGCTCCAGCTCGGAAGTTGAGTGGATCTCGCCGCTGACGAGAACCAGCTCCAGGCGGTGATTCTCTTCGAGAAGCCCCGGCGAGGCGACGATGTTGCTGCTGCGGATCGCATCGGTGACCTGCCGCAGCGTGATCGATCGGGCCGTGAGCTGATCGGGCTCGATACGGACGTGAAACTCACGGCGCAAGCCGCCTGCCACCGCAACACTGGCGATTCCCGGCAGGCGCGCCAGCCGCGGCTTGATGGTCCACTCGGCGAGGTCGCGCAACGTGGCGAGGTCGCGACTGTCGGACGTAAGGCTGTAACCCGCCACGGGGAAGACCGCGAAGGTCAATCGATCCACGCGCCGGATCGATGCCGTTGGCGGCAACGTCAGTTGAGACAACCGGGCCTGGACGAGCTGCTGCGACTGCAGGATGTCAACCTTCCAGTCGAAGAAGAGATTGATCTCCGCGGCACCGCGCGAGGTCGTCGACCGGATTCTGGCGATTCCCTGAATACCGTTCATCGCCTCTTCGATCGGCCGCGTCACAGATACGAGCATCCGCTCCGCCGGGACAACGCCGTTGTCGACCAGGATGACGATCCGCGGAAAGTTCGTCTGCGGGAAAATTGCGACCGGAATGCGGAACGCCGCGGCGATCCCCGCCGCGGAGAGCAGGAAAACGACCAGCAGCACCGCGCGCTTCTGGCGATCGAAAATCGAAGAGAGTCTCACCTTCGGACGCTGACTTTCGTTCCGTCGGGGAGTCCGTAGTTTCCCTCGGTGATCACGAGATCACCCGCATCGATCCCGGAGATGATCTCGATCCTGCCGGCGGCACGGATTCCGGCAGTCACCTTCCGCTCACTCGCGACACCGGACGCCGTGACCACCATGACCGCTCCGGTGTTTCCGGTCGTGGCGTCGAGAACCACGGCGCTCTCCGGAACCGTCACGGCTGATGCCTTCCGGCCATACTCCAGTACTACCTCCGCCGATCCGCCGGGCCGCGGACCGCCGTTGCTCCCGGGCAACTCGATCCACACTTCGGCGGTGCGGCTGAGCGGATCTTCACCGCGCGAGACCAGCCGGACGGACGCTCGGATCGCGCTTGCCGGCTCGTCCGATGGAGTCACGCGCGCGATGTCACCCTGGGCAATTGAATTGGCTACGACGTCCGACACGGCCACCTTCACGATCAGTCGTGAGAGATCGGCGATCTTGAGGAGGTTCGTTCCGGGCGTGATGAAGTCTCCCTGAAACTGATACTGGTCGATGATGATCCCCGCGAACGGCGCCCTGATGGTTGCATAACCGAGTTGAGCGTCAGCATAGGCCAGTCGCTGGCGTGCCATGGCAAGCCGTGCCGAGGCACCCTGTTCGTCGGTCGCATTCAGAGTCGATCGCCTGAGCTGCAGCGTCCGTTCCGCCAGACGCAGTTCGTTCTCGGCGGTGGTGACATCGAGTCGCGACGCGTCGAGATCCTTCTGCGAGATCCCTCCATCGGCATAGAGTTGGAGACGCCGTTCGTAGATGCGCCGCGCGTTATCGAGCCGGGCGCGGCCGTCGGCCACAACGCGTTCATCCTGCGCCATCGAGGCGGGGATGGATCCCCCGGCCATCGCCTGGAGCGCTGCCTCCGCCTCGGCCATGGCTGCCGCGGCCTCACGGCGCTGTGCGAGAAGGTCCGATGATTCGAGAGTTGCGAGAACTTCTCCCGCCCGGACGGAGCGATTCTTCAGCAAGGGCATCCGCGCGATCTGCCCGGCAATCTTCGCGCTCAGTGTTGCTTCACGAACGGCGGTGATCGCTCCGACCCCACGCATCTCGGCCGCAATCGGGCCGCTTTGCGCACGCGCCACGCTTACCTCGACTGGAGCACCTGGGGCGGGCGGCGCCGGACGGGCTCGCCAGCGGACGATCGCCATCACCACCACCAAACTCGCAAGCGCGACGATGATCGCGATTCGCCATCTGCGCGAGGGCGTTCTCATGGCCGCTCTCGTGGAACCCTCAAGGCTTCAATCTGGGATCGCGCGACCGCGTAGTCGAATGCCGCCGTGTACAGCGATGTTCTCTGCGCCACGAGCAGGTTCTGTGCGTCCGTCACTTCGAGGATACTACCCTCGCCCGCCCGATACCTCGCCTCGGCGGTACTGACGTTTCGTTCGGCGTCCTCTCGCGCGCGAAGCAGAAGCCTTGCACGCGCTTCCGCCGATTCCAGCGTGGCTACGGCAGATCGCAATTGACCGCTGAGGTTGCGGCGAACTTGCTCGGCCTGCACCTCGAGCGAACGTACGCGCAGCCGTGCCTGCGCCTGTCGCGCCGCTGACGCTCCCCAATCGATGAGGGACCATGAGACTCCCGCGGTAGCGAGCATTCCGCGATGCTGCCGCAGGGCTGAGGATTGCAGCGAATCGCTGTCGAAGCCGCGGGCAAGCGTCCAGGTCAGCGACGGCAACCGTTCGCCTCGCGCGATTCTCAGCTCGGCCGCGGCGGCGTTGCGTTGCGCCTGCAATTGCTGGAGCGCCGGATGAGTTTCCCCCGTCTCAGCCGCGGCTGGAGAAGGCTGAACGACGATCTCGTCAAGCAGACTCGTCGTTGTGAAGCGCTCCCCCTCACCGATCAGAGCTTGCAGGGATTCGCGGGCAGCAGTCCGGGCGGCCATCGATTGTTGCAGCTCGCTGCGGCGCGACTCCGTCTGCAGCCGCGCGCGGTTGAGATCGGCCTCCGGGATTTCTCCCGCCGTGAGCATCGATCGCGTCACCGCCTCGAACCGCTCGGCCGCCTGCAGGTTCTCGCCGGCGAACCTGTACTGATTTTCGGAGAATGACAGCGAGTAGTAGGTCTGTTCCGTGAGAAGAATGAGCTGGCGCCACGCCAGATCTGTTCCCGCTCGTGCAGCAGCCAGCGCGGCACGGGCACGCTGCACCGACGCCGCAAGCGAAAATGACAGCGTCTCGTTGACCATGATCAGTCCCTGATACTCACGAATTGCATTCGCGCCGAGAAAGCTGGGGCTCGCGGAACTGGAAGAGGGTGAATTGTAGGTCAACAGTCCCGAGGCGCCCACCACGGGAAGCAGAGCCGCTCGTGCCTGCCGCACGTCGGCCGCTGCAATGGACTGTTCGATCTGCGCCTGCTGATACTGCGCGGCGTTCGCGAGCGCCAGTCGCACCGCCTCCTCCCGTCCGAGGACACGAGTGTCCGCGCTCCGGACCTCGGATTCCTGTCCTGCTGCCGGGAACCCGAGGACGAAAACGACAAATGCCAGCCAGACCGGCTGGCTCAATTCGCGAGCCCTTCTCAGCAGTGATCGGGAGCATGATCGGGGGAGAGCCCGATCCGTCTCCCGATTCATCGTGTGTCCCCTTCCGGCCGCGGGTCATCGGTTGTGTTCCGCACCGGATTCAGCGCGATCTGGCGCAGAATCGCAATCTGGTCCCTCTGAAGGTCGAGCAGAGTTTCCCACTGTTGGCCGCGCAGCGCGTCGAGCTTCTCATGTAAGGCGAGTATTTCCAGCTCCGCTTTGAGGTTGACTTCATAGTCATGCGCCGCATCGAGCCGGTCTTTCGCTGCCACACGGTTCTGCGACATCATGATCACCGGCGCCTGCAGCGCCGCCACCATCGACAGAAACAGGTTCAGGAGAATGTAGGGGTAGGGGTCGAATGTCCGACCGGATCGCACGAGGATGAACGAGTTCAACACCACCCACAGGAGTATGAGTGCCGCAAAAAGGCCGATGAACGTCCATGAGCCCCCGAACGCGGCGACGCGGTCGGCGAGACGCTGGCCGAACGTCCGCTCGTCCTCGAATACCTCGCTGGTGTCACGACTTACGACGGCGCGCGCGGCGAAATATTGAAGGATCCGTTGCTCACCCGGTAACAACGCGTGCCAGTCACGGCGGAACACCTTCTTTGCCATTTCCTCGATGTGCATCGAATACTCCTTTCAGATGGTTCCTCGACCTCCACCTGACCGGTACACGATCCGAGGAACGTGGCGGCGCCCCCCACCGCGGGAGCAGACGCCGGCCGCGATCAGGATCGCATCCCCTTCGAGGCGTACCGGCGAGCCCGACGGGCGCGATCCAGACTTTCCAGGGCGTGACGATATCGTCACGGGCCGGGTTTGAATACCTTCTCGAGGTTGTCCACTTCGTCGAGAATCGGTTTGGCCAATGCGCGAAATTCGTCGATGGTGCGTGCGTCTTCCAGACGTTTCATGAGAGCGCTGAACTGATCGCGCTCGGCGGTGGCGCCGCGCGCGGTCAGGAGCGGTGCGAGACGCGCCCATGTCTCCGCGGCCTCACGCTGCGTTTTACGCAGGTTACCGGAGTCACCGGCATCCGCCCAGATTTCGAGCTCGCGCCCGTAGAAGTCGAGAAGCGTCACGTCCGCCGGAACTGCCGGGTTCGTACCCGCGGTCAGCAGAGCGACGTCGCGCGTGACGGCGTTCGCTTCGCGCGCGAGAGCCCGAGCATCGCGAGCGCTGATCGCTGCACTGACCCGCGTTGTCGCGGCGATGGCGCTGGCGAGGTGTTCGCTGCCGCGGAAACTCGTCTGCAACCGCTCGAGTGATTCACGGAGCGACTGCAAGTCAGTGGCCGCACCTGTCCAGTCGCCAGCCAGGGCCCGGTCGTAAAGGTTCTCGCTCCAGTGGCCTGCCTGTTCCAGGTCGCGGTCTGACGATGCAGCAACGACGGGCGCGGTGGAGGACGCGCTGGGTTTTGATGCAGCACCACACCCCGCCAGAAAGATAGCGGAGGACACGAGGATTGAGATGACTGATGTTCGTAACATGAAATTCTCCTTTCGAGAACTCTACGAATGCTGAATGAACGAGACATAAATCGATCCGCCGGAGGTGGGTGCACCATTCACCGGACCGCTGTTCATCGTGTGTTGATGTTCGGTTCCGTATTCTCGCCCCTGTGCTGAGCATGACGTTCAGCAACAAACGATCCAGGAGGCACTTCATGAACAACGAAAAGAGGGTGAAACAAGGGCTGGCCATTGCATTTGTGGTCGCCCTGATCGCGGGCGGCGTTGTGGCGCGTGCGGTCTATGCTGAAAACGAGAAGGTTCCCTACCGGTCGAGCGTTCAGGTTCCGCCGGAGGTTTCGGGACAGAACGAGCGAGGCGAAGCAGAGGAGGGTGGGCAGGAGGGCAAGGAAGATGAGAGCGGGAACGAAGATCAGTCAGAGGCCAGCGAGCAGCAGCAGCTGATCGCGTTGGCTAAGATCACCATCGAACAGAGCATCACGGCCGCGCGAGCAAACGTTGCAGGCACGGTGAGCTCGGCATCCATCGACGATGAGGATGGCAATCTGGTGTTTTCCGTGCTCATCTCGACGCCGGCAGGATTGCATGATGTGAAGGTCGATGCCGGAAACGGCCGCGTTCTGTTTGTCGATACCACACCGGATGGTGAACACGACGACGATTGAAGCACCTCGGATCAGGGCAGCGGGATCACCCGCTGCCTTGATCAGGCCGGATTGCAATCCGCTCCAGCGCGCCATTTGGCGGTGGTGATAGTCAATCAACGATGATAAAGAAGCGCCCGCCAGGCAGTGCCTCAGACGTTTTGGCCCTCCGGAGTACCGCCAGGAGGAACAGTGAACACGACACGACCGCTGCACGATCTCGGTCAGGCGCCGCAAGACGAGTCCCCAGACTCAATGAAGGATGGCCCACCGCGCGGCCTCACGGGCGATGAGGCTCGCCTCCGGCTACAGAGAACGGGACCGAACTCCATGCCTGACACGGCGATGCATCCTTTGCGGAGGGCGCTGAGCAAACTGTGGGCGCCCGTTCCATGGATGCTCGAAGCCGCGATCGTGCTCGAGTTGGTGCTCGGCAACTACGCGGAGGCCGCGATCATCGCGGGTCTCCTGTTGTTCAATGCCGCCCTCGGGATTTTCCAGGAAGGACGCGCGCAGACGACCCTTGCCGCGCTGAAGTCGCGGCTGGCGTTGAACGCGTCGGTCCGGCGCGACGGTGTCTGGAAGATCGTACCAGCCGCCGAGCTGGTGCCTGGCGACACGGTGAAGCTGTCGCTGGGCGCGGTCGTCGCTGCCGACGTGCGCCTGGTCGCCGGCTCAGTCCTGCTCGACCATTCCATGCTCACCGGCGAATCGGTACCCATCGAGGCCGGTCCCGGCGTGGAAACGTTTGCGGGAGCGTTGGTGCGGCGCGGCGAAGCCGTGGCAGAGGTCACGGCGACCGGAGCACGCACGAAGTTTGGCCGCACCGCGGAGCTCGTCTCCATCGCGCATGTCGAAAGTACCCAGCAGAAAGCCGTGCTGCGCGTGGTGCGTAATCTCGCCGTGTTCAACGGCGTTCTCATCTTCCTGCTGGTGGCCTATGCGTATGCCATTGCCCTGCCCTCTGCCGAGACCATCCCGCTCGTGCTCACAGCGGTACTCGCGTCGGTTCCGGTCGCGCTGCCGGCCACCTTCACTCTGGCGGCGGCGGTCAGCGCACAGGCTCTGGCCAAGCAGGGGGTCCTGCCGACACGGCTCTCCGCGGTGGACGAAGCGGCGACGATGGACGTCCTGTGCGCGGACAAAACGGGCACGCTGACCAACAACGAGTTGAAGGTGACCAGAGTTCGCCCCATGCCCGGCTTCGACGAATCGCGGGTCATGGGAATGGCAGCGCTGGCAAGCTCGGACGGCGGGCAGGATCCCGTCGATGGCGCCATTCGCGAGGCCGCCTCGCACAGGGGAGCGTCCGAGCTGCCGAAACTGATCAGCTTCGTGCCGTTCGATCCCTCCACGAGGATTTCGGAGGCGACCGTCACGGATGCAACGCACGCTACTCTGCGTATCGTGAAGGGGGCCTTCGCCGCCGTCGCCGGTCTCGTACAAGCTTCGCCCGAGGCGTGCACGGCGGCGAATGAACTCGAGGCCCAGGGCTTCCGCGTTCTGGCTGTCGCCGTGGGTGAGCCGGCGGCGATGAAGCTGGCTGGAATCATCGCTCTCAGCGACCCGCCGCGAACGGAGTCGGCGGCGCTGATCGCGGAACTCCACGCGCTGGGGGTGCGCACCGTGATGGTGACCGGCGATGCGCCGGCGACAGCAGCCATCGTGGCGCATGCGGTGGGGCTGGAAGGCGCCGTCTCGTCGACCATTCCCGACCGTGTACGCGCCGAGGACTTCGCGGTCTTCGCCGGTGTTCTCCCGGAGGGCAAGTACAAACTCGTCCAGTCATTCCAGCGGGCGGGCCACACCGTCGGCATGTGCGGCGACGGCGCCAACGACGCGCCCGCACTGCGCCAGGCGCATATGGGAATTGCCGTATCGACTGCAACCGACGTGGCCAAGTCGGCAGCGGGCATGGTGCTGACCCAACCCGGGCTCGTCGGCATCGTTGCAGCCGTCAAAGAAGGTCGGGTCGCGTTCCAGCGCATCCTCACCTATACCCTCAACACCATCATCAAGAAGTTTGTGACGGTGCTTTTCCTGACAGTCGGCCTGGTCATGACCGGCCACGCGATCCTGACCCCCATGCTGATGGTCATCATCATGGTGACCGGCGATTTCCTGACCATGTCCTTGGCGGCGGACAGGGTAAGATCGTCGTCGCTGCCCACTGCCTGGCGGATTGGTAACCTGACGATCGCGGGCGCTACCGTGGGACTTTGTCTTCTGACTTTTTGCACTGCTGTTCTGGCCTTTGGCCATTACAGGATGGGGCTGGGGACCGCGGCGCTCAATACTCTTGCGCTTCTTGCCCTGGTATTCGGCAGCCAGACCGCGCTCTATGCGATTCGCGAACGCAAGCAGTTATGGTCTCGCCCAAGCTTCTGGCTCAATCTGTCGGCCCTGGCCAATCTACTGATGATCTCAACATTGGCAGTGGTGGGAACCTTGATGGCGCCCTTGCCGATTCTGCTTGTGGCCGGCACGCTTGGCGCGGCGATCATCTTCGGATTGGTCCTGAATGTGGTGAAAATCCCGATATTCAAGCGACTCAGGATCGCGTAGACGCATGATGAGTATCACCGATTATAGGAAGGTTGCCGGAAAGCTTCCCGGCATTACGCCTGACACGGCCAATACGCAGCAACTCGTACAATGGCAGCACGTCATGATCGCAGCGCACACTTGAAGTCAGGCGTCCTTACTCTATGCACTGGTTCTCGCTGCATGGGTTGTTCACCGTCGCTGGGCTGCTCGTGTACGTGGTGGCCTCCCACGTGCTGCGTCAGCGCCGGCATCCATCCGCTGCGATCGGGTGGGTTCTGCTCATTCTTCTGTTGCCCTACGTTGGACTGCCGCTCTATCTGCTATTCGGGACGCGGAAGCTCACCCGCACCGGCCGTCCATCACTGGCCGCTGGCACGGCCCGGCCCATTGACGACGAAGGGTCGTGGCTGGTCCAGACAGCTGTTGCGGTCGGGCAACCGCGCCCCACGACATACCGGTCGTTGAATATCCACGCCGATGGTTCAGAGTCGCTGCGAGCGCTGCTCGCGCTGATCGATGGCGCACAGCACAGCCTGGACCTGTGCACCTTTATCCTCGGACGAGATCCAGTCGGCGCGGCGGTAAGCGCCCATCTGATCGCCCAGGCACGCGCCGGGTTGCGTGTACGCCTGCTGCTCGACGGGGTCGGCCGCATGATGAGCGGCTGGCCCGACCTCTCCGCATTGATGCACGCGGGTGTGCGGGTCGGGCTCTTTGGCAGCCCATTGCGCTCTTCGCCGATAGGTCGCACGAATCTGCGCAACCACCGCAAGTTCGTGGTAGCCGACGCGGGCCACGGGGCCGAACGTCTGTGGTGCGGCGGGCGCAATCTGGCCGCCGAGTATTTCGAAGGTCAGCGCGGTCGTGCGGCGTGGCGCGACCTGAGCTTCGATCTGCAAGGTCCGCTGGCCCGGCAGGCGGCCGATCTGTTCCAGCGCGACTGGGAGTTCGCGGCAGGGGCCGAGGCTCCAACCACTGGCGCTTCGGCTGCGGTGGCAAACGCCAAGGCCGCCCCTGTCGCAGCACCGGGCGAATCTGCGGGGCAGGTCATCGCGTCAGGCCCTGACCAGGCTGACGACACCGTGCATGCGCTGCTCGTCAGCGCGGCCTACCGTGCGCGCACGCGCATGATGCTCGTGTCGCCCTATGTTGTGCTCGACGACGCCTCGCTGATGGCGCTCGCAATGGCAGCGCGGCGCGGCGTGCAGGTGGACTTGCTGTTGCCTGAACGCTCCAACCATCGGCTCGCCGATATTGCGCGACATCGTTCGCTCCGCGCTCTGGCCACTGCGGGGGTGCGCGTCTGGCTGGCGCCGAACATGCTGCACGCCAAAGCCGTTGTCATGGACGATATGCTGGCACTGGTGGGATCCGCGAACCTCGACAGCCGCAGCCTGTTCCTGAACTACGAGTTGATGGTGGCGTTTCACGATGCGGGCGATATCGCCCGCTTTACCGCGTGGTTCGATTTCGAACTTGGTACGGCCCGCCCGTATGTGGCGCAGCCGCCCGGTCTGTGGCGCGACCTCGGCGAGGGGCTGGTGGTGTGGATCGGCTTTCAGCTCTGACCCTACTCGGCTGGGCCGGATTGTCAAAGTCACAAACAGGACGGCGAGCCGCCGACAGGAAAACGCATCTGTCGCGGCATCTCGGGCACCGATCGTCTCAGCAGACGGCACCGGAGGAGGGCTTCTTCCGGGAACGGAGATGGTGTACCGCGGCGATGACCGCCGCAAGAACCAGGACCCCGATCAACCCGTACTTCTCGACACGCGCCGCTTCTCCGAGAAAGCGCTCAGCCGCATGGCCGAAGAAGTATCCCGCTCCTCCCACGAGCAGCGCCCACACCGTGCAGTTCACGATCTGGAGGAGCGCGAACCGGCTCGCGGACATCGTCGAGACGCCGAAGCCGACCGCCGCGGCGAAACGCAGCCCGTAGAAGTACTGAGCGATAAAGATCGCCGAGGCGCCGTGGCGATGGAGAATCGGTAACGCCCGGTCGACGCCGCGGCGGAGCCTGGGAAACCGCGCCAGGAGCGCGGGCCCGTGGCGGCGTCCGATCCAGAACCAGAACAAATGGCCACAGTACGCGCCAAGGAATCCCGCGGTGATGACGCCCGGGAAAGCGATGCGGTTCTGTTGCGCAAGAAGACCGGCGATCACCAGAACCGTCTCCCCTTCCACAAAGGCGCCGGCGAAAATGACGGGGTAGGCGTAGCGGACGATCAAGGCCTCGGGCAGCATTTCGGACGGTCCGTCAGAGAATCTCGTAAGCGATGAAAGCGGTGATGCACGTCATCAAGAGCAACGCCATCACGAACAAAGCATCCGCCACACGCTCCCATCGCCGCCGCTTGCGCCGCGACCGGGTACGAATGGCGCCGTAGGAGAGCAGACACGATACGAGAAACAGGAAGGCATCGACGGTCAGCACGTCATCAATGAACGTTGAGCTGATCCGGATCCGGAGCAGACCCATGACCGTGAGACAAACTCCAACCAGCGCGGCCGATACCGAAAAGATATGGACACTGATATCTGCCTCGACGATCGCGTCGAGCCCCGGATTGGAATCGGAGAGGGGTTCCTTCGGCATGCTCCTCCAGAATACCGCATGCCTTGAGCGATGCCCGAACCGCGGTCGCACTGAATGGATGGAACAACAACCACCTCCGATGAGGGAGTGTCACGCCCCTGTTGCGCGCTGGACCGGCAATGAAATCCGGAACCGGCTTCCCTCAGGCCCACTGGACTCGAGAACGATCGCACCGCCATGCAACTCCGCGATGGTTCGAGCGATGGCCAGACCGAGTCCCGCGCCATCGGCCGCGGGATCATCCCGTTCTCGATAGAAGCGTTCGAAGATGAGGGCTTGCTTTCCCTCGGCAATGCCGGTCCCCGTGTCAGTAATGGTGATCTCGTACTGGCCGGCGTCGCGCCGGAGTGCCACCGCGACCGAACCTCCCGGCGGCGTGTACTTGATCGCATTTTCGATGACGTTCACGACCAGCCGGTGAAGAAGCCGTTCGTCCGCCTCGATGGTGCTGTCGGCATGCAACACCGACTGGATGTGGATTGCCTTCTTTAGAGCGAGCGACCGTACGGATCGAATGGCATCGGCGATCAGCTCATCCAGGTAAAAGGTTGTCGGTGAAATGACTCTCTGGCCGGCATCGGCGCGGGCGAGAACGAAGAGATCATCGATGACGGACGAGAGCAGCAGACTCTCCTGCTCGATCACGGAAAGAGACTCACGCAGATCCTCCGCTGACCGGTCCACTCTGGAAAGAGCGACCTCTGCCTCGCCGCGCACGATGGCCAGCGGCGTGCGCAGTTCATGGGAAGCGTCCGCCATGAATCGTCGCTGCTGCTCGAACGCCGCGGTAAGACGATCAAGGAGGGCATTGAAGGTGATTGCCAGACGTCCGAGTTCGTCGTTCGGGTTCTCTACAGGGATGCGGCGGGTGAGGTCAGCGGTGCTGATCGCGGCCGCCTCGGAGCTCATGGTCATGACCGGCTGCAGAGTCTTCCGCACCAGCCCATAGCCGAGCAGGCCCGCACACGCCACCCACGCCGGTACTCCGGTCAGAAGCGCGACATGCAGACCCTCGAGGAATTCGGCTTGATCCTGTAACCGCCGGGCCACGGCCACGATGTAGTCATGCTCGCGAACACGCACCGGACGAAGAAACACGCGGAGGCTCTCGTCTGACTCATCGTCAATGGTCATGAAGGCCGGCAGGTTCGATCGGCCTCCCACGATCATCCGGCGGACGGTGTTCGCCGGAATGCGAAAGGCGGCCGTACGTGCCGCGCGCGGCGGATCGACCATCGTCCCGTTCGGAAGAAAGATCCCGATCCGGAGATCGGCATACATCAGCTCGCTGGCCTCGTCGGCGATGAACTCGTCCACGGATGCGAGGGGCGGGTCCTCATTCACTTCATCATTCACTGTTCGCACAAACGCTTCGGCCGTGGTGATCAGGGAGCGATCCATTCTCCGTTGCAGTTCGCCGAGCAGCAACGCATACATGGCGGCACCGAACACACCGAGGAAGACCGCGGTCACGATGACATACCACGCGGTCAGCCTGGCCCTCACGGAATGCGACAGATCAAGCATCGGGATCTTTCACCGCCGGCGCCAGGAGGTATCCGGCACCCCGGCGGGTATGCAGCAGCGGTGGTTCTCCAAGTTTTTTTCTCAGACGTTGGACGTAGACCTCGATGAGATTCGAGACAGGATCGAAGTTCTCGTCCCAGACGTGCTCGGAGATCTCGGCCCTGCCGAGAACGCGGCCGCGATTCCGGGCGAAGAATTCGAGTAAGGAATACTCTTTGGTCGTCAATTCGATGACGCTGCCCGCTCGTTCGACGCGCTGCGCCGCGGTATCGATGGAGAGGTCGCCGACCACCAGAATACCTGGCGTAGCCACTTCCCCGCGGCGGAGAAGGGCGCGAACACGCGCTAGCAGCTCGCCGAAAGCGAACGGTTTGGAAACGTAGTCGTCCGCCCCGGCATCCAGGCCGGCAATGCGATCGGCGGTGGCGTCGCGAGCGGTAACCATCAGAATGAGGGCCCGCGATCCTCTCGCCCGCAAGCGCCGGCACGTCTCCATGCCATCGACGAGCGGAATACCCAGGTCGAGGATGATCAGGTCATAGGGGTTGATTGCCGTCTGATAGAGCGCCGCTTCACCATCGGCAACCACGTCCACGGCAAAGGATTGCTCGCGCAAACCTTTGGCAAGAAACGCGGCGAGCCTGGGATTGTCCTCGACGATCAGCAGCCGCATCGACTAGACCCTCCTCTCCCGGAGGCGATGGCGGCATCGGCATTGAGCTGCCAGGCAGTGACGGTTGCAGGATTCCGCGATGCGCGGGAATGTTCCGCCAACTGCCGGCGCCGGTTCTCGCTTCGCGCCACGATAGCACGGTCACGACCATGCACGAGCGCATCTCGCGATCGATCAGCGCCGCTCATCATCTTGATGTGAAGAAACCCACCATGGCACCACCCATGAGAATCCAGACCGGATGAATCTTCGTTCGCGCGACCAGGACGGCGGCGACCGCGGCGATTGCGATGCGGGCTCCGTCCACGAGTGCTTCACCGGCGAGCGAAAGGAGCGTCACGCCGAGAAGTCCGACGACAGCAGGCGCAGCTCCCTGGCCGAAGGCCTTGAGAACCGGGCTGCGCGTCATCCGCTGAATTTGACCGGCCGCCAGCGCCGCGAACAGCCATGGGAGCAGAAACGCGCCGAGCGTCGCCACCGCCGCGCCGGGTATTCCCGCGACCTGGAAGCCGACGAATGTCGCGACGATCAGCACGGGACCAGGTGTGATGTAGCCGAATGCAACGGCGGTGCTGAACATCGCGGGCGTGAGCCATGCGCGCTCTGCGACCGCGACTCGCTCCATCAGCGGGAGAGCCGCCTGCCCTCCGCCGAATGCCACGACGCTGATCAGCATGAATCGCCATAGGAGATCGAAGAGGATCATGCCGTTGCTCTGAGCCGGGCTGGATGAATCCAAATGCCGAGGAGACCCGCGGCGACCACGACGATCACGATTGGCGCGCGGAAGAAGACCACCACCGAGAGCGCCGTGGCGCCGATGACGAATCCAACCCACGTTTTCACCGCGGATGCCCCGAGCTTGTACATGGCAACGGCGAGGAGCCCTGTCACCGCGGCATTGACGCCATCAATCGCCGCTCGCGCCATAGGAACGTCTTTCACGCGCGCGTAGGCGACGGAGAGCAGCAGCATCATGACGAATGCCGGAAGGACGAACGCGGTCGTCGCCGCCGCGCTGCCTCGCCAGCCACCGAGCTTCCATCCGAGATAGCTGACGACCTGGACCACGGTAGAACCGGGAAGGAGCTTGGTATACGTGAGCGCTTCGGTGATCTGTTCAGCGTCCAGCAGACGGCGGCGATCGACCAGATCGCGCTCGATGAGAACGAGAACGCTGCCGAGCCCGCCAAAGCCGAGGCAGCCGGCGCGGAGAAAGATTCGGAAGAGATGCCACGCTGAGACTCGCTTGATCATGCATGCTCCAGGGGGAGATCGTCGCACGCGCGGTGTGCTCCCGAATCCCGCGTCGGGTAACCGCACTTCCATCCGATGGTAATCGGCCGTGGACTACATGGGAAGTGACGGGGATGGAATCGACCAACACCGCCGATCAGCGCGACGGAGCCGCGGCATGAGCAACTCAGTCCTCGTGGTTGACGTCATCCTGAGTACGCTCCGGCGTCGGTGCCGCGCACGACACGTCAGGTACGAGCCGTCGCGTTACCTGGCGCCATCACTTCTCGCGCAACTTCGCTTTCATCTGATCGATCTCCCTCTGCTGGCCGCGCCTGATGGCTTCGCAGAGCCGTATCAGCTCCGGATCGTGCAGCGAAGCCTGCTCGCACATCAGGATTGCACCGGCGTGGTGCGGAATCATCGACTTGAGGAACTGCCGGTCCGAAACGGCGGTCTGCATGCGAATCAATCCAAAGAACCCGGCCAACGCGGCCACGCTGGCGAGAACCAGGAGCGTGTTCAGTCGCTTACTGGGATACATGCCGCTCATCACCAGCAGCTCGATGATGACCATCGCCGCTGTCATCAGACCGGCCATGTAGAACTGGTTGAAGTTCGGATAGACATTGGCGATCCGATCGACCATCGCGTACATCAGGATGTACATGGCGATGAAGGAGATGGCCGTCATGATGAGCAGGCGACCGTAGTGGCTCTTGTTCATTTGCGTATGTGATTGCATCACCGTCCCCCCGCCGTGCGCTCAGCGCTCCCGGCGAACTCGTTCCCTGGAAAGCTGCGCAGACTTTGCAGCGCGCATCATGAAGCCCTCGCCATGCAGTTCCTCTACTTCGGCGCCGGCCGCGCCGGCGGACGGCGCGGAGCGCTGGTGTGCCAGTGGACGATCTTCCAGTCGTTGCCGCGTTTCTCCAGCACGGCCGTGCCGAGGCCCGCGGCTTCCACGTGACGCTCCTTCAGATCGGCCGCGAGGCTGTACTTGAAGGTGGCCCACGCGGTGTTCCCAGTGACGCGAGTCCTGACGTCGCTGAGCTGGTACTTCACGTTCTCCATCTCTTCGAGTTCGGGCTTGAGATGGTGATCGCGATAATCCACCCAGCCATAGTTGGCATACCCGCTCTCGAAGACGGTCACGCCATCGTCGTGCGCCCAGAGCGTGTCGAGCATGGCCAGATCTCCGCTCTCGAAGCCCCGCGCGTTGCGCACGAGCACCGCGGCCACTGGATCATTCGCGATCGCCGCGGCCGTGGTCGCCGGAGCCTTCTTCGTCGGTTCATGAGCGGCAGCGGTGACCGCTACGAGCAAGGTCGTGATGAGTGCGATTCGCATTGACGTCTCCTACTTCGCCTTCGTGGCGGCGCTGAATTTCACGGTGAGGGCCGTCTTGCCGTCCTTCGAGATCTTCACGGATACCCGCTTGCCCGCCACGAGCTCCGCGCGCTTACCCTCGTGTCCGTCCGCGTGCGTGTAGGTCGTGCTCTCCGACACGAGGACCGGGCGGTCCTTGCCGTTGGTCATCTTCATGACAAAGGAGCCGTCCTTATGGATCTTGGTAATCGTGCCGAGGTAGGTGTGCTCTTCACCCGCGTGGGCAAAAGCGAGTGTTGCCGTGAAGAGGAAAAGAAGAGAGAGAATGGCGATTCGTTTCATGTGTCGTTCCTTTCGGTCAGTGTTGATGTGCTCGAGTATCGTGAGTGGAGGTAGCGGGCGCCGACGCGGCGCCGCCTTCCTCGGCGAGAAACGCCGCCTCCTGACATTCCTCAGGTGATTTCGGATTGAGCTTCTCCATTTCGGCAATCTCCGCCGCAGTCGCGACATGGCGCGGTAGGTTGCGATCCTAGATTTCTATGTACGAGATTAGTGAAGGACACAAGACAACTTGCACTGCGCTATGTGCTGGCGATAGGTAGCCGAAGGTAACGGCAAATAGCGTACACAAGCGATGTGGCGTTCCGCTCTAAACTGATCTTAGAGTGAAACGCCACTTCACGACATCCTACAAAGGTATTAGGTTGTTGGCCGTCTTATGACTAGACTTTGCATAAGATGACTTGTGCCATTCAGCCGAGGTCGGCTACCGCTTTAACAACCTACCGCTTTAACAGCACATTGCGCCAAGCAGCTATTGACTGCTTGGCGCAATGTGCTGAAATAACTTATCCGGAGCTAGTCGCTCGCCCACACGGATCATGTTCACGTGGAACGATGACGGATAGCAGGAATAGCAGGAACGAATCAAAGGAAAGTGACGCTTCACGCCAAACAATCTGAGCGTGAAGCGTCACCGGATGACACCCTACAAACAAATTAGGATGACAGTTGCAGATGGCTGCTTTGCAGATCTACTTTGCAGATTAGCGGACAAAGCGAACGTCGCGCGCGCCAAAATCCGGGGATGTTTCGTTGGTCTCATAACTATGCACAGTCGTCTTGATAAAGGTTCCGGTCATGGTCTTGCTCTGCCGGTCGTACTCATGCAAGAGAAACACGGCAAAGGCACAGATGCGATATTGGGCATTGGAGCCAGTCCCAGTGACTTGATCATAGATGGGAATGGTTACATACTTGCCCTCCCACTGTTCGAGAGCGGTAGAGACCAAGGTGGAATTTTTGACACCGGTGGAGCCTTCGACCCAATCACCGATGTATAACACCGGACTCTCTTCAGGATAGTTGATGTTATAGGCCAAGTCCGTGGCGCTGGGATTGTCCCCTTCCCAACGCAGCCAGCCGACATTGCCAGGGGCGTTGGCTTCGGGTTCGTGCAGCGTATATTCGACACCATACTCGAAACCGGCCCCGTCTTGGCAGTTGCAGACTTCACCTTCACTCGCGGCGGGTGAGGCA